>JBBRRC010000013.1:0-90374 GCA_038225385.1 Sphingomonadales bacterium | reverse complement strand
CCTGCGCAAAGCCGAAGCCAGAACCATCAATGACCTCTGGAAAGCCGTCGGGTCGATCTGCGACCTCTACTCCCCGGATGAATGCTGGAACTATCTCAAAGCCGCAGGCTATGTTGCAGATTAAACGCTCGACGCTCTAGGGAATGGCGTTGATCGCCACGATCGGCACGCCGGCAAGCCCAAGTGCACCGGCGTCACCACGCGAATCAACGATCGCATCGAAGCCGCCCGCCGCCAGCGCCGCCTTGTCGCGGATCAGCAATTCGCTGAGTTCGGGCAGGTTGGCGTAGGAATAACCGAGGTTCTGGCCAACGAGCGCCGACTGGTCGAGCTGCGGATCCCAGATCTTGAGCGCAAAGCCGGCCGTCAGCAGGCGACGGGCAAGGTCGACGAACGGACTTTCACGCAGATCGTCGCTGTTCGCTTTGAATGTCAGGCCGTTGAGCAGGACGCGCGCGCCGGGGGCGAGGCCGGCGCTGGCGAGATCGAAGATGAACCGCTTGTGCGCCTCGTTCGAGCGGATGATTGCGTCGAGGACGAAGGTTTCGGCACCGACCTCGTTCGACATGAAGGTAAGGGCGCGAACGTCCTTGGGCAGGCACGACCCGCCGAAGGCACCGCCCGGACGCAGATAGTAAGGCGAGATGTTGAGCTTCGTATCCGAGACGAAGATTTCGTGGACCTTGGCGGCGCTGACCCCCTCGCGCTGGCAGACGCGGCCGATTTCGTTGGCGAAGGCGACTTTCAGCGCGTGGAAGCTGTTGTCGACGAACTTGGTGATCTCAGCCTCGCGGTAGCCGGTCACGAAGCGCGGGGCGTCGATCGCGGCATAAAGCGCATCGACGGTCGCCGATGGTTGTGCGTCATGCGTGCCGATGACAATCTTTGGCGGCGCGTAATAATCCTTGAGCGCGGTCGATTCGCGCAGGAATTCGGGATTGTAGACCAGCTCGACCCGGTCGGCGGCCTCGCCCAACTGTCCGCGGAAAATGGGGGAGACCAGCCGGTCGATCGAGCCGGGGCGCATCGTTGAGCGATACATGACGGTCAGCGGTCGCGCGCGGGCCGGCATGCGGACGGCGGCCATGGCGATCTGGCGCGAAACTTCGGCGATGTGTGCCATGTTGTGCGAGCCGTCGACCGCACTCGGCGTACCGACGCACACGATGGCGATGTCGGCATCGTCGAGGTGTTCGCCAATTTCCTGATAGGCGGACAGCCGCCCCCCGCGCACGCCCAGCGCGAGGATTTCGGCAAGGCCAGGTTCGAAAATGGGACATTCGCCAGCATTGATCGCGCGGACCTTGCCCTCGCTGACGTCGATGCCGATGACGTCGTGACCGTCGTTGACGAGGCATGCCGCGGATGTAAGCCCGACATAGCCGAGGCCGAGAATTCCCACCTTCATCGGTAATATGCTCCCTGAATGACGGATGCCCCTATCGCTAATTGCTGCAATTGCGAAGGAGGATTTCGCAACGGATGTATCGCTTCCTTAACCCGGAGCCGCTATCCACATAAAATTACTGGTCGGTTGCAGACTTGTTGTTATATCGCGACACCTGATCGCAAAGACGATCGAGTGTTGCGGGGGGATTTGAGTATGCTCACTCGTGTTGTGGTAAGTATCATGGCATTAATGGCGCTCGCCGCCTGTGGCCGGGGCGACGCGCCCAAGGGGCAGGTCGTCGCGACGGTCGATGGCAAGGAAATCACGACGACCGAGCTGCAGGCCGAAATCGGCGGCATGAGCGGGACGAACGCGGCCGAAAACAAGGTTATTCAGCAACAGGCGCTGCAATCGATCATCAATCGCCGGATCTTGGCTGACGCTGCGCGCAACCAGAAGCTCGAACAGACACCCCAGGGCGTTATCGCCCGGCACAAGGCCGTTGACCTCGCGCTGATAGATTTGCTTCAGGCCAAGCTGCGCGCTGGCGTTCCAAAGCCGTCGCGCGAGGAAGCCGACCAGTTCGTGAATGATCATCCGGCGGTCTTTGCCGGACGCAAGCTGTTCATCGTCGACCAGGTCATCGCCGCCAACGTGCCACCGGCCCTGCTAAAGGCAATGGAGCCGATGACGACGATGGAGCCGATCGTCGCCCTGCTCGATGCGAACAAGATCAAACATTATTCGACGGTCGGTGTGGTTGATACAATCAGCATCGATCCCGAAGCCGCGGGCAAGCTCGCCGCGCTGAAGCCGGGCGAGGTGTTCCTGTCCCCGGGCGGCAACATCCTGCGCATCAGCAAGGTCCGCGACACGGTCGATCAGCCGGTTACCGGCGACGATGCCATCAACATTGCCATCCAGACGATCGGCACGCAGCGAGAACAGGCACAAGTGTCACAGCAGATCGGTGGTCTGTTGAAGGCCGGACAGTCGAAGGTTCAGCTGAACAAGGATTTCAGCCTGCCGAAACCAGCCAAGTAGCGCGGGCGCCCCCGGATGCGCCGGCGCTGCGCTGGCGGGCACCAATTCAACGTCGCGCTGCCTCAGAAATCATAGCCGAATAGGCCCAGTTCGACCGGACAATATTCCTGCAGTCGGTGATTCGACGCGGCAAATGATCCGGCGAAACGCCGGGCGATGTCGGCGCGCAGGCGCGTGTCCATACCCCGAAAGAGCAGACGCTGGCGATAGCCGAGGCTGCGCAGCGCCCGCGCCGCCGGGCGGAAAGGCAGCGCGGTTTCATTGAACGGGCCAGCCACGAAATGATTGCCACCGCGCAGCAGGGGAACAGCGGACAGCGGCGGGCTGTAATTGTCGCGGCGACCGTCGCCCTTGGCGACCGGCGGAACAAGATCGGCGATGCCGACGTGACGCCCAAGCACGGCAATAGCCTCCGCAGGTTGCTGCCGCATATATTCCTGCGGCAGCACCACCACCGAACCCGGGCCGAACAACGCGGCATAATGGTCTGCGAGGCGATGATAGGAAAAGACCGTCGCGTCGAACGTGAAGAATTCAGGCTCGACCGGTGCGTCGATGAACGCGGCGAGCGAACGCCGCCCGCCCGCCTTTAGATATTGAACATAGACCGCGCGGATCATGTCGGTCTGACGCCGGACCGTCAGCAGAACGCGCGCGGCCGGGAAGATGGTAGCAAGCTTGTCGGCACACGCCTTTGCCTCGCGCGCGCCATTGAAGGGATTGCCGCTCAGCCCCTCCTCCGAAAGGACGGGCACGATGCCCGACGACCCCGGCGGCAGCATCGCCTGGAACGCGTCGCGCGCCGCCGTCCCGTCGAAGGCTAACGGATGCGGACGGATGATGTGCCGGTCGATAAAGTCGCGCGACCAGGGCTGCCCAAAACGATCGCTATCCGCGAACAGCACGTTCTGGAGGTAAGTCGTGCCAGTCTTATGAAAGCCGGGATGCAGCAGGACGTCGGCCAGAACCATGTTTGCATCACAATTGTAATAATGAATGGATGGCCTCGCGCCGCTGTTGCCAATGGCACGGGAAAACCACGAAAACCAGCCGCCTTCGAGTCAAACAGTCCCAACGCGGGTCGACCCGCTATGGCCCATGATGGGCGTCAAGAAAGGATTTTCCCAATCCATACTATGCTGTAAGGGCGCGAGGATCGTCGAAAGGGGACGTTTTGAACTATCGAACTTCTTCCCGGACGTGGGGTGCGTTGTTGATCTGTGCGTTGCCCGGCGCGGCCGCGGCAGCCGAAGCGACGAACGCGCCCAAGGACGAGATCACGCTGGAACTTGACGTCAAGAGCGAGAGCAACGTCGCGCGCGGTTCGGCGGACAGGGCGGCACAGCGCGGACTGCAACGCGCCGATCAGCGAGCGACACCCTCGCTCTCACTCACCGCGTCGCGCCCGATCGGACCCCATCGCTTCAGCATCGACGCCTCGCTGGGCTATGATTTCTATCGCCGCAACACCCGCCTGAACCGCGAACGCATCGAAATCGAGGGAGTCGCCGACCTCGCCCTCTCGCTATGTGAGGTCACACTGACGCCGAAGATCAGTCGCAAGCAAAGCGACCTGGCCGACATCACGCCGCTGTCGGGAACGGGCAGCGAGACAGTTCGCAATGTGGAGACCATCCAGGATTATTCGGGCCGCATCGCCTGCGGACGACGCATCGGTTTGCGCCCTTATGCCGACGTTGATCGCTCCATCGGCAATAACAGCCAGATCCGGCGCAGCTTGTCCGATTACCGGACATCGCGTTACGGCGGTGGCCTGCTCTACACATCGCCCGCCGCCGGAACGGTGACACTTGGCTATAGCCATGCGGCGAATTATTATCCCAATCGGATCCTGCCGACCGGTGGCAATGACGGCTATCAGATCGATTCGGTCGACGCCAAGCTCGAGCGGAGCATCGGATCGCGGCTCACGGGCACGATCGGTGCCTCCTATGTCTCGCTAAAACCGCGTCGGGCCGGCGTTGCCAGTTTCAACAGCGTCACCTGGGACATCGGGCTGACGGCAAATGTCGGTGCCGATCTCCAAGTTCACGGCGCATTTTCGCGAAAGGTGCAGCCATCGCTGGTGACGGACTCGCTCTATCACGTTGATAAGCTTTACAGCCTCGATGCGACCTATGCGATGAATACGCGAACCTCGTTCAAGGTGGGTTTTACGTCGGCACCACGCAAATATTTCGGCGCTGGGCCGGCGTTCGGCCCGGTGCTAACCGACGACAAGCGTAACGAAGTCTTTGCAACCCTGTCCTATGCACAATCGCAACGCCTGCGGTTCTTTATCGACGGCGGCTATCAGACGCGGCGGGCAAACGATCCGTTATTCAACTATGACAACGCCTATGTCGGATTGCGCACGCAGTTAAGGTTCTGATCATGTCGCCGGGGGAAAAACGCGGGACACGAAGGGAAATTCCGAGAATGACGCACTCTATCATCTTTCGCCGACTGGCCTTGTTACTGGCCGCGCTGGCGGCCGTCGCGATGCCATCGGCCATGCTGGTCGCCGCCCCGACCGCAGACGCGCCGAGCGAGGCCACCCAGGGCTATATCCTGGGAACGGGCGATGTCGTCGAAGTCGCCGTCCTCGGTCGCGACGAATTCAAGTCGAGGGTGCAGGTACAGGTCGACGGCACGATCCAGCTGCCGTTCCTGAAGTCCGTCGAGGCGTCGAACAAGACCGTCATTCAGCTTCGCGACCACGTCCGGCGGCTGTTGGTCGACGGTGGCTTTTACGCCGACCCGGTCGTGACGGTGTCGATTGCCACCTTTGCCAGCCGCTATGTGACCGTCCTCGGATCGGTCGGCAGCCCGGGCATCGTGCCCGTCGACCGGGCGTATCGCATCTCCGAAATACTGGCACGCGTCGGCGGGGCAAAGGACGACGGTGCCGACATGCTGTCACTGCGCCGGGCCGACGGCACCGAGCTGAAGCTGGCAGTACGCGACATTTCGAGCGGGGGGCCCGCAGAGGACCCCTATGTGGCGCCCGGCGACAAAATCTACCTTCCCGCTGCCGAGACATTCTACATTTACGGTCAGGTTGCATCGCCCGGCAATTTCAAGCTCGACCGGGACATGACCCTGCGCAAGGCGATCGCACGCAGCGGCGGCATCACGGAACGCGGGTCGGAGCGACGGATCAAGCTGTTTCGAGCGGGTAAAGAAATCGGCAAGGTCGGCCTCGAGGAACCCCTCAAGGGTGGCGATGTCGTGAACGTCGGCGAACGGCTATTCTGATCAAAGACCCTCTGACAGGCGATCGACCATGAGCTTCATGCAATTCCTCCGCATTATCTGGGCGCGGCGCATCATCGTGCTGATCGCGACATTTGCGTGCTTTTTCGCAGCCGTTGTCGCCGGACGCCTGATCCCCGCGCGCTTTACCGCACATTCGCGCGTGCTGCTCGACGTCGTGAAGCCCGATCCGGTTACCGGTCAGATCATCACCTCGACCTTCGCCCGCGCCTATGTGAAGACGCAGACCGAACTGATCGGTGACTACCGCGTCGCAGGTCGCGTCGTCGACACGCTCGGCTGGACCAACTCGCCCGAGCTTGCCACGCAATATCAGCAACGCCCGTCATCCGACCACAGCGATTTCCGGCGGTGGCTGGCACAGCGGGTGATTGATCGGACCGATGCGAACCTGATCGAGGGCACGAACATCCTCGACATCACCTATTCATCGCCAGCCGCGCAACAGGCGGCGACCGTCGCAGACGCAGTGCGCAAAGCCTATATCGAGCAGGTTCTTGCCTTCAAGCGCGAGGATGCCGAACGCAATGCAAGCTGGTTCAAGCGCCAGGCGGAACGAATCCGTGGTGAGCTGACAGCGGCCGAAGCGCGCAAGGCCGATTTCGAGCGAGCGAATGGCATCGTTTTGAACGACGATAACTCCGATACCGAGTCAGAGCGTCTGAAGGCGCTCGCCTCGGCATCGGCGGCTGCCCCCAGCGTCATGTCGGCGCCCGCCGCCGCTGCCGCTGCCGAATCGCCCGCGCTCGCTCAGGCCAATGCCAATCTGGCCAATGCCGAAAAAGTGCTGGGGCCGAACAACCCCGACCTGCTGAACCTGCGTCGCCAGCGTGACGCGCTCGCCGCCGCCGGTTCGCCGCGGGCGGCAATCGCCCGGTCGGTCGCATCGGGGCCGTCGATCGCCTCGCAATACAGTGCGCAACAGGCGAAAGTCCTGGCGCAGCGCGGCAAGGTCAGCGAGGCCCAGCGGCTGGCCGCGGACGTAACGCTGCTGCGCGACCAGTACAGCAAGACCGCAGCGCGCGCCGCAGAACTTGAGCAACAGGGCGAATCGACCGAGACGGGGCTGACACTGCTGGGCAGTGCGGTCGCCCCGGTCAGTCCGTCGTTTCCCAACTGGCCATTGCTGATCATCGGGTCGCTGGGCCTTGGCGGCGCACTGGGCGTTTTTTCGACACTGATCACCGAATTGCTCGGACGACGGGTGCGCAGTCCCGAAGATCTGAAGATGCCCGACGTTCCCGTCATCGGTGTCATGGCCGCACCCCAGCGTTCGCGCGCCTCGCGAAGCTGGCGTGAGTGGATCGGCCTCGGCAGGAGTAGGCGCGTGCTGGCGGAGTCATTGTGATGAGCGATCTCGACGTGGATTTGTTGCCCTCCCCTGCGGATGCGCCAGTCGAAGCGACGGGCGTAGTCGCAACCGAATATGATTATGCGGCCAATCTGGTCGCGATCACCGATCCGACGGGCCTTGCCGCCGAATCGATTCGCGCGCTCAGAACGCATCTGATGGCGCAGCATATCCGCGAAGGGCGGCGTTCGCTCGCCATGTGTTCACCCGTATCGGGGAGCGGCTGCACATTCATCGCCACCAACCTCGCGATTTCGCTCGCGCGGGCGGGGGTAAAGACGCTGCTGATCGACGCGAACCTCAGGACGCCGGGCGTCGTCAGGCTGATCCGCCCGCACCCCACCCCGCCGGGCCTTAGCGATTATCTGTCGAGTGGCACGCTGAGCATGGGTGAAACCATCCAGTCGGACGTCATTCCCGACCTGTCGATCATGTATGCCGGCGATGTGAAGCAGAATGCGCAGGAACTGCTGGCGGGCAACGGGTTCAAGACGCTGATCGATAATTGCATGCGCGATTTCGACCTGACCATCGTCGATACGCCCTGTTCAAACCGTTATGCGGATGCGCTGCGCGTGGCGACGGTGCTGCGCTATGCGATGATCGTGGCCGCGCGCAACACGACCTATGTCGGCGATGTGAAGACACTGGTCGCCGACCTGCGCGCCGACCGGGCGCATGTCATCGGCACATTCCTCAATGATTTCTAGGCCGCGATGATTTCCGGCACGCCAACGGCTCCGCTACCGGCAAGACTGGGGCTGTCGGACACGCTGGCACCGTGGATACCGCACTGGCCAGTGATCGCGGCGATCGTGATCATGGCCGTCCCGACATTTGCCACGCTGGGCAAGCAAGTTTGGTCGACCGAGGCGGGCGCGCATGCGCCGATCGTGCTTGCCACCGGGCTATGGCTGCTGCTCCGGCGAGACGATCGGGTGGCACCCGGCGGCCGTATCCAGCCGGCGATCATCGCGCTGATGCTGATGCTGGCATTGCCGTTCTACATTTTCGGTCACGCCTATGATTTCATCAGCCTGGAGACGCTGGGACTCTATCTGGTGTTCCTGACGCTCTATTATTCGGTCTGCGGCATCGACTCGGTGCGCGCGCATCTGTTTCCGCTGCTGTATCTCGGCTTCGTCATCCCCCTGCCCGGCTGGTTCGTGCAGGCAGTCACCCAGCCGTTGCAGAATTTTCTGTCGTACAGCGCGACAGAGATGCTGCAGGCGTTCGGCTATCCGATCGCACGGCAGGGCGTGACGCTGTTCATCGCGCAATATCAGCTGCTGGTCGAGGACGCGTGCGCGGGGATGAACTCGCTGGTCGGGCTGATCGCGGTCAGCCTGTTCTATATCTATGTCATGCACCGCGCGACATTGCGCTATGCCGCCTTCCTGTTGCTGCTGATCATTCCGGTCGCGATTCTGGTCAACCTGATCCGGATCACCCTGCTGATCCTGGTCACTTATTATTTTGGCGACGCGGCGGCCCAGGGGTTCCTGCATGTCACGACCGGGCTGGTGCTGTTCCTGCTCGCCGTGTCGATTATTTTCGGTGTCGACCAAGCCATCATGACGTTCGCGCATCGACGGCAGGCACGGGCGTGATCGCGCGGCGCGACCTGATTATCGGTGCGTTGTGTGTCGGCGCGCTGGGTGCCGGTGAAATGTTGAAGCCAAGGCGGCGGGTGCGCTTGCTTCAGGCAAAGCTCGCCGAGACTATTCCCTCCGCCTTTGGGAACTGGACCGCGGGCGCGGACGGCGACATCATTTTACCGCGGACGCCCGGCTCGCTGTCATCGCGACTTTATAGCGATACGGTTGCGCGGGTTTATCGCGACTGGCGAACCAGCAGGCAGGTCATGTTGCTGGTTGCCTATGGCCAGTCGCAGGACGACCAGTTGCAACTGCACCGGCCCGAGAGCTGTTATCCCGCGGTGGGCTTTGCCATCACCGAACGCAAGCTCGTCGACATTCCGCTGCGGGCGCCCGTCGCGATCCCTGCGGTCGCCCTCACCGCTGTCGCCGGCGGACGGGTGGAAGACATTCTTTACTGGACCCGGCTGGGCGAAGCCCTGCCGCAAAGTGCCGCCGCGCAACGGAGTGACCGCCTGCGACAGGCGATGGCGGGCTATGTGTCGGACGGCGTGTTGGTCCGCGCATCATGGCTCCGCGATGGGGAAAGTGCGGATCGGGACGGTCTCGCCGCGTTTTTCAGCGACATGCTGCACGCGGTGCCCCCGGCGCAACGCGCCGGGCTGGTGGGAAGCGAGCGGGCAAAAGCCATCGCCTGATCCTGAGGGATCTACACGACCCGACCGAAGGAAAGCCTTCGCCAGCGCCGACCTGTCACGCTCGGATTCCTGCTCAACTCGCATAAAAAAACGGCCCCGGATTTCTCCGGGGCCGTCGCAAGTTGTTAGGATCGAAGCTTAGGCGCCCGTGCCCGCGGTGCAGACCGGGTTGCTCGTGACTGCCTTGGCACCCGTGACATCGGCAGTGCCGGTCGGAATCTTGCTCTGCATCCAGAGGTTCAGGTTGCCGAGGACGATCCCGTTCGACGCCTGGGTCGACTTCTTGAGGAAGGTCTCGGAGATCGCCGAGATCCAAGCCGTCGGCATCGGCGCGATGCCGTTTGCCGCGAGCACGCCCGGAGGTGTGCCCGTGCCCTTGATCAGGTTGACCGAGAACGTCGTACCCGCGCTGTCCTTGGTAACCTTGCCGAGCGCGACGCCCATGAATTCAACCATCGCAAAGCGGTTGGCCGAGTTCTTGAAGCAGGTCGAGGTCAGCAACTGCGTCGTACCGGTGAGCGGATAACCCTTGGTCGGGTCGCCGATCGAGCCAGCAATGTCGGTGGTCGGGAGACCGTCGGTGCCGGTGCCCGGAACATGGGTGACAGCGAGCCAGTCAAGCGGATTGGCGCGCGCCGGGGCGTGCGTTCCGTTGATCGTGTCGGTGACCGAGCGGCCATCGACGCTGTTGAAGGCACCCGTCGACGACGACTGCGGCGGGAGGACCGCACCGAAGGCCGTTGTCGCGTTTTTCGCGTTCGGGAGCAGATACTTCTTCGTTCCTGCAGCCGTGCTCGGATCGAGCAGGCCAGCGCTCTGCAGGATCGTGCCGGTGATCGACGAAGGCACAACCCAGTCGGCACCGATGTAGCCGACGCGGCCGTTGAGGACGGCATTGGCGGCACCGGTCAGGGTCGCGGCAGGCTGATAGTTCAGCGCACCGGCAACACCGTCCGAACCATTGGCAACCGTGAACATGCCAGCGACTTCAGCAGCGCCCTGGAAGGCACCCGTGCCCTTGTTGTAGAACGCACCGCTGATGCGGGTCGTGCTACCGGCGTGCGGAGCCGTGCTGGTGGGTTTCAGTTCCGACGCCGAGTCGAACAGCGACATGTCGGGCCCGGCCGTGCCGCCGCCGTTCGCAACGTCAGCATTTGTGCGGTAGGGCAGCGATTCCGACGAGATCGCGAAATAGTTGGTGCCCGAATAGTTCGGCGTGCGGCACTGTGCCGACAGCGAACGCGTCGTGATGTCGGTCGTGCCCGACTTGTCCGAACGGCCGACGAGGATGATTGGCACGCCGGTCGTGTTCCAGCGGGTCTGATCGTCGTTCACGTCCTTCAGCGACTGGCCACCGTTAAGCGTTGTCAGCTTGGCATCGTTGAAGTTGGTGATCGTGCCGTTGTAGATACCGCAATAGGCATCCTTGTCGAGGCGGAGACCACCGGCCTGAACCGACGCGCCAGTCGCATCCTTGGCGGTCAGCGGGTATTTCAGGCGGAGGTGAAGCGGAACCTGGACGCCGTTCGCATCCTTGTACACGCCGTAGGTCGGGTTGTAGGCGACCGCGACGGGCAGGATGAAGAACGGCGTATGGATCGCCGGACCGGCGCCGGCAATGCTGGTGCCGCTCGCCGCGTTGGCCGAGCTGTTGTAGGTGGTCAGTTCAGCTTCGGTCACCGGGGCGTCCGAGAAAGCGAACTGGATGTTCGTCCAGGGCTGGTTGGTCACACCGTCGGCCGCGACCGTCTGCGGGAACGGGTTGACGATCCCTGAGGGGGCGCCACTCTTCCACCAGGTCTTGCCGCCACCCGAACCGGACGAAATGTACTTGCCGTTAAAGCTCGGCTGGATTTCTTTGCTGGCGCAGTTGAACGCAGGCGAGCCGGTGTAGTTATAAGGCGTGATCGTGCTGAGCGAGCCCGTGCTCTTGCCGAGCTGGTTCAGGCCGGTGGGAACGGGCGCAGCAACGTTGCTGTAGTTATAGTTCGGCTGACCGACGCAGTTCAGCGACTGGGTCAGGACGTTGGCGATCGACGAAGCGCCGTCGCCATGAAGTTCGGCTGCGGGAAGTGCGACCTGCGCGAACGCGGCCGACGAAATGCTGGCGACTGCGGCAGCAGTCAGCAGCTGAAGCTTCAAATTTCTCATGTGCAAATGTCCTTGCTCGTTGGACGGGTCGCCTGTGACGATGCCCGCTGTTAACCCCTTGCGGTGGAACCGCAGCCCAATGACACAATCATGCCAATGCAAAAAAGTCCGCCTTTCAGCAGAAGAGAAGTAGACACGGATTGAAATTCGCTATCTTAAAGTCGAAGCCCAAAGCTACGCCTTTTTGAGAATCAATTTATTTTGACCCTCAATCAATCCTATTCCTTCTACGGTCCGAATACGTTCCAAGTTGGAGACGTTTACGGAACCCTGTTCAGGCATTGCCACAATGATTATTACGCTACTCACCCACCCACGTCGGGGTAAGAGTGCCCTTAGAGCGAGTCGATGACAGTTCCGTGATTAAGCGAAGGTTAATTCCGGATTGTCGCATTTAGTCCAAATTGGCCCGTATCGGGACAGTGGCCTGCGACATAATCCTGATGTAGGAAGGACGCGAACGGGGCTCATCGAGCAGCAAAGACCCCGCTCCGTCGTACCGGGACAGCACATTGCGTCATCAACTCGCCCAGCATGACATGAACGCGGATACGCTCGAGGCATTGCTGGCGGCGCGTGGCCTGCTGACGACGGAGGCACTCGCCCGCGCCGAACTCGTTCGCCGCGAATCCGGGGAGCAGCTCGATACGGTCCTGACCCGGCTTGGCCTGATGTCGGAGCAGGCACTCGCCCGCGCGATGGCCGATGCGCATGGTCTGGAGATCCTGGCACCGACGGCGTTTCCGACAACGGCGATCGCGCCGGGCGACCTGTCCGCGGCTTTTCTGCACGACGTCCGTGCCCTGCCGGTGGCGCTCGACGGCGATGTCGTCGTCGTTGCGGTGGCCAATCCGTTCGACGGCTTCGTCGCCCCGGCCTTCGAACATGCGCTCGGGCGGCACGTCCGGCGAGTCGTCGCCACCTCGGGCGACATCGAATCGGCGCTCGACCGCCTTTATGACCGCAGCAGCGTCGAGGAGGACCTGGCCCCCGAACTCGATGAGGACGATGTCGAGCGGCTGAAGGACCTGGTCAGCGACGCGCCGGTCATCCGCGCCGTCAACCGCCTGATCGCGCAGGCGTCCGACGAAAAGGCGTCCGACATCCATATCGAGCCGACCGAGGATTCGCTGGTCGTCCGGTTCCGCGTCGACGGCATGTTGCGTGAGGCGGTGCGGCTGCCCCCCGCGATGCGCGCGCCGCTGGTGTCGCGCATCAAGGTGATGGCAGACCTGAACATTGCCGAGCGCCGCCTGCCGCAGGACGGGCGGATGCGGCTGGCGGTGCGCGGTCAGGAGATCGACCTGCGGGTGGCGACCGCGCCCTCGATTCACGGCGAAAGCGTCGTGCTGCGCATCCTCGATCGGTCGCAGCTCGCGCTCGATTTCGGCTCGCTGGGTTTCGACGACGCACTGTCCACGGCGGTGCGCGAAACGATAGCGCGACCCTATGGCATCATGCTGGTGACGGGGCCGACGGGCAGCGGCAAGACGACGACGCTCTATGCCGCGCTGTCCGAGCTCAACAACGTCAAGTCCAAGCTGCTGACGATCGAGGACCCGATCGAATACCGCCTGCCCGGAATCGTCCAGACGCAGGTCAACCCGGCGATCAGTTTCACCTTTGCGAGCGCGCTACGCTCGTTCCTGCGCCAGGACCCCGACGTCATCATGGTCGGCGAAATCCGCGACACCGAAACGGCGCAGATCGCGGTGCAGGCCGCGCTGACCGGGCACATGATCCTGTCGACGCTGCACACCAATACTGCGGCGGGGGCGGTGACGCGGCTGCTGGACATGGGCGTGGAGCCGTTCCTGCTGAGTTCGGTCCTGAGCGGCGTCCTCGCCCAGCGGCTGGTGCGGCGGCTGTGCGCCGCGTGCCGCGTGCCCTTTACACCGGATGCAGAAATCCTCACCACGATCGGTGCGCCGACCGACCTCGACAAGCTGCATTTCCACCGCGCGGTCGGCTGCCCCAAATGCCGCGGAACGGGGTATTCGGGCCGGGTTGCGCTGCTCGAGTTCCTGCCGATCGACCCACGCGTTGCCAAGCTGATCCTGCACCGCGCCGACACGCGTGAGATCGCCGCGGCCGCCGAGGGACATATGCGGACGCTGCGCGACGACGGCGTCATCAAGGCGGCGGCGGGCCTGACGACGATCGAGGAAGTGCTGCGCGTCGCGGTCGAAAGCTGACATGCCAAGTTTTGACTATCGCGGAATCCGGGCGGACGGGGCGACGGCGCGCGGCCGCGTCGAGGCCAGCGACCAGAGCCGCGCGGTGGGCAGTGTCCGCAAACTGGGGATATCCCCGATCGAAGTGGTCCCGGCGCCCGACCGCGCGGAACCGGCGACGCCCAAGCCGCGCGGCGCGACACGAACGCGGGCACTTGCCGCCCTTGCCGAACTCGCGGTGTTGCTGAAGGCAGGGCTGTCGCTCGACCGGTCACTCGCGCTCGTCGTCGAAAATGTCGACGATGCCGCCGCGCGCGCAGTGTACATCGCCATGCTGGCAGAGGTACGCGAGGGCCGGTCGCTGTCGGCGGCAATGATCGAACACCCCCGCGTATTTCCGCCTGCCGCCGTCGCGATGACCGAAGCGGGTGAGGCCAATGGCCAGCTGAGCGGGGCACTGGTCCGGCTGTCGGCGATGATCGAGCAAGCCGACGCCTTGCGCAAGACGATTACCACCTCGATGATCTATCCGATCGCGCTGCTCATCATCGCGGTCGGCGTCATCCTGCTGATGCTGCTGTTCGTCGTGCCGCAGTTCGAAACGGTATTCGCGACCGCGCACGGCCAGCTGCCGACGTCGTCGCTGGTCGTCATGGCGGCGAGCCGTGGGCTTCGTCAGAACGGCCTCGTCCTGCTGGGGCTGCTGGTCGGTTTCGTCATGCTGATGCGACTGCTCGCACAGCGGCCGGCGTTCCGGACCTGGTGGGACGGATTCGTTCTGCGCGTGCCGCAGCTGGGCACGACCATCCGCAACATCGAGACGGCGCGGTTCGCGCGCACGCTGGGCGTCCTGATCGACAGCAACGTTGCGCTGCCGACGGCGCTCGCGCTCGCCCGGCGGACGATTTCGAATACGACGATGGGCGGCGCGATCGAGCGGGTCGCGCAAGGGTTGAAGGAGGGCGGCGGCCTGACGGCGCCGCTCGCCGCGGCAAAGGTGCTGCCGCGCATCGCCATCGGCTTTCTGCGCACCGGCGAAGAGAGCTCGCAGCTCGGGCCGATGCTGGAGCGGCTTGCCGAAGTGCTCGATCGCGATGTAAACGTCCGGCTCCAGCGGCTGATCGGAATCCTCACGCCCGCGATCACGGTCGTGCTGGGGGCCACGGTCGCAGCGATCATCGCGTCGATCATGTCGGCGATCCTCGGCTTCAACGACCTGGCGATAACACAATGACCAACACGAAGAAGACTGAAGGCGGCTTTACCCTGCTCGAGCTGCTGGTGGTGCTGGCGATCCTCGGGCTGCTGGCGGCGATCGTCGGGCCGCAGGTAATCAAGTATCTGGGCAGTTCGCGGACGCAGACCGCGGCAGTTCAGGTCAAGAATGTCGCCAGTGCGCTGGAGCTCTACCGGCTCGACGTCGGCCGCTATCCAACCCCGCAGGAGGGGCTGATATCGCTCGTCAAGGCACCGCCGTCGGTGCCAGCGTGGAACGGCCCCTATCTGCCCGATGAATCGGCGCTCAACGACCCATGGGGCAAGCCCTATCTGATGACGGTTCCCGGCAAGCATCGCAGCGTTGATGTCTACACGCTGGGCTCGGACGGCGTCGAAGGGGGCACCGGCGAGGCCAAAGATGTCGGGAACTGGTAGCGCGCCCTTTAGCCGCCGGGGGGTGACAGGAGGCTTCACGCTCATTGAAATGCTGGTCGTTCTCGCGATCTCGGCATTGATTGCGGGGCTGGGTTTTCCGCGCGTCGAGGCGATGATCGACACCCAGCGTTTCCGCAGCGAGGCGACGGGCATGGCGCTTGCCCTGACCGAAACGCGGGCGACGGCCCTGCGCGAGGGGCGGACCACGCGCTTTGCCATCGCCAGCAACGGCTATGTTCCGGCCGGTGGTGTCGCCCATCTGCTGCCGGCGGGCACGCATCTGTCGGCCACCGCCCCGGTGGTTGCCTTTTATGACGATGGTACCGGCGACGCCGCGACGATCGTCATGACCGGGCAGCGTGACCGGCGGCAGTTCACCGTTTCACCTGACACCGGCACGATCGCCGTGACCCAATGAGCGGTGAATCCATTCTCAGTGCCGACATGTCGACGGTCGGCCGCTGGATCGTGGGCGGCTTTCGCTGGTGGACGGGCGAGCTCATGTCGCTGGCGCCTGCCAGCCTCGGCGCGGGCGGCGTCACAAAGGGGAAGGCGCTGGTATTCAGCGATGACGGGCAGTTGCTGAGGGTCGACGGCGGCATTGCCGGAGAGCCGTTCGCGCCCGGTTCGACAACCAGGGCAATGACCATCCTCGTGCCGCGGTCGGCATGTCTGATGCGGGTGATCGACGTGCCGGCAATGACGCGCCGCGACCTGACGGCGATGGTGACGACGGACGCCGACCGTTTGATGCCTGCCCCCGCCGGCCAGATGCTGGTCGCGGCGCGGCCCGTCGGCGAAAGCGCGGTCGGGCGGATGGCAGTTGAGATTGCGGGGTTGTCGACTGCCATCGCGGCCCAGCTGATCGCGACGTGCGATGCCGTCGGCGTCGTGCCCCGGCATGTTGGCGTGTACGATCCGCACGATGCCGATGCCCGCCTGATCGATTTCCTGCCCGCGATGCGCGCGGCGGGAATGCTGGGCGAGGAACGATCCGGGCGCAGTTTCTGGTGGGCAGTGACCGCATTTCTCGTCTTTGCGAACATCGTCGCGCTGATCGCACGCGACGTGACCGCGACCGACCGGATGACGCAACTCGTCGCCGAGCAACAACCAGCGGTGGCCATCGCCGAGCGGATGAAACGCCGGCTGACCGACGACGACCGCGTCATCCAGATGGCGCTTGACCGCCGCGAGGGCGCTGGGGCGGCGACGGCGCTGGGCATCGTTGCCGAGGCATTGCCGGGCGGCGCGTGGGTACAGCGGTTCGAATGGCACAATGGCGCAATCCTGCTCGCGGGTTACAAGGCGCGCGGGCTCGACGTGATCGCGGCCTTGCGCCAGTCGCCGCGCCTGATCGAGGTGCGCCAGACGAGCAACGCCGCGGCAGCGGATATCCCGGTTGGCCAGCCGTTCGAACTGACCGCGCGGGTTCGGCCGAACTGATGACAAGTTTGAGCGAAATCCGGTTCGGCACGCGCGAGCGCAAGCTGCTGGCGGTCGGCATCCTGGTTCTGGTCGTAGTGCTCGCCTATCTGGCGATCGTCGCGCCCATCGTCCGAGGTTTCGCCGAGCGGCGCGACGAGCGCGAAACCCAGCTGCTGCGGTATCAGCGTAACGAGCGGCTGATCGCCAGCGTGCCGCGCCTGCGGCGGGTCGTCGAACAGCAGGCACCGCAACGGCGACGGTTCGTGCTCGAGGCCAGCGATCAGGCCGAGGCGCGCGACTATCTTCAGGAACGGCTGCGCTCGGTGCTGGCCGGCGTCGGGACAGACCTGGCAAACGCGGAAGCGGTCGAGGGCGAGCAAGGCGCAGTGGCGATCAGCGGCACCGCGCGGATGTCCTATCCCCAGCTGCTTCACCTGATGCAGAAAATCCAGAACGACGAACCGTTTGTACTCCTCGACGGTATCACCGTCGTGGCGAACCAGGCGCTGGCCAGCGGGCAGCTCGATACGATGGACGTGAAAATTGACATCTCGATTCCCTATTCCCCTGCCGCGCAGCACTGACGGCTCGCTGTTGCCGGCGCTGCTGGCAGCAGCACTGGCGCTTGCGCTTGCGATCCAGCTGTTTGCGTCGACCGCGCCCGAGCTGCCCGAGGCCGGGGTCGTGCCGCATGTCGCGGTCCCTGCCGAACGGATGCCGGCACCCGTAATCATCCCGCCGATCCTCGAACGGCGCGCCATCTTCACCCCGCAGCGGATGGACAGCACGGCGGGCGGCGTACCGCAAGGCCCGCTAGGCGGCACCTCCGTGACAGGGTCAATATCGGTGGGCAACCGGTCGGTCGCCATTCTGCAGACGCCGAAAGGGGGCGTCATCCGGCTGGCACCGGGCCAGGGTTACGGCGGCTGGACACTCGTTGCGATCACGCCGACCGGCGCGCGCTTCCGTCGCGGCGGCGAAACCATGACAATGCCCTATGGCGCGGCGGCGCTTCCTGCGGCACAAGCCGCACCGAGCGAGGACGACAGCCGATGAACAAACGAGTTTCGGTCCGGCCGGGGAACCGGTCAGGTGCGATCGCAGCCCAACTCGTTGCACTCGAGTTGCTGAGCGCGACGCTCGGCGGCTGCACGCGACCGCAACAGGCATCGCCAATCGAGGTGCCGATTCCGCCGCCGCTTGCGCAGATCGATCCCGCCGACCCCTCCCTGCGATCGACGATCGTGGGTGGCGAGGCAGAAGTGCCGATCCCCCCGGTCCGGGGCAGCACGGGCACCGTCAAGGGCGGCAATATCCGCCTCAACTTCCCGTCGGCCGATATCCTGGTGGTCGCAAAGGCAGTGCTGGGCGATATGCTTGGCCTCGACTATTCGATCGCGCCCGGAACCACCGGCAGAGTCTCGCTGGTGACGCCGGGACCGGTCGCGCGATCGGAAATCCTGAACCTGTTCGAGGCGGCGCTGCGCACGGCCAATCTCGCGCTGGTCCAGCAGGGTCCCCGCAGCTTTATCATCCAGCCTGTCGCCGCCGCGAGCGCAAACGGGCCGGTCGGCGATAACGCGCTCGGTTTCGGGACCAAGATCGTCACCCTGAAATTCATCAACGCCGAAGAAGCAAAGAAGCTGCTCGATGGCGTCATTCCTGGCGTCGTCAGCTCGATCGACACCGCTGGCAATCGTCTGACTTTGGCGGGGACCAGCGGCCAGCGCCAGAGCGCCGACGACCTCATCCGTCAGTTCGACGTCGACTGGCTGCGCAACATGAGCTTTGGACTGTTCATCCCGCAACGCACCGACAGTCGCCTGATCGTGCCGGAGCTCGACAAGCTGATCAACGCGCCCGATGCACCGACGCGCGGGGTCGTGCGGCTGCTGTCGATGGAGCGGATGAACGGCATCCTCGCGATCACCTCGCAGCGCCAGTATCTCGACGACATCAAGCGGTGGATCGACATCCTCGACCGCGAGGGCGAAAGCAACGAGGCGCGGCTGTTCGTCTACCGCGTGCAGAACGGCCGTGCGCGCGACCTGGCACGGACGTTGAATGAGGCGTTCACCGGCAATGCGGGAAGCGGAGGCGA
The DNA here is from genome assembly GCA_038225385.1 of Sphingomonadales bacterium. GTDB lineage: Bacteria > Pseudomonadota > Alphaproteobacteria > Sphingomonadales > Sphingomonadaceae > Sphingomonas_O. The sequence goes on along the minus strand of JBBRRC010000013.1, from coordinate 71,510 downwards.
GGATCCGTCCGCACCCTTTGCCCCCGGCGCGACCGGGGGATTGAGCAACAGCGCGAGCGGCAGCCCCCCGCCTCAGGCCCCGCTGTCGAACGGTGGTGCGCCACTGGGCACGCTCGCTGGTCCGTCGAACGGCAGTCCGAACAAAAGCGGTGGAGGAACGTCCGGCCAGGAGAGCAGCAACTCCCTCGCCGCGGCGCAGAACGACGTCGGTCGCATTACCAGCGACGACATCAACAACGCTGTCGTCGTCTACGGCACGCCGCGCCAATATGCCGTGGTCGAGGACGCGCTGCGCAAGCTCGACGTGCCGCCCTATCAGGTGCTGATCGAGGCCGCGATTACCGAAGTCTCCCTGACCGACGGACTGCAGTTCGGCGTGAACTGGAACTTCCTGCAGGGCAAGACGACGACGATCCTGAACGACGGCACGATCGCGACGAACACCCCGGCAACGCCTGCCCAGGGCTTTAATTTCTTCTACGGTTCGAGCGACATATCGGCGACGCTCAGCGCGCTTGAAAAGCGAACCAACGTCAAGGTTATCTCGGCACCGAAGATTCTGGTGCTCAACAACCAGACCGCCTCGCTGCAAGTCGGCGATCAGGTGCCGGTGCAAACCCAGGCCCAGCAACCGTTGAGCACCAACGGCGGCACCGCAAACGTGCTGAGTTCGATCGAATATCGCGATACCGGCGTCATTCTGAAGGTGACGCCGAGGGTGAACAGCGGCGGCCTGGTCCTGCTCGACGTCGCGCAGGAGGTCAGCAACGTGAAGTCGGTTGGCACCGGGACGCTCGATTCGCCGACGATCTCAACCCGGCGCATTGCGACGTCGGTTGCCATCCAGGACGGCCAGGTCATTGCCCTTGGCGGATTGTTCAGCGACAACCAGAGCTTCGGCAAGAACGGCGTGCCCTATCTGTCACGCATCCCTGTGCTGGGTGCGTTGTTCGGCAATCACAATAACACCCAGACCCGGACCGAGCTGATCGTGTTGTTGAAGCCGCACGTCATCCGCACGGTCGACGACGGACGGGCAGTGACCGAGGAACTTCGCGCGAAACTGCGCACGCTGGAGCCGTTCAAAACCCAGGGGAAGATCCCCTAAAGGTCAGTGAGTGACCGGCGTCAGCCCCCAGGGCGCGAAAACCGCCGGTTTTGCGGGACGCGGCGGCGGTGCCGAGGTGAAACCGCCGGCGAAGTTCGTCTGCCCGGCCAGCGATACCGGCGGTGTCCCGCCGATAAAGCCCGGCAGCAGCGTGGGATCACCGCCGCTGGGCGGACGATAAAAGATGTGGGCGCCGAGCTTTGCGACACGGATCAGGCTGGGCGCCCAATAGGGGCTGACATAATCGGCGTGATAATGTGTGGCACCGGGCACGCGCGACGGGTTGAGTCCGTCCAGCGCGGCGTCGGCAACCGCGCGCCAGCTCACGTAGCGCGCGGCAGCGAATTGATGGCGAAGCATCGAGCCGTCACAGGTAAAGGTAAACTGGCATCCGGTATGGCGGTCCGAACCCTGGAACACGACGCCGCATACCGTCTTGGGATAGCCCGGATGCCGGACGCGGTTGAGAATGACTTCGGCAACCGCCTGCTGTCCGGCCAGTGGTTCGTTACCCGCCTCATAGCCGATCGCGGCGGTCAGGCATTGCGCCGCGTTGGCGCGATCGGAGGCGGACGATGACGCCGGCAGCGGGTCCGCGGCGGTCGCCTGTGCATGACCCGGGGTCGCGCAGACGAACGTCAGCGCCGCCGCGTGCCGCGCAACGATCGTCCACCCCTTCCCGCCCGAATCGTTCATCTGCCCTCGCTCGCCTTCCCCTGCATCGCCGAAGTGTCAGTTCGGCGACTCACTACCCGTATATGTACGTGGATCGAACGTCTTCGAATAACGTCGTCGCCTTAACCAACCTTTGAGATATGCACAGGGCAGTTGCGACCAGCCGCGTTACAAAAAGGCACGAATTGGGCCATTTAATCACATAAATCGGTTTCGACTTGGCGATCTGGACGTGCTATTTCAGTTTGATGAATAATCGCGCTCCGCGTGGGTCGAAATGGACCCCGGCCATTCAGCTTGGGTCATTTTGTGCAATCGTTGCGCTGATCGCGCTTGTCTCACGGACCGACCGGTCGCTTATCATGACCGGATCCCCGTCGGCTGCGCTGGCCGCCGTGGCGCAAGCCTCTGCCAGCCCATCGGGCGGCAGTGCGCCCGGCATTTACGCAAGCGGCGCTCCGCTGCGGCGTTCGGGTGGCGTGCCCGTGATCAATACCAACCGTCTGGTGCCCGTTGCGACGACCCCGACCCTGGGTAACCGCCCATCGGCGTCGCAGGAATTCGCGTTCAACGATGCGACGCCGCCCGTGGTCGGCGCGCGGTCGGGGCAGGCAAGCGGTGCCAGCGCGGGCGGCGGTTCATCGGCGCACGCGCCGTTCAGTGACGTGCCGAGCCCGAGTGGGACGATCCTGGGCGGCGGCGGCGGCGGATCGAGCGGCGGTGGCCAGACAGCGACCTGTCCGCCGGCAGGCGGCACGATCGCAGGGCCGAATGGCGCGACGATTACCTGCCCGACGAGCAGCACATCGACCGGCGGCACGGCTTCGACGACAACCGGCGGGACGACAAGTACGACCTCGACGAGTGGCGGCGATACGACGACGACCAGCAGCTCGACGACCTCGACGTCGGGCGGCGACACGACGACCACCAGCACTTCGACGTCAACGTCGGGAGGCGACACATCTACCGGCGATCCCAGCTCCTCGGGCGGCACCTCAACCACATCGACTTCGTCGGGCGGCGTTATCCCCGGGGTACCCGAACCGGCCAGCTGGAGCATGATGATCGCGGGTTATCTGGCGCTCGGCGCGGCGCTCAGGCGGCGTGCACGTCCCAGTTCAGCCAAGAGTCGTTCTTCGCTGGTCGCTTAATCGCGCCGACGTCAGCTTTCCGAGCGCCCGAACTTCAGCCGGTTGCGATCGATCGTGTACGGCCCGAGGTGGTCAAGCATGTTCTGGCCCATCAGCGGCGTCGATAATCCCGTTTTCACGACCGCCACGTCGATGTTGGTCATGCTGGTACCGCCGACGCGCACATGGCGCAGTTTGGCCCATTGCATCGACGACGCCCCCGAGGCCGTATTGATGATTTCGCTGTCCTGATCACTGGGCGCGAGACCGACGCGCGCGGCGTCGGCTTCGGTAAGCACGGTCGTGGTCGCGCCGGTGTCGAGAACCATCTGGATCGGCACACCGTTGAGCACCGCGGGAACGCGGAACAGCCCGTCGGGGTCCCGCATGATCACCGGCAGTTTGTCGCGAACGGCGACAATACCGAGGGCAGATGGCGCGGCGGCAATGTCGGCGGTTGGCCGCACGGCGGTCTGTGCCACGCCGAAATCGGCAACGCGGAACGACCCCCCAGAAACGCCACCGATAAACGCCGCCGCAAGGAGCAGGCCCATGTCCAAGGGGCGGAAAGCGGCAGGCAGGTTCATGCCCCCGCACTAGGCGGTCGGTTTCACCGTTGGTCTAAGCAAATTGGTAAAGTCGCGATCAACCTTGATTTGCCTATGTCTGGGCGATCAGCCGTCGCCGATAGCGGCGGGCAGCGATGAAAAAGAGCGCCGCTATTGCCGACAGCACCAGGCATTGCCCCAGGAAAGCCCAGTATTTCCAAGCCCATGCGCTGGTATCAGGTAAAAGCAGCGCGGGATGATCGACGACCGCGAGGCCAACGCCACGAAACAGCGGCACGAGTTCCTGCGGCAGACCGTTGGCGCGGATAACGCCGACCCGGACGGGCTCGAACCGCTGAAGGTCGCTGTCGACCGGGCGCACCTCGGTAAAATAGGCAACCGGCCCGGCAACATGCGGTCGATGATCGGCGCGCGGATACACCGGCGCCACGAATATGTCGCGTGACGCAAAGGCAACGCGATCGGTCAGCCGGCCGATGCGTGACATGTCGACGTCGCCGATCAGCCGGGCCGGGCCGTCGTTCGCCTGAACGGACAGCGGTTTGCCGACCACGACCGGCTGGACCGTGCCATTGTCGCGGGGGAGTAAGCCGAGCCCGATGAGCGACGCCAGCGCACCGATCACACTGACGATCGTCATCAGGACGAAAAAACGTTCTATACGCAGGGCGGCGCGTAACGCCCGCACTTCGTGATCGATGATGCCCTCGGCGGTTCGCCGCCGCCGCCGGATCGCAAACAGGATGGCAAACGGAATGGTGACGATGAGCGCAGACAACACCAGCGTCAGCGCCGGAAAATAACCCGTCAAATTATCGAACTGCCATTCGGCGACCGGGCGGACCCAACCCGAATAGCGTACGGCCCAGATGAGGACGACCGCAGTCGCGATCGTCGCCCAGAGCGCAAGGCCATGCCACCGATCAACCTTCACTCTTTGCCGGTCGTTCGGTTCAGCAATCTCCACCGTCATCGACTCTATCCTCTGCGCCCCGTGCGGCATCCGCTTATCGCGGCTGTGTGCCCTGGGGCCACTTTGGCACTCAGGTCGGGCAAAGCAAAGCAAACATCGGTGACCTGTCGTCCCGCATCGCGTCAGCCAATCAGTGAGGAACAATCGCGATGATCTGACCAAAAGAAAAGAGCCGCCAGCCCACAGGCCGACGGCTCAAAACTTTATCGATCTGAACGGCTTCCGAGGAAGCCGGTCGATTAGCCGAACGAGACCTTCGACACCGCCTGGCGACGACGCATCGATGCGCCAACCAGACCGAAGCCGCCGATCATCAGGGCCCAGCTCATGGGCTCAGGAACGCCGCTGAGGAAAATGTCACCGAAGTAGTTGCCATTTTCCTGGCTCGAACCGTGAACTTCGATCTGGTACGTGCCCGGATCGAGGTGAACGCCCCAAACGCTGCGCGCTTCGTCAGCACCGGTCGAGTCGACGCCATAAATAGCAACGACCTGCTTCGCCTGCGGCACGCAGTTCGACGAACCCGAGCAGAGACGCACGAGATTCGGGCTGAAGTTTACGTTATCCGTCTTGTCAGTCTGCGACGAGAACACGTCCGACGAAAAAGTGCGGGCAATGTTGATCGTGAACGTGAAGAAATCACTGAAAACCTGATGCTTGCCAATGTGATCATTGCCAAAATCACCGCCAACCACCTGGTTGAAGTTGATGTAGGTTGCAGCCGATGCCGACGACGGCAGCGCTGCGACGGCGACCGAAGCCCCGAGCGCCAGTGCCGCGATTTTACCAAACTTGGTCATACTATCGCTCCTGTTGAGTCTCGGCGGACATGGTCCGCGAAGAGAAAATGCGTCGGGATGCGCCCTCAATCCGACGAAGCGATGAATGCCCTGATTCGCGCTGCAACGCAATAACGATATGTTAACTTCTGCGTTCCGGGATGGCACAAAAATGTCAACAATCGTGCTTAACGTCACGACTGGTAGCTTCTGCGCGTGCCCTATACCTGATTCGGAGCGGCCAAGGCTCGCCGTACTTCCTGAAGCCACACCAGCAATGGCACCGAGTCCTCGACGAAACGATATCCGCCCGGGCTCGCGGAAACCTCTTCCAGTAATCCGCCGAACGATGCGTAATCCGCGCCGACAGGGAAGGCCTGGGTAATGCGGCCGCAATGATCGAGCGATTGGCTGGCCAGCGTGAGCAAGGGACCCGCACCCGATGAATCGATGGCGGCGCGCAGAGCGCGCAACATACCTGGCGACACGCGCTGCTCGACCTCAGCCACGGCACGGTCAAGTGCGGCGCGCACGTCATCGAGGCCAACGGTCACCCTGTCGCCATCGCTGGCGGCGATCCCGGCCTGCTGACCAAGCAGTCCGGCCAGATAGGGGGAGCCGTTCGACGCGTAGATGATCGCGGCGCGCGCATCCGCGGCGAACCCCAGACCGCCGACCTTTTCGCCATTGTCGAGCAGCTGACCCAACTCCGCCTCGGTCAGCTTGCCGACCGCAATGCCCAGGACATTGCGGCGGATCGAGGGGATGTGCTCGATCAATGCGGTCAGATCGGGGGCGACCCCGGCAATGATGAGCTGCACACGCGCACTGCGGTCGGACAAGGTCTTGATCAGCTCGGCAATCGAGCGGTGGAAATCGCCGGAAATGCTCCGGTCATATTCGTCGAGCACGACGAGGACGCGCGTGCCTGAAATTTTGGCGAACAGGTCGCTGACCTCCGCGACACCCAACGGCCGTGTCGGCAATATCTCGGCCAGCGTAGCGCCACGCTCCGCCTCGGGCGACGTTGGTCCATAGTCGATATGGTACATGATCGGCAGATTGGCCGCGACCGACCTGAATGTCGTATCGAAGTCGGATGTCTCGCTGCAGGAGACGTAATCGACGACATAACGCGCGTCGCGGGCGAGGTTGATCAGCATCCGCAGCAGCGACGTCTTGCCCATGCCGCGATCGCCGTACAGGACCACGTGCATCTGCTGGTCCTCGATCGCCCGGATGACGTCGAGCAGCATCTGGTGCCGCCCGGCGAACATCCGCATGTCCGACACCGGCTGTGACGGGGTAAACGCAAGGCGCAGGCGCGACCGGATCGAGCGGTTGGTACCGGCTTGCGTCAGCGACAGGTCGTCACTGGCACGACCGTGGAAGCGCGGCAGATGGGATTGCTCTGCAACGTCCCGTGCCTCGGGCAGGGTATCGGGAACGACGAAGGTCGCCTCTTCAAAACTGTCGGACGCGCGCGGCGAAATCCGTCGACCAATGCGGCTGAAAAAACTCATCGCTCGTGTCACTCCAACTTGTGGCACCGTGTAGCCGGCACGGGCCGTAGCGCAACCCGCACGCGCCACCAATGGTGCAGTGCACTATAAAGGCACCAACGTCACTATAGCGCCCACGCCATCAAAAGAGTCTGAACGGCTTCAGCACGTAATATATATAGGCGAGCGTCGCCGCGACGATCGCAATCGCCACAAACCCATAGCCCTGGTTGCCCAGATAATTCGCTAGGGCACATCCGATTGCCGGGGGGCCGTATTGCCACAATTGGTCGGGGGGGACATCGCGCTGCGATCGTTCGAGCAGGAGGACGACCAGCCCGGTAAAAATCAGCAGCGTCAGCCAGTCATAGACAGTTTGCACACATGTCCTTTCGGGCTATCCGCCTTGCCCCTCGTCCGGCGCACACCGGTCAGGAGCGTCTTGACGTGCAATCGCATAACAAATCGGTAACGCCAAGCCTTCAGGTCTGCCATGAGGCCGCCGGGTTGCCCCTTGGCCGGGGTTTGGTCGGTTCATGCACACGGAGCAGCGCGTTGCCAAACCTCATCCGTCGCCACTTCCAGGCCCTCGCCGCGCTGGCGATCCGTGGCGGCTCCGTCCTCGCCGGATTTGCGATCAGCTTTGCCATCGGCAGGCTGCTGGGGCCCGAAGCCAATGGCCAATATGCGCTGATCACCCAGACGGGCATGTTCCTGTCGGTCCTGGCGGTGGGCGGACTCGACCTGGCGGCGACGCGCCGATTTTCCGCCGCCGTCGCACGCAAGACGCCAATTGCGCTCGGCAGCCTGTTGATGGCCATCGGCTGGTCGATGAGCTTTGCGCTGGTGATCGTCGCTGGGCTCGCCTTGGGGGGTGCCCGCCTTGCCGACCGGATGCTAACCGAACATCGGCCCGCAGGCGCGCTGGTTTTCCTGTCGCTCATCCTTGTCTCGCGCGCGCTCACGCGGATGCTGAGCGCGGTGCTACGCTCGCAAAGGGCGTTCATGCTGGGCCAGGCGGTCGAAGTGCTGGTCATTCCGACGGTCGTCATCGCCCTGATCGCGGCGGGCCTGACGCACAGCGTGGTGTCGATCCTTTGGGCGACCGCGCTGACCGGTCTTGCAACGGGTGTTTTCGCGATCTTTGCCTGCCTGAGATATACGAGCACCTCGCCCACCGCACTCCACGTCCCCATGCGCGACCTCGTGTCATCCGCGCTACCTTTGTGGGGCGTCGCGATCGCGCTCAACGTCGCCGACTGGTATGGTCTGGCGGTCGCGGCGCATATGCTCGGCATCGCCGACGCCGGCCTGTTCAGGGTAGCGTCGCAGGTCGGCGGTGCCCTCACGATCGTCGGCCTCGGCCTGTTCAGCGTCTATTCCCCACAGATCGGCGCAGCGCACGCCAAGGACGACCGACGCGAAATCGCAATGCTCACGCGCACTGCGACCCGCCTGTCGGTGCTGTTTGTCCTGCCCGCAGCGGCGGTGCTGGTGATCGCGGCCGAGCCGATCCTGGCTTTGTTCGGTCCGGCGTTCGTGCCCGCCGCCAATGCCCTGCGCGTGTTCACGATCGGCCAGGCGGTCTATGCGATGACGGGCCCGGCGGGCATAACACTGGCGATGACCGGGCATGAACGCGTCAATTTCGCCATTACGGTGACGGGCACGATGGCCCTGTTCATCATGGCGCCCCTGGGTGCCTATTTCGGCGGACTGACCGGCCTGTCGGCGGGACTGGTCATCGCGCTGGTCGGCCGCAACGTCGCCAGCCTGGTCGCGGTCGACCGCCTGCTCGGGATCAATGTCGCAACCGGCGCGATCAGGTTGCGCCCTGGCGGGAACATCACATGACCCTTCTCATCCATCCCGGATTCCACAAGACGGGCACGACCTGGCTGCAGGACGAGTTGTTCGCCGACACGCGCCTGTTTAACGCCCTGATGACGCACGCCGACGTCGACCGGCTGATCGTCCGCCCGCATGATTTCCTGTTCGATCCGCAACCTGCCCGCACCTGGATCGCCGCCCAGCGATCCGGCGACGACCGCGTCGATGTGGTCAGCAGCGAAATCCTGTCGGGCAGTCCCTTTTACGGCCTGCGCGAGGCGCGCGCACTGGCCGACCGGCTGAAGGCGATTGCGCCCGACGCCCGCATCCTGCTGACGGTCAGGGCCCAGCCCGCCATCCTGCGCTCGCTCTACCAGCAATATATCAAGCGCGGCGGCACGCTGAAACCGGCGGCGTTCTTCGACCAGCGGACCGAACCCGGCTATCACGGGTTCGACATGGACCTGTTGCAGTTCCACCTGTTCGCCGACCACTATGCGGCGCTGTTTGGTGAGCGGAACGTCATCGTCCTGCCGCAGGAACTGCTCCAGCGCGAGCCACAGCGGTTTTTCGAAACGCTGATGGCATTCGCCACCGGCGGCGATGTGCCGTCGGGCCTGACCATGTCCGACCGGCGCGGTTCCGGGGTCAGCCCGCCGATGGGCGGCACGCCGCTGTTCCGGCTTTCCAACCGGTTCCGGTCGACGCCGCTCAACCCGGGCGGGTTCTCGGGCCTCGAATGGCTCGGCACGCTGCTGTTCAAGCTAGGTTATCGCAAGACGATCGGGTCCGAATATTACAAGAGAGAGGTGGAAACGGCACTTTCCCGTTTGATTCGCGACCGATATGCGCAATCCAACCTGTTGCTCCAACGGTTCGTCCCTCTCGACCTTGCCACCCTTGGATATGATGTGCAGTCGGGCGAGGCTAGCGAGGGGATCACTAGAAACATACGGCAAACCGCAAATTAACCAGCGGGTGTAAGGTCGCCTTAGATAACGGCGGCGCAAATATTCCCACATCGAACGACGCGGGGTCGGTCGGCGTAGGGGTTCATTCATGAACGACGTCATTTTTTCAAGAAATGCGGTCGCGCGTGTTGCGCGTTCGTCGGAGCGGAATATCGCCTTGCCGATTTTTGTCACGACGGCGGCCTTTCTTGCCGCCTACTTTACCGCCGGAACGCCTCATGGAGCGTGCGGCGTCCGCACGCACTGCCTGCGGACGCACGCGTCGGCGTTCGCCGCCGTACCGGGCACCGACGTCACGGTCACGAACGCGGCCGGGTTTTCCCGGGCAGTGGATGCCGCAAAAAGCGGCAGCGTCATCCGCCTTGCACCCGGCAATTATGGCGACCTGAGCGTCGTCGGGCTGAAGATCACGACCGGCACCGTCCGGATCACTTCGCTCGATGCAAAGAACCCCGCGGTCGTCACGTCGTTCCTGGTGAAGAACAGCAGCGGTCTCGCGATCGACACGCTGACCATCGACGCTACGGCCACGACCAAGTCGTTTCCCTTCGTCGTCATGAATTCTGATAACATCGCGCTCGACAACCTGACTGCGTTCGGTGACGGGTACGGGGCCAACCCAACGGCAATTTCGGCGATCATCCTGCGCGACAGTACGAATGTCAGTCTTACCCGGTCGCGCATTTCGAAGTTCTGGCACGGCGTGACACTGCTCAACGTCACCGGCGCAAGGGTCGCCGACAATGAACTACGCCAACTGCGTACCGACGGCATCCGTGGTGGCGGCGTATCGAACTCGACCATCGAGGGTAACGTCATGGCCGACTTCCATCCGATTCCACTCGATCATCCCGACGGAATCCAGCTGTGGTCAGTCGATCAGACTACATCCGCGACGAACGTGACGATCCGTGACAATCTGGTTGTCCGCGGCAAGGGCGAGGCGACGCAGGGTATTTTCATTCGTGACGTCGGCCAGACGCTGCCGTTCAAGAACCTACAGGTCTACGGCAACCTGATCATTGGCGGTCGCACCAATGGCATCGCGTTCGATGGCGTTCAGGGTGCCCAGGTCCACGACAACCAGGTGGTGTCCTTCGCGGACCGGCCATCGCGCATCAGGGTGCAAAAAGCGACCGGCGTCGCACTCGATCGAAACGTTGCGGAAAAATTTGTCTTTGAAAATGCCAAGCTTACGCACTCGAGCGACAATACGCTGCTTCAGTCCGACGCAGCAAGCAAGGTGCCAACGCGCATAAAAACCTGGGCGGCGGCGCGGCCCACCTTGCCCCCGATGGCATTGCTCAACCAGCTCATTGCCGGGCAGTAGCCAGCTCAGCTGGTTAGACGCGCCAGATAGCGCGAGCGATCGAAAACCAGGCGCTTGACGATAATGGGGCCCAACAGGCCACCGACGAGGAGTGCTGGCGCGAACAGCAAGAAGTGCCAGTGATTCCATCCGAGGAATTTCAGCATGATTCCCTTCACCAGCCCGATCGCCACCGTGTTGAGCAGGTAAATCACAAAGCTGTAGCCTCCCAGCCAAGCGAGCGTCCGGTTACGCATCAGCAATGGTCGACGACAGAGGCCGTGGAGTGCAGGGATCGACGCCAGTCCGCACACCACCACCGAAAAAGCATAGATATGCACTATGCGCGACACCAAGATCGCGGCCAGGAATGTCGCGAGCGCAAGCCAAAACCGTTTGTCGATCAGCGCCTCCCACCGTTCGCGATTCATGGCGGCGATCGCACCAATGAAGAAATACGGGAGGAACATCATAAGCTTATCAAAATAGACGAGCGGCGGGTAAGCAAACACGCTGAGCGGCAACGCAATGGCGAGCGGCACCAGCAGCCGCGGGAAGAACGGTCGCAACAGGACAACCAAGGCCGTCATCTCGAACACGACGAAAATGTACCAGACTGATTTCGCCGGGCTGTCGCGAGTATGCCAGAACAGATTGAGCAGACCTTCGCTCAAATCGCCGTCAAACCGGTCGACGTGCATCAGATTGACGAAGACGGCCTTGCCGACGACGATCGTGATACCAAAGACGATGAACGGGACCAGCAACCGCTCCGCCCGGCGCAGCAGGAAGGAAATCTTGCCGCTGTCAACCCCGATATCGGGATAGGCGTGGATCAGCATATAGCCGCTCAAATAAATGAAGAACGGCATGTGAAACGCATAGATCGCCGCGCGCGACAGCATGTACCAGGCGTTCCCAACAGGCGGCGTCCCGGTCACCAGGTGGCCATAGACGACGAGAAATATTGCCAGCCCCTTGGCGACATTGACATCGAGCAAATAGGCGCGCTTCGCGGGCTTGGAGACATATGTCGCGGACGGGCCGGTGAGGGTCGCATCCGACGCCTCCGGCGGCACGTCGTCGCTACTGACCGTCGTGCCCGGTACCATGCTCAGACTTTCCCGAGCTCACGATCGCCCCGCTCGCCGAGCGTGTTGCGATAGTTTGCCGCAGCGACCAGCCCCAGGATCATGTACATGGTGGACATGTTGTCCTCTTGGGCAAGTGCAATACGGGTCGCAAGCCAGACGAGGAGTGATACCGCCGCAGCCGTGACGTAGCTCGATTCAAAGCTGCGCGCGACGAGGCTCAGCCTCGCTGCTTTGTAAAGGGCCGCAAACAGCATGGCGTAGTACAAAGTGAACCCCACCACGCCATAATCTAGGACCACGGACAGGATCGAACTGTCGATTGACAATTCGCCCGCCGGATTGCGAAAGTTGAGCGCCAAGGCCCCTTGGCTGGGGCCATAGCCGAAGAGTGGGCGATGAAGCAGGACGGGCACGGTCTGTATCGCCTGCTCCAGCCGGCTGACGGTCGAGGATGTCGTCGATCCGTCGCCGAGAACGAATGAGCGGACCCGCCCTACAAACAGCACAACCGCTACCAGTATGGCGACCATAGCTGGATAGGCAAGGACGACGGCAGGGGCGACAAGGCTTGACTTGTCCTCGCGCCACCGCCGGAGCGCCCAGGGCAGGATATAGGCAGTATGGGCGATGACGATGCCCACCGCCCCGACCCGAGCGCGCGTCAGCACGATCGCCGCGACGACTAACACGTGACAGATGCCGGTAAGCCACCGCATCTTCATGTTTTTGCCCGTGAAGATATAGTGGAGAAACAGGGGCAGCGTCAGTGCCATGAATTCAGCAAAGGCGAGCGAAACGGAGAATGTCGTCGTGACGCGATATTCGCCTTCCCTGAAAACGGGCTCGAGCAGCCGCACCATCGCGGGATCGCTCACGGTCAAGAACGAGGGGATATGCTTTGCCCACAAAATCTGCTGATTCCTGAATTCGAAGAATGCGATGAATGCCAGGATGACCGCAGCCGTCCTGATCACCGATGCCCAAAGCGTCGTCATGCCAGGCCGTGACAGAACATAGCAGGTGATGATCAGCGTCGCGGTCCACGAAAACTGGTTCCGGATGAACTTCTGCACGGCGCTGGCGTGGTCGGTTGCCAGAACGAGAGACAAGATCTGGACGAAAAGGAACGCCAGAAAGAGCTTGAAGAAAAGTGGCCAGGCATTGACGATGGCCTGGGTCTGACGTCGGAATTCGGGCGAAACCGAATAGCTTACCAGCATTGCGAACAGCGCCGTAGCCATGAACAGCCGCCGGATTTCGAGCAGCGGCATGCCAGGCAGCTGAACGGCGAGATAATAAGGCCAGAGCTGGATTGCGACAGCGTAGCAGAAGAACGTGCGGACCAGAATCTGCGTTGGCGGGCGCAATCCGTCGGGCAGCACCCAGATAAGCAACCCGAACAACGCAATCAGCGGAACCAAAAGCGGCAAGAGCAACGCCGGTGCCAGCAGTGCGAACGCAAAGCCGTAAAGGAACGCGAAGATTGCGAGTGCGATATAGATCGTGCGGCGGCGGCTTTTCCAGTAATTATTGGCCGAATAGCCAGGCAAAGTCGTGACGGCGCGCGCGGCGATGATTCGTGCGCGGCGGCGGCGGCGCCAGTCGCGCATACCGCGCAACGGGCGACGGAGTAATGTGGCGGGATTCAACCACGTGCGCGCCAGCGTGGCCGTGCCGTCCGTGCCCAGGTCAAGCCGGGACATCGGCGGCCTCCCTGCCCGGTTGACCGACGAGCTTTGCCGGATTGCCCATTGCGGTCGAGCCGTCGGGCAGGTCGCGATTGACGAGCGCGCCGGGCATGACCGTGCAGCCTTCGCCGACCGTGACCCCGGGAAGGACGATCGCCCGCGGGCCGATAACGCTGTCGGCCCCGACACGCGTGTCGAGATAGATCCCGCGCGTCATGTCGTGAGTCAGCACCACCGCCTCCTCCCCGATCACGCAGCGCGCGCCGATGTGAATACCCTTTGGCCAGGTGCGGTCGATCAGCGCGGTCGCGGCGATGCGCGCGGTCGGGTGGATGTCCATGCGGAACATGCGGGTCTGCACGAAACGCTGCCACCGCTGGCGAAGACCCGGAGCCGGCATTGGGCTGTTCACTCCTTCAACGCGCGCATGTATCGGCGGTCCTCATAAGTAGCGCGCCGGGCGTGCGCAACGAGGTTCACCGATGACAATGGGACACACGGGATGAAATCGCTCAACCAGCTGCGCCGGGTACGGTTGTGGCTGATCGCGGCGCGGCGCTGGTGGGTGTCGCGCGGCGGTCGCGTCGACATCCATCCGACCTCGACGATCTCGCTGTCGAGCCGGCTACTTTCTGAAAGCCGGGGCGGCATCAGTATCGGGCCCGAGACGCTGGTCGCGTTCAAGACGCTGCTCTATTCGCGCGATCCGGCGACGGGGGCGGACCGGCCGATCGTTATCGGGCGGCGATGCTTCATTGGCGGGGGAGCGACGATCACGCCCGGGGTGACGATCGGCGACGAGACGATCGTGGGCGCCGGCGCAGTGGTGCTGGATAACGTGCCCGCAAGATGCATCGTCGGCGGCAATCCGGCGCGAATCCTGCGCACCGACATCGTCGTCGGCCCCTTTGGCCGGCTGGCCGGGGCGGATGAAAACACCCGGAAGATGTGGCGCATCTGACATTAAATCGTAAGATTTTAAGGGTTTTTCAACAATTCCTGTCGGCTGACGCCCCCGAGTCTTCAAACTTTCACACAACCAGTCCCTAGCCGTCGCCTGGGTTTTTGGGGCTTTCACCGAAATGTTTTCGGACCGGTTCGGTATGCATGCAGGCATGGCTGCAGTCGCAATCGCGGCTGCGTCGTTCGTTTGTGCGCCGTGCCAGGCCCAGGAGGCAGCCGCCGCCCCGGTTGATTCGCCCAAGGCCGCGCCGCAGAAATTCATGATCAATGCCTTTGACGTGGCGGGCGTCAGCAGCGTGCCGCAGGGCGAGATCGAAAAGATCGTCTATCCCTTCATGGGTCCCGACCGCACCGGCGACGACGTCGAGGCCGCGCGCAAGGCCATCCAGGACAGCTATGCCGCGCGCGGATATGAAGCCGCCGTCGTTGAAATACCGACCCAGCCCGACGACCTGTTCAGCCAGGGCATCGTGCGGATCACCGTCAACGAAGTGCCGGTCGGCCGCGTTCGGGTCGTCGGTGCAAAGCACATCGCGCTGTCGCCGGTGCGCGAGCGCGTGCCGTCGCTGGTCGAGGGCAAGCCGCTGAACCTCAAATCGCTGCAGGGCGACCTCAGCAGCGCGAACCGTTCGCTGGACGGGGAAGTCACGCCGTCGTTCCGGGCCGGCATCGTCCCCGGCACGATGGATGTCGACCTGCGCGTCAAGGACAATGCGCCGTTCCACGGCAGCCTGCAGCTCGACAACGACGCCAGCCCGTCGACGTCGCCGCTGCGGCTGGCGGCGTCGGTACGCTATACGAATTTGTGGCAGGCGGCGCATACGCTGTCGCTGACGTACATCGTCGCGCCCCAGCATCGCAGCGAGACCGAGGTCTTCGCCGCGTCGTACAGTGCGCCCATCGCCAATTCGCCGTGGAGCCTCCTGCTCTACGGCTATCACGCCAACAGCAACGTCGCGGCGCTCGCGGGGACCAGCGTCCTCGGCAACGGCTATCAGGTGGGCCTGCGCGCCTCCTATCACCTGCCAGCGACGACGACGTCGCAGAGCCTGAGCTTCGGGTTCGACTACAAGGACTTCAAGCAGAACATCTTCGTCGGCACGGCCAAGGCGAGCAATGCGCCGCTGCGCTACATTCCGTTTGCGGTCGACTATACGATTTCGGGCGGCGGCCAGGATATCACGTTCGACGGATCGCTGGGGGCGACGCTTGGCGTACGCGCGATCAAGCGTGTCGCCTGTTTCGATCCGCAGGCGACGCCGGCGACCTGTATCCCCGAGGACCAGTTCCGCAACCGCGACTTCGACAGCAACGAGAATTTCGTTCACGTCAACGCGACCTTCAACATATCCTACGCGACGCCTGACGATTTCGTGATGGCGGTGCGGCTGGCCGGGCAGCTGGCGGATTCGCACCTCGTCACGACCGAGCAATTCGCCGTCGGCGGGCTGAACACGGTGCGCGGCTATTTTCAGGCGGAAACGGTCGGTGACGACGGCGTGACGGGCTCGCTCGAATTGCGGCTGCCGTCACTTGTCTCGAAACTGGGCGACGTGTTCGACGAGTTCAGGCCCTATGCCTTCGTCGAGGACGGCTATGTGCATATCCGCCGTGTCCTGCCCGACCAGAAAAGTGATTACACGATCGGCAGCGTGGGCGGCGGGCTGCGCGTGCGGCTGTTCAAATATCTTAGCGGATCGGTCGATGTCGGCGTGCCGGTCCGCGACGGTCCTAACTCGAAACGCGGCGACCCCAGGGTCACTTTCGTCGCAAAGGGGGAATTCTGATGCTTTTCCGGTCGATTTTGCCCAGCGCACGCACGCTGCGGTTCACCCTCGCGGCAGCCGCCGCGACGTTCCTCTCGTCGTCGCCGGCCTTTGCCTGGTGGCAGGCCGACTGGGCCTATCGCAAGGCCGTGACCGTCGATACCTCGCCGTCGGGCGTCAACGTCAGCGGCGCGATCGGGCGCACGCTGGTCCTGGTCAAGCTGACCAGCGGCAATTTCACCTTCACCGAGGCGCTCGACAACGGGGCCGACATCCGCTTCGTCGACAGCGACGACAAGACGCCGCTGGCCTATCACATCGATACCTACGACGCGAAGACGGGCATTGCGACGGTGTGGGTTTCGGTCCCGGCGCTGAATGGCGGGGAAAAGCGGCAGCTTTGGCTGTATTTCGGGAACAAGGCGGCAAAGGCGGGACAGGATGTCGCCGGCAGTTTCGACCCCGACACGATGGCGGCCTATCATTTTTCCGAAAACCCCGGCGAGCCGACCAAGGACATGACGGCAAACGGTAATGCCGCGCAGAACGGCCCGCCCGGCGTCGACGAGGGGGGCATCATCGGTCGCGCCGCGAAGTTCCCCGGACAGGGGGCAATCACGATCGCGCCATCGCCGTCGCTGGCGATGCCCGCCGGTGGGAAATTCTCCTTCACCGCATGGGTCAAGCCCGACCAGCTGGCCGGCGAGCAGACGATCTTTTCACGCGGCGCAATGGTCATCGGCCTGAGCAACGGCTCTCCCTATCTCGCGATCGGCCCGGCGAAGGTGCAGGCGACGGCCGCGATCAAGCAAGGTGACTGGTCGCATGTCGGCGTGGTTGCCGACGGCACGACGATCAAGCTCTACGTCAACGGCGTCGAAGCAGGGGCAGCGACGGCCGCTCTGCCGGCGATCGACGGTCCGCTGTCGATCGGGGGTGCGTTCACCGGCGACCTCGACGAAGTGAGGTTGTCGCGCGTCGATCGTCCCGCCGCGATGATGCAGGTTTTTGCCGCAGGCGAGGGGCCGTCGGGCAAGGCGGTCACGGTTGCGGAGACCGCCGAGAAGCAGGGCGGCGGGGGCGGCGTGCTCTATTTCATTCTCAGCAAGCTCGAGCCGGTCGACGAGGGCGTCGTCGGGCTGTGCCTGTTGCTGCTGGCGGGCGCGCTGTTCGTGATGTGGCAGAAGCTTCAGTACATCAATCGCGCGACGCGCGGGAACGAGGTGTTCATGAAGCGTTTCCGCGACATGCACGAGGACCTGGTTCCCGTTGCAAGCATCCCCGGCATCACGCCCGAGGAGGTGAAATACATCGACGGCGCGCCGCTTGGCCGGCTGTACGACGTGGGCATCGACGAGCTCAACATCCGGAGACGCGCCTCGGGCAACCGGGCGCTGTCGGGCGAAGCGGTTGAGGCAATGCGGGCCGCCGTCGATGCACAGGTCGTGACCGAGAACCAGAAGCTCGACCTTGGCATGGTATTGCTGACGATCGCGATTTCGGGCGGGCCGTTCATCGGGCTGCTCGGCACGGTGATCGGCGTCATGACCGTCTTCGGCGGCGTGGCGATGGCCGGCGACGTCAACGTGAACGCCATCGCGCCGGGTATCGCGGCGGCACTGCTGGCCACGATCGCCGGTCTCGCGGCGGCGATCCCGTCGCTGTTCGGCTATAACTACCTTAACGGCCGCATCACGCGGATTGCCGACGACATGCGCGTGTTCGTCGACCGGCTGATCACGCGGATCGCCGAGGTTCAGGCAGAGGCCGGGCGGACACCACCGCCGATGGCCATGGCCGCGGAATGACGATGCACATCAGCAGGGAGCAAGCGACATGCAGGTAGGCGGCGGACGCAAATCCTATGACGACATCAACATCACGCCGATGCTCGACCTGGCGTATGTGCTGCTCGTCATCTTCATCCTGATGGCGACGGCATCCGTTCAGGGGATCAAGGTCGACCTGCCCAAGGCGAGCGCGGCCAAGAGCCTGGTCCAGCCCAAGACGATCGCGCTGACCGTGAGCAGCGACGGCCAGATCTACATGGACGCCTATCCGGTCAGCCTGCCCGACCTCGAGACGCGGCTGCGCAACGCCAAGGCGAGCAACCCCGACGTGCCGATCGTCCTGAAGGGCGACGGTGGCGCACAATATGCCAAGGTCATGGAAGTGCTCGACCTGTGTCGCCGCCTCGACCTCAACAAGGTTGGTCTGGTGACCGGCAAGCCGCAGGCGGGATAGCCCAGAATGGCGAACCCAGCCTTTCAGGAACCCAAAGGGAACCAGACACTGCGGTGGGCGATGATTACGCTCACCGTGGTGGCGCTGCTCGCCATTGCCATATTTCTCTACCGTTCGCTGACCGAAGTGAAGGGGATCGCGGTGCCGGCACCCAGCCCGACGGTCGTCGACATGCTGCCGCCGCCACCACCGCCCCCACCCCCGCCGCCGGAGCCCCAGGTCAAGCCCCCAGAGCCCAGCCCATCGCCCGACCCGACGCCCGCACCGACGCCGCAGCCACAGGCCCCCGCCCCCGCCGCGATGACGATCGCGGGGCCGGCGCAGGCCGGGGCCGACAGTTTTGGGCTGCAATCGGGGTCGGGGGCCGGGTTCGGCGCGCCCGGCGGCGGCGGTACCTGCCTGGGCCTGAAATGCGGTGGTGGACCGGGCGGTGCCATCGGTAACGGCTTTTACACGCGCTATCTCGCTGGCGTCCTGCAGGACCGCGTCCAGCAGGAAAGCCGGGTCAACCGCGATGTCTTTACCGCCGATTTCAAGATCTGGGTGGCGGGCGGTCGCGTTACCAAGGCGGAGCTCGTCCGCAGCAGCGGCAACGACAAGCGCGATGCCGCGCTGATCGCGGCAATCCAGGGCGCGAGCGGTCTCGACCAGCCGCCTGAGAGTTTCAAATTCCCGCAGAAGATCACGGTGCGGGGACGCAAGTCGATATGACAAATCAGGTTTCACGTCGGGCGCATGCGCCCGGGACATACAGACTCGAAGGGGCAAGATGATGATGTTCGCGATTCCGAGGCAGCGGCTGCACCGCGTCGCGCTGGCCGCATTGCTGGCCGCGGCACTGACGCCGGCGGCACCCTGTCTGGCACAGGCAACTGCCGCCGCGCCGGCCGACGCGTCCGAAAGTGCCATGGTCAATCTGGTGCGCCTGCTCGTGAAGCAGGGCGTCATCACCAAGGCCAATGGCGACACGCTGATGCAGCAGGCGGTGAGTGAGGCCGAAGCGGCGCGCGCCCGCGCGGCAACCGCGGCACCACAGGTTGCGGGGACCGAACCGCCCGCCCCGCCGCCCGGAACGATCCGCGTCCCCTATGTCCCGCAAAGCGTCCGTGATCAGATTCGTGACGAGATCAAGGGCGAAGTCATGGCCCAGGCCAAGTCCGAAGGCTGGGCGTCGCCCGAACAGGCGGCACCGGACTGGACTCGCCGCATCGCCCTGCACGGCGATGTGCGCTTTCGGTCACAGAGCGAGCTTTACGGCAAGCGCAACGGGACCCAGTTCCTCGACTTTTCTGCGTTCAACAGCGGCGCGCCGTTCATCATCGCGGGCGCCACGACCAATTTGGCGCTGCCCTATCTCAACTCGACCACTGACCGCGACGCGCGGCTCAAGCTGCGTGCGCGACTGGGCCTGACGGCGCAGATCAGCCCCGAAATCGAGGCAGGAATCACGGTCGCATCGGGTGACGACAACTCACCGATTTCGACCGACCAGTCGCTGGCCGGGGGCCTCGGCAAGCGCGACCTGTGGCTCGATCAGGCCTATATCAGCTACAATCACGGCGGCTATCTGAAGGGGTCGTTGGGCCGGTTCGTCAATCCGTTCGAATCGACCGAATTGCTGTTCGACCCTGACCTGCGCTTCGACGGGATTTCAGGAGAGGTCGATGCAGCACGGCTGCTGGGCGCCGGCGAGAATGTGTCGTTCGTCGTTCGCGGCGGCGCCTTCCCGCTGACCTATGCCTCGCCCAATTATCCGACCGACCGCGGCACCAAGTCGCGCTCCGCCGACCAATATCTGTTCTCCGGACAGGTCAGCGCGACGGCAAAGCTGAACGACGGCGGCCTGACCATCGGGGCGAGCGCCGCTTATCATCATTTCAAGGGGGTCCAGGGCCAGTTGTCGGAGCCCTGCGATCCGACCAGCGTCACCGGCGTGCAGGAATGTTCGACCGACTATCAGCGGTCGATTTTCCTTCGCAAGGGCAACACGCTGTTCCCGCTGAGGCAGATCGTATCGGTTACCGGCGATCCCAACGTCCTGCAGCCGCAATATTTCGGGCTGCTGTTCAAATATGACGTCCTCGACCTTATCGGCCGCGTCAAATTCCCTGTAATGACCGACACCGTCATCGATGTGACGGGTGATTTCGTCAAGAACCTCGCCTTCCACCGCAGCGACGTCTGCCGCCTTTCGCCCATTGCGGTGCCCATCAACAATGTCAGCGGGGCCGGCAATGTCTGCGCCACAACCAATCCCGACAAATTCCTGGGTGGTGGCACGGGCTATCTCGGCTCGGTTGCGCTGCGCCACGGTGCGTTGCCAAGGCAGGGCAGCTGGGAAGCGGTCGGCGGCTATCGCTACCTTGAATCGGACGCGGTCCTCGATTCGCTGACCGACAGCGATTTCCACCTCGGCGGGACCAACGCCAAGGGCTATTTCGTTGGCGGCAAATACGCGTTTACCGACGGAATGACGATCGGCGGTCGGTGGCTGAGCGCCAATGAAATAAGCGGCGCGCCGTTCGCGATCGACGTCCTGCAATTCGACATCGGAGTAGAGTTCTGATGCCGCGCCCGACGCCAATCATCGTTGCGCTGGCGCTGATCGTCCCGGCGATCGCGGCCGCCGCGACGCTCGCTTCGCCCGTGCCGCCGCCGGTCGCTGCGGCCCCCTCTCCCGACGATCAGATCGCCCAGTTGCAGGGTCAGCTGAACGCAGCCCGCAACGAGATTTTTCGCCTGCGTGCGGCGGTGACGGACGCCGAAGCCGCGCGCGAAGCGTTGAAGACCTGTGAGGCGAAGAACCAGCGCATCGCGGCCATCGGCCTGGGACTGATCGAAAGTTACGACAAGCGCTACCGCAAGCGGCACGACGACGCATTCCAGCTGGGGCGGCGCAAGTTCGAAACCGAGCTGCAGGACAAGGGCGACGCGATCTACCGGAACCGAACCGATGCGGTAGCGCCCGCCGCATCGCCAGCTCCGTCGTCCCCCGCCGGGACAACCGGGACAGATACGCCCCAAACAACGACGCCCGCGTCGCCAAACTGACACACGGGCCAAATACCCCGACCCATTATCGGTCGAAAAATGAAAGATTAGTCCGATGGCTGACATAGACAGGAACAGCATGAGCGATCGGGGATGTGCCCGGACACGCTATGGGCGCGGCGTCAGCGCGGCGGCGCTGGCGATGGCAACCCTTTATGCCGTGCCCGTGGTCGCGGCGCCCGTCACGCTCGGCCAGATCCTGGGCGCGACAGGCAGCTCAACCGTCAATCCTTCGGTCGTCGCCTCGCCGCGCGCGATCACCCTGCAACAGGTTCTCGATCGCTCGACGGGGGCGATGGGGACGCAGACGCGGGCAGCGGCCATCCGTGACTATGTCGGCCAGGCCCAGGCCGCTGCGCTCGCCGCTGCCCATACCCAGCCGAAGGACGGCCTTGACCCGAACGGTCTCGACCCCGTCAAGGACGCCGTGGCAGCCGCGCTCGACGCGGTCGGCAACAAGACGTGGCAGGGCGCGTCGGGCCCGGTCCAGACGACCGACGGCACCAACTACACGGTCACCATCACCCAGACCGACCCGCGCGCGCTGCTGTCGTGGAACCGCTTTGATGTCGGGTCGAAGACCACGCTGAACTTCGACCAGAAGCTTGGCGGTGTGGCCCAGCCCGGCTGGGTCGTCGTCAATCGTGTCGTGGACTCCGTCGCACCGTCGACCATTCTCGGCAAAATCACCGGGGACGGTACCGCGGTCATCCTCAATTCGCGCGGCGTCATCTTTGGCAAGGGGTCGCAGGTCAATCTGCATTCGTTGCTGGTCAGCACGCTCGAAATCGGCAACGCCATCCGTTATGTGAACGGATCGACGGTTCCGGTCACGACGCTGGCGGAGCGGAACCAGGCGTACCTCGGCAACGGTCTGTTCGCTTCGGCGCCGAATACCCAATTGCCCAATCAGTTTCTGTCGGCGGTCGCGGATTCCTCGGTCGACCAGGCGACGTTGCTGTCGCAGCAGACCTATGCCCCCGTAGCGCAGGTGGAAGGCGACATCACCATCGACGCGGGCGCGTCGATCACGTCGACGAACGGCGGCTTCCTGATGTTCGCCGGACCCAGCATCACCAATGCCGGTTCGCTGATCGCCGACGGCGGGCAGGTCAGCCTGCAGGCGGGCCGGGCGATCACCGCGACGACGTCGGCCGGCGATGCACAGAGCGCCGATCCCGAAGTGCGCGGCATCATTCTGCGGACGGCAGCGACGGCCGGCGGCGAGGTCATCAACCAGGGTCTCATCCAGGCCAATCGCGGTTATGTCTCGCTGGGCGCAGGTCAGCAGGGCGTTGTCACTAACGCCGGGCTGATCGCCAGCACGACCAGCGTTTCGCGAAACGGCAAAATCTCGCTGACCGGTGGAACGATCCTGCTGACGGGATCGGGAGACCCGGCGCACGCCAGCGGCATCGTGATCACGCCCGATACCAGCAGCGAGACGATTCCACAGGGAACGGCGAGTGAGCCGGCCAATTTCGTCACGTCGTCGATCGACATCGGCAACGTGATCTACGACTCGAACAATGCCTATTCCACGCTCGGCTCGGTCGGATCGATCGTCGGCAAGCTGGGACCGGCGAATTTCACCATGGCGCAAAACTCGCTGATATTCGCACCAAGCGCGAATGTCCGGATCGGGGAAAATCGCACCAATCCCTATGATTTTGCCGCACCACTGACCAAAGTGGCCGTATCGATCGAAGCGGGTGCGGCGATCGACGTCAGCGGCGTCAAAGGCGTAGCGGTCGACGCGTCACGCAACAGCATCGTGATCTCGCCGGTCAAACGTAACGAGTTGCGCGACACGCCAAATTATCGCGAGCCGACGACCGATGGCAGCTTCACGCTGAACGGAACGACGCTTTACATCGACCCGCGCCAGTCGGGCGTTCGCGCCGACGGCGTTGCCTGGGTGGGCTCCCCACTGGTCGATGCGGCCCCCGTTGTCGGTCAGATTCCGGTTTCCTCTGCCGAACTGATGACCAAGGGCGGCAACATCAATATCGGGGTTACCCGATCGACGAACGTCCTGCTGACCCCCGACCAGCTGTCGACAATCGATATCGCGGCGGGATCGCTGCTCGATGTCTCGGGGGGCTGGGTCCATTATAATGCGGGGACGGTCCGGACCAGCAAATTGCTGACCAGCGACGGGCGCATCGTCGATATCTCGCAAGCCGATCCCAACGACAGTTTCGTCGCGGTCGGCGATGGGTTCACCGATGTCCAGGCGGCGTTCGGCGTTTCGCGAACCTACGCCAACAGCGTGCTCCAGGGCAGTCATGCCGAGGCGGCATATGACGAAGGCCGTGATGCAGGATCACTGGTCATCGCAAGTCCGGCGGCGCGCCTCGAAGGATCGATCTATGGGCAGGTGTTTGCCGGTGCGCAACAGATCGGGAAATCGAAGCAGGGATCGGCGGTGTCGACAATCGTCGGCGACCCGCGCAAGCTGCAGGCCAGCAAATATGAGCTGCCCAGCGGCGGTTTCGTGTCGATCGGGTCACAGGCAGGGACCACCATCACGCCCGGTGCGGACATAATCGTCTATCACGGCACGCTCGGCGCGACCCGGACGTCGTTTTCGGAAATCCTGCTGAGCGACACGATGCTCAACAACGCCGGCCTTGGCGCGCTGAGCCTTCAGTCGAGCGGTGCCGTCACCTTTGCCAACGCTGGCACCCCCAATCTGCAGGCGCCGGGCGCCCTGACGCTGACAGGCGACAGCAACCTGACACTTACGCCAGGCGGCATCCTGAGCGTGGCGGCCGGTCGCTCGATCCGTTTCGACGGCACCGTCTCGGCTCCCGGCGGGACCATCAATGCCGCGACCTATCAGCTGGGCGCGGTGGGTGACTATCGGCTCAATGGCTCGGCGTTCCGGACGGACGATGACATTCCCCTGCAATATGCCGCGGGCTCGGTTGCGCCATCGCCCTTCGATATCATCGTTACCGGCAAACTTTCGGCGGCGGGTCGCTGGGTCAACGACATCGGCAAGGGCACGGACTTCATCGACGGTTCGGCGTGGACCAGTGGCGGCTCCATCACGCTGCGTGTCGCACCGCGTGTGTTAGTACCGGTGGCCGGATCGGGCGCACAGGGGAACGACGTCCTCGATCTCAGCGGCAGCATCGCGGTCAATGCGGGTGCAAAGGTCGACCTGACATCGGGCGGGTATCTTGCCTCGAACGGAGCACCCATGCTGTCGGCTCGCGGCGGCAATCTGAGCCTGATCGACGAAACGACCTATGCGCGTGTATCGCTGACCACGCGCAATGACGCCCAGAATTACATCGATCCGCTTACCGGGTCCGGCCCGACCGTACCCGTCACGTCAAACTCCAACGTCGGCAGTCTGCTGGTCCCCTCGCACCCGAGTTCGACAGTAACGGTCGCATCCGGCACGGTCAGCGCATTCGGCTTCGGCGGAGGCGGGACACTGGCGATCGTTACGCCGGAGGCGGCCTTTGCGGATACGGGGCCGGTTACAAGCACCCTGCTGCCGCTCGATATTCTGCAGCAGACCGGGTTCGGGACGCTCGACGTGACGGTCAACCATTCGCGTCTGCTGCCCGGCGTTTTCACCAATGGCGTCGCCGGCACTGCGGCATTCTTCGACACCACGACAATGCGCGTCGGGAGCGGCGAGACGTTCAGCCTCGATCAGGCGATCTATTCGCCGCTGCTGACGGCGACCCAGACCTTTGCACTTTCCAAACTGGCGACCGGCGGCAGCGTCGGTTCGGTCCTCACCCCGGCGGTGGCGCTCGACCCTTATGACAAGCTCCCCGCCAGCCTGGTGCTGCGCGGGCTGACCGAACTCGTCGTCGATGCGGGCGGCCAGATCACCGGGGCCCCGGGCGCGTCGCTGACGATTCCCAAACTGCTCAACAGCGGAACGATCACCCTGCGCGGAGGATCGATCACGCAGCGTGCCGCCCTGCCCTTTGGCCAGCGCATCAGTGCGGTCACCGACACGGTTGCTGGATCATCGGACGGGCTTTCCGAAATATTCGGCGGGCCGCGGGTCAACGGGCGCTTCCTGGAAAATGCGGCGACCAATGCTTCGCTCGGTCTGACCGGACCGGACGGCACGACGCCGCTCAGCAATTATGATGCGCTGACGCTGTTCGGATTCGACCGCAATATCTATTTCCTCGGCAGCGTCGGTGCCACCGACGGTATCGTCCTGGCGGGCGGTAGCCTGACCGACCTGTCGGGAATTGCGCTGATCAACCCACGCGCGCCGCTGATCCGCGACGCCGGTGGCGTGCTGCGGCAACAGGTTACCGGACGCATCCTGAACGGTGGCACGCTGTCGACGGCCGCCAGCCTTCAGTCGAACGCCGCGTTCTTCAGTGTCCCCGATTTCGGTGTGAACCGTTACGTCGTGCCGGGCACCGACCAGGCGCTCCCTCAATTCGTCGCAGCGGGCGCCCTGATCGGGGATGCCGGGTCGACGCTGGACCTGCGCGGCACCACGGCGACGTTCGACGAACTGACCTCGACCAAGGGTTTCACCTCGGTTCTCGAATGGAGCAACGGCGGCACGCTGTCGGTGCTCGGTGGCGGACATATTTCCGGAGCGACGGTTCTGGCGCAGGGCGGCACCGCCTCGGCCACCGGCGGCACGATCGAATGGCTGAACCCTCTCCTGTACCAATCGACAGCCGAAGCCGATGCCGGCGGTGGCCTGTCGGCCGATCAGATCGAGGCGTCCGGGTTTGACAGCTTCGTCGCGCGGCGCAGCATCACCGCCGGGGGCGACGTATCGCTTTCGCTGCGGAAATCCTTCCGCCTCGAATCCGGCCCGCTGACCACCGATTTCAGGACAATTGCGGACCTGCGCACGCGCGTCGATGCGGTCGCCGACGTCGGCGGAGCCGGCGTCGATGCAACCATCGCAGCGCCCTATATCCGGATCGCCAGCGACGGACAGACGGCGGGCCTGCCCGGGGACGGCATCCCTGGTCATTCGACCTTCACGTTCGACGCGTCGGTCCTCGACATCGCCGGCGGTGTAACGCTGGCCAGCAACCTGGCGGCGACCAATTTCAACGCAACCGGCGACCTGCGCCTGATCGGCGTGGGGCCGATTCCGCTGGCGAACATCACACCGCTGACGCTCAACGGGCAGATCCTCGCCGCCGGCGACATCAACCTCAGCGCGGCGCAAGTTTACACCACCACGGGAACCGGCAATCTTCAGCTGCTGATCGAAGACCGTCTGGCAGGGCGCGCGACGACGGCCACGCCGTACCTGATCGGGTCCACTGGCGCGAACTCGACCATCCGGTTCTCTCGCTCTGCTAATGCCGCCGCGACCGCGATGCCGCTGTCAGCGGGCAGCTGGCTTCAGGTGCAAGCGGCGAACATCGTTCAGGACGGGCAGCTGCGGGCACCCTTTGGCCGGGTCGACATCGGCGGAACCGCACCGACGCTGATCGCGGGGACGAACGTATCGCTCCCGGCGACTAAGACTGTCAGCTTTGGCGATGGCAGCATAACGTCGGTTTCAGGCGCGGGGCTGAATGTTCCTTATGGGACGACAACCGACCAGATCGAGTATTTCTTTTCCCCGATCGTCAGTGGTGCCCTGACCACCGTACCTACCGGCGAATTGCGGTTGGGCGGCGACAAGTTGGACATCCAGAGCGGAGCGGTGGTCGACGGATCCGGGGGCGGATCGCTGTTCGCCTATGAGTTTATCTCCGGCACCGGCGGATCGCGGGACGTGCTCAGCAGGATCAACAACGACCTGTCGAGCGGCAATTCCTTTACCAGGGATGCGAGCGGCAACCTGATCGGCTACCAGTACGCCGACGCGCGCCAGGTCTATGCCATCGTGCCCGTCAGCGGCGCGGCGGCGGCCAAGTTCGACCCCCTCTATTCGGCCGACTATACGACGGCGGCCGGCGGCGACCTCTATGGGGCGAACATCGGGCGCACGGTCCACCTCGACGCGGCACCCGGCATCGCGGCGGGCGAATATCTGCTTCTGCCGGCCCAATATGCGGCGACCGCGGGCGGACTGAGGCTCGTCGAGAATGTCGGGATCAGCGCCCCACCCGTCGATGGCAGCACGCGGTTGCTCGACGGCAGCGTGATTGTCGGCGGCGTGTACGGGACGGCGGGCACGTCGCTCGTCGATTCACAGCGGCATTCGTTCACCGTGGAAACCACGGCTACCGTCCTTAAATACTCGCGGATCGGCCTGACCGACGGACAGACCAGCCTCAACACCGCCGCTGCGAAGGCAGGCTTCGTGTCCACCCGCCAGCTGATCGATGCGGCGCGCGTCATCATCAGTCCGCTGACGTCGCTGCGGAACGCCGGGTTGTTCGACACCCAGGGCGCGGCTGGCGGGCGCGGTGCACAGATCGACGTGACGGGCACCAACATCCTGATCAGCAATGCCGATACGGCACCCGCGGGCACGGTCCTGCTGTCGCCGGCCGCACTGACCGCGCTCAATGCGGCGAGCCTCTCGATCGGTGCCCTGCGTACCGACGCGGCGGACGGCACCACAGCCCTGTCCGTCGCGGCAAAGTCGATCGTTGTCGATACCGGCGTGACCCTGACCGCACCCGAATTGCTGCTCGCCGTCGGCGGCGAGAATTCGCTGCTCAGCGTAAAAGACGGTGCCACGCTCGCGGCCGGCGGAACGCTCGCCGATCCACGCACCGGCGATTACATCATCGCGAGCGGGACGACCGTTCCGGCGGGCTTCGACCAGTCGGGCGTCGGCGCGGTGCTGCGTGTAGCCGATGGCCCTGAGCGCCTGGTCAAGCGCACCGGCACCCAGACAACCGCCGACACGCTGTTGCCAACCACACTGGCGGTCGGGAAAGCCACCTTATCGGGCACGTCGGTCCTGATCGACACGACGCGCAGCTTCTCGATCTCGGACGACGTGACGCTCGCGGCGACGAACATGGCGCTGAGCGGCGACTTCGTGCGCTTCGGCCGGGCGCTGTCGGCAAAGGACCAGTTCATCTCCGCCGCGCTCGAGGCCAAGCTGGCCGCCGCGCCGCACCTGACGCTGCGCTCGCCGGATGTGGTCACGTTTTCGGCGGGAACACACAATTTTAACGACCTGCGGATCGATTCGGGCGGAATAGGGATCACCGTCCCGGCGCGAACCACCCTCAACAGCCCCACGGCGGTCACAATCAACGCGGGCATCGTGACACTCGGCAACACCAGCGCCGACCTCGGCAAATGCACCGGGGCCGGAACGCTGTTCTGCGGGTCGACCGGCAACAGCCTGACGCTCAACGCTCGTGAAGTCGATTTCACCGGCGGCCAGGTCCGCACCTATGGCTTTGACAAGAGCGTCGCACTGGGCGCGGCCCAGGGGCTGTACGTCGACGGGGTCGGCGGTTTCCAGACCCAGGCGGCGGCGCTGTCGATCACGACGCCGTTCATCGCCGACCGTTCCCCCATCGTCGATCCACGCCTGCAGCGTATCCAGACCAGCTTCGCGATCGACACCGACGGCACGGTTGCGATCACTGCGCCGGCCGGAACGCTGGTCGCTCCCACTGGCGATCCCGGGGTCGGCGCCCGCATCCTGGTCGGCTCGCTGGCGGCGCCGGTCAAGAGCATCGCCATCGACGGCGCGCTGATCAGGGCGACCGCCGGCTCGATCAGCCTCTTTTCGGACGGCGATATTGCCCTGACGAACGGGGCCAGCCTGTCCACGCCCGGCTACACCAAAACATTCGGCAATGCGGCGGCGAGCACGACAGTGTCCGCCGACGGCGGCGCGATCGTGGTCCAGAGCAATACCGGTGGCATCACGTTCGACGTAGGGACGTCGCTTGTTTCGGACACCGGCGTTGGGAGCGCGGGTTCGATTGCCTTGCTCGCGTCGCGCGGCGCGATCACCAATAATGCGGTTTTCAATCCGGGCGTTGCCGTCGGCGCGGTCCGGGGCGCGTCGCTGACCATCGACAGTGGGAAATCCGCTTTCGACTTTGGCCAGTTCGTGTCGACCTATGGCACCCGCTTCGGCGGTGATCTGAACGTCCGCGCAGGGATCGGCGACATGGCCCTGGCGGCAGGTCAGGTGTTCAAGGCAAAGAGCGTGTCGCTGACCACGGAAAGTGGCGCGATCACCATCGGTGGCAAAATCGACACTTCGGCCGCAGAGGGTGGCGCCATTTCGCTCTACGGCAATGACGGTGTGACGCTGAGCAGCGGAGCGGTGCTCGATGCCCATGCCGACGGCTATGCCGACACCGACACGCGGCGGGCGACGGCGGGGCATGTCACGCTCGAGATCGGCACCGATATCGCAACGCTGACGCTGGCGAGCGGGTCGACGATCGACGTCGGCGCACGGCGCAAGGACAACCGCGTCATTGGCACAGCCGCCAGCGATCCGATAACGCTGAACCCGACCACCGACTACCGCTTCGTCGAGGCCGACAGCGGCGGCACGGTAACGCTGCGGGCACCGGCAATCGGCGACGGCGCGACGCAAACGGTCGGCATCACGACTGGCGGCACGATCACCGGTGCCGCCACGACCGAAATCGAGGGCTTCCGCCGCTTCGACCTCGACGCGATCATGGCTTCGAAACAATATGCCGGTGTCCTCCGCGATGCCGACGGCGGCATTCACCTGAGCGCGACGGCGAGCGCCAAGGGCAAGGTCAACTTCCTGGCGGCCACCACGGGTCCCGTCGTCAGCTTTGTGCAGGACCTCAACCTGGCTGCGCGCGACGGATCGAGCCTGGCGGGCTACACCCAGCGTCCCGGCCTGGAATTCGATGCGGTCGGCAACATTGTCCTCGATTCCAACTGGAATCTCGGCGCAGGGACGATCAACGACATCCCCGGGGCGATCGCCAAGGGGTATCTGCAGCTCTCCCCGCTGGGGCCCTATGCGAACAAGACCGCCCGGTATGAAGTAGTGCCCGGCATGGAGGGCGCATTGTTCCGTGAGTTTGTCAGTCTGACCTACAGGGTCGGCGGCAAAGTCGACGGCGCGCCGGGTATCGTCAGCTTCCGCGCCGGTGGTACTCTGGACATCAAGAACAGCATCACCGACGGCTTCTTCTCGTTCGGCGATTCGACCGACCCCGATTACATCAGCTACCAACTGGGTGGCGGCGACCGTGTGTACCGGCCCGCGCTCAGTTTCAACTGCGGCGCGTACAACGGTGATTGTACAAGCCTGCCCGATTTCTCGCTCGACCTCATCGGCCTGCCGAGAGCAGAGGCCGCATCGATTACGCCAACCAGGACGGTTGCCGGCGACGACATCAGTCCGTTCGCCAGCGCTCCTTACAGCAGCGCGGCAAACAGTCCGGGTGCCCTTGGCCTGGGTGCAGGTGGCGCGGGTGATCCGCTGGGAACGGCGGTTCTCTTCCCACTGCTCGGGGACGGAAGCGCCGTCGAGTCGACCAGTTTCCGGCTGATCGGTGGTGCCGGGTCACAGTCATCGGTCAATCCGCTGACCGTTGATCACGGCAGTACGGGTGCCGTGATCGTCGAGGGTGAAAAAAGCTACACTGTCGAGGCGGTCGCGGGCAAAGCACGCTACGGTGGTGACCTCCAGCTGCGGTACGCCGGGGCGAGCAACACGGGGCTCGACCCCTACAGCTATGGCATCGACGACCTGATCGCCGAGCTCGACGCGAGCGGCCAGATTCAGACGGGCGCGCTTGCCGGACTGAATTCCACAACACTCGTCACGCTCAGCCTGCGCACGTCGGGACAGAGGAGCCAGAAGGATTTGAAGAAGGCGGCGCTGGCCTTTTTCCCGAAGGAACAGTTCAGCCCGCAGTCGTCGCTGGGCAGCAACAATCCCAATGCCCAGCTGACGGTCGCGGCGCCGCTGTCGCAGATGCTGGCCTTCTTCAAGTCTGTCGGGCCAACCTTTGCCGCGAATATCGAATCGCACCTTTATGGGCCGCAGTCGCCAACCGCGGTCACGCCGAAGCAATATTCGCAGAAGACGGCCTATGTGCGCACGATCGTGCGTACCGGGACCGGGTCGATCGACGTTGCGGCGGCAGGCAATGTCGACCTCCGCGGATCGCAAAATCCCGTGTTCCGGACGGACAAGGGCGCGACGACCAGGTCGGGCACCCAGATCGGCGGGACCGCGGTTTATACGGCGGGACATATCGTCGTGCCGACCGAGATGACGGCGCGCATTGCCGGGACATCGCAGTTCACGACGGTGACGCCCGATGCCTTCGCCTTCTCGGCCGGCGGCCAGGACAAGTACAACCCGCAGACCAAGGCGCGTTTCCCGATCGCCGCCACCTATGCGTCGGGCGGCGGCAGCCTCAACATGGTTGCCGGCGGAGATGTGCTCGGACGTCGCGACTATTGGGCGGAACAGTTCCTGAGTCAGGCAGGCGTCATCGGCGGATCAAGCAGTGCCGTCACCCTCGATCCCGCCGGCGCAATCGGCGCGCCACAGCAATTGTGGCGTTATGGCGGCGTCAATGAAGACATCGACGGCAATGGCTCGGTCGAGACCGAAATCGGCATTTTGCCGAATTTCTTCACCTCGGGCGTCGGCGCGCTTGCCGGCGGGAATGTCACCATAACTGCCGGCGGCCAGGTCTCCGACCTTCAGGTCGCGCTCGATACAACGGTCGCGAGCGCGCACGAGGCCAGCGGTGCGCCCGCACTGATTACCTACGGCAGCGGCTCGCTTTCGCTGACCAGTGGCGGCAACATCGACGCGGCGAGGCTGGACGTCGCATCGGGCACGGAAAATGTCCGTGCGGGCGGCGGTATCGGTGCCTTTGCAAATGCCAACAACCTGCCCACTTTACGCATGACCGACACGGTCGCGAACATCTCCGCCGGCGGGTCGATCCGCATCAACGGCGTAAGCGCCCTCGGCGCGGGCAAGCCCGACAGAAATCTCTCGATCACGCAACAGGGCTTCTACGCGCCCGACAGCAAGCTTTCGGTGCAGGCAAATGGCGGGATCGATTTGTCAGGGGGTACCGCGCTCACAGTGCTGAGCGACGGCATCCTGAACACGGACTTCAACGTCGGACTCTTGCCGGCATCGCTCGACATCAGGGCGCTCGGCGGAAGCTTCACCCTCAATACTGTCATCGGTAACCAGACTGGCCGGATCAACCTGACGACGCCTGGCCCGCAGAGCAGCATTTCGGTACTCGTTTCCGGGGACCTGGGGCCGATCTGGCTGTCGCAAGGCGATGCCGATCCCGCATATTTCCCCGGGGCGTTCAGTTCGCCCGCCGGCGACGTGAACAGCGGCGTCGAATCGCCGGTGAGCGGTCCCCTGACGTCGGACAAGACCCTGCGCCGCCTGCACAACCGGCAGACCACGCACGGCAATGACTATACGCCGAACCTGATCCTCGTCGATGGATCGATTCGGGGAAGTGTGTTCACATTTGCCGAGGCGGCCAATGTCTTCGCCGGTGGCGATATCATCGACACAAATTTCGTCGGTCAGAATGTCCGGTCAAGCGACGTCACGCAGATCGTCGCAGGGCGCGACCTGACCAGCTCCGTCCGGGTGAACGACAGCGGGCTGAGTTTCAACGTGGGCAATGATATCGTGATCGGCGGACCTGGCACATTGCTGGTGGAAGCGGGCCGAAACCTGGGTCCGTTCGTCACGTCGGCCAACACGAACATCGCGGGCGGTATTCGTACCGTCGGCAACGACCTGAACCCGTGGCTCGGGACCGACGGGGCGAATATCGACGTCCTGTTCGGGATCGCCAACGGCATCGCGTACAGCAGTTTGCGCGACACCTATCTCGACCCGGCGAACCTGGCGATGCTGGACGGCGACCTGTTTGCCCAGAACACCGACAGCAGCGGCAACAAGTCCCCCGACCGCAGCAGGCCGATCTATGCGCCGATTTTGGCTCAGTGGTTGCTCGATAACGAACCTGCGGCAGCGGCCGCCATCCTTGGCAATACCAGCTTTGCCTCACCAGACGCGCTGGCGGCGGCCGCCTATCCCAAATTCGACGCGCTCTACCAGGCGTTCCTCGCGATCGACGGCACGCGCCAGAACCAGTTCCTGCTCGACAAGGTTTATTTCAACGAGCTGAAGGCGCCGGCGGACCCGGGCGGCAACAGCTACCTCCAATATATTCGCGGCTATCGTGCGGTGGCCGCGCTGTTCCCGGCATCGCTTGGCTATACCGACAATCTTGCGACCTATTACACCGATCCGGCGTCGATTTCGGTCGATCATCCGCTGGGCGAGGCACGCAAGATACTGGCCAATCCGCTGACCGGCGCGGCCTTGTTCGGCAGCGATGGGAAACCGCTGACCGACCTGTCGCTCGCGCCGATTTTCATCGATCCGGTCACCGGCCGCACCCTGGGTGCCGTACCGCTCCGTGCTACCCAGATCGTCACCGGCAATGCCGACCTGAGGCTGTCAACGATCGAAACCGCGCGCGGCGGCGACATAAATCTGATCGGGCCCGGGGGTAATTTCATCGAAGGGTCAACCGTGCGAACGAGCGAGCAGCTCCGCCGCAAGGCCACATCGCGGCTGTTCAGGAACCTGGTCAGGAACGGCGCACCGATTAGCAATATTCCCATCGGCTATGAGGGTGTGCTGACGCTGCGCGGGGGCGCGATCCGCAGTTTCACCGACGGTAATTTCCAGGTCAACCAAAGCCGCGTCTACACCGTGAACGGCATTAATTTCGGCGGGCGGCAATTGCCCGGCGACATCACGATGTGGTCGTCCAACGGCGACCTGAACGCGGGTCAGGGTCCCAAAAGCTCGTCGAACTTCCCGCGCGTGACGGTCCGGTTCGATCCCAATGGCCTGAGCGAAGTCAATTCGGCGGGCAGCGTGTCGGGTGCAGGCATCGCGGCACTGCAGACCAGTCTGACTACGGCGGCACCCGATGTCACCCTGATCGCTCCGGTGGGCGAGGTCGATGCCGGCGACGCCGGCGTGCGGGCCAGCGGCAACATCTTCGTCGCCGCGGCACGCGTCGCCAACGCGGACAATTTCAAGGCGGGGGGGACCACCGTGGGCGTCCCCAGCGGTGCCGTCGTGGCCGCGCCCGCCATACCGGCAAGCGCGGCCTCGGCCATCGCCTCGACCATCGCTGGCGCCAACAACAGCACCCGCAGCCTCGGCGACCGCCTGTCGCGGATCATCGTCGAAGTGCTGGGTTATGCAGGCGGCACGAAGGATTGCGACGACCCTAAGAATGCCAACGATCAGGATTGTCAGCAGCAGCAATAATCTGCCTCGCTGAGGCCAGCCCTTTACGCGTTCGCGACGAGATCAAGCACGCGGGCCGCATGTTCGTGGCGACAGATCAGCAGGTCGGGTAATTGCGTTTCAGCGCGGTTATAAACGAGCGGAGAACCGTCGATCCGGCTGCAGTGCAGGCCGTAGGCTGCGGCGACGGCAACCGGGGCAGCACTGTCCCATTCATGCTGGCCGCCGGCATGCAGGTAGATGTCGGCCTCACCCCGGACGACCGCCATCGCCTTTGCCCCGGCGGATCCCATCGGCACCAGCTCGGCGTTCAGCGCCTTGGCAACGGCCACTGCCTGGGGGGCGGGCCGCGTGCGGCTGACGACCATCCGCAAAGGGGTGTTCGCAGGGGGCAGCGCGCTCACCTGATCGCTGCGCAGGACAAGACCCAGCCCCGGCAACGCCACCGCCCCGATGGTTGCCACCCCGCCAATGGCCAGCGCGACGTGCACGGCCCAGTCCGTGCGACCCTCACCATATTCGCGGGTGCCGTCGACCGGATCGATAATCCAGACGCGAGCATGGTCGAGGCGCGTCCCGTCACATTCGGTTTCCTCACTCAATACGCCGTCGTCCGGACGCTGGTAACGGAGCGCCGCCATCAGGAACGCGTTGGCGGTCGCATCGCCCGCCTTGCCGAGCGCCTTTGCCTCGACCAGCCCGTCGTCACGCACCTGGATCAGCAAGCGCCCGGCGGCAGCGGCAAGGCGGGAGGCGAGTTCGGCATCGTCGGGGATGAGCGGGCCGGCGTCCGTCAAGGAATGAGCTTTGCGACGATGAGGTCAGCGGCTTCGTCCGGCGTCATGCCGGTCGTGTCGATGCGGATTTCCGGCTCCTCCGGCGCTTCATAGGGGCTGTCGATGCCTGTAAAATTGCTCAGCTCGCCCGCCCGGGCCTTCTTATAAAGCCCCTTCACATCGCGGCGTTCGGCTTCGGCGAGCGGCGTGTCGATGAAGATCTCGATGAACTCGCCGGCAGGCAGCATGGCGCGGACCATTTCACGTTCGGCGCGGAACGGCGAAATAAAGGCAGTGATCACGATCAGGCCGGCATCGGCCATCAACCGTGCAACCTCACCGACCCGGCGGATGTTCTCGATCCGGTCGGCCTCGGTAAAGCCAAGGTCGCGATTGAGGCCGTGGCGAACATTGTCGCCGTCGAGCAGGAAGGTGTGGCGGTTCATCCGCACCAGCCGCTGTTCGACCAAATTCGCGATCGTCGACTTCCCCGCGCCCGACAGCCCGGTGAACCACAGCACGGACGGCTGCTGATTCTTCAGCCTGGCGTGAACTTCCCGGGTCACATCAAGCGCCTGGCGGTGGACGTTCTGGGCCCGTCGCAAGGCGAAGTGGAGCATACCCGCGGCCACCGTCGCATTGGTGATCTTGTCGATCAGGATAAACCCGCCGAGTGGCTTGTTGGGCGCTCCGCCTTCGGTTGCGTAAGGTTCGAACACGAGATCGCGGTCGGTCGCGACCTCGACCACGCCGATCGAATTCAGCTCGAGCGTCTTCGCCGCCAGATGCTCCATCGTGTTGACGTTGATCTCGTATTTGGGCGGCTGGATCGTCGCCGATGCCGTCTGGGTCGCGAGCTTCAGCCAATAGGCGCGGCCGGGAATCATCGCTTCATCGACCATCCACACCAAAGTCGCCTCGAACCGGTCGGCGCTTTGCGGCGGGGCGTCGGCGATCGCGATGACGTCCCCGCGCGAGCAGTCGATTTCATCGGCGAGGGTCAGGGTCACCGCCTGTCCGGCGATGGCGCGGTCGAGGTCGCCACCCATCGTGACGATCCGCGCGACCGTCGATGTCTTGCCCGATGGCACGACGCGGACCGCATCGCCGGGACGCACGTCACCACTGGCGATCAGGCCGGCGAACCCCCGAAAATCAAGGTTGGGACGATTGACCCACTGCACCGGCATCCGGAAAGGCTTGGCCACGTCGGCGGCCGCGTCGAGTTCGACACTCTCGAGGTGAGCGATCAGCGTCGGGCCGCCGTACCAGGGGGTGTTGGCGCTGCTACTGGCGATATTGTCACCCATGAACCCGGAGATCGGGATGGGCGTGAAGGCGTCGATACCAATCGACGCGGCAAAGGTCCGATAGTCGTCGACGATCGCCGTGTAGGTCGCCTCGTCATACGCAACCAGATCCATCTTGTTCACGGCAAGGACGATGTGGCGGATGCCGACCAGCCGGGCGAGGAAACTGTGCCGCCGCGTCTGGACCAGCACGCCCTTGCGCGCGTCGATCAGGATCACCGCGAGGTCGGCGGTCGAGGCACCGGTGACCATGTTGCGGGTATATTGTTCGTGGCCAGGCGTGTCGGCGACGATGAACTTGCGCTTTTCGGTCGCGAAGAAGCGGTAGGCGACGTCGATCGTGATCCCCTGTTCGCGTTCCGCCGCCAGACCGTCGACCAGCAAGGCGAAATCGATGTTCTGACCCTGCGTCCCGACCCGCTTCGAATCGGCTTCGAGAGCCGCCAGCTGATCCTCGAAAATCATCTTGCTGTCGTAAAGCAGCCGCCCGATCAGGGTGGACTTACCGTCGTCGACGCTGCCGCAGGTAATGAAGCGCAGCAGTTCCTTGTTCTGATGCTGTTCGAGATAGGCACCGATATCATCGGCGATCAGGGCGTCGGCGCGATAGATTTCATCGGCGTCCGCCATCAGAAATATCCTTCCTGCTTTTTCTTCTCCATGCTCGCGTCGCCAGCATCCTTGTCGATGACGCGCCCCTGTCGCTCGCTGGTGGTCGTCAGCAGCATTTCCTGCACGACCTCGGCAAGCGTCGTCGCGTTGCTCTCAACCGCGCCCGTCAGCGGGAAGCAGCCAAGCGTGCGGAAGCGGATCGACCGCGTCGTGACATCGACCTTCCGGCCGAGCACGCGTTCGACGCGCTCGGCATCGTCGAGCATGAACAGCCCGCCCTCATATTCAAACGTCGGACGGGGGGCGGAAAAATAGAGCGGTACGATCTCGATCCCCTCGGCCATGATATATTGCCAGATATCGAGTTCGGTCCAGTTGGAGATCGGGAAAGCCCGGATGCTCTCCCCCTTGGTCTTGCGCGCGTTGTAGAGGTTCCAGAGTTCGGGGCGCTGGTTTTTCGGGTCCCAGCGGTGGCTGGACGAGCGAAAGCTGAACACGCGCTCCTTGGCACGGCTCTTTTCCTCGTCACGTCGCGCGCCGCCGAACGCCACGTCGAAACCGTGATGATCCAGCGCCTGCTTCAGCCCCTGCGTCTTCCACATGTCGGTATGCAGGGGCCCATGGTCGAACGGATTGATCCCGCGCTCTGCCGCTTCGGGATTTTGCCAGACAAGCAACTGCATCCCCGCCTCGGTCGCCGCCCGCTCGCGCAGTTCGTACATGTCCCGGAACTTCCAGGTTGTATCGACGTGAAGCGCCGGAAAAGGCGGCGGCGAGGGAAAGAAAGCCTTTTTTGCCAGATGCAGCATGACAGCCGAATCTTTCCCGACCGAATAAAGCATTACGGGTCGTTCGGCCTCTGCCACCACCTCACGCATGATATGGATGCTTTCGGCCTCGAGCCGCTCGAGGTGCGTGAGCGACCGGGTTGCCATCGCCTTTGCGGTAGGATTCGCCATAAGCCGGGCATAGAAAGTCTGTTCGCGAACCACAACGAACAACTTGTTGCAACGCAACAAGAGCAGCAATGCGGCACCGAACCGGCCGCGCGGGGTTGTCTCGCCAACATCGCACGGTATGCGGCTGTCAGTCCGTGATCTTTTCGACAGGATGTCCGCATGTCGCACGCCGTTATCCGCAAGGCCGTTTTTCCCGTTGCGGGACTGGGGACACGTTTTCTTCCTGCGACGAAGGCGGTGCCCAAGGAACTGCTGCCGATCGTCGATCGGCCGCTGATCCAATATGCCGTCGACGAGGCGATCGAGGCGGGCATTGAAACGATGATCTTCGTCACCGGCCGCAATAAGGGCGCGATCGAGGACCATTTCGATATCGCCTATGAACTGGAACGGACCCAGGCGGACCGCGGCAAGCCGCTCGAGGCGCTGAAAGGCACGCGCCTCGCGCCCGGCAATGCAATCTTTGTCCGGCAGCAGGAGCCGCTGGGCCTGGGCCACGCCATCTGGTGTGCGCGCGACATTGTCGGCGACGAGCCCTTTGCCATCATCCTGCCTGACGAATTCATGGTTGGAAAGCCCGGGTGCATGAAGCAGATGGTCGATGCCTATGCCGGGGTCGGCGGCAATCTGGTGTGTGCGCTCGAAGTGCCGATGGAGGAAACACCCAGCTATGGGGTCATCGATCCGGGCGCACGCAACGGCAAGCTGACCGAGGTGCGGGCGCTTGTCGAAAAGCCTGCCGCCGGAACCGCGCCCTCGAACCTGATCCTGCCGGGCCGCTACATCCTGCAAGCTGATGTCATGCGCATTCTGGCGACACAGGCGGCAGGTGCAGGCGGCGAAATCCAGCTCACCGACGCCATGGCCGAGATGATCGGCAACCAGCCATTCCACGGTATGACGTTCGATGGCCGCCGCTATGATTGCGGATCGAAGGCCGGTTATATCGAGGCGAATTTCGCGCTGGCGCTCGACCGCCCGGATATCGGCGCCCATATCCGTCGCTTTGCCACCGACCTGCTGGCAAACCCCACGGCCGGCTAGGAACTGTCATGAAAATTTCGATGATCGGTGCGGGATACGTAGGTCTGGTATCGGGGGCGTGCTTTGCCGACTTCGGCCACGACGTGATCTGCGTCGACAAGGATCAGGCCAAGATCACTGCCCTGCTGAACGGGCGCATCCCGATATTCGAGCCGGGGCTGGCGGCGCTCGTTGCCGCCAATGTCGCCTCTGGACGGCTGAGGTTCGGCACCGACCTCGCCGAAAGCGTCGCGGACGCCGATGCGGTGTTCATCGCGGTCGGAACGCCGTCACGGCGGGGAGACGGCCATGCCGACCTGAGCTATGTCTTTGCCGCCGCAGACGAAATTGCACGCGCGCTGACCGGGTTTACCGTCATCGTGAACAAGTCGACCGTGCCCGTCGGGACCGGTGACGAAGTCGAGCGCATCATCCGCGAAGCCAGTCCCGACGCGGACTTCGCCGTCGTTTCGAATCCCGAATTTCTGCGCGAGGGGGCAGCGATCGACGATTTCAAACGCCCCGACCGTGTGGTGATCGGCAGCGACGACCAGCGCGCGCTCGACATGATGCGGCAAGTCTATCGCCCTCTGTCGCTCAACAAGTCACCTCTGGTCGAAATGAGCCGCCGCGCTGCCGAGCTGACCAAATATGCGGGCAATGCGTTTCTCGCGACCAAGATCACCTTCATAAACGAAATCGCGGACCTCTGTGAAAAGGTGGGTGCCGATGTGCAGGACGTGGCGCGCGGCATCGGCCTCGACAATCGCATCGGGCCAAAGTTCCTGAACGCCGGGCCGGGCTATGGCGGCAGCTGTTTTCCCAAGGATACGCTCGCCCTGCTGAAAACGGCGCAGGATTATGAAGCGCCGCAACGGATCGTCGAGGCGGTCGTACTGGTCAACGAAATGCGCAAGCGCGCGATGGGGCGCAAGGTCATCGCGGCGATGGGCGGCGACGTGCGCGGCAAGACTGTCGCCGTCCTTGGCCTGACCTTCAAGCCGAACACCGACGACATGCGTGACAGCCCGGCGATCGCCGTGATCCAGGCGCTGCAGGACGCCGGGGCGACCATACGCGCGTTCGATCCCGAAGGGATGGAGCAGGCGCGCCACGTGCTGACGGATGTCGTCTATTGCGACGGACCCTATGACGCCGCCAAGGACGCGGACGCGTTGGCCATCGTCACCGAGTGGGATTCGTTTCGCGCGCTCGACCTGCGGCGGATCAAGGATTTGCTTACCGAGGCGGTCATCGTCGACCTGCGCAACATCTATCCGCGCGATTTCGTCGAGGCGGCCGGTTTCGCGTATCACGCCGTCGGCCGGTAACCGCTATTCGCCCGTAAAGCGAGGTTCTCGGCGTTCAAGAAAAGCATCCATGGCCTCGTCATTGTCGCGCGTCGCATGGGCCAGCGATTGCATCGCCGCCGACATTTCGAGGATATTGGCAAGCGTCGAGACCTGCCCTTCGCGCAACAACCGCTTGGTCATGCGCACCGCGTGCGGCGGGTTGGCGGCAATCTTGTCCGCCACTTCGCGCGCCGCCACCATAAGCTCCGCATCAGGCACGACCCGTGACACCAGACCCCAGGCAAGTGCCTCTGCTGCCCCAAAGGTTTCACCCGTGAGCGCCAGTTCGGTCGCTCGGCTGAACCCTAGGATGCGCGGCAACAGCCAGGCGCCGCCATCGCCCGGCACGATACCGATTTTCACGAAGCTTTCGGCGAATTTTGCACTTTCGGCAGCGACGCGGATGTCACACAGACAGGCAAGGTCGAGCCCCGCGCCGATCGCATGGCCGTTGATCGCGGCGATGACCGGTACTTCGAGCGCCTGAAACAGCGTCGGTATGCGCTGTATGCCCGCGCGATAGTTGCGCCGGGTTTGCGCCGGCAGGGCGGCGCGCAGGCCACGGCCACTGCGCATCGCCTTCAGGTCGCCACCACTCGAAAACGCACTGCCGGCGCCGGTCAGAATCACCGCGCCTACTCCGATATCGGCATCGGCCTCGGTCATCGCCGCGCACAAGGCATCGACCACGCGGTCGTCCGAAATCGGGTTGCGCATTTCCGGCAAGTTGAGAGTGATCGTGACAACCGCGCCATCGCGCGATGAGAGAACGGGATCGGTCATTGCGCTTTGTGGCACTCCACCCCGGCCGGGCAAAGTCAAATTTGTGGCGCTTGTGCCCGCGGCGGCGCCGCGATAGCGCAGTGAGCTGAAGGCAGAGAGGCTGATGGCGATGGTTCGCATTCGACGACTGTTGACCACCTGTCGACGTGCAACATGATCGACGGCCATGCCGCCATTAGGGCTGAGGTCGCCAAATTGTGCCAGCAGTTCCCGGGCAGTTACTGGCGCGCCAAGGATCGGGATCGCACCTATCCGACGGAGTTTGTTACTCATCTTGGCAACGCAGGATACCTCGCGGCACTGATTCCCGAGACTTATGGCGGTTCGGGCCTGCCCCTGTCGGCGGCGGCCGCGATCCTCGAGGAGATTCATCTCCAGGGGTGCAACGCGGCCGCTTGTCACGCGCAGATGTACGTCATGGGTACGCTGTTGCGGCACGGGTCGGACGCGCAAAAGGCAGAATATCTGCCGCGCATCGCAGCGGGCGAATTGCGATTGCAGGCGTTCGGCGTCACCGAGCCGACCAGCGGAAGCGACACGCTGGCACTGAAAACGACCGCGCGGCGAGAGGGTGATCAGTACGTCGTCAACGGCCAGAAACTGTGGACGAGCCGCGCAGAACATTCCGACCTGATGATCCTGCTGGCGCGCACCGCGCCAGCAGACCCGGCCCGACCGCGGACCGAGGGACTGTCGGTATTTCTGGTCGATACCAGATCCGCCGGCATCACCATTCGCCCCGTCGAGACCATGATGAACCACGCGACGACGGAAATCTTCCTCGATAATCTGTGCGTGCCGGCCGCCAATCTGATCGGCGAGGAGGGACAGGGTTTCAGATACATATTGTCGGGCATGAATGCCGAACGCCTGCTGATCGCCGCGGAGTGCATCGGCGACGCGAAATGGTTCATCGCCAAGGCGAGCAGCTATGCCGGCGAGCGGCGCGTGTTTGATCGTCCGATCGGCCAGAACCAGGGCATACAATTTCCGATCGCACGCGCCTATGCGCAGATGCGCGCGGCTGAACTGATGGTCGGCGAGGGCCTGCGCAAATATGAAGCGGGCGAGTCTGCCGGGGAGGAGGCCAATCTGG
This sequence comes from Sphingomonadales bacterium, assembly GCA_038225385.1. GTDB lineage: Bacteria > Pseudomonadota > Alphaproteobacteria > Sphingomonadales > Sphingomonadaceae > Sphingomonas_O. The sequence goes on along the minus strand of JBBRRC010000013.1, from coordinate 28,722 downwards.
CGAAGATGCTGGCGGCAGATGCAAGCTGGGCGGCCGCTCAGGCCTGCGTCCAGACGCACGGCGGCTTTGGCTTTGCGGTCGAATATGACATCGAGCGGAAGTTTCGTGAGACGAGCCTGTATCAGGTCGCGCCGATCACCACGAACCTGATCCTGTCGTTTATCGCCGAGCATGTTCTTGGCATGCCCCGGAGCTATTGATGGACGAGTGGCAGCGCTGGATCGGACGCGAACAGGTCCAGCGCGACGTACTGACCCCTGCCCTGCTCGCCAGATTCCGTGGCACCTTCGACAATGCGGACACGGGCGATGTCGCCCCGCAGGGGATACATTGGTGCCTGTGCACGCCCGTGACGCCGACCAGCGACCTGGACAGCGACGGGCATCCCAAGCGCGGCGACTTCCTTCCGCCCATCCCGTTGCCAAGGCGGATGTGGGCGTCGAGCAAGGTCGACTTTCACCGGCCAATCACCGTTGGCGCGCAGATCGAGCGGCGATCGGTGATCGCCGAAATCCGCGAAAAGACGGGCGCGACTGGGCCGCTGGTCTTCGTCGACATCGATCACACGACCATGGCCGACAACATGCTCGCCGTGTCGGAACGGCAGACACTTGTGTACCGCGAGGCACCAACGCCCGGTGCGGCAATCGCCTCAGGCCATCCGCCGGACGCGCGCGGCCTGCCAACTTGGTCGCGGCAGGCGACGCCCGATACGGCCTTGCTGTTCCGCTACAGCGCGCTGACGTTCAACTCCCACCGGATTCATTATGACCTGCCCTATGCGATGCACGAGGAAGGCTATCCCGGGCTGGTCGTCCACGGTCCATTGAGCGCCAGCCTGTTGCTCGATCTGGCGCACCGCAATCTCGGATCGAACACGTTGGTGTCGTTCGGTTTTCGCGGTGTAGCACCTGCCTACGCCAATGAACCCCTCGACCTGATAGCCTGGACCGACGGCGCCACCATCGATTTCTCGGTAATGGGGCCGGACGGGGGAGAGCGGGTCAAAGCGACTGCTGCGATCATGCGCGCGTGACCGTTCAATCGTTCCAATAAAGTCGCATAGGATTGTCGACGAGCAATTTTCGCTGAAGCTCGGCCGTCGGCGCAATAAGGGGGATGACGTCGACGAGCTGGCCGTCGTCGGGAATGCGGTGTTCCATATTGGGGTGCGGCCAATCGGTGCCCCACAGGACACGATCGGCAAAGCGCGCGACTACGGGCCGGACAACCTCGACGAAATCGGCAAAGGGAGGTCCCTGTAGCGAGAGGCGCTCAGCGCCGGAGACTTTGGTCCAGATGTTGGGATGGCCATCGAGCAGTGCCGTCAACGCCGTGATGTCTGCGCCTGCCGGTCCCTGCGCGATGTCGGGCCGGCCGAGATGATCGACGACGACGATCGTCGGGATGGATGCGAGGAACGGGACCAGCTCAGCGAGTATGTCGGCTTCGAAATAGACCACGACATGCCAGCCCAGCGGCTCGATCCGCCGGGCGATATCAAGGAACTTGTCCTTGGGCGCGTTATCGACCAGCCGTTTCAGGAAGTTGAAGCGCACGCCGCGTATGCCGCCAGCGTGGAGCGATTGCAGTTCGGTATCGCCGATATCGGGGTCCACAACAGCAACGCCGCGGGCTCGTCCCCCCGATTTGGCGATGCCATCAAGTGTCGCGCGGTTGTCCGTACCGTGGCAGCTGGCCTGAACGATGACGTTGCGGCTGAAACCGAGATGGTCGCGCAGCGCGAACAGCATTTCCGGCGTTGCGTCCTCGGGACGATATTTGGCGAGCGGACTGAACGGGAAGTCCGCCTCGGGGCCGAAGACGTGAACATGCGCATCGACTGCGCCCGGCGGCGGTGTCCAGCCCGGTTGCGACGGGGCATCTACCCACGTCTTGCTCTTGCTCATCCAAACACCATCCCATCCATCAATTTCCGAGCCGTCCGCAACAATGCGGCGGCAACGACCGCACCGCTGCCATCCGTTTCGAGAACGCAGGTCATCTCTCCAGAGGGATGTTCGACCGAGAGCGTCTTGCGAACGCCGGCGGGAATGACGGCCACTTTGGCGGCCGGCGAACCCCTTATGAGGCAGGCGGTCGCGACGGTGACCGCCCCGAGCACGCCGATCGAAGCATGGGCACGTTTCGGGATGAAGCTGCGCACGGTGACCGCCCCGCCATGGCGAGGAGGCGCGAGCAGCATCATTTTCGGTATCGATTTTTCCGAGACATCGCCCAGGTTCATCAAATGCCCGGCTTTCAGACGGATCCCTTCGATCTTTGCTTTCAGTGCATCGGCAGCGTCGAGTTCCTCGCGACTCTCATAACCGGTCGCACCGACGTCGCGCGCCAGCATCACCACGCACGGCATCCCGTTGTCGATCAGGGTGACCGGGACGCCGTCGACGATATCGACCGCCGCGCCGGTCGGGAGCAGGGCGCCACAGCTTGACCCGGCGGTATCGCGGAATTCGATCGGGATGGCGGCGGCGCTTCCCGGCACGCCATCGATCCGCGCATCGCCCGCATAGCTGACAACGCCGCCCGGCGTATGGACCGACGCGACGGCAATCTGATCCGTGTTTTCCATGAAAATCGTGACGCGGCTAGTTTCACCGGTAGCGGCGACCAGACCCCGCTCGATCGCAAATGGTGCAACGCCGGCGAGGATGTTGCCGCAATTCTGCGCGTCGCTGACCACCGACTGATCAACGAAAACCTGCAGAAACAGGTAATCGACATCGACACCGGGCCGCTCCGACCGCGACACCACGGCGACCTTGCTCGTCAGCGGGTCTGCACCACCCATGCCGTCGATCTGACGCGGGTCGGGTGAGCCCATCACCCGCAGCAGGAACGCGTCGCGATCGGAGGGCAGGTCGTCCTTCAGGAAATAACCGCCTTTCGATGTGCCGCCGCGCATCCACATGCAGCGGACACCGTCAGACATATTTCAGGCCCATTTCCGCGAGCTTTTCCCGCATGTTGTAAATATCCAGCCCCAGCTCTGCTGCCGCCATGCGGGCGCGCTTGTCGCCCTCATTTGCCTCACGCGCCTGCGCTTTGGCAAGCACATCGGCAACGTTGGCGCGGGGCACCACGCAAACCCCGTCGTCATCGGCGACGATGACGTCGCCCGGGTGGATGGCCGCACCGGCGCACACGACGGGCACATTTACCGAGCCGAGCGATGCCTTGATCGTCCCCTGGGCAAACACCGCTTTCGACCAGACGGGAAAGCGCATTTCGGTCAGGTCGCGGACATCGCGAATCCCGGCATCGATCACCAGCCCGCGACAGCCGCGCGCGATCGCCGAGGTTGCGAGCAAGTCGCCGAAATAGCCGTCCTCGCACGGGCTGGTGGGCGCCAGCACGAGGATATCGCCCGCGCGCAACTGTTCGATCGCCACGTGAACCATCCAATTGTCACCCGGAGGTGCCGAAATCGTGACTGCCGACCCGGCAACGCGAGCCCCGGCGTAAATCGGCCGCATCCGGCTGGCGAGCAGCCCGGTCCGGCCTTGTGCCTCATGCACCGTCGCCACCCCGCACGCACCAAGCGCGTCAATAATCTGGGGATCGGCCCGTTCGATGTTCTGGACGACGATCCCGGACATTGGCTCACCCTTTGCGAAGGCGATAACCAATGAGACAGTCGTCGACACGAGGCAATTCGGAACTATCGTCGCATTATAAGGCCGTGCTAATTGCTGAGAGAATGGTCTTCTGGTCGCTCAACCTTCGTCATTTGCGGGCGCTCACCGCGACTGCCCAATTGGGCAGCGTGTCGCGGGCGGCCCGGGCGATCAGCATCAGCCAGCCGGCAATTACCCAGGCGCTTTCAAAACTTGAGGGGGAATTGGGCCTGCCGCTCTTCGAGCGCCGGGCCAATGGCATGATACCGACACCGGCAACACTGCTTCTGGCACCGCGCATCGAGGCCGCACTTGTCCACATCGCCTCGCCACGGGTGACCATGGCCCAGGTGCGCGCGTTCATCGCGGTGGCGGACGGCGGCGGGTATTCGGGTGCCAGTGTGATCAGCGGCCTTTCGCAACCCTCGCTGCACCGCTCGGTCGGCGACCTGTCACTTGCGCTCGGACGAATGCTTATCGAGCGGCGCGGACGCGGAACGGTGCTGACCGACGCCGGCCGCCGCGTTCTCCGCGGCTTCCGCCTGGCGCGGGCCGAACTGGAAGCGGGGCTTTCTGAAGTCGCAAGCCTGGCAGGCCAAGAGACCGGCCGGATCACGATCGGTGCCATGCCGCTGTCGCGTGCCCGGCTGCTGCCCGCGACCGTCACCGCCTATCACCGCGCGCATCCCGACGTCGAAATCCGCATCGTCGAAGGATCGCACGCCGAGTTGATCGAGCCACTGCGCGACGGCGATATCGACCTGTTGATCGGAGCGCTGCGCGATGTTTCTCCAGGGGACGACGTCGAGCAACGGGCACTGTTCGAGGACCGACCGGTTATCATCGCCCGCTCGGGGCATCCGCTTGCCAAAGGAGGCGCCGACATCCCGGCACTGGCCAATTACCCCTGGACCATTTCCGCGCCCGGCACACCGCTTCGCATGTTGTGGGAACGGATGTTCACCGAGACCGGCATCCCGCCACCGCCCGTGCCCATAGAATGCGGATCGGTCATCGCCATTCGGCAAATCCTGCTGGAAAGTGACTTCCTGACCTTGCTCTCCCCCGATCAGGTTGCCGTCGAGATCGAGGCTGGCTGGCTGGCGCGTATTTCCGACGCACCGAACAATCTCGTCCGCCGGATCGGCATGACGACCCGCGCCGGCTGGCGTCCGACGGCCAAACAACGCGTGTTCGTAGCCAGCGTGGTTGAGGCGTGTCTGCGATGACTAAGGCCAGGCTTATATCTGCCATCGCCTTCTGATTTGTCGTTGCGGCGTCCGGAGAATAGCAAGCCGTGGTGACCGGACATACGGCATTCATCGGTTTTGGCGAGGCGGCCCGCGCCTTCGCGCGCGGCACGGCCTGGTCTGCCTATGACCCGCTCCCTGAAAAACAAAGAGATGCGGCGAATGCCGGCGGGAAAGCGGTCGGAGCGAACGCCGGGGCGGTCGCCGGTGCCGGCCTGGTCCTGAGCGTGGTTACCGCCGACCAGCTGTTGCCGGCAGCCGAGGAGACCGCCCGGACGATTGCAGGCGGCGCGCTCTACTGTGACATGAACTCCGGTGCGCCACAGACAAAGCGCAGGGCAGCAGAAATTATCGAAGCGGCGGGCGGACGCTATGTCGACGTCGCTGTCATGGCTCCGGTCGAGCCGCAGCGGCTTGCCGTGCCCCTGCTGATCAGCGGACCACATGCCCCCGCGGCGATTGCGGCGCTCTCCAGTTTTGGCTTTACCAATGTACGGGCCGTCGGCGGTGATGTCGGGCGGGCATCCTCGATCAAGATGATCCGCTCGGTCATGGTCAAGGGGATCGAGGCGCTGACGGCGGAGATGCTGCTCGCCGCCGACGCGGCCCAGGTGCGGGACGAGGTGGTCGCCTCGCTCGGCGGCGATTGGGCGACGCGCGCAGACTATAATATCGAACGGATGACCACACACGGCATAAGGCGGGCGGCCGAAATGCAGGAAGTGGCGCAAACGCTCGACGCCCTGGGCATCAACCCGGTGATGACGCTCGCCACCATCAGGCGGCAGCACGCGCTCGGTCAAGCTCGCACACTGACGGATATCGCCGCATGATCATCGACTGCCACGGCCACTATACGACCGCGCCGGCCGCCCATAATTCGTGGCGCGAGTTACAGGTGGCAGCCTTCAGGTCGGGTACCGCTTCCCCTCCCTATCCCGAAATCCCGGACGCCGAGATCCGCGCGACGATCGAACAGAACCAGCTGAAGCTGCTCAGGGAACGCGGCGCGGACATGACGATATTTTCCCCGCGTGCCTCCGCAATGGCGCACCACGTCGGGGACGAAGCGGTCAGCATCGCCTGGAGCCAGCGTTGCAACGACCTGATCGCGCGCGTCGCAGCGCTGTATCCGGAAGTGTTCGCTCCGGCGTGCATGTTGCCGCAGTCGCCCGGTGCCGATCTGACGGCTTCCATCGCCGAACTCGAGCGCTGCGTCGCTATGGGATTCGTTGGCTGCAACCTGAACCCCGATCCGGGCGGGGGACATTTCGCGTCACCGCCGCTGACCGATCGCTATTGGTACCCCATCTACGAGGCGATGACCGCGCTGGATGTACCGGCAATGATCCACGTGTCCGGATCCTGCAACCCGGGCCTGCACGCGACCGGTGCCTTTTACATTGCAGCCGATACCATTGCCTTCATGCAGCTGATCGAGGGCGATCTGTTCGCCGATTTCCCGTCGCTCCGCTTTATCATTCCCCATGGCGGCGGTGCGGTGCCCTATCACTGGGGCCGCTACCGGGGCCTCGCCGACATGCTGAGAAAACCCGATCTGGCCGGTCACGTCATGAACAATGTCTTCTTCGATACATGCGTCTACCACCAGCCGGGCATCGACCTGCTGGCCGATGTCATCGACACCAAGAACATCCTGTTCGGCAGCGAAATGGTCGGTGCCGTGCGCGGTATCGACCCGACCACGGGGCATTATTTCGACGATACCAAGCGCTACGTCGACGCGCTCGACATCACCCATGCTCAGCGCCAGGCGATCTTTGAAGGCAATGCACGCCGCGTCTTCCCCCGGCTGGACGCCCAGTTGACGGCGCGGGGAGTGTCCTAAACCGCTCCTTCTGACGCCTCCGCCAGCTTGTCCTGCGTGCGCAGTTCGAAATCGCTCGCATCGTGGCGCTCGTGCAGCTGGCTCGCCGGATCGCCCATCACGCGATTGACCATCCGCCCGCGCTGCGCCGCCGGCCGGCGACCGATCGTGTCGGCCCAGCGCTGGACATGGGTATACTCCTGCACCTGCAAAAACTCGCCCGCGTCATAGACCAGTCCCTTGGCAAGAGCGCCGTACCAGGGCCAGGTGGCCATGTCGGCAATGGTATAGTCTGCGCCGCCCAGGAACTCATTGTCGGCGAGCCGCCGGTCGAGGACGTCGAGCTGCCGCTTAACCTCCATCGCGAACCGGTCGATTGCATATTCGATCTTGAAGGGCGCGTAGGCATAGAAATGACCGAAACCGCCGCCGAGGAAGGGGGCGCTGCCCATTTGCCAGAACAGCCACGACAGGCATTCCGCGCGCTTTGCCCCGTCCGTCGGCAGGAACGCGCCGAACTTCTCCGCCAGATGCATCAGGATTGCGCCTGATTCGAAGACGCGGATCGGTTCGGTCCCGCTGCGATCGACGAGTGCGGGAATCTTCGAATTGGGATTCACCGCGACGAAGCCGCTGCCAAACTGATCGCCCTCACCGATGCGGATCAGCCATGCGTCATATTCGGCGCCGGCATGGCCGAGCTCGAGCAGTTCCTCGAGCATCACCGTCACCTTCACGCCATTGGGCGTCGCCAGTGAGTAAAGCTGCAGCGGGTGCCTGCCGACGGGCAGTTCCTTGTCATGCGTCGGGCCAGAGATCGGGCGGTTGATATTGGCGAACTGGCCGCCATTTGCCTTGTTCCAGCTCCAGACCTTGGGCGGGACATATTCGGACGCTTCACTCATGCTGGACTCCGACTCGCTTGCCGATTGGTACCAGACGATATTGGCCGTCCGCGGGTTAGTTACAACCTAGCGGACCGGCTTGGCTGGGGCGACGGGAGACTAAACACATCATGGCCGCCGCTGCTCAGGCCGAACGCAACGCCATCGCCAGCCCGACCACGGAGGCCCTAGCAGCCGCCAAGGCACGTGGGTTGAACGAGGTGGCTTTGACACGCCTAGGGGTCGCAGGTGGCACCCGACATCGGTGTGTAATCTACTAGCCCGCATGGCAGTGTAATACGTTTGTCACTTCAGCGAGGCGCCCTGTATCTTTTGCGACGCGCCAAAGTATGTAACAGAGACTTGCATCCATTGCGCATTTTCTTAGATGTCGATCATGGCGTTAGAAAAGTTAATAGTGCAAGCCCCTTTGCTGTTGCCATTAGGGCACGTCCTCGTTTGCTTCGTTTTCCTTCTGGGGTACTCGACCGGCTTTGGCGCAAACATCGGAGGATTATTCTCCGTTGGAGATCTACTGACTGTCGCACTTACCGATGTGGCGTGGGTATATATCTCGGTATTAATCATTCCTTTATTAATAAATATTCATCGTTTTCGTCCTGGATTTCAGTCAAATATAGAAAAGGCTATTGCTTCTGGTAACTCAGACGCTATCGATAGGGCAAAAAAGGGGATAAAGATATTAGAGTTTGTTTTATATAGCTCCATAACAATATTAGTTATTATTTCGTTCATTCCAACTATGCTTGCAATATATTATGATAAGCGGGTTAATATAGGAATATGGTCATGGATTATAACATCAGTAATCATTCTTGCTTGGATTAGGTATGCTAGAACCATAAAGACGTCGCCGAATGTTGATGTTATTATTGCCCTATTTCTAGCGCTTCTACCCGCGTGTTTTTTGATAGCCGCCACGAGAGGTCAGGAGGATCGCCGGGGTCCAACCGAGCGCTTGCGGTATAATATGACGTGCGGGCCCTATTTCGTCATTCGCCCCGCTTCAGACAAGTATCTCGCAGTCGACCGCCTAGGACATCGGCTTGTCATTGATCACGAATGTAAAGCCGTCTTACTGATCCCTGACCGCCGATTATTTTCAAACGTTACCGGCCTCGAACTGATGGAGCGCTGGTTCCAAGAGCAATTCGGTCATTGACACCGACTGTGACTAACGGTTTTCCACACCGACGCCCGCCATTCCGTGCCCAAATATGCACCTGCGCACTGTGTGCTAAAACGACAACAGCGAGGCTCTAAGTCCATAAAGTCATTGGTGGGTATGCGATCGGCTGGGCGAGCAGGAACCTGAGCTGGATTGGCCTTTACGTCCCACACAGAAGCATGGGTGGCACGCCGGTCGGTCACAAGCCTGTCACACACTCACTCGGCATTCCGACCCAAGTAGTTGTTTTATAAGGACTTTATTTAGTTGGCTGGGGCGGCAGGATTCGAACCTGCGGATGGCGGCACCAAAAGCCGCTGCCTTACCACTTGGCGACGCCCCAGCATGGCGAAGAGGCGCGCCTTAGCCGGGGGCGCGCCACGTTGCAAAGGGCTCAGGCGATACGCTCGACCCAGTGATGCGGATCGGCGACATGGCCGCGCTGGATACCCGTCAGCCGGTCGCGCATCCTTTCCGCCACCTGCCCCGGCCCGCCGGCACCGATCGTGAAACTGCCCTGGTCGTCATGCACGCTGCCGATCGAGGCGACCACGGCGGCAGTGCCGCATGCAAAGGCCTCCCGCAGGTGTCCGCTTGTCGCGTCGGCGCGCCACTGGTCGATCGCATAGGGCTCCTCCCGCACGACGAGCCCCTCATCGCGCGCCAGCGTCAGAAGCGAATCGCGCGTGATCCCGGGAAGGATGGTGCCGCCCAGCGGCGGCGTCGCGATGGAACCGTCGTCGAACACGAAGAAGATATTCATGCCGCCGAGTTCCTCGACGTAGCGGTGTTCGGCGACATCGAGGAATACCACCTGATCCTGCCCGGCACGTGTCGCCTCACCCAGCGCGATCAGGCTCGCCGCATAGTTGCCGCCGCATTTCGCCGCCCCCGTTCCGCCCGGTGCAGCGCGTGTATAGTGCGGCGATACGCGGACCGAAATGCTGGTTGCGCCACTTTTCCAATAGGCGCCGACCGACGAGGCGATCACGAGATAGATATATTCCGATGACGGCTTGACGCCCAGAAAGACCTCACTGGCAAACATAAAGGGCCGCAGGTAGAGCGAGCCGCCCTCGCCGGGCGGGATCCATTCGCGATCGACCCGGACGAGCTGGCGGATCGATTCGCGGAACAGCTCCTCGGGCAGCGGCGGCATCGCCATGCGTTCGGCCGATTGAGCGAAACGGCGGGCGTTCGCGTCGGGCCGGAACAACGCCACCGCACCGTCGGCCAGGCGATATGCCTTCATCCCCTCGAAAATTTCCTGCGCATAATGCAGCACGGCGGTCGCCGGATCGAGCATCAGCGGCCCGCGGGCCATGATCTTCGCATCGTGCCATCCCTGCCCCTCGACATAGCGGATCATCGCCATGTGATCGCTGAACACCCTGCCAAACCCGGGATCGGCAATCCGCCGCGTGCGCTCATCGGGATCGACCGGCGACATATTGGGCTCGAACGTGAAGGCGGACGGGGCCATCGGGAGTTCCTGCATGCAAAAGAGTTGCGGAGCGGTAACTGGCGCGGCAAACAGGGTCAACATGGCTGGCCCAATTTCCCAAAGTCATCTGCTGAGCGGCCCGCGCGCCTCCCCACTGTTCCTGCGCGAAGCCGAAATAAGGCGTGGAATGGAGTTGCTTTATTTCGGCTACGCGCAGCTGACGCGGTCGGCCGATGCCGTCCTCGCGGAACAGGGGCTCGGGCGCGCGCACCATCGCGCGCTTTATTTCATCGCGCGACAGCCCGGGCTGAAGGTCGGCGAGCTGTTGCGTTTGCTGGGTATCACCAAACAGTCATTGGGGCGGGTGCTGACCGACCTCACCACCCGCGAACTGGTCGCGACGACGAGCGGCGAGATCGACCGGCGACAGAAACTGCTCCGGCTCACCGAAACCGGCGCGACGCTCGAGGCGGAGCTGTTCGAGCGTTTCCGCAATCTGCTCTCGACCGCCTACGCCCGTGCCGGCCAGGAAGCGGTCACGGGGTTCTGGCAAGTTCTCGAAGGCCTGATGCCGGTCGAGGACCGCGCCCAGGTCCTCGCGCTCAGCCGGGCGGATTAGCGAGGGCGCGGTTACGCGCTTCTGCGGCACAGAGAGCGGCCTCCATCAGCCTGTCAAAAGCCGCCGACGCATCGAGCACATCGAGCCCGACCCGCGTCGATCCACCCTTGCTCGCCACGCGATCGGCCAGTGCCCCAAGCGGCTCAGGTGATGCTTTTGCCAGGATCGCCGCTCCTGCCACGGTTGCGCGGGCAAGCCGATCGGCAACGTCGGGGGCAAGGCCCATTGCCACCCCGCCCTTCGCCAGCGCTTCGGCAAACCGGTAGAGAAACGCAGGGCCCGACCCCGACAGGGCGGTAACAGCGTTGAACAGCGCCTCATCGTCGATCCATTCGACCAGGCCGAGCGGGGCCATCATGGCGGTGATCGGTTCCCGCTCCGCGCCCGGCGCATAAAGCGCAACCGCGCCCTGGCCGATGGCAACCGGCAAATTCGGCATCACGCGGACGATGGGCCGCGCGGTTGGAAACAGGGCGATCAGGCGGTCGAGCGTCGTCCCAGCGAGAATCGAAAGCAGCATCGTGGCTGAACCAACTTTGCGGGCGACCTCGGGGGCCACCGCGTCGAGCATTTGCGGCTTGACCCCCAGCATCAGCCGCGCCGGAGGCGGTTCGTCGGGCAGTTCTGCGACGACCCGAACGCCGGCGACGGACGGCATCCCCGGATCGATGACGGTAACGCACGCCGGGTCCAGTCCGGTTGCGAGCCAGCGGTCCAGCATCGCCCCGGCCATGGCTCCACAACCAACGATCCAGAAGCGGTCCGCGCTCACGCTTCTCCGCGCGTCTCGACAAGTGCCGCGGCTATGGCGTCGCGGGGAGACTTGCCGCCCCACAGGACGAACTGAAACACGGGATAGAAACGATCGACCTCGTCCACCGCCGCCTCGATGACCGTTTCGGCCTGATCGAGGCTGAGACCGGGCTCGTCACCGGTATCGATCAGCACGGCGTGGCGAAAGAGCACCGTGCCGCCCGATGCCCACAGCTCGAAATGTCCCAGCCACAGCTGTTCGTTGATCAGCCCGATCGTTTCATAAACCGCGCCTGCCTGGTGATCGCCGATCTTGATGTCGGGAAATGCCATGAACTGCAGAACGTTGTCGTCGTCGCGCCACACGCCACGCAGTTCATATACGCCCCATGAGCCCTGTGCCGAGGCAACGATTTCCTCGTCACCGACGCGTTCATGCGTCCAGCTGTGCGCTTCGAACCACGCCTCAAGCATGTCGATCGGCGCCGCGCGCTGTCCATCCATGTCGATTTCGCTCACTCGCATTGTTATGGCGTGACTCGTGTCGCGCGTCGATGCAAGTATGCGGTGCCTCGAAATGTGGGGATAAGCCGCAGCTTCGGTGTGTAACGCTGCAGGCGATTATGCCGAATGGAGGAGAGTGGCCAGCAACGAATCCGATCTGGGGGACCTGATGCGAGCGGGTCAATGCGGGGATTCACGCGCGCAACACGCATTGCTGTCGGCCCTCGTCCCCGTGCTTCGCCGTTATTATTCACGTCGTCTTGGCAATATGACCGATTTGGAAGACCTGGTTCAGGAAACGTTGATTGCCGTTCACACCCGCCGCGCGAGCTACGACCCGACGCGTGCGTTCGGACCGTGGCTGTTCGCTGTCGCGCGTTACAAAATGATCGACCATTTCCGCCGGTCGCACGCGACCGTCTCGCTCGACGACGACGGTGCCGGCTGGGCTGACCTGCTCGGTGACGGCGGGTTTGAGGACAAGGTGTCGGCACGCCTCGATGTCGACGCAGCGCTGCACACGCTTACCCGCAAGCAAGCGTCGATGATCCGTGCGACAAAGATCGAAGGATTGAGCATTGCCGAAGCCGCGGCGCGCGACGATCTGTCGGAAGCAGATGTGAAGGTATCGGTCCACCGCGGGCTGAAGGCCCTTGCCCGACGAATGAGGGGCAGCTGATGGATACCGACTCGCTCATCGACCAGCTCGCCAGCGACGTGAAGCCGGTTCGGCGACACACCGCTCCACTGCGCCTGGGATTCACCCTTGGCGCTGCACTCGCCGCAACCCTGGTGCTCATTGCGGCGACGCTCGGCTTCCGGCCCGATCTCGACCTGGCGATGGCTGGCGGAATGTTCTGGATGAAACTCGCTTATACGGCGTCGCTCGCTCTCGTCGCTCTCGCAGCGCTGCTCGTCCTGATCCGTCCGGAGGCACGACCGCCACGCTGGTTGTGGCTCCTGAGCCTACCGGTGGCCCTGCTCGGACTGGTCAGTGCTCATGAACTTGCGACGATGCCCAAGGATGACTGGGTTGCGATGTGGTTTGGCCATAGCTGGAAAATCTGTTCAGGGCTGATCTTTACCTTTGCACTGCCGATCGGCGGGACGTTGTTCCTCCTCACCCGCCTGTTCGCGCCCACTCGTCTGGCGACAACCGGTGCGGTCATCGGCCTTGCAGCTGGCGCGGCGTCAGCAACGCTCTATAGCCTGCATTGTCCGGAAGCAGGGGCCAGCTTCGTCCTTACCTGGTATACGGCCGGTATCGCGCTTTCGACCCTGGTCGGGTGGGCGCTGGGGCCGCGCCTACTGCGCTGGTGAGCGTAACCAAATGCCGCCGTGCCGCGTATCGGCAGTAAAGGAGATTGGTTATGCGAAAGATGTTGCTCAGTGCCGCTTTAGCAGGAGGCGCGATCGTCGTCGCAAGCCTTGGTCTTGCCTCGCCATCCGTGCCGGTTCGCGCTGCCGCTGCGGTCGCCAGCGGGGCCGACGCGGCCCATCCAGCCGTCATCGAACTGTATCAGAGCCAGGGGTGCTCGTCGTGTCCCCCGGCGCTCGCGGTGCTCGACCAGGTCGCCAATCGCCCCGACGTGCTGGCGCTCAACTTTGCCGTCACGTACTGGGACCAGCTGGGCTGGAAGGACATCTACGCCCAACCGGCGTTCACCGCGCGTCAGTGGGAATATTCGCACGCACAAGGTCGAGGCAACGTCCAGACGCCGCAGCTGATCGTCAACGGCAAGGCTGCGGTGCTGGGCAGCTTCAAGCCGGAGGTCGAACAGGCGATCGCCGCCAATGCCCGGGCCAAGGGTCCGGAAATTGCGGCCAGCGGTTCGCGCGTAACCGTCAGCGCAGCACCCACCGGGCGACCCGCCACGGTCTGGCTCGTCGGCTATGACCCGCGCACGGTTCAGGTTCCGGTTCGCGCGGGCGAGAATGGCGGACGGACCCTGCCCCACCGCAACATCGTCCGTCAGCTGGTTTCGCTCGGCAGCTGGAGCGGCAAGGCAGCAGCCTATGGCGCTCCGGCGACATCCGCCGGGCTGGCGCGCGCCATACTTGTCCAGGCGGGGACCGGTGGCCCGATCATTGCGGCCGCCAGGCTTTAGACTTTCGACTTCTTGGCCTCGAGTGCGGCGACGCGCGCTGCCAACGCATTCGCATCGTCGCGCGCGGCGGCGGCCATAGCCTTAACGGCCTCGAACTCGTCGCGACTGACGAAATCGAGGCCGCCGATCCAGTCCTTCATCCGTTCCCGAAAAGCAGCCTCGGCCTCGCGCGTCATGCCGGCAAATGTGCCGGCCGCACCGTTCACGAATTTGGTAAAATCGTCGAACAATTTGTTGTCGGTCTGCATGACCATCCTTCCGTGCTAATGCCTGAGTTCTATTTGAGTACCGTTATCGTCCACGACAAGGTGGTCGGCACCAGGATTGAGCCGGATCGTCTCCCAGTTGAGCACTGAGGCGAAGCAAAGCCAGGCGAGATAGGGCAGCATGAGCCAGGCCGCCGCCGGGCGCACGCGACCGAACACGATCGTGGCCGCAGTAGCCGTAACCAAAATGGCCAGGATGATCACCAGTCCCGTTACTGTCTGGTGCAGACCGAAAAAGACGGGCGACCAGCTGAGATTGAGCACGAGTTGCACGGCAAACAGGCCAACCGCGAGTTTGCGCAGCCGCGACCCGCGTGCGTTGAGGATGATGGCGAGCGCCAGTCCCATCAGAACGTAAAATGCGGTCCAGGCAATGGGAAAGGCCCAGCCAGGCGGCTGAAAGTCGGGCTTGGCGAGAGTGGCGTACCAGCGGTTGGAACCGCCGGCATTGCTCAGCCCGCCCGAAATGAAGCCCAGCACGACGATGACCGGAACCGTGATCAATCCACGGCGGAGCAACGCCATCCGTAATTGCCCTCGCGACGCCAACTCACTCATGCGCGACTCCATACCAACCCGTCGACGCCATAGAGGCTTTGTCCGGCAAGCGGAAAGGCCCTCACTGATCGCCCAGCCGACGATCGGCCGCAATGAGGAACTCGATATTGCCTTCGGGGCCGGTGATCGGACTGGGCGTGATCCCTATGACTGCCCAGCCCGCCGCGACCAGCCATGCCGCGACACGCCCGCAAACCTGCTCGTGGATCGCAGGGTCACGAACCACCCCGCCCTTGCCGACGGCCTCGCGACCAGCCTCGAACTGGGGCTTGATCAGCGCCAGGAGTTTCGCATCGGGCTTTGCGAAGGTCAGGGGGCGCTCGAGAACCTTTTCCAGCCCGATGAAGCTGGCGTCGCAAACGATCAGGTCGACAGGTTGGGGAATGTGCGCCGGAGTCAGGATGCGCGCGCTCGTCTGTTCGAGGACGATAACGCGGGCATCGTCCCGCAGCTTCCACGCAAGCTGATTGGTTCCCGAATCCACCGCGTAGACCCTGGTCGCTCCACGCGTCAGCAGGACGTCGGTAAATCCGCCGGTCGATGAACCGACGTCGATCGCGACTGCACTCGTCACGTCCCAGCCGAAATGATCGAGCCCGTGGGCGAGCTTTACCCCGCCGCGTGAGACCCAGGGATGATCACGACCCTTGACGACGAGTTCGGCATCGTCGGCGAGCGTCTGTCCCGCCTTGTCGATCCGGCGGTCGCCGACAAAAACTTTACCCGACAGGATGAGCGCCTGAGCGCGCGTCCGACTTTCGGCGAGACCAAGGTCGACAAGGCGCTGATCCGCGCGGGTCCTGATCATAGTTTCCCCTAGCATCTCCGTACGTTTGAAGACTAGTCTTGAATAGCAACTGGAGACTGAAAATGACCGAGCGCCGTTTCGAAACACCCGCAGAGGCCATTGCCTATATGAAGGAGGTAGCCGTCAAGCGTTCGGGATTTACTCGCTGGCTGGATGTCGAGCCGTTGAAGGTCTGGGAGGGCGAATCCGAGCTGGTACTTGGTTTGCGCGACGACATGACCCAGCATCACGGCTTCGCCCACGGCGCCATCGTCGGGCTGATGGCAGACAATGCCTGTGCGTGGGCGGCGGCATCGGTGGCCGGCGACGTCGTGACCAGTAACTACACGATAAATTTCCTGTCACCTGCCATCGGCACACGACTGCGAGCAAAAGGAAAAGTCGTGCGCGCGGGAAAACGGCAAGTCGTGGTTCAGGCAGAAGTCTGGACGGAAGCCGAAGATGCGCCGCCGAAACTCGCCGCCGTCGCGACCGCAACGATCATGCCGGTCTAGCTTAAGCGCGAACTTCCCCGACCACTCCGACGCTGTTCACCCGCAGCGCCTTGAGCACGGTCTCCACAATCGCGTCCGCATCGAGCCCCGCCTCTTTATACTGTACCTCGGGCTTGTTGTGATCCTGAAACAGGTCAGGCAACCGCAGCGTCCGCAGCTTCAGTCCGGCGTCGATCAAGCCGTCGTCGCTGGCCATCGTCAACACGTGCGCGCCAAAGCCCCCGATGCTGTTTTCCTCGACGGTCACGGCGACTTCGTGCGTCGTCAGCAGTTTGCGGATCAGGTCCGTATCGAGCGGTTTGGCGAAGCGCAGATCGGCGACAGTCGTGCTCAGCCCCTTGGTCTCGAGCACGTCGGCCGCCTTCATCGCCTCTTCAAGGCGGGTACCGAGCGACAGAATGGCGATTTTCTTGCCGGAGCGCACGATACGGCCTTTGCCGATTTCGAGCCGGACGGGGGTTTCGGGCAAGGCAATGCCGGTGCCGTTACCGCGCGGATAACGCAGCGCGATCGGTCCGCTGTCGTGGCAGACAGCCGTGAAGGTCATGTGGACGAGTTCAGCCTCATCCGATGGCGCCATCACGACCATATTGGGCAGGGTCGCGAGGTACGTCACGTCGAACGAGCCGGCGTGGGTGCAGCCATCGGCACCGACCAGTCCGGCACGGTCGATCGCGAAACGCACAGGCAGATTCTGGATCGCCACGTCGTGGACGACCTGATCATAGGCGCGCTGAAGGAACGTCGAATAGATCGCACAGAACGGGCGCATGCCCTGCGCGGCGAGTCCGGCCGCAAAGGTCACCGCATGTTGTTCAGCGATGCCGACGTCGAACGCGCGGTCCGGATGCGCCTTGGCAAATTTGTCGACACCCGTGCCCGACGGCATCGCTGCGGTAATTGCAACGATCCGATCGTCGGTCTCGGCCAGTTTGGCGAGCGTTTCTCCGAACACGTTCTGGTATGACGGCGGCCCCGGCGGCGACTTCGCCTGCACGCCGGAGATGACATCGAATTTCTGCACGCCGTGATATTTGTCGGCGGATTCCTCGGCCGGGGCATACCCCTTGCCCTTTTTGGTGACGACGTGGATCAGGCAGGGCCCTTCGGCGGCGTCGCGAACATTTTCGAGGACGGGGACCAGGTGATCGAGATCGTGCCCGTCGATCGGACCGACATAGTAGAAGCCAAGCTCTTCGAAAAACGTGCCGCCCATCGCCATGCCGCGCGCAAATTCGTCAGTCTTCTTCAAGCCCTTGTGAAGCGGTCCGGGCAGCCGCCGGGCTAGGCGCTTGGCAAGGTCGCGCAGCCCCAGGAACTCACGGCTCGACACGATGCGCGCGAGATACGCCGACAACCCGCCAACGGGCGGCGCGATCGACATGTCATTATCGTTGAGGACAACGATCAGCCGGTTCCCGGCGCTCTCGGCATTGTTCATCGCCTCATAGGCCATACCCGCCGACATCGCGCCGTCGCCGATGACGGCAATCGCCTTGCCCGGTCGGCCCGAGAGCTTGTTGGCGATGGCAAAGCCGAGTGCGGCAGAAATCGACGTCGACGAATGGGCCGCGCCGAACGGATCATACTCGCTTTCGCTGCGCTTGGTGAACCCGGACAGCCCCCCTCCCTGACGCAGCGTGCGGATGCGGCCGCGCCGACCGGTCAGAATCTTGTGGGGATATGCCTGGTGCCCGACGTCCCAGATCAGCCGGTCGTTCGGCGTATCGAAGACATAATGGAGCGCGGTCGTCAGCTCGACCACGCCCAGACCCGATCCCAGATGGCCGCCGGTCGCACCCACGGCAGAGATCATCTCCGCCCGGAGTTCGTCCGCAAGCTGACGAAGTTGGTCGGGAGCGAGTTCGCGGAGCTCGTGGGGCGTGTTTACCGTGTCAAGCAACGGCGTGTCTGGACGACTGGACATAAGAGCCTGTTACGACGACCGCGCGCTAGCTGCAATCGGCGCATGTTCCGCGCACTTCGATCACGGGCCTGATGGCGCTGAAACCTGTCCTGCTTGCGGCGGCGCGCACCGAATCGGTCAGGGC
Organism: Sphingomonadales bacterium; assembly: GCA_038225385.1. Lineage (GTDB taxonomy): Bacteria > Pseudomonadota > Alphaproteobacteria > Sphingomonadales > Sphingomonadaceae > Sphingomonas_O. Next base: position 10,328 of record JBBRRC010000013.1, on the reverse strand, counting down.
ATCATCGTCGAGATGGGCGGTGTTTCCGCAAGAATCGCAGACGAGGAAGATGCAATCGTGACGACAGTCCGGGTGCGCATTGACGACATAGGCATTCGCACTTTCGACCCGTCGTGCCAGGTTCGCCGACACAAACAGGTCGAGGATGCGGTAGATGCTGTTGGCGGCCACTCGTCGCCCCTCTGCTTTCGACATAACTTCGGCGATGTCATACGCAGAAGCGGGTCGGTCGAACCCGGCGAGTGCTCCAAATACCCGCGCGCGCATATCCGTCCACTGCTCCCCGGACTCTTCGAGCGCGGCCCGTGCCGCGTCTGCAAGGGGCGCGCCGTGGTGCAACGTGTGGGCGTGACCGGCCATTGTCCGAAACTAGGGCCGTCGGGGCATGACGTAAAGGATCAGCCCGGAACCGACCGGCTACGAGCGTTCAGCAGGTGAGCCGTCGCAATCAGACTGACACCCGAAATGGTCACCGCGACCTCGATCCAGCCATGTGGCACCATCAGTCCCAGGCCCATCAGCACGAGCCCGGCAACACCGACGATCGCCGGGCGCTGCGCACCGTGCGCCATATACCCTTGGCGCAGCGCGACCGCGGCCAACCCTATGGCTCCGGCCAAACCAACCTCGTGAATCAGGGGGTTGGCCAGAAACGACCCCGCCGTGGACAGGACCGAAACCAGCGCGACGGTTGCGATGCAATGGAGCACACACAGGCCCGAGAGACCAACCGCAATGCGATCAAGTGCCGGAGCGTGGATCGGTCGAAACATGATGAATCCAATCGCATAAGTTGCGAGACGATACAACATATCATTTGAATATGGCTTACTCAGCGGCGCGTCGGTCGAACGGCCCGTTCAGACGAACGATGAAGAGATTGAGGACGGCGGCAAAGCTTACCCAGGCCAGGTAAGGAACGATCAGCCAGCTGGCCGTGACCGACGTAAAGCGCAGACATACGCAAAGCGCGAACACCGAACTCCATAGGAACACGACCTCGATCAGCGCCCAGTCGGGCCGCTTTCGCATAAAGAACAGGGGTGACCACGCGAAATGAAAGATCATGTTGATGACGTAGAGCGTCGCGATCAGGCTGCGTTGGCTATCCTGAGTCGCCCCGTACCACGCGAGGACACCGGCCCAGGCGGCAAGCCCCAGGATTATTGTCCATGCCGGCCCGAACAACCAGTCGGGCGGCTGCCATGCGGGCTTTTTCAGATTGCGGTACCAGGGTCCGATTTCGGTCAACAGACCGCCCGCGCCCCCCAGGATAACGGCCCAGGCGATGAAGGCGACGACCGGTCCCGTGAACACGATACTCTCCGAATAAATGGGACAGCTTCACCCGACGGGCCCGGCAGTCTATGTGCGTTGCATGGCAACCCTAGCATCCACTCTCCCTCGCTCCAAGGACCAGCCTCGTGCCATCGCCATCTGGCTGATCGCCGTGGCCGCAGTCGTCCTGACAATGGTCACGGTTGGCGGGATTACGCGCCTGACCGAATCGGGCCTGTCGATGACCGACTGGACAGTCACTCAGGCGATCCCGCCACTCACCGCGCAAGCGTGGAACGAGGCGTTTGCTGCCTACCGGACCGTGCCGCAATATGCGGCGATCCATTCAACGATGACACTCGATCAGTTCAAAGTCATATTCTTCTGGGAATGGTTTCACCGCCTCCTTGGCCAGGTGCTTGGTCTCGCTTACGCGTTGCCGCTGCTGTGGTTCGGGGTTCGCCGCGAAATCCCCCATGGCTACGCACTTCGGCTCATCCCGCTGATGCTGCTGGGCGCGTTACAGGCCGCGATCGGGTGGTGGATGGTCAAGTCCGGGCTCTTTGCGGGGACGGCGGTCAGCCATTACCGGCTGGCGATCCACCTGCTGCTGGCGCTGACTATCCTTGCGTCGCTGGTCTGGACAGCACTCGATCTGTTCGAACTTGCGCGCGATCCGGGGGCACGTCCCGCCAGACTGACGAGAGGCACAATCGTGGTTGCGGCGGTGCTTTACGTCCAGATTCTTTATGGGGCCTGGGTGGCGGGGCTGCACGCCGGCAAGGTCACGCAGAACTGGCCGATGATGAGCGATCGCTTTCTGCCGACCGGTATCGACTGGTCGCAGGGCGGGGCACACGCGTTCAGCAGCGATCCTTATCTCGTTCATTTCATTCACCGCTGGTGGGCATGGGTCGCCGTCGCCGCGCTGATATGGCTGGCGGTGCGCGTCAAGCGGAGCGGGGTGCGACCCGCATCCATTGCCATCAATGCCGCATTCGGCACGCAGGTTCTGCTGGGTATCGCCACCGTCATGTCTGGGGTGAACATCGTGCTGGCAACCTCTCACCAGGCGGTCGGTGCATTGCTCGTCGCGAGCGTCGCCTGGGGCGCGCATGCCATTGGGCAGCAACGGGTACACAGATACCCGTTTGGAAACCCCCGCATCTCTTGACCTTCACACAGATTTCGCACATACGCACTGCATAGCGCTGCTCCGTTGAGGGGCGGCGCTTTTGGTTCGAGCAAGAGTTTTACCGATATGAAGGCGCTGATGAAGACCACGAAAGCGGTCAAACCGCATGACGTGGTGAAGGACTGGCATCTGATCGACGCGGATGGCCTCGTTGTTGGTCGCGTTGCGTCGATGGTGGCGAACATCCTGCGCGGCAAGCACAAGCCGAGCTACACGCCGCATGTCGATTGCGGCGACAACGTCATTATCGTCAATGCCGAGAAGGTCCGCTTCACGGGCAAAAAGATGACCGACAAGGTCTATTACAAGCACACGGGTCATCCCGGGGGCATCAAGGAAACGACGCCCGCCAAGATCCTCGAGGGCAAGTTTCCGGAACGGGTCCTCGAAAAAGCAGTGGAGCGCATGATCCCGCGCGGCCCGCTGGGGCGTGACCAGATGCGCGCGCTGCGTATCTACAAGGGTGCCGAGCACCCGCACGCAGCCCAGGAGCCCAAGGTGCTCGACGTCGGGTCCATCAATCGCAAGAACAAGGTGGGCGCATAATGTCCGATAACCGTCAATCGCTGACCGACCTCGCCGAGCTGACTGGGGCGGCGCCCGTCCCCGCTCGCGCCGATCCGACCGACGTGATCGTCAACGAAGAAGGCGCCCCTGCGCCAGTCGTTGCGACCATGCCGCTGCGTGAAAAGGAAATCGACGCACAGGGCCGGTCCTATGCAACCGGACGTCGTAAGGATGCCGTCGCACGCGTCTGGCTGAAGCCCGGGAGCGGCAAGATTGTCGTCAATGGCCGCGACCAGGAAGTGTATTTCGCGCGACCCACATTGCGGCTCGTGATCAACCAGGCTTTCGAAGTCGCGGATCGCGTTGGCAGCTATGACGTCGTGGCGACCGTCAAGGGCGGTGGCCTCTCGGGTCAGGCCGGTGCCGTCAAGCACGGCATCAGTCAGGCACTCACCAAATTCGAGCCCGAGCTCCGTGCGCCGGTCAAGGCAGCGGGCTTTCTGACGCGCGACAGCCGCGCAGTGGAGCGCAAGAAGTACGGCAAGGCCAAAGCGCGGCGGAGCTTCCAGTTCTCGAAGCGCTAGTCAGGATTTCCGGGCGGGTTTCGAACCCGCCCCGTCCGGCGCAGCGAGCGGCAGGACCAAGCGAAAGACACTACCGACGCCGACGCGGCTAAGGCAGCCGACGGTGCCGTGGTGTCGGCCGGCAAAAGTCGCGACCAATGCAAGGCCAAGCCCGGTGCTGTCGGTGCGCGACGAGTCGCCGCGATCGTAACGACCGAACAAAGTCGCCTGCTTTTCCACCGCAATGCCCGCGCCGGTGTCGGCAACGGTCAGCCACGCCTGCCCGGATGCCGCCCAGGCGCGCACCCGGACGGTCGAGCGGGGGCTGCCATAGCGAATTGCGTTATCGATCAGATTGCCGAGGGCGCGCGCGAGCAGGGTGCGGTCGGCGTCGATAAAAATCATGTCCGGTGACGCCGTGGCCGATACCACGCTGCCGTGCTGTTGGGCACTTTCCCAGGCGAAATCTGCCGCCTCTTCGATGGCCTCAGCCAGGTCGATTCGCTCGATCGCCAGGGGCGCTTCCTCCGCACGCGCGGCCTGAACAAACTGATCGGCAAGGTGGAGCATTCGCGCGGCGTGACCCGCGATGCGACGTTCTCCGGGGTCCTTGCTCTCCTGATCGACGATGCCCAGGATGGCGGCGGCAGGACTGCGCAAATCATGGCTCAGGAAAGCAAGCGAGTTGTCGCGCTGGCGGTGTAGCAGGTCGACGCGCGTGGTGGCTGCATCGAGCGCCGCGATCTGGCGACCCAAAAGGTCGGCACCCGCGGCCGCTTCCCCCGCCGGGCCGCCGAGTTGTGCGATCCGGTGTTCGAGATACCGGCTGACAAAGGCGAGCCGACGCCATCCCCAAAACGGAAACATGATGATGATGACGATCAGCGTCGCTCCCGGCTCAAGCCATACATGAGCAACCGAGAGCGATACCGCCGACGTGAGCAACAGCATTAGCACGATGGCCCCCACGGCGGCGAGGTTCATCCGCGGGGTGAGACGGACGAACACGAGCCAGAGCAACGCCAGCCAGCCATAGGAAAACGCAATGCGGGCCGGTGCCGACGCCGACTCCGCAAGTCCGCCGTGCAGCAGCGCGTCGACGATATTGGCCTGGACCTCGATCCCCGCCATCAGGTCGCGCTCGCTGCCGGCGGGTGTTGCAAAGCGATCACCGAGACCCGCGGCCGTCGAACCCACCAGCACGATATGTCCGGCAATGAATTCCCGCGGTACCTCCCCGCGCAGTACGGCCGCCATCGAAACACTGGGGAATGTACCGGGAGGCCCGGCGAAACGGATCAAATTCCCTTTCACCACTGGCGATCCGCCGCTCAGTTGCGCGGTGGCGAGCGCGAGATGTGGCCAGGGTCGCTTCGCCGCCTGCTCATACAGCGCCACGCGACGAAACACGCCATCGCGATCAGCGCGCACGACCACATGGCCAAGCGCCGCGGCATGGACCACCGGACCGACCACATCGCCCGATACCTGACCGTCCCCCGGGCTCCTGATCAGCAGCGGAAGCGCCGTCCGCGATCCCCGGAGCGCGGCCTCCAGCGCCGCGTCATCAGCCTGCGGCTCGATGAACAGGACATCGTATCCCACCGCCAGCGCGCCCTCGCCGGAAAGGCGACGCACGGCGTCGGCATGTATCCGACGCGGCCATGGCCAGTGGCCGACTTGCCGGAGCGATGCGTCGTCGATGGCGACGATCAGAATACGCGGGTCCGGTCGATGTGGCGTTGCCCGGACCAGAGTGTCGTAAACCAATGAATCGAGCGGCTCGGCGGCCCTGGTCGTGAAGAGGAGGGCGGACAGGCCAAGCGCCAGCGACAGCAGGGCAAACGGCTCTACCCACCGCCCTGGCCAGCCGACCCGGCCACCCGGGTCAGCCACCCGCTCCGCCGTCCCCTATTGTCACGGGCTGGATATCGGTGACCGCCATAACCGATCGTCCGTCACGGCTGTCGTGAGCCCACGCTCGCCACCAATATTGGGCCGGGGGCGCGCCGGTCACTAGAAAATGGGGCTCGGCAAGCCCATCGCGGTCAACGATGACCTGCGTCGCGGCAGCATCGCGGTACAGAGCGAAACGATAGTCGCGCCCATTTACAATCTCACCCGTCCAGCGGAAATCGATCCTGCCGGGGCCAATGGTCGGGGACAGCGGGACAAGCTGCAACCGATCGAGCGACCCGGTCTGACTAAAGCCGTCGATGCCGTTGACGTCGGTGGCCGTGGCACGGACAAAATAGCGACCATCGGCAACCCCGTCGAAGCTGACGGAAGGCCCGCTGCCGCGACGCTCCGCAACTCGATTAATCATCGCGGTATCGGTACCAAGTTCGAAGACATAGCTGGCCGCACCGTCAACGGGGCGCACCGATACGCGAATCGTCGGTTCTGACTGGACCTCGCCAGACAGCAAAAGTTTCGGCGCGACGAGCAGGTCAACGGGTGCAGAAACCCCCATCGCCGTCGCGGCCACCCCCTTGCCCTGCGGCAGCGAAACCTCGGAAGACGCATCGACCGGGCCAACACCGACGAGTCCGCCGAGCACGCTGATCGTCGCCTTTTCTTCGAAACCGACACGAAATTCGGTTCCGCGCACCGCCGATACCGAGACGGGCGTCGTCACCAGGAAGCGGCTGTCGCGAGTCGGCGCATGGCTGGCCTGCCACTCACCACGCCCCCGCAATGTCGTGAACACCCGATCAAGATCGCCGGTCAGCAGCACCCGCCGCAGACGGGCGATGCCGACACGGGTTTGCGAAGGCAGGCTGAAGCGGGATCCGTCGCTGCACGAGACCGTCACCGACGCATCGATGCCGGTATCGATCGTCATGCCCTCCTTGACCAGGCCGCCGATGGTCGGCGCGAGGCCGGCGACGGTCACGGGACCGTGAAAGGCGACAACCCGGCCAACGATCGGCTGAATTCTCAGCATGTCACGGGGGATCGCAATGGTCTTGCCGATGGTCAAATGCTGCGGATCGGCGATGTGATTGAGGTTCTGGACAGCGCGCCACGCCTGCGGCTGGACAAACCATTTCCGGGCCAGTCCGATCAGCGTATCATCGGCACGGATCTGATATTGAACAAAGGCCGGTGTCGGCAGGACGTTCGGCGCAGCGACGGCACTCGCTGCCGCCCCGACGATTACCCACCAGATCATGCCACCGCTTCGGCTGTCTCCGCTCCGACTTCGACCGGTTCGAGGCGGTAACCATAGCTATAGATCGGTGAGAGACGCCAGCCATTTTGCGGGCGTAACGTGAGTTTGGACCTCAGCCGCGCGACGTGTGAGTCAAGCGTACGCGTCTGGACGTCGGGGTTACGGTTCCACACCGTCTCCAGCAGATAAGCGCGCGACAGCGGGCGCGACAGGTTGCGAAACAGCATCAGCGCCAGTTGGAACTCCTTGGACGTCAGCTGGATGACTTCATGCCCGCGACGTACCGCGTCCCGCGTGGTGTCAAAGACCAGATCGCCGAACGCCTGAAACGGTGCGTCGACACGGGCGCCATGTCGCCTGCGCATAATGGCATCGATGCGTGCGATAAGGACGCGGCCATCGACCGGCTTTGCGACATGGTCATCGGCTCCGGCTTCCAGACCGGCGACAACGTCGCTCGCCTCATTGCGCAAGGTCAGCAGGATGATCGGCACGTCGCTTCGGACATCGTGGCGAAGCGTACGGACGATCTGCAGCCCGCTCGTGCCCGGCAGGTTCCAGTCGAGCAGGATGATGTCGAAAGTCTCGGTCTTCGCAATGCGCAGGAACGCCGTGCCGTTGGATGCCAACAGGATGCTGTGCCCTGCCTCTTCCAAAAGTCCGCTCAGCAGGGATGCAAATTCGGCATCGTCATCGACTATTGCGATACGCATCGTGCTTCGATGTCCTCTGTCGCCAACGGTACGTCATTGCCGCGCTAGCACAAATGTAAACTTAATGAGTGGCTAACGATGTCTGTTTTGTGAACATTTGTTACAATGAGCAAGTTTTTACCCCAGCGGCATTTTCGCAAATCGCGTGATTTGTGACTCGCTGCAGCACGATGATGCCCAATTCGGAACGCGGCGCACAAACTCGCCCTGATTACGTATCCATAATGAATTTCGGCGGCTTTCGGCGGATTTGAGCCGCAGTTTAAGGAAATTACGTGGAACCTTAACCTTTCCTGTCAGTTATGATATGCTGCAACTGCGAAGCCGGAGATGCGATGAGATACGACCCCCTTCCGTGGCCCGGTAACCAGTCAGCGCAGCGCAATGCGCGGCGCGTCCGGCATGTCGCGTTGCTGGGGAATTATCCGCCCCGCCGCTGCGGATTGGCGACCTACACCGAAGATAGTTATCTGGCGCTCAAATCGCACCCTGCGGCCCCTAGAGTCGAGCTGTACGTCATGGACGACGGCCAGGTAGCGGATTATCCGTCCGATATCGCAATGCTGATCCCCGATCAGGACATTGGCGCCTATCAAGCCGCGGCCGACAGGATCAACGCCAGCGGCGCGGACGTCCTCTGGATCCAGCACGAATACGGGATCTTTGGCGGCGAGGCAGGAAGTCACCTCCTCGCGATGGTCAACCGGGTAAGTGCGCCGATTGCGGTCACGTTGCACACCATTCTCGAGCAGCCCAACGACGCCCAGCGGTCAATTCTGGGGCAATTGCTCGAACGCGCATCGACGATCATCGTGATGGCGGAAAAGGGCCGCGAAATTTTGGAGCGCGTCTACGGCATCGACGCTGAGCGCGTTTCGGTCATCCCCCATGGCATCCCGGACTGCCCCTATTTGATGCCGCGCGAAGCCCGGGTCCGCCTCGGGCTTGCCGAGCGACCCACGGTGTTGACCTTCGGGCTGCTCGCGCCCGACAAGGGGATCGCCGACGTCATCGAGGCGATGCCCGCGATCAAGGCGAGTTGCCCCGACGTGCATTATATCGTGCTCGGGGCGACTCATCCGCACCTCAAACGGCATGAGGGCGAACGGTACCGCGAAATGCTGATGTCCCGCGTCGCCGATCTCGGGCTGAATGATTCGGTCAGCTTTATCGACCGCTTCGTTGAACTTGATGAACTCACGCAGTGGCTTGCGGCTGCCGATGTTTATGTAACTCCCTATCACAATCCGGCCCAGATCACGTCCGGCACCCTGAGCTATGCGGTTGGCCTCGGCAAGGCGATCGTCTCGACACCCTATGTCCACGCTGCCGAAATCCTGGCCGACGGGGTCGGGTGCCTGGTACCGTTCCGTTCGCCCGACGCGTTGGCGGTTACTATATCCCGGCTGCTGACCGACGAGCTTGAGCGGACAGAGCATAGCCGCCGTGCCTACGCCAGGGGACGAGCGATGATCTGGCCGCGCAATGCCGACGCTGTCATGACCGCGATCAGCGAAGGTGCCCGCTTCACGAAAAATCTCGATCTCGATCTTGCCCACCCGACACTCTCGCTCGATCCGATCGAACGGATGACGGACGGCACGGGCATGCTGCAGCATAGTATCCTTGGCGTGGCGGATCGTCGCCACGGTTATTGCATCGACGATAATGCCCGCGGTCTGTTGTTGATGTCCATCGCCGATGACATCGACCCTGCGGCGCGGGTGCGGCTCGCGTCGACCTACGCCAGCTTTGTTCAGCATGCATGGAACAACGACGTCGGTCGTTTCCGGAACTTCATGGGTTACGATCGGGCGTGGCTCGAGGATATTGGTTCCGAGGACAGCAATGGTCGCACCTTATGGGCACTGGGCGTCGCGGCGGCGCACGCGCCGACCGCAGCACTCAGACGCTGGGCGCTGCATTGGTATGATCTGACTGCCGATCGGATCGGCGATCTTGATTCACCCCGCGCACGGGCGTTCTCTATGCTCGCGGCGGCGGAGGTGGCGACTATCCGCCTGGATGACCAGAGGGCGCGCGAGATCCTGCAAAACGGCGGCGAATTGCTCCTCAAGCTGCTTTCGGCCCACAGTCGCCCCGATTGGGCATGGTTTGAAATCGTGCTCTCCTACGACAACACGCGGCTGCCCGAGGCACTGATCCGTGCCGGGACGATCCTTTCGAGCAGCCGGTTCTTGGAGGCAGGTCTGGAAACGCTGGACTGGATCGCTCAGCAGACCACGGGCCATGATGGCCAGTTCCAGCCCGTTGGCACGGTCGGTTTCGGCGAACCCTTTGCCAAACCATCATTGTTCGACCAGCAGCCGGTCGAGGCCTGGGCGATGATCGATGCCTGTTCGACGGCATGGCGGGTTACCGGTGACACGAAGTGGATCGATCGCGCGACAAAGGCACATGACTGGTTCCTCGGCGCTAACACACTGTCTTTACCTGTCATCGATCCCGATTCCGGGGAATGCTGCGACGGCATCACGCCGTTCGAGGTCAACCTAAACAACGGTGCCGAGTCGGTTATCGCTTGGCAGGCGGGTCGTCGTGCCTATGAACGTTTGTCCGAATCATCGGCGAGCGTGCGCTACTGGACCAAGGAGCCAGCGAACGCCGCCTGATCGAGGCGGGTTGTTCGGGGGAGTGGCACCATTTCTATCGTCGAAGTTCATCCGCTGCGGCTGCGGCCCGATCCGCGACGTGTCGTCGTACGCCCCTTTCACCTCGCATGGCAGCAGTCCGAAAGTAAGCGTGGCCTGGAGGCCGCGGATCAGGCTGCCTGAGCGAGGGGTACTTCGCTTGGCGACTGCCAGTTCCATGGGAGCAGTTCATCCCAGCGCGCGGCGGGCCAGTCGGCAGCGATCTTGGCGATGACGTCGGTGATG
>JBBRRC010000012.1:0-92347 GCA_038225385.1 Sphingomonadales bacterium | reverse complement strand
CGGCGCGACAGCGAGTTGGAAAGCGTCTCGGTGTGACCAGTTGCTGAAAACAAGTCCCGCAAACGGCCGGAAATTGGCCCAAGAAGCGCGATGGTCTTCGGCTAAGTAATTGTTATCAAGAGGAAAAAACAGGCTGGTGGACAGGGCTGGATTCGAACCAGCGTACCCTTGCGAGAGCAGATTTACAGTCTGCCGCCTTTAACCACTCGGCCACCTGTCCAGATGCGCTGGCCATCGACCAGTTTTCCGCGAGGGCGCGTCATTGGCGAACCGGGCCTTGCCTGTCAATCGGATGCGCGCTTAGGAGGGGCGCTATGCGAAGGGGTAATCGGACAAGTCCGCACAACATCGGGCGCCCGCGGTTCTGGGGACGACATGCCGTCATCGCGGCGCTCGCCAATCCCGAACGCGTTGTCACCAAATTATGGGGCACACGTGAGGCGCTGGGCAAGCTCGAGCTGCCGCCGGTGCTCAGCATCGTCTATGCCGACGTCGCCGATCTCGGTCGGATGGTGCCGGTCGACGCGCCGCACCAGGGGCTGGTGATCGAGGTCGAGCCGTTGCCCGATGTCTGGCTGGGGGAATTGTTCGACCGCAGCGCGGCGACGGGCACCGACGACCGCCGACCACTGCTGGTGCTGGACCAGGTGACCGATCCGCACAATGTCGGTGCCATATTACGCTCGGCGGCCGCCTTCGACGCGCTCGGCATCGTCACGCAGGACCGCCACGCGCCGCCCGAATCCGGGGCACTGGCACGCGCCGCCTCAGGGGCACTGGAACTCGTCCCCTGGGTCCGCGTCGTCAATCTGTCGCGCGCGCTCGAGGAAATTGCGGAGGCGGGCTTTTGGCGGATCGGTCTCGCCGGGGAGACGAAAACCACGCTGGCCGAGGCTCTACCGCCGGGCAGGGTCGCCCTTGCGCTCGGTGCCGAGGGCGAGGGATTGCGGCACAATGTCGCGGCGCATTGCGACGTGCTTGCCCGGCTGCCAATCAGCGCTAGAGTCGAAAGCCTCAACGTCTCGAACGCCGCCGCGATCGCGCTCTATGCGGTGAGCCAGGGGGGCTGAACCGGGGAGACGGACCGATGAGCATCTTTCGCGCCGCATTCATGTTGCTCGCACCGCTGGTCCTCACCAGCTGCCTGCTGACGCCGGGCAAATTCGCCTCGACGATGACGGTCAATGCCGACCGGACGTTCGCGTTCACCTACAAGGGTGAGGTCATCGATGTCGAACCCGACGCCGCCACGCCCGGCATCGCCAGCGCCGACAACGCCGCGGTCAGCATCACGCCAAAGGATGCAACGTCCAAGGAGGACGTCGAGGCCAGGCGCCGCGCCGTCGCCGAGGCGCTGGCGAAGGAAGCGGGCTATCGCTCCGCCACCTACGTCGGCCACGGCAAATACCTGATCGACTATGCGATCCGCGGGACACTCGATCATGGTTTTGTCTTCCCGTTCAACGCCGATGCGCAGGCGATCATCCCGTTTGTCATGATCGAGGTGCGACAGGGCGGCACCGTGCGGGTCCGCGCGCCGGGCTTTGCCTCGGGCCAGACGACAGGCGCGCTTACCGGCAGCGGGATACCGGGGGCCGGTCAGGACGGCAGCAAATATCTCGACGGTCGCTTCACGCTCGACACCGATGCCGAGATCATCAGCCAGAGCAACGAGGACGGCCCCAAGACCGTCGGCGGGCGCAAGACGATGAGCTGGCGCATCACCCCGCTGACCAAGGATGCACCCACGGCCGTGTTGAAAATACACGGCTAAATAGTATCGCTGTCATATCGGACGCACCCTCGCTGACCTCCACGCAAAGCCGGTCGCCCCCTCTGCGGCGATGAATTGTTATGGCGATTGCCGGACGGACGCGGTAACGGCCTCGTCATGTCCATCTGGCTCGGCCTCGCCCTGTTTGTCGCTACCGTCCTCGTGATGGAGGGCGTCGCCTATGTCGCGCACCGCTGGGTGATGCACGGGTTCGGCTGGTTCCTGCACAAGTCGCACCACGTCCGCCATGACGGATGGTGGGAGGCGAACGACTGGTATTTCGTGATTTTTGCCGCGCCCTCGATCTCGCTGCTGGTCGGCGGCGTCTATTTCGGCTGGGGGCCGGCGGCGGTCTGGGTGGGTGCCGGGATCGCGGGTTATGGCGCGATCTATCTCGGTTTCCACGATATTATCGTGCATAAACGCTTTGCCACCCGCTATATTCCGAAGTCCGACTATATGAAGCACATCATCCAGGCACACCGGCTGCATCACGTGGTCGAAACACGCGAGGGCACGGTGAGCTTTGGGTTTCTCTGGGCGCCCCGGCCCGAAGCGCTAAAGGCCGAGCTGCAGCGTCGTGGCAATGTCGGCGTACGGGCGCCCACCGGAGCTGCTGAAAGAGCCTGAGGGGCGTTACGCGGTCGAATTTGGTTGGGTTTTTGTGACGTTATCCCTATAGGCTCGTCATGACGACAACCCCAGAAACAACCCCTCCCGAACCACCCAAAGTCGAACGCGAAATCCCCGGCGCTCAGCCTGCGGATACGCCGCGCGATACCGGCCCCAATACCAACGACTATGGCGCGGATTCGATCAAGGTTCTGAAAGGGCTGGACGCCGTTCGCAAGCGTCCCGGCATGTACATCGGCGACACCGACGATGGCTCGGGCCTGCACCATATGGTGTTCGAGGTGTCGGACAATGCAATCGACGAGGCGCTCGCGGGGCATTGCGACCGCATTCTGATCCAGCTCAATCCCGACGGTTCGGTCACCGTCGAGGACAATGGCCGCGGCATCCCGACCGGCATCCACAGCGAAGAGGGCGTATCGGCGGCGGAAGTTATCATGACGCAGCTGCATGCCGGGGGAAAATTCGAAAACACCTCGGACGACAATGCCTATAAGGTTTCCGGCGGGCTGCACGGGGTCGGTGTCTCGGTCGTCAACGCGCTCAGCGAATTCCTCGATCTGACGATCTGGCGCGACGGCGAGGAGCATTACATGCGCTTTGCGCACGGCGATGCCGTGGCCCCGCTGAAGCTGATGGGCCCGGCGCCCGCGGGCAAGAAGGGGACGAAGGTCACGTTCCTGCCCTCACCCGCCACCTTCAAGATCATCGAATTCGATTTCGAGAAGCTCGAGCACCGCTACCGCGAGCTTGCCTTCCTCAATTCGGGCGTGCGCATCTTCCTCGCCGACGCGCGCCACGCGGAGCGGGTCGAACACGAACTGTTCTACGAAGGCGGGATTGCTGCATTCGTCAAATATCTCGACCGGGCAAAGACGCCGCTGTTTCCCGATCCGATCTCGGTCACCGGCCAGCGCGACGACATCGGCATCGACGTCGCGCTCGAATGGAACGACAGTTATTACGAAAACGTCCTCGCCTTCACCAACAACATTCCCCAGCGCGATGGCGGCACGCACATGGCGGCATTTCGCGCCGCGCTGACGCGGACGCTCAACAACTACGCCGACAAATCGGGCATGCTGAAGAAGGAAAAGGTCACCCTCACCGGCGACGACATGCGCGAGGGGCTGACGGCGATCGTTTCGGTCAAGCTGCCCGACCCGAAATTCTCATCGCAGACCAAGGACAAGCTGGTCTCGTCGGAGGTTCGCCAGCCTCTCGAAAGCCTGATGTCGGACAAGATGGCGGAGTGGCTGGAAGAAAATCCGACCAACGCTCGCGCGATCATCCAGAAGGTCATCGACGCCGCCGCCGCCCGCGAAGCCGCGAAAAAGGCACGCGAGCTGACCCGGCGCAAGGGCGTGATGGACATCGCCTCGCTGCCCGGCAAGCTCGCCGACTGTCAGGAGCGTGATCCCGCCAAGTCGGAACTGTTTCTCGTCGAGGGCGATTCGGCGGGCGGTTCGGCCAAGCAGGGCCGCGACCGTCATTATCAGGCAATCCTTCCCCTGCGCGGCAAGATCTTGAATGTCGAGCGGGCGCGCTTCGACCGGATGCTGTCGTCGAAGGAGATCGGGACCCTGATCCAGGCGATGGGCACCGGCATCGGCCGCGACGATTTCAACATCGAAAAGCTGCGCTATCACAAGATCATCATCATGACCGACGCCGACGTCGACGGGTCGCACATCCGCACGCTGCTGCTCACGTTCTTCTATCGCCAGATGCCCGATATCATCAACGCCGGGCACCTCTTCATCGCGCAGCCGCCGCTTTACAAGGCGGCACGCGGGCGCAGCGAAGTCTATCTCAAGGACGATGCGGCGCTCGATGACTATCTGGTCGAGGCCGGGGTGGCGGGGTCGCGGCTCGACGGCGCATCAGGCGCGCGGACAGGTGCCGACTTGCTGACCCTGGTCGATCATGCCCGGCGGATGCGCGCGCTGATGCGTTACATCCCGCGCCGCTATGACCCGGCAATCGTGGAGGGCCTGGCGCTGGTGCGCGCGCTCGACCCGGCCATGCGACCGGATCAGCGCGCCGCCGCGGCGACGCGCGCGGCGGAATGGCTGACCCGTGCCGATCCCGATGCCCGGTGGTCGGGACGGGTTAGTGCGGAGGGAGGATATCACCTCGAGCGTCTGTGGCGCGGTGTTACCGACCACCACATTATCGATGCCGCCTTCCTGATGAGTCAGGAGGCACGCCGCCTGCACACGCTGGTCGCCGAGCAGATCGACGCATATGAAAGCGTATCGCGGCTGGTGACCGTTGCAAAATCCAGCCAGGCCGCTGTCGAAGCCGAAGCAACCGAGACCGAAACCGAGACCGATGATGCCGTGGTCCCCGAAGCGGTTTCCACGAAGGGCCTCCCGATCACCCGTCCGTCGGACCTGCTCGACGCGATCCTGACGGCAGGTCGCAAGGGGCTGAGCATTCAGCGCTATAAGGGTCTTGGCGAAATGAATGCCGATCAATTGTGGGAAACGACGCTTGACCCTCAGAACCGGGCCATGCTGCGCGTGGAAATATCGCAGGCCGACACGGCGGACGAAATCTTCACCCGGCTGATGGGCGACGTCGTCGAACCGCGTCGCGAGTTCATCCAGGAAAACGCACTGAATGTCGCCAATCTGGACGTGTGACGTCTGTCGGTCACATGCGACTGATGTACTGCAGCGTCGTTCCGAATCGCCGAGGTGAAACCCATGACCAGCATGCGCGCAATCGAAGTCCAGCATCAGGGCGGACCGATGGTTCTCGTCGAGCGACCGATACCCGAGCCGCAAGCTCACGAGGTTCGGGTCAAGGTTGCCGCCTGCGGTGTTTGCCATAGCGATTCGATAACCGTCGGTGGCTTTTTCCCCGGCATCACCTGGCCGCGCATCCCGGGGCATGAGGTCGTCGGCACCATCGATGCGATCGGGGCCGACGTGCAGGGCTGGCAGGTAGGAACACGGGTCGGGGTCGGCTGGCATTCGGGCAATTGCGGCTATTGTGGACAATGCCGCCATGGCAATGCGTTTGCCTGCGAAACCATTCACGACGTGACCGGCGTGTACCGCGACGGCGGCTATGCCGACTACATGCTCGCGCACGCCTCAGCACTTGCGCGCATGCCCGAGGAACTCGACTCGGTCGCGTCGGCGCCCTTGCTCTGCGCAGGGATCACCACCTTCAACGCGCTGCGCAATTCGGGCGCGGGTGCGGGCGACCTGGTCGCGGTCCACGGCATTGGCGGGCTCGGTCACCTCGCGGTCCAGTTCGCGGCCAAGCTCGGCTACCGGACCGTCGCCATTGCGCGCGGTGCCGACAAGGCGTCGTTCGCGCGTGACCTTGGCGCGGATGAATACATCGATTCGACCGCGACCGACCCGGCGGCGGCGCTCCAGGCGATGGGCGGCGCGCGGGCTATCGTGGCGACCGTCACCGATGCCGCGGCAATGGCGTCGGTCATCGGCGGGCTTGCTCCCAACGGGACGCTCATGGTCATCGGTGCGGTCGGCGCACTCGAAGTCGAATCGCTCCACCTGCTGACCAACCGGGCGTCTGTGAAGGGCTGGTATTCGGGAACATCGATCGATTCGGAGGATACGCTGCGGTTCAGCGCGCTCGAGGGCGTGACGTCGATGAACGAGGTCTATCCCCTTGGCGAAGCACAGGCCGCCTATGACCGCATGATGAGCGGAAAGGCGCGCTTTCGCGTCGTGCTCGACATGTCGCTGCGCTAAGCCCACCAAAACGGAAGCGATGGCGGTTGACCCCGCCGGCCCGCCTGCCCTTCTGGCCCGGCAACTGTGCGGCTGGGGGGCATGCTGGACGCAGACGGGATCCTCTGGTCGCTCGACACGACTGCGCATGAACTGACGCTGTTTGCGGCCGTGGCCTTTGTCGTCGGCGGACTGAGCGATGTTGCGATCGACCTGATCTGGATCGTCCGCGGGACATTGCGTCGCTTTACCGTTTATCGGCAGTACGCGCGTGCCACCGCCGATACGCTGCCCTGCCCGGCAACGCCAGGAACCCTCGCGTTCTTCGTGCCGGCCTGGGACGAAGCTGCGGTGATCGGCGCGATGCTGCGCAATACCCTTACCGCGCTGGCTGACGCCGATTACCGGATTTACGTCGGCGTCTATGGCAACGATCCGGCCACGATCGCGGCCGTTTTTAGTGTGAACGACGATCGCATCCGGATCGCCACCGTCCCACGCCCCGGACCCACGACAAAGGCGGATTGTCTGAACGCCATCTGGCACCGGATGCTGGCCGATGAGGCGCTCGACGGGCGTCGGTTCAAGGCAGTGGTGCTGCACGATGCCGAGGATGTCGTTCACCCCGCCGAAGTGCGGGTATTCGCTACGCTGATCGAGCGGTTCGACCTGGTGCAACTGCCCGTCATTCCGCTGGTCGATACGTCGTCGCGCTGGGTCGGGGGTCATTACCTCGACGAATTTGCCGACAACCACGGCAAGACGATCGTGGCGCGTGAGGCGATCGGTGCGGCGATCCCGGCCGCCGGGGTCGGCTGCGCCTTTGCGCGCGACATGCTTGGCCGGATTGCCGAACGGCGCGGCGGTGTGCCGTTCGATACCGACAGCCTGACCGAAGATTACGAGCTGGGCCTGCGCATCGCGGAGCGTGGCGGACGCGGCGCATTCGTGCGCCTGCCCGCGCATGCAGGCGCGGGGCTTGTCGCCGTCCGGGCCCATTTTCCGGCAAGCCTCGACGCGGCGGTCCGTCAGAAGGCACGGTGGACGGCCGGCATCGCCCTTGCCGGCTGGGACCGGCTCGGCTGGCGGGGCGGCGTCACCGAACGCTGGATGCGACTTCACGACCGGCGTGCGGTGCTGGCCGCAATGGTGCTGCTCGTGGCTTATGGCGCGCTGATCATCGGGATGCTGGCGGCGGTCGGCCGGGCGATCTTCGCGGGGGCACGACCGTTCCAGGGCGCATCGGCCCCCTTCACCGGCCTGCTCCTGCTATGCCTCGCTCTGTCTGTCTGGCGACTGGCGATGCGGTGCTGGCTGGTCACCACGCGCCACGGCTGGCGGGAAGGATTGCGGTCGATCCCGCGTGCCGTGGTGGCGAACGTCGTTGCCATGATCGCGGCACGTCGCGCGGTTGTTCTTTACCTGGCGATGCGGCGTGACGGCGTTGTTCGCGGGGACAAGACCCACCACCGGTTTCCCGACGATCCGGCAACCGCGGCTTGACCCTGCCATCGACCGCATCCAGCCGGCCGATCCGGGCAATCGGCTTGCTCCTGGGCAGCTGGATAGCCCTGCGCGCCGTCATGTTGTGGCCTCATGCGGCATCCTACCCGAATTCCCCCGCACGTCGCGTCACTGCGGAACGCCCTGCGGCTGCTGGACCGAACGAAAATTTGCGAGGGGTGGGCGCAGAACGGGTTGCTGCGTCCCCCTATCGCTTCCGTCATGTCCGCAGGGAAGCCGAAACCGTTGGCGAAGCGCCCTTTCTCAGGACGAGTGAAGCGCGCTATGTGACGATCGAGCCGTTGCCGGGGGCGGATAGCCAGGCGCGCGACCCGGTGGTCCACCAGCCGGACGTCCACCCTATCCCGCCCGCGCCGGCGACACGACAGCTTACGCCGCCTCGAATAACCGGCTCTGCCTGGGCGATCGGGCGCGGCGGCGCGTCGCAATCGCTCGGTAGCGGCGGTCAGCTTGGCGGGTCGCAAGCGGGATTTCGTGCCTATGTCGCCCTCACTCCCCAGCTGTCGGCGACCGCACGGGTCAGTGCCGCCTTGCTCAGGCCGGGTCGCGACGCGTCGGTCGGGCTTGCCGTCAAACGCGGCCCGGTCGCCCTGCTGATCGAACGCCGTTTCGCGCTCGACAAGGGCGGGCGCAACGACTGGTCGCTGACCCTCGCCGGGGGCTTCGATCATCTCGCGCTGCCGGCGCGGATGCGCCTCGACGGCTATGGTCAGGCGGGGGTCGTCGGCAGTGACGCCTTCGCCGATGGTGCAGTGCGTGTCGAACGCGACATTCTCCGGCGTGGCGACGTGACGGTTTCGGCGGGTGCCGGTGCCTGGGGCGCGGTCCAGCCCCATCTGGACCGCCTCGACCTCGGCCCGCAGATCGTTGTGCGCTTCCCCGTTGCGACCCATGTCATGCGCATATCTGCGGAATGGCGCGCCCGGGTCGCGGGCAATGCAGATCCCGCCTCGGGCCCCTCGGTCGGCCTCGCCACCAACTTCTGAATGCTCGCAATTCGGTGCATGGCTTTGCGCGCGCCGCGGCCTGCGCTACGGCGGACGGGCAATGGATATTTATCTCCCCATAGCAAACCTGTCGGTCAACGCGCTGGTGATCGTCCTGCTGGGCGGCGGTGTCGGCCTGCTGTCGGGCATGTTCGGCGTGGGTGGTGGTTTTCTGACGACGCCGCTGCTGATCTTTTATGGCATTCCGCCGACCGTCGCCGCCGCGTCGGCGACAACCCAGGTGACCGGTGCGTCGGTCTCCGGGGCGATCGCCCATTACCGGCGGGGCGGGGTCGATGTACCGATGGGCATCGTGCTCGTCATCGGCGGTGTTCTGGGGGCGATCGCCGGCGCGGGCATCTTTCGTCTGCTTCAGAAATATGGCCAGATCGATACGGTCATCAACATCCTCTACGTCGTGCTGCTGTTCGGCGTGGGTGTACCGATGGCACGGGAAGCCATCGCCAGCGTCGCGGCCAGCCGCTCGGGCATCGCCGTGTCGGCGCGCAAGCGGGGCCATCACCCGCTCGTCGCTTCGCTGCCCCTACGCTGGCGCTTCTATGCCTCGGGGCTCTATATTTCGCCGCTCGCGCCGCTGATCCTCGGCTTTGCGACCGGTATCCTGACCGTACTTCTCGGGGTCGGCGGCGGGTTCATCATGGTCCCCGCAATGCTCTACATCCTCGGCATGGCGACACGCGTTGTCGTGGGAACGTCGCTGTTCCAGATCCTGTTCGTGACGGCGGCGACAACGATGGTCCACGCCGTCACGACCAAGGCGGTTGATGTCGTCCTTGCCTTCTTCCTGCTGCTCGGCAGCGTTATCGGCGCGCAGGTCGGGGCAAAGCTCGCCAGCCGCTTTCGTCCTGACTATCTCCGTCTGCTGCTCGCTGCGATCGTGCTGATGGTGGCGGCGCGCATGGCGGTCGGCCTGACGTGGCGGCCGGACGAGATTTACACGGTGCAGCTGATGTGAGGCATCCCGCCGTCGCCTTGATCGCGCTCCTGTTGCTGACCGCGGCGCACGACGACGCGCCGATTCTCGTGCCCGACGTGTCGGAGCGCGAGGTCGACATCCACTATAGCTTTACCGGAGCCGAACTGCTGCTGTTCGGTGCCATTCTTTACCCCGGCGGGCGGGTACCCGACGGACGAACGGACGTCGCCGTGGTGCTGAAGGGGCCACCACAGTCGATCCTTGTCCGTGAAAAACAGAAACTTGGCGGCCTGATCTGGGCCAATGCGGGCTCGGCGCGCTTCCGCTCCGCTCCCGCCTTCTATGCGATCGCATCGTCACGCCCGCTGGGTGATCTCGTCGACGAACGCACCGCCGCCATCTATGAACTGGGGCTGGGCAGTATCCATCTGTCGCCATCGGGAGGGGCGGCACCCGATGTCGCACACCGGTTCGAAACCGGGTTCGTCGACCTGCGCGATCGCGGCGGCCTGTTCACGACGCAGCCCGGTGCGATCGAGATCACGCGCGGCGTGCTCTACCGGGCGCGACTGACCATTCCGCCACGCGTTCCCGACGGTCGCTATACCGCCGAAACCTTCCTCATCCGCGATGGCAAGGTCATTGCCGCCGCCACGCGCACAATCTCGGTACGCAAGCAGGGGTTTGAGCGGCTGGTCGCGGCGTTCGCGCAGCGCTGGCCAATCGTCTACGGCCTTCTCGCCGTGCTGCTGTCGATCGCGTTCGGCTGGGCGGCCGGCGCCTTGTTCCGCCGCATCTGAAATGACCGGATGATGATAACCGCTTTGTTTACGCTTCCCCGTTAAGCCGTCCTCCCAGCGACAACGGGGACGGGTTCTCAATGGATATGCAGCGTATTGGTGAGTTCGACGCGGGTGCGGGTGGCGCGACGGCGCTACGCACGACGGACAGTTTCAGCGGTGAAATCGGCCAGGTCATCGAAATTTCCGGGTCGAGCTCGCAAGTACGTTTCAATGCTGCCGCGCTGACCCGCCAGGGCGACGCCGAGGATTTGAGCCTGGCGACAGCCGGCCAGGTCGGCAGCCAGATCAAGGTGCGGCTGGGCTCGACATGGCTGGTCGCCAACGTCCGCTCGCTGAAGCTCGATCCGAACGACCCCTCGCAAGTCATCGGCTTGATCGACTTCCTGGGTGAGGGGGATGAAGAACGCCTGACCGGCAAGATCTACAACTTCCGGCGCGGTATCACGCGCTATCCGACACCGGGGGCAAGCGTGTTTCCGGTCAGCAGCATTGACATGCGCCAAATGTACGCAGCCGACGACCGGGCCTACATCGAGATCGGCACCGTCTACCCGACTCGCGACATTCGCGGGGCGCTTTATGTCGATGCCATGCTCGGCAAACACTTTGCCCTGCTGGGATCGACCGGTACCGGCAAGTCGACCTCTGCCGCGCTGATCCTGCACCGCATCTGCGAACTCGCACCGCAGGGTCATATCGTCATGATCGATCCGCACGGAGAATATTCGGCAGCGTTCAAGACCAATGGCGCGCTGTTCGACGTGACCAATCTCGCCATGCCCTATTGGCTGATGAATTTTGAGGAACATTGCGAGGTCTTCCTGACGACGACGGGCAGCGCTCGCCAGATGGACGCCGATATTCTTGCCAAATGCATTCTCAATGCAAAGGCAAAAAGCCGCGCGGCGGAGGGGATTTCCAAGCTGACGGTCGACTCGCCGATCCCGTATCTGCTCAGCGATCTGACCTCGAACATCGTCGCGGAAATGGGCAAGCTCGAAAAGGCGGGAGACAACGCGCCTTACATGCGGCTGAAGACCAAGATCGACGAGATCAAGTCGGACCCGCGCTACAGCTTCATGTTTTCCGGGATGCTGGTGGCGGACACGATGTCGGGTTTCCTGTCGCGCATTTTTCGCCTGCCAACCGACGGCAAGCCGATTTCGATCATCGATGTCTCCGGCGTGCCCTCGGACATCACCTCGGTGGTGGTCGCGGTGCTGGCGCGGATGGTGTTCGATTATGCCATCTGGTCGCGCAACGAGCCGCAGCGCCCGATCCTGCTCGTCTGTGAGGAAGCGCACCGTTACGTGCCGTCCGAACGTACCGCGCACGCAAGCGCCGTCGGCAAGATCCTGGGTCGTATCGCCAAGGAAGGCCGCAAATACGGCGTGTCCCTCGGCCTCATCACTCAGCGTCCGTCCGATCTCGCCGAGGGCGTGTTGTCACAGTGCGGCACCATCCTGGCGATGCGGCTCAACAACGACCGCGATCAGGCGTATGTCCGCGCCGCAATGCCCGAAGGCGCGCGCGGCTTTCTCGACACGATCCCGGCACTGCGCAACCGTGAGTGCATTGTCTGCGGTGAGGGTGTCGCCATTCCGGTGCGTATTTCGTTCGACGCTCTGGAAGACATCAAACGTCCGGCCTCGTCGGACCCGCTGTTCTCCGAATTGTGGAAACAATCGGGCGGCGAAGAGGAAATCGTCGAGCGCGTGATCAAACGTTGGCGCGCACAGGGCAAGTGAAATCACGGGTGGTATCGCCACCCGCTCTCGCTCGCTAAGCACAGCCGATGTCGTCGGATCCCCGCCCGCAATCCGCCGTTTCAGCCGGGGTTGGCCTTGCCGGGGTTGCGGGGCTGGCCGCCTGGATGGCCGTCGCACGCCATTTCAATATGCACGGGCCCTTGTCCGCGATCGCCGCGGTTCTCGCCTGTGCCGGGCCAATGGTCGCCTGGTCGATCCTGATCGACCGCGTCCACCGCCACCCGACGACCGGCATCGACTGGGCCCGGCCGGCGCGGCCGCTCAACGAAACGCTCGACATCAGCGTGACCAAATTGGCCGGACTTTGGGCAACCTGGGCGATCATCGGTGCAATCTACGGCCTCTCGCGCTTCTACTGGGCGGGCAATTACCTGTTCGCGATGAAATGCTTCGCATACGCCGCGCCCTTTCTGTTCGTGGCGTCGATCCCGTATGTCGCCTGGCTCGACACACGGCTGACCAATCCGCGCGACGGTTGCTGGGCGTTCGGCAATCTGCTGATGGGCGATCGGCGGGCCGACCGCTCGGCCATCGCCGACCACCTGCGCAGCTGGGCCGTCAAGGGGTTCTTCCTCGCCTTCATGCTGTCGGGATTCCCCGGCAATTTTTATGACACGGTGCAGCGGTCGTTCCCCGCGCTCGATGATCCGGTCGCGCTTGCCGGGTTTCTGATTTCCATCATGTTCCTGATCGACATGACGATGGCGACGGTTGGCTATGTGCTGACGATGAAGCCGCTCGACGCGCACATCCGCTCCGCCACACCCTATGCCTCGGGGTGGATTTCGGCACTGATCTGTTATCCGCCCTTCGTGCTGATGGGCGGTGGCGGGCCACTCGATTATCATCCCGGCACGGCGGACTGGAGCAGCTGGTTGCGCGACTGGCCCGCGCTGTTGTGGCTCGACGGAGGTCTGCTCGTCATTCTGACGGGCATCTATGCCTGGGCGACAGTGGCGTTCGGCCTGCGCTTTTCCAACCTCACGCATCGCGGCATCCTGACACACGGCCCCTACGCGTGGATGCGTCACCCGGCCTATGTGTCGAAAAACCTGTTCTGGTGGCTGTCGACATTGCCGTTTCTCGTCACGACCGGCAATCTCGTCGACGCCATCCGGAACACGGTCATTCTCGGGGTCGTCAGCGGCGTCTATTGGTGGCGGGCGCTCACCGAGGAGCGGCATTTGCGCAACGATGTCGATTACCGGACCTATGCCGCGTGGATCGACCGCAACGGGCTGTTCGCCCGGCTGCGTCGCCTGGTCTAGAACGCGCCGGGCACCTCACGCTGCGCCGTGCTCGGCCGGTCGACCGACAGCAATTGCCTGACCCCCGTCGCGAGTGACTGACTGGTCTGCCCGCCCGACGCGATCGCCGTGCAGCTCTGACCGCCGATGAAATCGAGCGCCTGGCGGATGGAGGCTTCCTGCGCATCGCCAAGCGGGTGACTGAGGTCGTCCTCGGCGCGGCAGCTTGTACCGACCGCGCTAGCAAGGCCGTCGTAATAGCCGCCATAATGGGCCGAGTTTTCGAGAGCCAGGGCGATGACCCGTAACCGGTCATCACACGCGGCACGGTCGATCGCCACCTGCCCGACCGGCTTGCCATAAGTGTTGGTGCCAATCAGTGCGACGTTCGCGCCGAGGTAGGGGGTGAAGGCATTGATGACGAGTTCACTTGCCGAAGCGGTCCCGCCAGTGCCGATGAACGCGATCCTGACCGGAGAAACCGATTCCGGCTGCGGCGCAAATTTGCGTGTCTCGTTCATGCTCGCCTTTTCGGGACGATAGGTCGTGTAATTGAACACGTCCGATGTGGACCGGTTTCCTCCCAGCAAATCGCCCATCAGCTGCGCCGTCGAGATCAGTCCGCCACCATTGTAGCGCAGATCGACGATGAAGCTGGTGATCCCCTGCGCCCGGAACTGATCGAACGCGGTCTTCAGGGCGGGGTCGGCACTCGAAATAAAGGTACGCAGGTTGATGTAGCCGACTTGCCGCCCACCGTCGGTAATGACCTGCGCTCCGTAGCGCGAAGAAACCGGGGTCAGCGAATAATCGGCCTTGGCCACGCTGACCGTGCGCGTCCCCGAAGACCCAACCACCGTCAGCACCCGCACCAGTCCCGCGGTGGCCGGACCAAGCGCGTTGGTCACGCCGGCGAGACCCTCTGTCGCCACGATGTCGCTCACGGTCCGCAGCGTCGAACTTGTCGTGCCGATCGCGGTGATCTCGTCCCCCCGGTCGATCCCCGCGGTGAGCGCCGGCGCTCCTTCGAACGATTCGGTGACGAAGACGCGTTTGCCGGTGGCGTCGGCGGCGATGCGAAAGCCAAACCCCGCGCTCGCGCCCGATGCGTAATACGCATCTTCTTCCTTGATCGAGGTCAGATAGGTGAAATAGCGGTCGCGCCTCTGCCCGCGTGCCGTCGCCGTCAGCGCATCGATATAGGCATCGACAGTCGAATAGGGCGAGGGATCGAGACTGGCCGGCAAGGTCTCCGGGAAAAGATACCATTCGTTGAGCGTCGCCGCGGCCCAGTTCTGGCGGTCGCGCAGGGAGCAGGTCGAGGGTGTGGTCGCAACCGGCGGTGGCGCCATCGCGGCGGTACCGTCGCCCCCGCCACAGGACGACAACAGGGCCAGGAGGCACACGATAACGATCGAACGTGAGCGCATCATCCCGCTATCCCCCTACTGCCCCATGACATGGAACGTGACGCATCATTTGTCAGGCGGAATTGCGCCCGTAACCGAATGTTTCAGAAACTCATTTCGTCATAGACCCGCGACAGGTCGCCTGCCCATTCGCCATGGTACCTGTCGAGCAACCGCTCAGCCGGAACTTTGCCCGAGGCGATGATTTCGTGGAGCGGATTCAGGAAGCTCTGCTCACTGTCGCCCGCGCCGTTCAGCCGCGCCCGCGCCTTCAACCCGGCATCGGCAATCGCCAGCACCTCGCGACCGAGATCGCGGAGCGAGCGACCCCGCGGGCCGCGCGCACCCAGCGCAATCCGAGGGACATCGGCACGGATCCGCTCATGATCCTCGATCGACCAATGCTTGACGAGGTCCCATGCCGCATCGAGCGCGGTCTCGTCATAGAGCAGGCCAACCCAGAAGGCGGGCAGGGCACATATCGTATTCCACGGCCCCCCGTCGGCACCCCGCATTTCGAGGAAGCTCTTCAACCGTACCTCGGGAAAAGCGGTCGACAGATGGTCGACCCAGTCATCGCGCGTCGGCTTTTCGCCAGGGCGGACGGACAGGCCACCGCGCATGAAGTCCTTGAAATCCAGTCCCGCCGCGTCGACGTAGCCGCCGTCACGGAACACGAAATACATCGGCACATCGAGCATGTAATCGGCATAGCGTTCATAGCCGAACCCCGCGTCGAAGACGAAGGGCAACATGCCGGTGCGATGGGGATCGGTATCGGTCCAGATATGGCTGCGATAGCTGAGAAAACCGTTCGGCTTCCCCTCGAGGAACGGCGAATTGGCAAACAGTGCCGTCGCCAGCGGCTGCAGCGCCAGCGACACGCGAAACTTCTTCACCATGTCGGCCTCGGACGAATAGTCGAGGTTGGTCTGGATGGTGCAGGTGCGCATCATCATATCGAGGCCCATCGTGCCCACGCGGGGCATGTGGTCGAGCATGATCCTGTAGCGCCCCTTGGGCATAATCGGCAGCTCGTCGCGCCGCTTGTCGGGCCAGAGCCCCAGGCCAAGGAAGCCAAGACCGAGCATGTCCCCGACTTCTTTCACCTGATTGAGATGGCGGCCGGTCTCGGCACAAGTCTGGTGGAGGTTCTCGAGCGGCGCGCCGGACAGCTCGAACTGACCCGCAGGCTCCAGGCTGATGCTGCCATCACTGCCCGACAGCGCGATGATGTTCTCACCCTCGAAAACCGGCTCCCAGCCATAACGGGTCAGGCCGATCATCAGCGCGTGGATGCCGCCCTTTTCTTCATAGGACGGCGCGCGGTGATCCGCGGTGAAATAAACGAACTTTTCGTGTTCGGTACCGATCCGCCAGCGATCCTTCGACTTCTCGCCCTGCACAAACACGTCGATCAGATCGGCCTTGGTTTCGACGAGAGGAACGTCATTGGCGGAAGCGGTGCGTGTGCTCATGTCGATTGCCCTAGCGAGGACGCCACGGCCGATCCAGTGGCAAAGTGAAACCTTAAGGCAGCAAACATTCCTGGCAAGCCGACAAGCGCGGCCGGGTCATGGAAGTGCGCTGCGCGCCGACACTGGCACACGTCCCCTGCATGACGGCCACTCTCTGCTCTTTCCCTGTTGCGAGTGCGCCTCGAGCATTCCCTATTGGCGCTGGCCCTCATGCCAGTCGCCGACGATCGCCATCCAGGCCGATATCCCGGCGATCGCCGCGGTCTCGGCCCGAAGGATACGAGGACCCAGCGAGATGCGGACCGCATTCGCGCCTGCCTCGATCAAGGTTCGCTCGGTGTCGTCGAAGCCCCCCTCTGGACCCACGAGAAGGGCCGCTGGTCCGGGCGCCTGTGCAAAGGCGTCGGCCGCTGGCACCCCACCGGCCTCATCGGCAAAGAAGAGCGTCCTGTCGCCCAGCATCGCCAGCCAGTCGGTCAGTCGCTGTTCGCCGTCGATCAGGGGAAGCGCGGTGCGACCGCATTGCTCGGCCGCCTCGATCATCTGCGCGCGCAGGCGGTCACCACTGACCCCGGCGACGACGCCGCGCCGGGTCAGAACGGGCGTGAAGCGGGCGACGCCCAGCTCGCATGCCTTTTCGGCGACAAGGTCGAACCGCGCCCTGCGGATCGGCGCGACCCCCAGCCAGAGGTCGGGCACCGCCTCGCGCGGGCGGAGGTGGGCGACGAGTTGCACGGCGATCTGGCGCTTGCGGACAATGGTCACTGTGCCCAGCCACTCGCCGCTGATGTCGTCGAACAGCTTAAGGTGCGCGCCTGCCTTCATTCGCATGACGTTGATCAGATAATGCGCCTGACTGCCCTCGATCGTCAGCGTCGTCCCATTGGACAGCGGCGTATCGACGAACAGGCGTATGCTGCTTTCGGGTGGCCAGGCGGGGGTTGCAGGCATTAGGAGCCCCTAGCATGAGTGAGACCGGCGTCACTACGCCCGACACCGAACTGAGCGGACTGGTCGCCGCGCTGCCGAGTGCGTGGCGGCCGTTCGCCCTGCTTGCCCGTTTCGACCGGCCGATCGGCTGGTGGCTCCTCTACTGGCCCTGTGCCTGGGGGCTGCTCCTCGCCGGCGGTGCCCGATCCGACTGGCCCTTGCTCGGCTGGATGCTCGCCGGGGCGATCGCAATGCGGGGTGCAGGGTGCGTCTACAACGACATCGTCGACCGCGATCTCGATCGACAAGTCGCGCGAACGCGCAGTCGTCCACTCGCCAGCGGGTCGGTGACCCTGAAATCCGCCTGGGCTTGGCTCGCGCTTTTATGCCTTGTCGGGCTGATTGTCGTGCTGCAGCTGCCGGTCTTTGCCGCGTTCGTCGCGATCGCCAGCCTTGCACCCGTTGCCGCCTATCCGTTCATGAAACGCATTACGTGGTGGCCGCAGGCGTGGCTGGGCATCGTGTTTTCCTGGGGTGCCCTCGTCGCCTGGACGGCGGTGGCAGGCCGTGTCGAGCCGGCAATGCTGTTGCTCTACGCCGGATCGATCGCCTGGGTCGTCGGCTATGACACGATCTACGCCTTGCAGGATATCGACGACGATGCGCTGATCGGCATACGGTCGTCGGCACGTCGGATGGGACCGCGCGTGCGCATCGGTGTCGCGCTGTTCTACGGCCTCGCCCTGCTCTTCTGGGTGGCAGCGTTCTGGCTGGTACGGCCCGATCCACTGGCCATCCTGGCGTTGCTGCCTGCGGGCGTCCAGCTTGCGTGGCAGGTCGGCACGCTGGTCCCTGCGGACGGCAACAACGCCCTTGCCCGCTTTCGCAGCAACCGCTTCGCCGGGCTCCTCGTCGCACTGGCATGTCTGGTCGTAGCCCTTTGACGTGGCAGGGCACGCTGCCTAAGCGGACACGATGCTGACACCCGAACAGGCGCTGAACCATGCCGCCGATGCCGTATCCAATGCCCGCCGCGCAGGAGCAGATGCCGCCGACTGCATCGTCACATCGAGCGCCTCGACCGAGGTATCCCTGCGACTGGGGAAAGTAGAATCGATCGACCGCGCGGAATCTGGCGAGCTGGGCGTGCGCATCTTCGTCGGGCGCCGCTCGGCCAGCGCCTCGACCTCGGACCTCAGCCGATCGGCGATCGATACGCTGATCGAACGAACCATTGCCATGGCGCGACTGGCACCGGAAGACCCCTATGCAGCGCTCGCCCCGGCCCATCTGCTCGCCGCTGGGCCCTTTGCCGACTTCGACCTGAATGACCGGCGGGACGTGACGCCTGAAGCGTTACGCGATCGCGCGCTCGAGGCGGAAGAAGCGGCAAGGGCGGTCGAGGGCGTCACCAACAGCCAGGGGGCGGGGGCCGGGCACGGCACCGGCATCACCGCGCTTGCCACCTCGACCGGCTTTGTCGGCGTGCAGTCGGGCAGCAGCCACAGTGTCTCGGCAAGCGTTCTCGCTGGCGAAGGCGCACGGATGCAGCGCGATTATCACTCGCACACGGCGCGGCATCTGTCGGACCTTGAAAGCGCGACCGACATTGGCACGGAAGCGGGTCGTCGCGCGGTCGCCCGCCTCGACCCGGTCAGGCTGGCCAGCGGGCCGATGACCGTCGTTTTCCATCCGCGCGTTGCATCCTCGATGCTCGGCCATTTCGCAGGCGCGATCACCGGCGCCGCAATTGCCCGCAAGACCAGTTTCCTGCTCGAATGTCTGGGTAAGCCGGTATTCGGCAAGCATGTGACGATCGTCGACGACCCGTGGCGGCGCCGTGGCATGCGCAGCCGCGCGTTCGACGCGGAGGGCCTGCCGACACATCAGGTAAAATTGATCGACGGGGGTTTGCTGACCCAATGGATCGCCGATACCGCGTCTGCACGACAATTGGGGATCGATCCGACCGGCCACGCCGCGCGCGGCGGGTCCGGTCCTCCGGGCGCAAGTACCAGCAATCTTCATCTGGCGGCTGGCACGATGACCCTGGCCGAATTGATGGGTGACATCACGGAAGGCTTTTACGTGACCGAGCTGATCGGCATGGGCGTAAACGGACTGACCGGCGATTACAGCCGGGGGGCATCGGGTCTGCGCATCGTGGGCGGCGAGTTGGCCGGGGCGGTGGCGGAGGTAACGATCGCCGGCAATCTGAAGGATATGTTCGCCGCACTGGTGCCGGCCAATGACCTGGTTTTTCGCAATGCAACCAATGCGCCGACCGTGCGGATTGACGGGATGACCCTCGCGGGTGCGTGACGCGCTGCTGGAGGCGGTGTCCGCCGTGGCGCGCGAGGCCGGAGCGGTCGCCTTTGCGCGCTGGCGCGGCGAGTTCGCCAGCTGGGACAAGATGCCGGGCGAAATCGTCTGCGAAATCGACCTCGCACTCGACACGCTGCTCCGGCAGCGGCTGGGCGAGATCGATCCCGAAGCCGGATGGCTGTCAGAGGAAACGGTCGACTCGGCCGAACGATTGCTGGTGCCCCGCGTCTGGGTCGTCGATCCTATCGATGGCACGCGCGATTTCGTCCGTGGCCGGCGTAGCTGGGCGGTATCGGTCGCACTGGTCGAAGGCGGCGAAGCGGTGATCGGCGTGCTCGATGCGCCCGCGCGCGGTGAGCATTGGGCGGCGGCCCTCGGCGACGGCGCCACACGCAACGGTGTGAAGCTCACGGCCAGCGTGCGCGACACCCTTCCGGGCGCGCGGGTACCGGCCGACATCCTTCCCCGCGCGGACCAGG
Organism: Sphingomonadales bacterium; assembly: GCA_038225385.1. GTDB lineage: Bacteria > Pseudomonadota > Alphaproteobacteria > Sphingomonadales > Sphingomonadaceae > Sphingomonas_O. The sequence goes on along the minus strand of JBBRRC010000012.1, from coordinate 72,340 downwards.
ACCTGACGATGGTCGAGCGACCCAATTCGATCGCGCTGCGGATGGCGATGGTTGCGGCGAACGAAGCCGACCTGCTCGCGGCGATGCGCTGGGGCCATGAATGGGACATCGCCGCTGCCGCGCTCATCGCGCAGGAGGCGGGTGCGACAGTTACCGACGTGCTCGGGCGGACATTGCGGTTCAATTCGACGCGGGGCGAAATGTTCGGCGTGCTGGCCAGCGCGGCCGGCATTCATCAAGCCGCGCTCGAGAGGCTCGCGACACGAGCAAGGGCCGCTCTCGCGCGCTGATCTGGGACGCAAGCGGAGGCTTGCAGGGGCACGCAAACGCCGCCATGACACGACTGTGACGCGGGCGCTACCGAGCGCATTTTGGTCAGGGGTGGAACAACGCAATGAAGGCGACGATCGAACGCGCAGCGCTACTCAAGAGCCTGGGCCACGTCCAGTCGGTCGTCGAGCGGCGCAACACGATACCCATTTTGTCGAACGTCCTGATCGAGGCGGGTGAAGGCGGCGCGATCCGCTTCATGGCGACCGACCTCGACCTCCAGATCGTCGACGAAGCCGAAGCGGCAATCGACCAGCCGGGCACGACGACCGTATCCGCGCATACCCTGTTCGAAATCGTGCGAAAATTGCCCGAGGGCAGCCAGGTCTCGCTGTCGGCGGCCGAAGGCCGGCTGCACATCGCCGCCAGCCGTTACAAATCCAATCTGCCGACGCTGCCGCGTGACGATTTCCCGGTAATCGCCGAGGGCGAACTGCCCACGAAATTCGAGCTGCCGGCAGCGACGCTGCGCTCGATCATCGACAAGACGCGTTTTGCGATCTCGACCGAGGAAACACGCTATTATCTGAACGGCATTTTTCTGCATGTCGCCGATGATGTTCTGAAGGCGGCGGCGACCGACGGTCACCGCCTTGCCCGCGTCACCGTCGCGCGGCCCGAGGGTGCGCAGGGGATGCCCGACATCATCGTGCCGCGGAAGTGCATTGCCGAGCTGAGAAAGCTGCTCGACGAGGTCGAGGGATCGGTCGAGGTTTCGCTGTCGGCGTCGAAGATCCGCTTCACGCTCGGTCATGCGGTGCTGACATCGAAGCTGATCGACGGGACTTTCCCAGACTATAATCGGGTGATCCCGACCGGCAACGACAAGATTCTGCGCATCAACCCCAAGAGTTTTGCCCAAGGGGTCGACCGCGTGGCGACGATCGCCAGCGAAAAGACCCGCGCGGTCAAGATGGCGCTCGATCGCGATCGCATCACTCTGTCAGTGACCAGTCCCGAAAATGGCACGGCGGCCGAGGATGTGCCCGGCGAATATACCGCAATCGGCTTCGAAATTGGCTTCAACGCGCGCTATCTGCTCGATATTCTCGGTCAGGTGGATGGCGACCTGATCGAGGTCCATCTTGCCGACGCGTCGGCGCCGACACTGATCCGCGAGAACGATAACGCAGAGGCGCTCTACGTTCTCATGCCGATGCGCGTCTGAACGGATTATTTTCCGGCGAAGAGGAAGCCGACGGCGCCCATGATGCAGGCAAAGGCGGCGAGATGCCGCCAGCTGAGTGCCTCGCCGAGGATGACGACCATAAACACACCGAAGATGATCAGGGCGATCGCCTCTTGTGTCACTTTAAGCTGCGAAGCACTCCACCCGTGCGCATAGCCGATGCGATTGGCGGGGACCGCCAGACTGTACTCGACCAGCGCGATGGCCCAGCTGATCAGGATCACGACCCACAAGGGCTTGGCCGCGCCCGCCTTCAGATGCCAGTACCAGGCGGTCGTCATGAAGATGTTCGAAAGGGTGAGAAGCGCAATCGTCGGCATCAATATCTCGTTTCTGCGAGAGGGCTTAGCTAGCGTGGTCCAAGCAGTCCCGATAGGGCAGTGACGTGCCCGTCATCCGCATCGCCCTCGACAATTTCAGATCCTATGCTCAGGCGCTGATCGAACCCGGGCCGGGCTTTATCATCCTGACCGGCGACAATGGTGCCGGCAAGACCAATGTCCTTGAGGCCATTTCACTCCTCACGCCAGGCCGGGGACTGCGCGGCGCCACGCTTGGCGAAATGGCCCGGCTGGGCGGCGGTGGCGGCTTTGGTATCTCGGCGCGGCTCGAGAATGGCGAAATCGGCACCGGCACGCTCGCCAGTGCGCCAGAGCGGCGCATCGTCCGAATCAACGGCGCAGGGGCGTCCGCGGCGGCACTCGGCGAATGGCTGTCGCTCGTCTGGCTGACCCCGGCGCAGGACCGTTTGTTTTCCGAGACGGCGGGCGCGCGACGGCGGTTCCTCGACCGGCTCGTCCTGGCCCTCGATCCGATGCACGCCCATGATACATCCCGCTACGAGGCCGCCATGCGTCAGCGCAACCGGCTGCTGACGGATGAGCGAGCGGATGCGCACTGGTTGTCCGCGCTCGAAACCGCCATGGCGGATCACGGACGCATCATCGCCGGGCGTCGCCGGGCGCTCGTTAAGGCCCTCGCGCAGGCTTTCGCGTTGCAACCGCCCGGCGTCTTTGCGCGGGCCGGGCTTGATCTCACGGGATTTGACGACAGTACCGATCTCGCCGGTGAACTGGCGTCCGGCCGCGCCCGCGACGCGGCAGCAGGGCGCACGCTGGTCGGACCACACCGCCAGGATCTGGTGGTCAAACATCTCGATAAGGGCATCGCCGCCGCCTCATGCTCGACCGGCGAGCAAAAGGCGCTGTTGATCGGGATAGTCCTCGTACACGCCGACCTGGTCACCGAGCGGCAGCGGCGACGTCCGATTTTGTTGCTTGACGAAGTCGCCGCGCATCTCGACCCGCGGCGGCGCGAAGCCCTGTTCACACGATTGTCCGACGGCGGCGGTCAGGTCTGGCTGACAGGTACGGAGCGATCACCGTTCGAGACCATCGACCGGTCGGCCACCTGGCTGACAGTGTGCCGCGGCTCCATCCGCCAGGACTAATGCGGCTTACGGTAGGGCGTGAAATCCCCAAGGACGCATGATCCGCCTGCAATGCCGCTGTTGCGGTCCGCAAATTGCACGATATCGCCGCGACACAGCGGGCTCGACGTCACCCGGTTGATAAAAATGTCGTCGCTGCCCGCCCGCCGGCAACCGGGCGACAGATTGACGTAAGTGATCCGCGAATGGCCGCGATAGATGATGCCCCCGTCGAAGGCCTCGGCGCCATTCGCATCGGACAGATCGATGCACTGCTGCGGCTTGCCCGCCACCAATCCGGCGGTCGCCGCAGTGAGCTTGACGTCGGGTCCGCCAGGTGTCGGCACCGGCGCGCACGCGCTGGCACCGCACATCGCAATCACGACAATTGTCCGTTTCACCGCGCCTCTCCCGTCAGCGGAAACTGTCCTTTGCCGCGCGCCGTTCCGCCAATTCGTCGACCGAACGCGCCCGCATGAAGGGGTTTGTGGCCCGTTCCAGCGCGATCGTTGTCGGCACGGTCGCTTCGCCTCGCGCGCGCATCGCATCGACGTCGACCATGCGCGCCTTGAGCTCGGCATTGTCGGGGTCGGCAACCAGCGCGTAGCGACCGTTACTCTGCGTATATTCATGCGCGCAATAAACTGTCGTCCTGTCGGGCAGTGCCGACAACCGGGCCATGTTAGCAAACATTTGCGCCGCCGTTCCCTCGAACAACCGTCCGCACCCCATGGCAAACAGAGTGTCACCGACGAAGGCCGCGGCCTCGCTCGCCAAATGATAGGCGATATGACCGGCGGTGTGCGCAGGCACGTCAATCACCGTCGCCTCGACTGCGCCAAGACGCACGATATCGCCGCCCGCGACCAGCACATCGAGCGTGGGGATGCGTTCGGCCTCGGCCCGCGGACCCGTGATCGTGCAGCCCGTTGCCGCCTTGATCGCGGCATTGCCGCCGGTATGGTCCGGGTGCCAGTGGGTGTTCCAGATGTCGGTGATCCGCCAGCCTCGCGCCGCTGCCGCCGCCAGCACCGGCTCGGCCACCGCAGGGTCGACGACCATTGTGGAGCCCGACGCAGGCTCGTGGACCAGCCAGACGTAATTGTCGCTCAGGACGGCGAGACGGACGACCTCGATCGGCATGTCACCAATGGCCCGTATTCGGCATCGACGCCCAGGGTTCCTGCGGCGGCAGGCTGCCGTCCTGCAACAGTTCGACCGAGATATTGTCGGGGCTGCGCACGAACGCCATGTGGCCGTCGCGCGGTGGCCGGTTGATCGTCACCCCGGCATCCATCAGCCGCTGACACGTCGCGTAGATATCGTCGACCCGGTAGGCGAGGTGACCGAAATTGCGTCCCTCGCCATAGCCGCTCTCGTCCCAGTTATGCGTCAATTCCACCTGAGCCGCCTCGTCACCCGGCGCGGCAAGGAAAATCAGCGTGAAGCGACCCGCCGGATTATCGAACCGGTGCAGTTCCTTCAGTCCGATAAGCTCGAAAAAGCGAATGGTCGCGTCGGGGTCGGAGACCCGAATCATGGTGTGGAGATATTTCATGCCGCAATTCTACACTTCTCTGTCGCAAGGGCGAAATGCTGTCTGCTGCTTCTGCAACGAAGCGATCACTTGGCCGGCGCAAGCCGCGCCAGCGCTTCCGCCGCCGATTTGCCCGCCGCGCCATCGGGTGCGTTCTTGATGGCGGCCTGCCACGCCGTACGTGCCGCGTCTTCGCGGCCCAGCAGGATCGCGATATTTCCGGCCTCCAGCGCAACCTGCGCGTCATCGGGTGAGCGCTGGAGCGCCTGCTCGATGTCGTCGACTGCGCGCGGCAGATCACCCGACTGGCGGGCGAGCGTCGCCGAAAGCAGCCACGCGAGCGGATCCGCAGGCACGAGTTTCAGCGCATTGTCCAGATCGTCGCGGGCGCCCTTCTTGTCGCCAAGCGCGAAGCGCGCGCGGGCGCGGTCCAGACGAAGTTCTCCAAGGTCGGCCCCCGTCGTCTGGCCACGCACGATTGCCGCATCAAATGCGGCCCGCGCACGCGCCGGATCGCCAGCCGCCAGCGCAGCGTTGCCCGCCTGCACCCAAAGGCTGGCCGCACGCACTTCGTTGCCCGTGTCGGCGTCGCGAGCCGCCGCCTCGAATGCCGTCGCGGCGGGTGCCCACCGCTTCTGCGCGACATAGGCCAGCCCCTCGCACTGACGTGCCGGCACGCCCCCGCCGTTCAGTCGCCACACGCCCGCCTGATCGAGCGCCTTTGCCGGATCAGCCTCGGCGAGCGTGGCGCAAGCCTCGAAACGTGCCTGTTCGGGGGCGGGCGTGGGCGCCGCGGCGGTAGCTGCGGTAGCTGCGGTAGCTGCGGTAGCTGCGCCAAGGAGAGCAAATATCATTAAAACTCCAGCGATTCGATCGTTCTCACCAGCAACGCAATATCGTGAGCGCGGGACAATCGGTGATCGCCGTCCTTGACCAGGATCACCTGCACATCGTCTGAACGCAGCCGTTCGGCAAGCAACAGCGACTGCCGCCACGGTACATCGGGGTCGCGCTGACCGTGAAGCAGCCGCACCGGCACATCGATCGGGATGCTGCCGCCGAGCAGCAAATTGCGCTGTCCCGATTCCCAGAAATTGCGCGTCGTGACCAGCGGCGCGCCGTAGCCGGAAGGCTGCTCGATCCTGCCGTCACGCTGCAATGCCGCCCGCTGCGTTGCGTCGAAGCCCCATTCGGTGAAATCAGGGGCAGCCGCGATGCCGGCAAGGGCAGCCACGCGCGATGGTCGCGCCAGCGCCGCCAGCAGCATGATCCAGCCGCCCATCGACGAGCCGACAAGCACAATGGGGCCCGCTGTCGCGTCTATCGCCAGCAGCGTATCGGCCAGCCAGTCGTCGACCGACTGTTCCTCGAACGCGCCCTCGCTCTCGCCGCAGCCGCCATAATCAAAACGCATGAAGGAGCGGCCACTCGCCGCTGCCCAGCTATCGAGCGCAACCGCCTTGCTGCCGGCCATGTCCGATGCATAGCCCGGCAGGAAAATGATCGTCGGCTCTCCGCCGATGCGCCGCCGGGCGGCGATGCGCGTCCCGTCGGGGCGTTTCAGGTCATCCATCCTTAGGACGGCCGCGACTGGCGGGCGCGTGCGGGGGTTCTATTTCAGGAGGGCGCTCAGCGTCCAGTTCGCCTTCCCATTTGGCGATGACAACGCTGGCGACGGTATTGCCGACGACATTCGTCGCCGTGCGCCCCATGTCGAGGAAATGATCAACGCCGAGGATGAGCAGCAATCCACCTTCGGGAATCTTGAACATCGCCAGTGTTGCCGAGATGACGACCAGGCTGGCGCGCGGCACCGCCGCCATCCCCTTCGACGTGATCATCAGCACGAGCAGCATGGTAATTTCCTGCCCCAGCGTCAGGCCAATCCCATAGACCTGCGCGATGAAGATCGTGGCAAAGGTCATGTACATCATCGAGCCGTCGAGATTGAACGAGTAGCCAAGCGGCAGGACGAAACTCGAGATCCGGCGCGGCACGCCGAAACGGTCGAGCGCCTCGAGCGTGCGCGGGAACGCCGCCTCCGACGACGCCGTCGAGAAAGCAACAAGCAGGGGTTCGCGGATATATCGGATCAGATGGCGCGAACGTCCCCCGACGATGAGGTAAGCGACGCCGAGCAGCAGTGCCCACAGGACCGCGAGGCCCAGATAGAAGCTGCCGATGAACTTGCCGTAGGTGACAAGGATGCCCAGCCCCTGTTCGCCGACCACGCTCGCGACCGCAGCAAAGACCGCGAACGGCGCGAACCGCATCACATAGCCCGTCACTTGCAACATCACCTCGACGAGCGCGTCAACGCCGCGCAGGATCGGCGCCGCCTTGTCGCCGACCGCAGTCATCGCAACACCGAAGAACACCGAAAAGACAACGATCGGCAGGATTTCGTTGTTCGCCATGGCGTCGAAGATCGACTTGGGCACGAGGTGAGTAACGAAGTCCTTGAGCGTAAAGGCCGCGGTGGCCACGCCGGCATCGGCGGCAGCCGGCGGGATCGGTAATCCGACGCCCACCCCCGGCTGGATCAAATTGACCAGCGCGAGGCCAAGCGAGAGCGACACCAGGCTCGCACCGACGAACCACAACAGCGAACGGACGCCGATCCGCCCGAGCGCCGTCGTATCGCCCATATGCGCGATGCCCGCGACCAGCGTGCCGAATACCAGTGGCGCGATGATCATCTTGATAAGGCGCAGGAACAGGTCGGTTATTATGCTGAAATAGCCGGCGTACGCCTTCAGCTGGTCCGGCGTCGCCCCGCTCCGGTTGAGGGCAACGCCGACCAGCACGCCGAGGACCAGTGCAATGCCGATGTAGAGTGTCAGTCGCTTGGCCAAGGCGGGTCCCCTTCGTCGCTGCTCTACGGCTTCGCCAGCCGGTCCAGCAACCCTTTGGCAAAGCCCGACAGCGTATCGTCGCGCGCGCCCATCACGACGATCCGGTCGCCGGGTCTGGCAAGGTCGATCAGCCGGTCGCCGCAGCGCGAACGGTCAGCGATATATTCGGCCGCCTCGGCGATCATTGCGACGAAGTCGCCACTGCCGACCGAGCGATCCACCGTTCCGCCGAAATAAGCCGGATCGCTGACGATCAGCCGGTCGCCGGGGGTCAGATTGGCGAGGAAACTGTCGGCGAGTTCACGCCCCATCTGCTTCAACGGGCCGAACCCGTGCGGCTGGAAAAAGACGAGCAACCTGCCGGGGAAGGCGTGGAGCGCAGCCAGCGTGGCAGCAACCTTGTCGGGGTTATGCCCGAAATCGTCGATTACCGTGACATTGTTCGCCGTCCCCACGGTCTCCATCCGGCGCTTCAGTCCGGTAAAGCTCGTCAGGGCGTCCAGGCCGGTTTCGATCGCGACACCGGCCCGCAAGGTAGCACCAAGCGCCGCGAGCGCATTCAGGATATTGTGACGGCCCGGCACCTGGAGATGCGCCCGCAAGGTCCGATCGGGGGCGATCCTGACGGTAAAGCTCGTCCCGTCCGGATGCTCGACGACATCGGAGGCGTGCAGGTCGGCCCCGTCCCCGAAGCCAAAACTCGTGGCGGCGGAGGAACAAAGAGCCCGCGCCTCTGCGTTATCGAGATTGACGACCGCGCTGGTCGCTCTTCCCAGAAAGGCCCGGAACAGCGCCCGCAATTCGTCCATCGATTTATGGTCGACGGCGACGTTGTTGAGCACCGCGATGGTCGGGCGATAAAGCGCGATCGAACCGTCGCTTTCATCGACCTCGCTGACGAAGGCGTCACCCGCGCCGACACGCGCGCCGCTGTCGAAATTTTTCATGATTGCGCCGTTCATGATCGTCGGGTCGCGGCCAGCCCTGGTCAGAATCCAGCCGATCATGCCGGTGACGGTCGATTTGCCGCTGGTGCCGCCGACCGCAATGCTCAGCGGGGCGGCATTGAACAGCTCGGCGAGCAGTTCGGCCCGCGTCCGGCGGGCGCACCCGAGCGCGGTCGCCCGAACGATATCGGGCACCGTGTCCTCGATCGCGGCAGAGGCGATGACGATCTGGTCCGGCGAGGTCAGGCCACTTCCATCCTGGGCGAAGAGGCCGATACCGTGGTCGCGCAGTCCCTCGAACTTCGTGCCCAGCCGCCCCTGGTCAAGCGAGCGGTCCGACCCGGCGACGCGGTGCCCCTTTGCCGCCATGATCTGTGCGAGCGGCATCATCCCCGAGCCGCCGATGCCGACAAAGAAATAGGACTTGGTCACCGGAGCGCGCTATCAAGCCTAACCGAGGGAGGGGCAAGATGAAGATCGCCGTCGTCGCGCCGAGCAACCCGCTTTCGCCCGACGTGCCCGAGCGGGTGATCGCACTTACCCGCGCCCGTTACGGCGAAAAAGCGCCCGACCTTGCCTTTCACCCGCAATGTTTTCTGTCCGACGGGCATTTTTCGGGACCCGACGCAGCACGGGAGGACGCACTTGTCGAAGTCGCCAACGATCCGACGGTCGACGCGGTCTGGCTGGCGCGGGGCGGTTATGGTGCCAACCGGATTGCCGAGCGCGCAATCGCCAGAATGGGCGACGCGGCAGTCGCCAAGCCATTCCTCGGCTATAGCGATGCTGGTTTCCTGCTGGCGGGGCTGCAGACGTCAGGCATCGGGCGCCCGGTCCATGCCCCGATGCCGAACGATATTTTGCGGATCGGCGGCGAAGCGGCGGTCGCCCGCTCCCTCGACTGGCTGATCGAACCTCAGCCCGCGACACCAAAGCTCCAGGTCGCATTCAACCTGACCGTCTTTTCTCATCTGCTTGGGACGTCACTCCAACCGGACCTGACGGGCCGCATCCTGATGCTGGAGGAGGTCGACGAACCGATGTACCGCATCGACCGCAGCCTGTTCCACGTCACATCCAATCCTGCCGTTCGCCTTTGTGCCGGACTGATGCTTGGCCGGTGCACGCCAATCACGCCGAATGTACCTGACTTCGGCAGCGACGAAGAGGCCGTCGCGCGATATTGGTGTGAAAGATCGGGGATAGCCTGGCTCGGCCGAGCCCCGATCGGTCACGACATCCAGAATGAAATCGTCCCCTTTAGCTAAGCTCTCACTTTCCGACAGGAAGGTGGGGCGCAGGAAGGGGGGTACGCAACGCTACTAACTCGTCCGGGGGGAGGACGTGCGTCAAACGACCGTCGGTCCGGGTGGTTCCCTGTTGCCAAGCAAAAATATCTCGCCGATGTCTTCCCCATGCATCTGCGCGGCAAAACCTATATCGCCCGCCACGGCGAGACCGTGTTCAATGCGTCGGCCAGGCTGCAGGGCGAGCATCCCCATACCCCGCTGACGCGCACCGGCTTTGCCCAGGCGAACGCCATGGGTCTGGCGCTGCGCGACCGACTCGGGGCACGGCCGGCATTGACTCTCTGGTCGTCCACGGCCGGGCGCGCGCTCCAGACGCTGGCCATCATCACCGAACATCTCGATCTCGACTGGTTTGCGGCCCGCACCGATGACCGGCTGGTCGAAATCGGCGTCGGCAGCTGGGGCGGGCGCAACTACGCCGACCTGACCGCCGAAGTCGGGCCGATCGTCGATCGCGCGACGATGCTGCTGAAACCAGCACCCGATGGTGAGCGCTACCATCAGATAGCGGCGCGGGTCGCGGCCTGGGCGATGGCTGCCGACCGCGAGGATCCCGGCGACCGGCTCGTCATCATGCACGGCGTGTCGAGCCGCGTGCTGCGCGGTGTACTCACCGGCCTGCCCAACGATCCGTCGCTCGACGCCCCGGTTGCACGGGGGTTGCCGCAGGGATCGATCGTCATGATCGAAAACGGCACCGAGACGCTGGTTGTCGAAGGCACCGGCGGCGCGCCTGCATGAAGTGCGTGCTCCTCGCGCTGGCCGTCGTCGCCACCCCCGCACTGGCGCGGACCTCGCTCGGCAGTTTCGGCGACTGGGCCGCTTTTCGCGACGACAGCCCGTGGCGGTGCTTTGCCATTGCCGAACCCGCCCGGGGTCGGGGAACGAAGTGGCGACCCTTCGCCAGCGTGGCGAGCTGGCCGCAGGCAGGGGTTCGTGGCCAGTTCTACGCTCGTCTTGGCCAAGAAAGGCGAGCGGGGTCGGCGGTTACGCTGACGGTCGACGATCGTAAGTTCGCGCTGGTTGCGGGAGAGGCTGACGTCTGGGCACCCGATGCGCGCAGCGATGCCGCCATCGTCGCCGCCATGCGCAGTGCGCGCAGCATGAGTATCGCCAGCGTCGCCGTGACGGGACGCTCGTTCACCGAAACCTATCTGCTGAAGGGTGCCGCCACCGCCATCGACGCCGCCGCGCTTGGCTGCGCGCGGCGCTAGCCTTACATGGGAGCGATGAACGCCCCCGTTTCGATGACCATTCCAGGCCTGACCTCGCCCATACCCGTGTCGCGCGAGCCCTCATTGCGCCCCGACGGGCGCGTCGGCCTGATTGGCCTGACCCGCGACCAGTTACGCGCCGTCCTTGCCGAAGCCGGACTCGATGCGAGGGCGGCAAAGCTGCGCGCCAAGCAGATCTGGCACTGGATCTACAATCGCGGCGCGACCGAATTTGCCACAATGACCGACATCGCGCGCGCGCAGCAGCCCTGGCTGACCGAACGTTTCGTCATCGACCGGCCCGAAGTCGTCGAGGCACAAGTTTCAGAGGACGGCACGCGCAAATGGCTGCTGCGCTCGCCCGATGCGCAGGACTATGAGATGGTGTTCATCCCCGACGCGGACCGGGGCACCTTGTGCGTGTCGAGCCAGGTAGGCTGTACGCTCAACTGCACCTTCTGCCACACGGGTACGATGCGGCTGGTCCGCAACCTGACCGCCGGCGAGATCGTCGGCCAGGTAATGCTTGCGCGCGACGCGTTGGGCGAATGGCCGTCGCAGCCCGAGGGCCGGATGCTGACCAACATCGTCATGATGGGGATGGGCGAGCCGCTCTACAATTTCGACGCGGTGCGCGACGCGCTGAAGATCGTGATGGACGGCGATGGCCTTGCCCTGTCCAAACGGCGAATCACCTTGTCGACCAGCGGCGTCGTGCCGATGATGGCGCGGGCGGGCGAGGAAATCGGGGTCAATCTCGCGGTCTCGCTCCACGCTGTCACCAAAGAGGTGCGCGACGAACTCGTCCCGCTCAACCGCAAATATGGCATCGAGCAGCTGTTACAGGCATGCGCCGACTATCCCGGCGCCAACAACGCCCGCCGGATCACCTTCGAATATGTGATGCTCAAGGATAAGAACGACAGCGATGCCGATGCCCGCGAACTCGTTCGTCTTTTGCGAACCTACCGACTGCCCGCGAAAGTCAATCTGATCCCGTTCAACCCATGGCCCGGATCAACCTATGAATGCTCCACGCCAGAGCGTATCCGGGCGTTCAGCAACATCGTTTTCGACGGCGGCATTTCCGCCCCGGTCCGCACCCCTCGGGGCCGCGACATCGATGCGGCCTGCGGTCAGCTGAAAACCACCAGCGAAAAGATGTCGCGCGCCGAGCGAGATCGCGCCATTTCCACAGCATGATCGCCCGATCGCTCCAGCGCACTCTTGTCCGCGAGGTTCGCGCGCTGTTCAACGATCAGGCCCGGGGGCAAAAGCCGGTCGTGCGTTCAAACGGCGCGCTTCTTGCCCCTGATTCTGTCGCGTGGCGGGTCCACGGCGACGTCACGACGATGATGGTCGGCGGGATCGCCGCGCTCCTGCTGCAGATGCTCCATCCCTCGGCGGCAGCGGGCGTCTGGGACCACAGCAATTTTCGTAACGACATGGTCGGGCGATTGCGGCGGACCGCGCGCTTCATGGCGCAGACCACCTTTGCCGAGCGGAGCGAGGGCGAGGCTGCGATCGCGCTCGTCCGGCGCATCCATTCGCACGTCGGCGGTGTCCGGCCCGACGGGATTGCCTATCGCGCCGACGACCCGCGCACGCTCGCCTGGGTGCATGTGGCCGGCGCGATCCTGTTTCTCGATGCGTGGATCCGCTTCGGCGAACCGCAGATGTCACGCGCCGACCAGGACCGCTATTTCGCGGAGGTCGCGGCGACGGCGCGCGCATTGGGCGCAAGCCCGGTTCCCGAAACCCGCGCCGAGGCGGAGCAACTGATTGCCAGTTTTCGCCGTGAACTGTCCGCGGACGCCCGGGCACGCGAAATCGCACGCATCGTCATGACTCCCGACCCGTCACGCGGCCGGGCCGCCGCCGTGCAGTCGCTGATCACTCAGGCAGGGGTCGATCTCCTGCCGCAATGGGCGCGCACCATGCACGGGCTGCACCCTTCGCTCCTGACCCGTCCCGCCGTATCGGCAATGACCCTTGGACTGGCAGGCGCACTGCGCTGGGCGTTCGCGGCGGAAGCGCGCGCTTGATCGCCACCGCATTGCTGGCGGCGGGGGCGGGGCTGGTCGGTGGGGCAATGAACGCGCTCGCCGGCGGCGGGACCTTTGCGACGATGCCGGCGCTCATCGCGATGGGACTGCCCAGCCCGCAGGCAAACGCCACCAGCAATGTCGCGTTACAGCCGGGGGCGATGTCGGCGGCCTGGGGCTTTCGCGACGGCCTCGAGCCGCTGGGCGGTCTGTCGATCCGTCTGTTGAGCCTCATCACCTTTTTCGGCGGACTGTTCGGCAGCCTGCTGCTCGTGGCGACCCCGACGCGCGCGTTCGACCTGGTCATCCCCTGGCTGTTGCTGATCGCCTTTCTGGCCATCGTCTTTGGCAAACAAGCGGCCGAAGCGCTGCGCCATCGGGTATCGATCGGCGCGAAGACACTGACCATCGCCCAGGCGTTGCTGGGGTTTTACGGCGGTTACTTCGGCGGTGGCGTCGGCATCATGACGACGGCGGCCTATGGCCTGCTCGCCGACGTGCCGCCCCACCGGCTGATGGCCCCGCGGACGTTGATGCTCGCTGTCGCAAATACGGCGGCGGCGCTCGTGTTCATCGGCTTCGGCATGGTGCGTTGGTCGGCATGCCTGCCGATGCTGCTGGGCGCCGTAGCGGGAGGATGGGGCGGCGCTCGCCTCGGCAAGGTGCTTTCGCCGTTTGCCATCCGCCTGTGGACGATCGGCGTGACGGGCGTGACGACTGCCGTGTTTTTCTGGCGGGCCTATTCGTGATGCGCGCGTAACTTTTTACCGCTTGCCCTCGAACCGTCTTGCGACGATGTTCGCACGGGCGTCAGACAGGGAGCCAGAACGTGGTCGAAGCTGATGATGTACCGGAAAGTGTTACCCAAATTCGCGGTGGCGATCTCGTCAAGCGGCACCGCCTGTCGACGCGGCTGTGGCACTGGACCAACGCCATAGCGATTATCACAATGTTGATGTCGGGGTTGATGATCTCGAACGCGCATCCCCACCTCTACTGGGGGCAATACGGCGCGAATTTCGATATGCCCTGGTATAATCCGCCACATTTTCCTGGCTGGCTCACCATCCCTTCGAGCTATAATCTTGCGCTTGCCCGTCACTGGCATCTTGCCTTTGCCTGGGTCCTCGCCTTCGGCCTCCTTGCGCACATGGTCACCAGCCTGATCAACCGCCATTTCCAGCGCGATCTCACACTGCGCCGGGGCGAACTCGCCCCCGGGCATTTGTGGGAGGACATTAAGCACCACGCGCAACTGAAATTTCCGACGGGTGCGGCGGCGCTTCAGTATAATACGCTGCAAAAGATCGCTTATATCGTTGTTGTCTTCGTCATGATCCCGCTGCTCATCCTGACCGGCATGTGTCTTTCGCCAGGACTGTCGGCGCTGACCGGCTGGGCGATCGACCTGTTCGGCGGACGGTCGACCGCGCGATCGATCCATTTCCTGCTCGCCAGTGGAATTGGGCTGTTCATCGTCGGGCATTTGATCCTGGTGGTTCTCGCCGGCCCCTACAACGAGGTCCGCTCGATGATCACCGGGCGCTTCCGCGTACCCCTCGACCGCGACGAAATTGTTCCAGAAAACCTTGCGGGAGAACCAGCATGAGCGTGCTGCTCACCCGGCGTGCACTCGTCGGCGGCGTGGTTGCGGGTGCCGGCGGACTGCTCTCAGGATGCGATGCGCTCGGCAACAACGAGAGCTTTCGCAAGCTGTTGCACCTTGGCGAGGATGCAAATTACGTGGTGCAGCGCTCACTGCAGGACCGGATGGCGCTCGCCAAGGAGTTTGCCCCGAACCAGCGTTCGCCGATCTTTCGCTCGAATGGTACGCGAATGCCGGTCGGGGACGACTATGCCGGACACGTCGCCAGCAATTTCGCCGACTGGACGCTGATCATCGACGGTCTCGTGGCGCGGCCGCAGGCGATCCCGCTCAATCAGGTCCGCAGCCTTCCGGCGCGAACGCAGATCACCCGCCACGACTGCGTCGAGGGGTGGAGTGCGATTGCCAAATGGACCGGCGTACCGCTCAAATTTCTGCTCGACCGGGCCGGCATCAGTCCGCTGGCCAATTACGTCGTGTTCCACTGCGCCGATCACAACGACGGCTCGCCCTATTATGAGTCGATCGACCGGATCGACGCCGCCCATCCCCAGACCATCATCGCCTGGGCGCTGAACGACGCGATGCTGCCGGTGATGAACGGCGCGCCGCTGCGGCTGCGCGTCGAACGGCAACTCGGCTACAAGCAGGCCAAATATATCCAGCGGATCGAAGCCGTCGCCAGCCTGAAACCGGTCTACGGTGGCAAGGGCGGATTTTGGGAAGATGGTGCCGGCTATGAATGGTATGCCGGTGCCTGACCGTAATTTCGCCAAAATCTGAGGGTTAGCGTTTCGCCATGTCGTTATTTGATAAATTCCTGTCGCGCATCATCAGCAAGGGGACGCTGAACCTTACCCATCATGACGGTCGGGTCAGCGTTTTCGGAACGGCAACGCCCGGCTACCCCGATATTGCCATCCGTCTGGCCGATGCCCGGGTCGCGCGCGACATCGCCCTCCGCCCCGAACTCGGCGCAGGCGAAGCCTATATGGATCACCGGATGATCGTCGAGAATGACGACATCATGGGTCTGCTGACGCTGATCCGCCTGAACTCCCCCTGGGAAAAGGGCGGAAAAATAGAGGATTTGAAACCGCTGAGCCGACTGGCGGGGACGATCGCGGGCAAGCTCGACCGGATGAACTGGACTCGTCGATCGAAGCGCAACGTTGCGCATCACTATGACCTCGACGACCGTCTCTACGATCTGTTTCTCGACGCGAACCGCCAATATAGTTGCGGTTATTTCACCGATCCCGCCAATGACCTCGACACCGCGCAGCGCGCCAAGATGGCGCATATCGCGGCAAAGCTCGATCTGGCGCCCGGCATGCGCGTGCTCGACATCGGTTCGGGATGGGGCGGCATGGCGCTCTATCTCCACCGCCATTTCGACGTCGATGTCGTCGGCATCACCTTGAGCGAGGAACAATATGCCTGGTCGCGCGCCGCCGCTGAAAAAGCGGGAGTCGCCGATCGCGTCACGTTCCAGCTGGTCGACTATCGAGATGTCGCCGGACAGTTCGACCGCATCGTTTCGGTGGGCATGTTCGAACATGTCGGGCCACCACATTACAGCGCGTTCTTCCGGAAATGTCGCGACCTGTTGACCGACGACGGCGCTATGCTCCTCCACACGATCGGCCGCATGGGGGGACCCGGCACGACCGACCGCTGGGCGTCGAAATACATCTTCCCCGGGGGATATGCACCGGCGCTGAGCGAAATCACGGGTGCGAGCGAGCTGACCGGCCTCATCCAGACCGATTGTGAGACCTGGCGGCTGCATTATGCCTATACCTTGCGCCAATGGTACGCGCGGATCATGGCGCGCCGCGCGGAAATCGAGGCGATCTACGACGCGCGCTTCTTTCGCATGTGGCAATTTTACTTTGCGGGCTGCACCAGTGCCTTTGAGCATGGCGTCCTCTGCGTCTACCAGCTGCAATATGCGCGCAACCGCCGCGTCCTGCCGCTGACGCGCGATTACATGCATCTGGTCGAAGCGGAACTGAGCGCGGCGACCCAACCGAAGCTGCGCGCGGCCGGCTGAAGCGGCGGCGGTCGAAGCCGCCCCCGCTGCGGGAACGTTCGGCCCTAGCTCCGTTCCACTCCCCACCCTAATAGGCCGACACGAATCGAGGGGAGCGGCAAGGGTGAACGACAAGACCAGCACGGGCATCAACAGAGTGGTGCTGGCCTATTCGGGCGGCCTCGACACGAGCGTGATCCTGAAATGGCTGCAGCAGACCTACGGGTGCGAGGTGGTGACCTTCACCGCCGACCTCGGCCAAGGCGAGGAACTCGGCCCGGCGCGAGACAAGGCGCGGCTGATGGGCGTGCGTGACGAGCATATCTTCATCGACGACCTCCGCGAGGAATTCGTCCGCGACTATGTCTTCCCGATGATGCGCGCCAACGCCCTGTATGAAGGGCTTTATCTGCTTGGCACCTCGATCGCCCGCCCCCTGATCGCCAAACGGCAGATCGAAATCGCGCGCGCGGTGGGTGCCGACGCCGTCAGTCACGGGGCAACCGGCAAGGGAAATGATCAAGTTCGCTTCGAACTTGGTTATTACGCGCTGTCGCCCGACATCAAGATCATCGCGCCGTGGAGAGAGTGGGATTTGACCAGCCGCTCCGCGCTGATCGCCTTTGCCGAGGCGCATCAGATCCCGGTGCCGAAGGACAAGCGGGGAGAATCGCCGTTCTCCACCGACGCGAATATCCTGCACACCTCATCCGAAGGCAAAGTGCTGGAAGATCCGTGGGATGAGGTGCCCGACTATGTCTATTCGCGCACCGTCAATCCGGAGGACGCGCCGGATACCCCCGAAATCATCACCATCGATTTTGAGCGTGGCGACGCTGTCGCCGTCAATGGCGAGGGGCTGTCCCCGGCGCTGTTGCTGGCGAGGCTCAATGATCTGGGCAGGATCCACGGCATCGGCCGCCTCGATCTGGTCGAGAATCGCTTTGTCGGCATGAAGTCGCGCGGGATGTACGAAACGCCGGGCGGCACGATCCTCCACCTGGCGCACCGGGGCATCGAACAGCTCACGCTCGATCGTGGTGCCGCCCATTTGAAGGACGAGCTCGCGCCGCGCTATGCCGAACTCATCTACAACGGTTTCTGGTTCAGCCCCGAGCGAGAGATGCTGCAGGCAGCGATCGATCACAGCCAGGCGAAAGTCAGCGGCACGGTTCGCCTGAAGCTCTACAAGGGCAGCGTCATCGTGACCGGCCGCAAATCGCCCAACAGTCTCTATTCCGAAAAGGTCGTTACCTTCGAAGATGACGCCGGCGCCTATGACCAGCGCGATGCCGAGGGATTCATCAAACTCAACGCGCTCAGACTGCGGCTGCTGGGGCGGCGGGACCGGTAATCCTTGCCTTATCGGGCCCCTGCCGCGAAAGCGGGGATCAGCTTGTTAACCAACCAGAGTTAGCAGGTTTCCCGCTGCCGCAGGAATGACGGGGACAACATTGACCGGTACCCAAGGCGAGTGGTGGGGAAATCGCTGGCTGCTCGCCGCGTGCATCATCCTCACCCTTGTCCCGCTGACCTACCCGCCCGTTCTGCCGCTGGTCGACCTGCCCGGCCACATGGGCCGTTATGCGGTCCAGCTCGACCCCGCCACTTTCACGTCCTGGTACAGCTTCCACTGGCGGCTGATCGGCAATCTGGGCGTCGACCTGATGATGGAACCGCTGGGTCGGCTGTTCGGGATCGAAATCGCGACCAAGCTGATCGTCATGACGATTCCTGCCCTGACGGCAGTCGGCCTGATCTGGATCGCCCGCGAAGTCCACGGGCGCGTTCCGCCGACGATCTTTTTCGCGCTACCGCTGGCCTATGGTCACCCCTTCATCTTCGGTTTCGTCAACTACACGCTCAGCGTTGCAGTCGCACTGCTTGCCTTTGCCCTCTGGCTGCGCATGGCGCGATTGGGCACGGCCCGGCTGCGGCCGCTCGTCTTCCTGCCGCTCGCCTGTGTCGTCTGGATGGCGCACACTTTTGGTTGGGGCATGTTCGGGCTGTTGTGCGCATCCGCCGAACTGATCCGTCAGCGCGACCTTGGCAAGTCATGGGTCGCAGCGGCCGGGGGAACGGTGATTGCCTGCCTGCCATTGGCTATCCCGCTGATTCCGATGCTCGTCTGGCGGGCGCAGTCGACCGACATGACCGGTGACTGGTTCGACTGGGGCACCAAATCACTCTGGATACTGACCACGCTCCGCGATCGGTGGCAGGCCTTTGACCTGCTCTCGCTGGGCATCCTGTTCGGCGTGATCCTCTTTGCCATACGCGACCCGCGCCTGACGTTTTCGCGCAACCTGGCGACCAGCGCATTTGTCCTGCTCGCGGTCTATGTCCTGTTGCCTCGCATCATCTTCGGCTCGGCCTATGCGGACATGCGCCTGACCCCGTTCATGTTTGCGGTCGCCATCATTGCGATCCGCCCGACATCGACCGCCAGCACAAACATGCTCGGCACGATTGCCATGGTCGGGCTTGCACTGTTTGCGACGCGAATAGCCGCGACGACCGTCAGCCTGGGCATCGCGTCGGCACGCTACGACCAGGCGCTGGTCGCGCTCGACCATGTTCCGCGGGGCGCGCGTGTTGCCGCATTTACGCGGCGGACATGCGGCGTGGAATGGTCGACCAACCGCATGGAACACCTCTCCGCGCTCGCCATCGTGCGGCGTCACGCCTTTTCGAACGATCAGTGGGATGTTTCGGGGGCGGAAAACATGACGGTGATCAAGAATGATGCGCCGGGCTTTGCGGTCGATCCGTCACAGCTGCTCGTTCCTGCCGCCTGTCCCGGCGGC
This sequence comes from Sphingomonadales bacterium, assembly GCA_038225385.1. GTDB lineage: Bacteria > Pseudomonadota > Alphaproteobacteria > Sphingomonadales > Sphingomonadaceae > Sphingomonas_O. The sequence goes on along the minus strand of JBBRRC010000012.1, from coordinate 53,036 downwards.
GCGCCGTGGATGACCCCCGGCCAGGCCCTGGCGAGGCTTCCCCGGGCAGCGTTCGACTATGTCTGGCTGATCGATCCGCCGCGCTTCGACGTGCGCCTCACAAGGGGCATGACGCCGATCTGGTCGAACGGTCCCGATCACCTTTACCGGATCGAGCATCGATGACGCGCTGGTGGGAAAGAAGCTGGGCGGTTGCCCTGATCGCACTCGCCGCGTCGATCCCGCTCTGGTCGGTTCGCCTGCCGCCGCTCATCGATCTGCTCGGGCACATGGGCCGCTACCATATTCAGCTCAACCTCACCTCCAGCGCCCTGCTCCAGCGCAACTGGGATTATCACTGGTTGCTGATCGGCAACCTTGGCTGCGACTTGCTGATGGAGCCGCTCGGGCGGGTGTTCGGCGTCGAGCGAGGCACGGTCGTGCTCGCCGCGCTCCTCCCGATGCTGATGATCTGGGGCATGGTGCGCCTCGCCCGGGCGGCGCAGGGCACCCTTCCGGCAACTACCTGGGCGGCGTTTCCCTTCGCCATGGCTTATCCGTGGCAATATGGGCTCGTCAATTTCTGGCTGGGCATTGCACTGGCGCTGCACGCGGCGGCCTGGTGCGCCCGGCGACAGCATGACCGATCGCATCCGGCTCTTCTCGTCCTTGGATCACTTGCGCTGTGGACCGCGCATGTGTTCGGCTGGGCGGTATTCGCGATCCTCCTCGCTGGCATTCGCGCCGGTCAGCGTCCGCTCAGGGACTGGCCCCGCGTTGCGCTCGGTCTCTGGCCGCTCGCTGCCCCGGCGGTGCTCATGGTCGTCCTCAGATACGGCACCGCGGGGGCCGCCGCTGAAACGCTCGGCTGGGGTGATTTCGGCTACAAGGCGCTCGCGCTGACGTGGACCCTGCGCGACCAGTCGCAATGGCTCGACCTCGGCTCACTGATCGCGGCGCTGCTGCTGATCTATGCGGGGTTCCGCTCGCGGACCTTTGAGGTCGATCGCGGCCTTGCCCTGGGAGCGTTGGGTCTGTTCTCGGCGTTGCTCATCCTGCCCTACCAATTTCTCGGTTCCGCCTATGCCGATGCTCGGCTCTGGCCGGTCGTTCTCATCGTGGCCCTGCTGGCGGTACGGCCCGGCGCGCTTGCACGACCAGGACTGGAAGGGGGCATCGCGCTCGGCGCCGCGCTGATCTTCGCCGCCAGGATCGCCGCGACGACCGTGGGATTCCAGCACTATGACCATGATTTCGCCCGCCACCTCGCCGCTTTCGACCGCATCCCCCGCGGCAGCCGCGTCGCCGTCTTCACCGCTTTTCCCTGCGACGTACCATGGCGTCGGCCGCGCCTCGAACACCTCGACGGCGTCGCGATCGTGCGCGACGACCTCTTCACCAACGGCCAATGGGATGTGCCGGGCGCCGAGCTGCTTATTCCACTAGCAGCCAGAGGAACGCCCTATAATTCGGACCCGTCGCAACTGGTGATGACCTGCGGCGACCTTCGCGCCGCCCTGACTGCCCGCATCGCCAATTTCCCTCGCGACCGCTTCGATTATGTCTGGGTGACCGGTTACCGGCCCGAAACGCTTCCCCGCTATGGGGGCCTGACACCCCTGTTTGCCGATGAGGCGACGATCCTCTACGGAATCGACAAATGACGAGCTTGCGGCCAGCGCCCCGACTTTCGATCGTGGTCCCCTGTTATAACGAGGCGGAGTGCCTCGAGGCGTTGCACGCGCGACTGAGCGAGACGGCGCGCGGCGTGGCAAGCAATGATTACGAGATCGTGCTGATCAACGACGGGTCGCGCGATGGCAGCTGGTCGATCATGGCGCGGCTGGCCGAAACCGATCCCCATCTGATCGCGATCGACCTGTCGCGCAATCACGGTCACCAGCTGGCGCTGACGGCGGGCCTCGATCTGTGTCGTGGCGCGCTGATTTTCATCATCGATGCCGACCTTCAGGATCCGCCCGAATTGCTGGGCGCGATGATCGAAACGATGGAGCGCGAACGCGCGGATGTCGTGTACGGCGTACGTCGCGAGCGCGCCGGAGAAACCCTGTTCAAGCGTGCGACCGCCGCGGCGTTCTACCGCCTGCTGAAGCGGGCGACCGATGTCGACATCCCGCTCGATGCCGGCGATTTCCGCCTGATGAGCAGGCGCGCACTCGACGTTTTCCTCGCCATGCCCGAACAGGCGCGCTTTGTCCGCGGCATGGTTGCCTGGGCAGGGTTCCGGCAAATACCCTTTGCCTATGAACGCGCGGCGCGTTTTGCCGGAGCGACCAAATATCCCCTGTCGAAAATGATCGCCTTCGCGCTCGATGCGCTGACCGGCTTTTCGACGGCACCGTTGCGCCTAGCGAGCCACGCCGGGCTCTGGCTGGCGTTCGGATCGCTCCTGCTGATTGTCTATATCTTCGGGGCGTGGGCGTCAGGCCAGACGATCGCGGGCTGGACGTCGCTGATGCTCGTCGTGGTCGTACTCGGCGCTATGCAGATGTTCGTGCTCGGCATGATCGGAGAGTATATCGGCCGCCTCTACACCCAGTCGAAGAACCGGCCGCTCTACGTTGTCCAGAATATCGCGGGTGGAAACGTCGCCTCGGCCAGTCTGGGCATCAATGCCTCACCCATAAGTCCACTTGCGGTGCATCCAGAAGGTGGCGAGCGGGGTTAGCAGGATGTTGGGTACGATCGGCCACCACGTTGGGCCGTGAAGATATTTGACCAGGGTCCAGACGAAAAACGAGTTCATCGCGAAACCGAACAAATTGACCGCGATAAAGCGCGTCCCCATTTTTCCGTGATCGTTTCGCTCGCCGTGTCCGGCAAAGCTGATCCAGCCGTGCGCAAAATAACCGACCGCAACCCCGATAACGAACGCGATGCCGATCGACACGTTGGGATCGATGCCGAACCATTCGACCCCACACCAGTAGATCGCCTGCCCGCCGGCCGTGATTAGCCCGCCGATCACGCCGTAGCGAACCAGCTGCCAGAACGCGGCGCGCGCGGCGGGATCTTCAGGAATCACACCCATCATTGAGGCCACTAGGCGGTCCGCGCGCGTCCCCTGAGACGCGCCTCGACGCTGGCCTTTGCCATGGCGACGGGCTTGATCAGTCGCTTCGGCATATGTTTCACTATCGCGCGCCGCACCATCCACGCCAGATCGCCGCCGATTTCGAGTTGGCGGCCCGGATCGACACGAGCGTCGCGGATCGAGCGCGAGAGCCGCTGCTGACCCACTTCATTCGCATAGATGATCGTATTGTAACGATACCAGGGCTTCACCTGCCGCTGGTTTGCGAGACGGGACCGTATCCAGTCGAACGGCTCATAGCCGAGCGACGAGAACATCAGTCGCCAATATTCGGGGGGCTGTTCGTTGATGTGGTGCTCGCCACCCTGATACGGCACGGCGGCCGAGAAAAGGATGACATCCCCGTGGTTGGCCAGCGTGTTGACCAGCGTGATCGCCTTGCCGAGCGGCAGATGTTCGGCGACTTCGAGGCTCTGCACGAGGTCGAACCGGCGCCCGAGATCGAGTGGCTTCAACAGGTCATGCGGATGGAAGCAATCGGGTGGAATGACGAGCTGGTCGGTCCGCACATAATCGCCATCGATGGCAACGACGTCGGGTACGCCCGCCGCCATCCACTCGGCGGCCCATGCGCCATGCCCTGCCCCGACGTCGAGCAGGCTGTCGATACGGATTTCCGCGCGCAGCATCGGCGCGACGACACGTGCCGACGCACGTGATCCGTCATCGATGTAATCGTAAAAGTCGGCGTTATAAACGTGATCTGCCATGGTCTCTGGCTTTCCCCAACATACGTGTCCCCACGCTGCTATGCAGCAGAAGAAGTAAAGATTATGCGCATTATAGTCGAGCATAATGGACCAATCGGCAAGAAAGGCGAGCGAAGATAAATGGCGGACATCGGGGCAAGCGATTTCGACGACACCGGCACGGTATCACCGGGGCCGGCATCGTCGACATCGATCTTCGAACTGCACTGGCTGCGCTGGCAAACCGGTATCTGGGCCGTGACTGCCGGGTTCATGGTCTATTTCCGTTGGGGCATGATCCACTGGTTTTCGCTTCCGGATACGGACGATAACATGCGCATGGCTCAGGTGCGCGCTCTGCTCGGCGGGCAGCGCTGGTATGACCTGCGACAGTATAAACTCGACCCGCCGGTGGGGTTCAACATTCACTGGAGCAGGCTGGTCGACCTGCCAATTGCAGGAATCGAGCTTCTCGCGCGACCCTTTACAAGCAATTTCGAAGCCGAACAGATTGCTGCTGCGATCGCGCCGATGCTACCACTTTGGGTTGCAATGATTGCGATGGCGCTGGCGGTGCGGCGACTCATCGCCCCTCCCGCGTTCTGGCTCGCGGCCGCGCTGATCCTGTGCTGCCAGGCCTCATTGTTCATGTTCATGCCCATGCGTGTCGATCATCACGGCTGGCAGCTCGCCTTTCTCGTCGTCAGCATCGCCGGGATCGCCGATCCGAACGGGCGCCGGGGCGGCGTCGTCATGGGGCTGGCAACGGCTGCGTCGCTGGTCATTGGCCTGGAACTGCTGCCGTTCCTGATGATCGTTGGCGCGGCAACCGTACTTCGCTGGGTCGGTGAGCCAGAGGATCGCGACCGTCTGGCCGCCTATGGCATCGCGCTGGCGGTCGGCTGCGCGGCCGGCTACCTCGTGTTCGCGTCCTATGACAATGCCGTACCGCGCTGCGATGTGCTGTCGCCCGTCTATCTCTCGACCATGGTGGCGGCGGGATGGATCGCGTTCCTGTTGCCGCAGGTAAAGAGCGCCGACTGGCGCGTCCGGCTGGGCGCGGCGGTCGCGGGCGGGGCGGTGCTGATGGCCGGCTTTGCCGGGCTGGCGCCGCAATGCCTTGGTCGCCCCGAACAGGTTTCCCCCGAACTTTACACGTCATGGCTGTCTAACATCAACGAGGCAAAGCCGCTCTATACCAAGGAATGGCCGGTCGCGGTCGGCACGATCCTGTTACCCGTCGCGGGTGTCATCGGTGCTGCGCTGGCAAGCGCCCGTGCCTGGGGCAGCCCGCGATTCATGGTCTGGGCCCCGGTCACGCTGATCAGCCTGACGTCGCTGCTGTTGCTGCTGTGGCAAACGCGGATGGGGCCCGCCGCTCAGCTTACGGCAGTCCCCGGCGCGACCGTGCTTGCCTGGACGATCATCCCCGCGCTTCGACGCAGCACCTCGGTGTTGGTGCGCACCGTCGGCGTGTTCGTGGCCTTTCTCCTTATATCGGGCCTTGGGACGCAACTCGTGCTTGGTCAGCTGCCGCAACCCGTGGAAACCGCGCGCGGCAAAGCGATCAATCGTGCCAATTCGCGTTGCCCGACATTACCTGCCCTGCGGCCGATCGACGCTCTTCCGGCAACGACGATCTTCACCTTCGTCGACATGGGGCCGCGCCTCATCACGGTCACCCATCACAAAGCGGTTGCCGGGCCCTATCATCGCAACGGTGACGCCATTCTCGACGTCCATCACGCCTTCGACGGTCCGCCGGCCCGCGCCCGCGCAATCATGCTGCGTCACGGCGCCACATTGTTGATGACCTGCCCGAATATGAGCGAATCGACGGTCTATCGCGCGCGGTCACCCAATGGCTTTTACTCGCAGCTTGCAACGGGCGTGAAATTCGATTGGCTCGAACCGGTGCCGCTGCCCAAGGACTCGCCGCTGCTGCTTTGGCGGATAAAATAGGTCAGGCGCCGAAGCTGATCTTGATCCCGTCGATCACGAATTGTGCGGCGAGTGCGGCCAGAATGACGCCCAGAACGCGGGTGATCATCGCCTCGAGGCTGTTGCCGAGCAGTCGCATGATTGGCCCGGCCGCCAGCAGAGCGAGCATGGTCAGCAGCAGGATCGTGGCCAGCGCCACGAGGACGACCCCCCGGTCGGTCCAGTTGTCGACGCGCGAGCACAACAGCATCGCCGACGCAATCGATCCCGGCCCGGCGATCATCGGGATGCCCATCGGAAAGATCGAGATGTCCTCCGGCTCGCGCGCCATCACATCCTCGACGCGCGCCTCACGCCGCTCGGTCCGCTTTTCGAACACCATTTCGAGCGCGATCAGGAACAGCATGACGCCGCCCGCCACGCGGAAAGCAGGAAGGCCGACGCCGAGCGCCTTTAGGAAGGGTTTTCCCGCCAGCGCGAAGGCAAACAGGATCCCGGCCGCAACGAGGGTGGACTTGACCGCCATCGCGCGCCGGTGCGCGGCAGGCGAGCCCGCCGTAAGTGACGCAAAGATCGGCGCACACCCAGGCGGGTCGATGACCACAAAAAATGTCGCGAAAGCCGAGACGAAGAGATCGATCAAACGCCGCGCCGTTCGGCAGAGGTCAGGGTGTTCTGCAACAGGCAGGCGATCGTCATCGGGCCAACGCCCCCAGGCACCGGCGTGATCGCGCGCGCAACCTCGGCGCATTCCGCAAAGGCGACATCGCCGACCAATCGTCCGTCGACCCGGTTGATGCCGACATCGATGATGGTCGCGCCGGGTTTGATCCAGCTGCCGCGCACCATTTCCGGTCGCCCCACGGCCGCAACGACGATATCGGCGCGGCGGCACAAAGCGGGCAGATCGCGCGACCGCGAGTGGGCAACGGTAACCGTGGCATTCGCACCGAGCAGCAGCAGCCCCATCGGTTTGCCAACGATCGTCGAGCGACCGATCACAATCGCCTCAATCCCCGACAGATCACCCAGCTCATCCTGCAGGAGCATGAGGCAACCGAGCGGCGTACAGGGGACGAACCCCGGCAAACCGCTTGCCAGGCGCCCCGCATTGATCGGATGAAATCCATCGACATCCTTGTCCGGGTCAATCGCCGCGATGACCGCTGCTGCCTCGATCTGCGGCGGCAAGGGAAGCTGGACGAGGATGCCGTCGATTGCCGGATCGGCGTTGAGATGTGCGACCAATGCCAGCAATGCGGCCTGCGACGTCTCGACGGGAAGACGGTGCTCGGTCGAGATCATCCCGGCCTCGCGACAGGCCTTGCCCTTGTTGCGCACATAGACCGCGCTTGCCGGATCGTCACCGACCAGCACCACGGCAAGCCCCGGCGGCTGCGGAAGAGCCGCCACTTTGGCCGCTACGTTGGCGCGGACCCTGGCAGCGAATGCTTTCCCGTCGATGATGCGCGCGGTCATTCTAATTGATGTAATAGGCAGCGGTAACCTGCATCATCACCAGCCGGCGCAGAAGAATGATGATCAGCAGAACGACCATCGGCGACAGATCGAGTGCGCCGAAATCGGGCATGATCCGCCGTATGGGACGATAGAGCGGCTCGGTCATCTTATCGAGCGCCTGCCAGATGCCGCGTACCGCGTCATTGTGCGTATTGATGACGTTGAATGCGATCAGCCAGGACATCACCGCCTGGATCACGATCACCCATTGCGCGATCATCAGGATGAAATCGATAATAGTCCAGACTTCGTTCACTTGGCGCTCCCGCTCGCGATGGCGTCTTCGAATAGCGACCCTTGCGCTATTTGTGAACCAGCGTGCCCGCCCCACTCGGCGTAAAGATTTCGACGAGCATGACGTGCGGTACGCGCCCGTCGAGGATGACCGCGGCATCGACACCGCCGTTGACCGCCGCGACACATGTTTCCAGCTTCGGGATCATGCCACCCGTCACGGTTCCGTTCGCCCTCAGGTCCACGATCTGCAGCGGGTCGAGGTCGGTCAGCAGCTCGCCCGACTTATCGAGCACGCCGGCCACGTCGGTCAGCAGGAACAAGCGCGCCGCACCCAGTGCCGCCGCGATCGCACCCGCCATCGTATCGGCGTTGATGTTGTAGGTGGCGCCGCTCGCATCCGGCGCGATCGGAGCGATGACGGGAATGACGCCCGCCGCCGACAAGGTATCGATGATGGTGCGATCGACTGCCACGGGTTGTCCAACGAATCCCAGGTCGACATTGCGCTCGATACCGATATTGGGATCGGCGTCGCGCGTCAGCTTTTGCGCGATTACCAGGCCGGCGTCTTTGCCCGACAGCCCGACGGCCCGACCCTCCTCCGCTGCGATCCAGCCGACGATCTGTTTGTTGATCGCGCCCAGCACCATTTCGGCGACGGCGGCGGTTTCCTTGTCCGTCACGCGCAATCCGCCGACGAATTCCGAGGCGACCCCCAGTTTTTTCAGCATCGCCCCGATCTGCGGTCCCCCACCGTGGACGACGACCGGGTTGATGCCCACCGCCTTCAACAGCACGATATCTTCGGCGAAATTCTCCGCCGCTGCGGGATCGCCCATGGCGTGCCCACCATATTTCACGACGAAGGTCTGCCCGGCATAACGCTGAAGATAGGGGAGCGCCTCGACCAGCGTCTGCGCCTTGGCGAGCACGCTTCCGTCCGGGTCGTGCCTGCTCATGTGTCGAGCCTCCTGCCGATCGCTACAAAGACATAGACCATTGCCGGAACCAGCAGAGCGGACAGCACGATTTTGGCGATCATCTGCCCGACAATCAGCTGGCCGATGGGAAACACGCCGTAAAAGGCGACGGTCACGAAGATCAGCGTATCGACGATCTGGCTGGCGATCGAGGCGAGCCCCGAACGCAGCCAGAGCAGCTGCCCGCCCTCACGTCCCTTCAGCCAGCTGAAGATCGTCACGTTCAGCGTCTGCGAGATGCCATAGGACAGCAGGCCCGCCACCATCAGGCGCGGGCTCTGGCCGATCACGAGCTGGAACCCGTCGCGACGCGCGGCGTCCATCTGGGCCGATGCGGGAAGCTCGAGCACCAGCGCGAACAACGCGAGCGAGACGACCAGCGGCACGAACCCCCATTGCACCAGCCGGTTGGCCCATTCGCGCCCATGCAGCTCAGCGACTGCGCTCGCCATCATGACGAGCGTCAGGAACGAGAATATCCCTGCCTCTATGGTGAGCGGACCGATGACGACTTGCTTGTTGCCGAGCACGCTGCCGATCACGACCATGCCCCCGTAAAGCAGGCCAACCGCGAACAGGGAGCGCGGGATCGCGGACGGAGATGTGTGACCGTTCATGCGCGGTTGCTACTTGCTTTTCTCCGCGACGCAACAGCATCGTCGGACAGGCGACAGCACGGGGCGCGGGTTTGACCAAATTTCTCATCGGTATCGCCGGAATCGCGGTCATTCTGCTGCTTGCCCTGCTGCTCTCGTCGAACCGTCGCGCCATACGCCTGCGCGTCGTCGCATCCGCCTTTGCGCTTCAGGCGGCGATCGCCGTGCTGGTGCTTTATGTGCCGGTCGGCAAAGCAGCGATCGGCGCAATGTCGCGCGGCGTCGCGGCGCTGCTCGGTTATGCGGGCGCAGGGACGCAGCTGATCTTCGGCAGACTGGCGACCGATCCCGTCTTCGGCAGCGCATTCGCCTTCTCGGCGCTTCCCGTCATCATCTTCTTCGCCTCGCTTGTCGCCGTGCTCTACCACCTTGGCATCATGCAGTTCGTCGTCCGCTGGATCGGCGGCGGCATCGAGGCGATCGTGGGCGTGTCAAAGGTTGAGGCGCTGTGCGCCGCCGCCAACATTTTCGTCGGACAGAGCGAAGCACCCCTCGTTATCCGTCCCTATCTGGCGGGCCTCGCCCCGTCGCAGATGTTTGCGGTAATGTCGGTCGGCATGGCGGGCGTGGCTGGAACCATCCTCGCCGCCTATGCCGCGCTGCTCGGGCCGGGGTCGCTGCCCTACCTCCTTGCCGCATCGTTCATGTCCGCACCCGGCGGGCTGTTGATGGCAAAGATCATCATGCCCGACGATCCGGCGATCCCGCTCGACGCGCTGGATGCCGTTCGCGCCGTCCCGACCGAGGAGAGCGAGGAGCGCCCTGCCAACATCATCATGGCGGCGGCGATGGGCGCGCAGACGGGCGTCAAGATCGCCGTCGCGGTCTCGGCGATGGTGCTCGCGTTCGTGGCACTGGTTGCGCTCGCCAACGGCCTGCTGGGCGCAGTCGGCGGCTGGTTCGGCCACCCGGACCTCAGCTTTCAGATGATCCTCGGCACCATTCTGTCGCCACTGATGATCCTGCTCAACATCCCGGCCGGCGAGGCCGGCACCGCCGGCAGCCTGCTCGGGACCAAGGTCGTCCTGAATGAATTCGTGGCGTTCATCGCGCTCGGCCAGATCAAGACGCTGTCGGCACACAGCGTTGCCGTCGTAACATTTGCCCTGTGTGGTTTCGCCAATTTCAGCTCGATCGCGATCCAGATGGCCTCGGCAGGAAGCCTTGCCCCCAACCAGCGCCCGGTGATCGCCCGCCTCGGGCTGCGCGCGCTTGCCGCGGGCAGCCTCGCCAATCTGATGTCGGCGGCGCTCGCCGGACTGCTGATTCCGGGCTAGGCTCCGGCCGACACGGCAACTTCACCGGCGGACTGCACCGCCTTTCGGAACCATTTGCGGCCCGGTGCCCCCGATTTCAGCACGCCGCGCCGGAATCGAGTGGCAGCAAAACGGATGATCAGGGTTACCCAGATCGCCTGCCAGGCAAAGGCAAGGAGGTGCGGCCACAGCGCCGTTTCTTCCGCGCCGCGCGCGAGCATCGTCAACGGCGACGATACGGGCAGGACCGCCGCGAAGAAACCGAGCGGCGAATTGAGGTCGCCGAGGACCGCAGAACCCAGCGCAAAGATTGCCAGCTGCATCATGGTGACGGGCATCGACAATGTCTGCACCTCGCGGACGCTCGATGCCTGGCTGCCGATACCCAGAAACAGCCCACCGATGATCATGTAGTTCATGACGAAATAGACCGCCCCCAGCAGCGCGAACACCGGCCAGCCGACGGCCGGATTGGGCAACGGCCCGATTGAGGGCATCGCCGCGACGAGCAGCCCGCCAATCAGCGAACCCCACAGCGCGATGCCGGTCAGCGACATGCCGAGCATCGCGATAAGCTTGCCAAGGAAAATCGCGTCGACCGGAACGGCGGCGGCGAGCACTTCGATGACCTTGTTCGATTTTTCCTCGACCACGTTCGACAGCAACATGCCCGCGAGGAGGATCGTCAGCATGAACAGGGTTGTCTGCGCACCGCGCGCGATAATGTGCCGGGCCGCCGAAGTGCTGCCCTGAGCGGGATCGAGCGGTTGCCGCGCGATAGGGACTTCAGGGCGCGAGATATGGGCGGCATCGAGTGTGCGCCCCAGTGCTACCTCATCGACGATCATCTGGACGTCGGACGACAAACGATCGAGCTGGCGCGACGGGCCAGTCAACTTGGGAGCCTCTGGCCAGCCGGTCAGCACGACGCCGGCGCTGCGCTTGCTGGCGGTCAGCAAGGCGCGCACCTGCGCATCAGTGTCGCCGCCGGGTTCCTCTACCCGCAGCTCGGGAAGGTTACCGACCCGGCTGTCGAGCCGGTCATAAGCCGCCTTCAGCGGTGCGGCTGCCTGCGTCGTCGCGATGACGGCAACGACCGGACGCAGCGCGGCATCGTCGACCTGTCCGCCGACGCGCCCGAGAATGCCGCCAAAGCCGATCGCGATCATCGGTCCCAGCAGGAACAGCAGGAACGACCGCGACCATACGGTGGCGATATAGTCACGCCGCGCGATCACGAGCGCCGAACGAATGGTTCGCATGAGATTGCCGGTCATCGTATCGCCTCCTGCGCGGTGGGCTTGTCCATTTCCGCGGCAGCCTGAGCCCCCGCGATCGCCACAAAGGCATCATGCAGACCAGGCCGCTCGATCGACAGGCTGTCGATGCCTGCATTCCCTTCGATCAGCGCCTTCAGCAGCGGTTCGATGCCGGTTTCCGGCAATTCGAACCGCCAATCGTTCCCGGTCCGGTCGGCAGTTGGTGGTAACGCTGCGCGCCAAACCCCGTCGCCAGCCCGCGTGCGCAGCCGGACCACAGGTCGCAGACGGCTGCGGGCCTCGTCCACTGCGCCTTCGAACCGGACCTTGCCACCGGCGATGATCGCGATGCGCTCACACAAACGTTCGGCATGCGCGATGACATGCGTCGAGAACAGGATTGTTGCGCCCGCCGCCGCCTGACCTCGGATCATCGTCTCGAGCCGCCCCTGGTTGAGCGCATCTAGGCCGGAGAAGGGCTCATCCAGGACGATCAGCTTTGGCTTGTGAACCAGCGTACCGAGCAACTGCACGGTCTGCGCCATCCCCTTTGACAGGGTGCGGATCGCCTTTTTGCCGGCATGGCCAAGGCCGTATTCCTCGAGCAACGCGTCGGCCCGCCGTCGACCCTCCGTCAATGGCAGGCCCCGCAACGCCCCCATGAAGGCGATTGCCTCGCGTGAGACCATCGATGGATACAGCCCTCTTTCTTCGGGCAGATAGCCGATCATCGGCGCGGCTTCGAGCGGGCGTTCATGACCCAGCGCCGACCGATGCCCGCTATCGGGGTCGATGATGCCGAGCAGCATCCTGAGCGTCGTCGTCTTGCCGGCGCCGTTGGGCCCGAGGACGCCGTAGATGCTGCCTGCGGGAACGCGCAGGTCGATGCCGTCGACCGCGCGCGTGTCGCCAAACGTCTTGACCAGCGCCGTCGCTTCGATCGCGAGAGTGTGTGAAGCCATAGGCGATTGCATAACCGGTTCATGATCTGCTTGTCGAAGCACTGTTTGGCGTCTTTCGTAGCGAGGACTAAGTCGAACATCGTGCCTAGCCCTATTTCCCTCACCAAAGCCCTAAAGGAACAGGCGTCACGGCTCGGCTTCGCCGCCTGCGGCATCACGCCTGCGGACGCTTTCGATGGCGGCGACGCGCTCGCCGGCTGGCTCGCCAGCGGCCATCACGGGACAATGGACTGGATGGAACGGCGGAGCAAAGAGCGTTCAGCACCACAGGCCCTTTGGCCCGAGGCCCGTTATGTCGTCGCTTTGGGCATCAGCTACGCGCCCGCCGAATATCCGCTGCGGCTCGCCGATGCAGGCGGCATCGGACGTATCTCCGTTTATGCGCAAGGGTCCGACTATCACGATATCGTGAAACGCGATCTGAAGGCACTCGCCCGCTGGCTGGTCGAAGAGGCCGGTGGACCCGACGCCGCCCAGGTAAAGGTCTTTGTCGATACCGCCCCCGTGATGGAAAAACCGCTTGGCGAATCGGCCGGGATCGGCTGGCAGGGCAAGCATACCAACCTGGTCTCGACCGAACACGGCAGCTGGCTGTTCCTCGGCTGCATCATGACGACAGTCGAGCTCATGCCGGACACCGCGCACGTGGATCGCTGCGGCAGCTGCAACGCTTGCCAGCAGGCGTGCCCGACCGACGCCTTTCCCGCTCCCTACCGGCTCGATAGCAGGCGCTGCATTTCCTATCTGACGATCGAACATAAGGGTCCGATCCCCCATGAGTTCCGCCGGGCAATCGGCAACCGCATCTATGGCTGCGACGATTGCCTGGCGGTGTGCCCATGGAACAAGTTCGCCGCCACAGCGGCCGCCAACAAGGCGTTCCTACCCCGCGCCGAACTCGCCTCCCCCGCGCTCTCCGACCTGCTCGCGCTCGACGATAGCGGGTTCCGGCACGTCTTCGCAGGGTCGCCGATCAAACGCATCGGCCGCGACCGGCTGATCAGGAACGCCTGCATCGCCGCCGGCAATAGCGGCGACAGGAGGCTGGTTGAGGCGTTGCGCCCCTTACATCACGAGGCGAATGAGATCGTTGCCGAGGCGGCGGCGTGGGCGATCGCGGAACTCACCGCGCCTCCTTGCGCCGGGTAAGGGCGGCGACACAGCTCGCGCGATCGATGTCACGCCCGTCAGGCTGGCGCGCATCGACATAGGTGACTTGCGGCTCTGCACCCGCTTCCGGCGGATAGAGATAGGCATCGAGGATGCAGATCGGCCCCACGAATTGCAGCCGCCGCGCCCCCTGCGCTTCCCGAACGTCCTGATCGGCCTCCCCGAACAGTCCGACCAGCGCGCGCGGCGTCTGGCCAAGCACGCGCTCGAGGCCGGTCTTCAGCATCGGCGGGCTCCGCGTTACCGCCACTGGCGGCGGGGCAGGTGGCGGCGTCGTCGCGCAGGCAGAGAGCGCCAGGCTGCCTGCGATCACTATGGCACGACGCATCCGATCCCTTTCAATTTGGCCGTTCGGGGCCTGTCACCCTTCCTATCGTGCGAAACCCAAGTAAAGGGCTGGGCAACCAGGCCCCAGGGAAAGCGACGGAATGCCAGCAAAATACGATGTGATTGCGATCGGCAACGCGATTGTCGACGTCATCGCCAATGCCAGCGACGCCTTTTTGGCGGGAGAGGGTCTGACCAAGGGATCGATGCAGCTTATCGATGCCGATCGTTCGGTCGAACTTTACGGGCGTATGGGGCCGGGTCGCGAAATATCGGGGGGATCGGCTGCAAACTCGCTTGCGGGGTTGGCAGGCCTCGGCCACCGCTGCGCCTTCATCGGTCAGGTCGCTGACGATCAGCTCGGCGACGTCTTTACCCACGATATGCGGGCAACCGGCATCACCTTCGACGTGCCGCCGCGCCCGGCACCGCCTCCAACCGCGCGTTGCCTGATCCTGGTCGCGCCTGACGGCGAGCGAACGATGAATACTTCCCTCGCGGCGGCGCACTATCTGCCCGAAGCCGCGATCGACCCTGCCATGATCGAGGGCGCCCGCTATTTACTTATCGAGGGCTACCTTTGGGATCCGCCCGAACCGCGCCGCGCCATTCAAGAGGCGATGCGCATTGCAAAGGGCGCGGGCTGCCGGATCGCGCTTGCCCTTTCCGCGCTCTACCTGATGGACCTCTACTGGCAGGATTTCATCAGCCTCATCGAGGAGGGCACGATCGACACCCTGTTCTGCAATGAGGAGGAAGTCTGCGCATTGATGGCGACAGACGACGTCGAGGCAGCAGCGGCGACCCTTTCGGCAAAAGTACCGACGCTGGTCGTCACTCGCGGCGAACAAGGAGCGATGGCTTTCCAGAACGGCGAGCGTGCCGCGGTGCCCGCCGAACCGGTGGCGCGTGTCGTCGATACCACGGGCGCAGGCGACAGCTTCACTGCGGGCTTCCTCGCAGGACAGCTGCGAGCGCGTTCGCTGACCGACAGCCTGACGATGGGCGCGATCTGCGCCGCCGAATGCATCGGCCATTACGGCCCGCGCCCCGAGGCGGACCTCGGGGCGCTCGTCGAGGCACGTCTGGGCTAGAGCGACGGTACCGGCGGCACCGAGGACGGCGGCACGTCGGTGTCGAGGTCGTGGACCTCGATCACGCCCTTGCCGACGTGACTGCGACTGCGGCTGTAGCTGAAATAAACGACCAGCCCGATCGCCGCCCAGGCGAAGAAAAGCTCCAGCGTATAGAAACTCAGCTGCGTGAACAGGAACACGCACCCGATCGTCGCCAGTGGCGCAACGATCCACAGCGCCGGTGCCCTGAACGGGCGCGCGCGCTCGGGATCCTTCGACCGCAACATCATTACGCCGATCGTGACGGCGGCAAATGCATAGAGCGTTCCCGAATTGGAAATGTCGGCAAGCTGCCCGACCGGAAATACCGCCGCGAACAGCGCAACGAACACGCCCGTTACCATGGTGATGACATAGGGAGTCTTGTACTTCGGATGGACCTTCGCCAGCGGGGCCGGCAGCAATCCGTCGCGCGCCATGACGAACGCGATGCGCGTCTGGCCGAACATCATCATCAGGATGACGCTGGGCAGCGCGATGCCCGCCGCGATCTGCAGCAGTTTCGAGGCAAGCGGATAATTGATCGCACGCATCACATAGGCCAGCGCATCATGCGATGTGGCGAGCGCCCCGCCCGGCTGGGCGCCGATCGACCCGATCGCGCCCGCCGCCACGAGCAGGTAGAAGACGGTGCAGATCGCCAGACTGCCCAGCAGACCTATCGGAATGTTTCGATTGGGATTCTTGGTTTCTTCAGCGGCTGTCGAGACCGCGTCGAAGCCAACATAGGCAAAAAAGATCGACGAGGCCGCCGCCGCGATCCCAACCGCGACCATATGGCCCGACGTCGGATCCGCGATCTCGTGCTTCATAAAGCCATAGGGATTGAAGGGCGTGAAGTTCGCGCCCTTGATGACCGGCAGGGCCAGTACGAGGAACATCGTCAGCGCCGCAACCTTCACGCAGACCAGCAGGGCGTTCACTCGCGCGCTTTCCGACGTGCCGAGATAAAGCAGTCCTGCCATGGTGATCGCAATGCCGAATGCGGGCAGGTTGAACAGCCCCGGCTCGGGGTCGAGGGGGCCGTGGATCCAGGTATTGCCGACATTGATGCCCAGCAGATCCCGGAACAGCCCGACCATATAGCCCGACCAGCCGACCGACACCGCGGAGGCGGCGATCGCATATTCGAGGACGAGCGCCCATCCGACCGTCCACGCCAGCAATTCGCCAAACGTCGCATAAGTGTACGTGTAGGCGGAGCCCGAAACCGGCACCATCGCCGCCATTTCGGCGTAGCAGAGCGCCGTCACGCCGCAGACTAGTGCGGCGAGCACAAAGCTGATCATCATCGCCGGCCCCGCCTTGGTCGCGGCCTCCGCCGTCAGAACAAAAATGCCGGTACCGATGATCGCGCCGATGCCGAGCATGGTCAGCTGAAACGCACCGAGTGTCCGGGTCAGCGAATTCTTCTTGGCGGTGGCAAGAATGGCGTCCAGCGACTTGACGCGGTCGAAAATCATTATCGTCCCCTTGGGATGTCGTTTGGCCGCGAACCTAGCCGGGTTTCACGCCCGTGCAAGTATTAGCGCGGCAGCATCGCGCCGAGCTGTCGCCCGCCGAACACATGGACGTGGAGGTGCGGCACTTCCTGATGACCATGCTGCCCGATATTGGCGAGCAGCCGGTAGCCCGGCTCGACCAGTCCTGCCGTTCGCGCAACCTGACCTACCGCGCGGACGAACCCGGCGATCTCCGCCTCCGACCCGCGCGCGCTGAAATCGTCCCATGAGACATAGGCCCCTTTGGGTACCACCAGGATATGCACCGGCGCCTGCGGGTTGATGTCGTGAAAGGCGAACGCATAATCGTCCTCGAACACCTTTTTGCTCGGTATCTCGCCGCGCAGAATTTTGGCGAAGATGTTCTGGTCGTCATAGGGCAGGATCGCGTCGATCGGCATGGGTCAGGCTCCGCGCTGAGCTTTTTCGGCCAGACCCGACAACCCCTCGCGCCGGTCGAGTTCGGCGAGCACGTCGTCGAAGCCGACGCCGCGCACCTCGAGCAGGACGAGCAGATGAAACAGCAAATCGGCAGCCTCGGCGGTAAGGGCCGCGGCATCGCCCGAAAGCGCTGCAACCACCGTCTCGACCGCTTCCTCGCCGAGTTTGCGCGCAGCGAGCGGCACGCCGGCCGCCAGCAGCTTTGCGACATAGGAGACGGCAGGATCAGCGGTGCGCCTTGCGGCTATGGTCCGGCAGAGTTCAGAAAGCGTGTGGGTCACGTCACCGTTAAGCGGGTTCACCCGCGCCCGGTCAAGCCTTGTAGTCAGGCATCGCCACCCGGACGGCGACGCGATGAATGACGCCCTACCACCAGCCCGACTATGGCGAGTACGAACAGGGCGGCGTCGCTTGGTTCGGGCACGGCGATGCTCGTCTGTGCCAGAACCGGAGCAGCGATAGTCGCGATCAACGCGAAACATGACAAACGAACGATCATCGGCCGACTCCGAAACGATACCAAAGTCTTTGCCACAATTTTGCGCTGCAACATATGGCGGCGACCACGGAATTCGCTTCGATTCGAGACAGTTCACAAAGGTTGACGAACGGACAGTCCTGCCGCTGCCAGCGCGCGATGCGCGTCGGCGATCGTGGCCTCACCAAAATGGAAGATCGACGCCGCAAGCACGGCATCGGCATGCCCCAAAATGATGCCGTCAACGAGATTGGCCAGACTGCCGACGCCGCCAGAGGCAATGACCGGTACTGGCACCGCGTCGGCAATAGCCCGCGTCAGCTCGAGGTCAAAGCCCACGCGGGTGCCGTCACGATCCATTGAGGTAACGAGCAACTCGCCCGCGCCGAGCGTCGCCAGCCGCACGGCGTGGTCGACGGCATCGATACCTGTCGCGCGGCGACCTCCATGAGTGAAGACCTCCCAATGCCCATCGACCCGACGTGCATCCACCGAGGCAACGACGCACTGACTGCCAAAGCGCATCGCAATATCGGCAACGAGTTCCGGCCGGGCAACCGCCGCTGAATTGACCGCAACCTTGTCGGCACCGGCCAGCAACAGCGCACGGGCATCGTCTGCGGAACGCACCCCACCGCCTACGGTCAGCGGCATGAAGCAGACCGCTGCCGTGCGCGTCACGACGTCGAGGATCGTCTGGCGCTCCTCGTGGCTTGCCCCGATGTCGAGAAAGCACAGTTCGTCGGCCCCGGCGGCGTCGTAGGCGCGTGCCGCCTCGACCGGATCGCCCGCGTCGCGCAAGTCAACGAAATTGACGCCCTTCACCACACGGCCATTTGCCACGTCGAGGCAGGGGATGACGCGAACGCGGACGGTCACAGAGTCGCCACTGCCAGTGCGGCCGCCAGATCGAGCCGCCCGTCATACAGCGCCCGTCCCGTAATCACGCCCTCGATGCCGTCTTTGGCAAACAGCGCGAGCATCCGGATGTCACCGATCCCCGCTACCCCGCCCGACGCGATCACCGGTATGTCGGTCGCACGCGCCAGATCGACCGTCGCCTGGACATTGCACCCTTTCAGCAGCCCGTCGCGACCGATGTCGGTGAACAGCAGCGCAGCAACGCCCGCATCCTCGAACCGTCGCGCCATGTCGATGACGGGCACGTCGGAAACATCGACCCAGCCCTGAGTGGCAACAAGGCCGTCCCGCGCGTCGACACCGACCACCACGCCGCCAGGATAGGCGGCGGCCGCCTCTCGCACCAGGTCAGGATCGGTCAGTGCTGCCGTGCCGATCACGACCCGCGCCACGCCGCGCTCGAACCAGCCCTCGATTGCCGCGACCGTCCGGATGCCGCCGCCGACCTGCACATGACCGGGGAATGCTTCGACGATCGCCGCGACGACCTCGGCGTTGACGCCGTAGCCCTCGAACGCGCCATCCAGGTCGACCACGTGGAGGTAGCTCGCGCCCTGCGCCGCAAAGCTCATTGCCTGTGCGACCGGATCATCGCCGTAGATCGTTGCGCGTTCCATGTCGCCCTCGGCGAGGCGCACCACCTGACCCCCTTTGAGGTCGATCGCCGGAAAGATGATCAGACTCATTGCTCGCTCACGGCCGCCATTTCAGAAATCTTTGCAGCGTCGCGATGCCGTAAGCCTGGCTTTTCTCAGGATGGAACTGGACGCCGACCAGATTGTCGCGAGCAATCGCCGCCGTACGTTTCCCCCCATGATCGGTCATCGCCACGACCCTGTCGCCGACGAATGCATAGCCGTGGAGGAAATAGGCCTCCCCCCTGGCGATCACGGGATGGTCGACCAGCGGCTCGACTTCGTTCCAGCCCATATGCGGCACTTTCAGCCCCGCGAGCGGATCGATGGCCACGACTTTTCCCGCAATCCAGCCCAGTCCGGCGGTTACGCCGTGTTCGTGGCCCTCGTCGGCCATCAGCTGCATGCCGACGCAGATGCCGAGGAACGGACGACCCCTTTCGATCACCGCCCCATTCAGCGCCTCGATCATGCCGGGAATCGCCGAAAGCGCGCCCATGCAATGGGCGAACGCGCCAACGCCCGGCAAGACAATCCGTTTACCGGCCAGTACCTCTGCAGGATCTGCGGTCACGGCGATGTCGCTTGCGCCGGCCGCGGTCAGCGCATTGAACACCGACCGAAGATTGCCCGCGCCATAGTCGATCAGCGCGACCCCACTCACAAAAGACCCTTGGTCGAAGGGATCGTATCGGCTTTGCGCGGATCGATCGCCACACCCTGACGCAAGCTCCGCGCGAGCGCCTTGAACGCGCTCTCCGCAATGTGATGATTATTCTGTCCGTACAGGCATTCGACATGCAACGTCAGGCCCGCCGCCTGCGCAAACGAGTGGAACCAGTGCTCAAACAACTCGGTATCCATGTCGCCCAGCTTGGCGCTGGTAAACGTCACTTTCCAGACCAGAAAGGGCCTTCCGGAGATATCGAGCGCGACCCGCGTCAGCGTCTCGTCCATCGGGCTGTGCGCCTCGCCATAGCGGACGATGCCGCGCTTTTCGCCCAATGCCTGGGCAACCGCCGCACCGATCGCGAGCGCGGTATCTTCGACGGTATGATGTTGATCGACATGCAGATCGCCGACCGTCGTCACGGTCAGGTCGATCAGCGAGTGGCGCGACAATTGTTCGAGCATGTGGTCGAGGAAGCCGACGCCCGTCGAAATCGCATAGCTTCCGGTCCCATCGAGGGAGACCGTAACGTCGATCGACGTCTCCGCCGTCGCGCGATGAACCGTGCCAATACGCATGCCAATCGCCTATAGCCGCGCGCGTCGCCGGCGCAACGCGTCTTGACCGCTTCGCCGCTGACGTTCACCAACGGAGATGATGACCGAGGACGCACCCGACAGCCTGATTCCCTACGACGAGATCGTCCAGGAAGCCTTGCGCGCCGTGGTCGGTCGGGTGCTCGGGCAGATCGGGCATTCCGACATGCTGCCGGGCGCACATCATTTTTATATCACTTTCAAAACGACCGCACCCGGCGTCGATATCCCGTCACACCTTGTTGCTCGCTTTCCCGATGAAATGACCATCGTCCTCCAGAACAAGTTCTGGGATTTGAAGGTGCACGCCGATGCGTTCGAAGTGGGGCTGACGTTCAACGGCATCCCCGCGCGTCTCTACATTCCGTTCGCGGCAGTGACGGCATTTGTCGATCCGGCAGTGAATTTTGCGCTGCATTTTCAGGTTGCGGGCGATGATGAGGACCCTGCGGAACACGACGCGGCCGAAAACGACGGCCCGATCGCCGAGCCCATCGAGGATGGGTCGAATGTCGTCGCAGTGGATTTCAAACGAAAGAAGTGATCGTGAGCGAAACGCGCAGTGAGACCGACAGCTTCGGGCCGATCGACGTTTCCGATCACGCGTATTGGGGCGCGCAGACGCAGCGCAGCATCGAGAATTTCCCCTTCGGTCAGCGCGAGCGGATGCCCATCGAGATCATCCACGCCCTCGCCATCGTCAAACAGGCCGCTGCGCGGGTCAATCGTGCTCACGGCCTCGATGCGGGACTGGCGGACGCGATCGAAACTGCCGCTGCGGCGGTAGCGCGCGGCGTGCACGACGACCAGTTCCCGCTCGTCATCTGGCAGACCGGGAGTGGCACCCAGTCGAACATGAACGCCAACGAAGTCATCGCAGGGCTCGCCAACGAGGCGCTGTCGGGCAAGCGCGGTGGCAAGTCGCCCGTCCACCCGAATGACCATGTCAACATGAGCCAGTCGTCCAACGACAGCTTTCCGACGGCGCTTCATATTGCCGCGGCGATCGCCGTCACCCGGCGCCTGATGGGTGCGATCGACGTTCTTCGCGACTCGCTGAACCGGCAGGCGATGGCGTGGCACGACATCGTGAAGATCGGACGCACGCACCTCCAGGACGCAACGCCACTGACGCTTGGGCAGGAATTTTCAGGCTATGTAGCTCAGCTTGTGGCCTGCAAGTCGCGGATCGATGCCGCCCTCGATGACGTGCTGGAACTGGCGCAAGGCGGCACGGCTGTCGGTACCGGGCTGAACGCACCGGAAGGATTTGCCGAAGACGTCGCGCGCGAAATCGCGGCGCTGACCGATCTGCCGTTCCGCTCAGCACCCAATAAATTTGCGGCGCTGGCCGCCAATGACGCACTGGTACAGCTATCGGGTACGCTCAACACGCTTGCCGTTGCCCTGACCAAGATCGCCAATGACGTCCGCATGCTTGGCTCCGGTCCGCGCGCGGGCATCGGTGAGCTGTCGCTGCCCGAGAACGAGCCCGGCAGCTCGATCATGCCCGGGAAGGTCAACCCGACCCAGTGCGAAATGCTGACGATGGTCGCAGCGCAGGTCATCGGTAATCATGCCGCCGTAACGGTCGGTGGGATGCAGGGTCATTTCGAGCTGAATGTGTTCAAGCCGCTGATCGGGGCGAACGTCCTGCGCTCGATCGACTTGCTCAGCACGGGAATGGAGAGCTTTGCGGCGCGCTGCGTTGATGGCATCGAGCCGAACAGGGCACGGATTACCGACCTCGTTAACCGGTCGCTCATGCTGGTCACCGCGCTCGCGCCCGAGATCGGTTATGACAATGCGGCCAAAATCGCGAAGACCGCACACCACGACGGCACGACGCTGCGCGAGGCGGCATTGTCGCTTCACCTCGTCGATGCCGAGACCTTCGATCGCATCGTTCGTCCGGAAGCGATGATCGGGACCAGCTGAGCGTTCGGACATGCGCGCGGGGCGAACGACCCGGTCCCGGTCAGCGAGCCTGACGAATGCTTCCCGATAAGAGGACGTTGACGGCGGTGGCACCGCGCAGGCATGGACAGTCATGCCTGCCACTTTACCGTTCACCCGCCGCGGACTCTTATTTGTCCTTTCTTCACCGTCGGGTGCTGGCAAATCGACGATCGCGCGCAAGCTGCTGGTCTCCGATACCGGGCTGGTGATGTCGGTCTCGGCAACGACCCGCCCGATGCGCCCCGGTGAGGTCGATGGCGTCGATTATCATTTCGTCAGCCTCGACCGGTTCCGCGAAATGGTCGCGCAAGGCGAATTCCTGGAATGGGCCCACGTCTTCGGCCATCGCTACGGCACGCCGCGCGCGCCCGTCGAATCCGTTCTGGCCCAGGGGCGCGACGTCCTGTTCGACATTGACTGGCAGGGCGCGCAACAATTGTTTCAGCAGGCGGGTGGCGACGTCGTCCGCGCCTTCATCTTCCCGCCCTCGCTTGAAGAGCTGGAGCGCCGGCTGCGCTCGCGGGGCACCGACAGTGACGAAGTGATCAACGCCCGCATGGCGCGGGCCGCCAACGAGATCAGTCACTGGGACGGCTATGACTATGTGCTGGTCAATGACGATGTCGAGCGTTGCTTTGCCAATGTGACCGAGATTCTCGCTGCCGAACGGCTGAAACGCAGCCGTCAGACCAGCCTTATCGGCTTCGTGCGCAGTCTCACCCGCCCCGGCTGACGTTGACGCGGTCGTATCTGGCCCTAGTCTGCCCCGACTGGGAGAATGTCATGATCAGGCTGGCAATCGGCTCGTTTGCTGCTGCAGCGGCAATGTTCATCACCGGATTTATTTTCTACGCTACGCCGCTCCAGTATATCGCGGCCGGGCGCGTCAACGAGATTCAGTCGGCTGCGATTCAGTCGACGCTCGCGGCGAACCTGCCCGCGACCGGCACCTACATGATCCCCGACACGTCGACGCCGGGGGGTACCGTCATGTATGGCAAGGGGCCAGTCGCGACGATCCATTACAATACGCACGGCTATTCGCTCGCCGATATGAACGTGCTGGTCGCCGGCTTCGTGCATGAATTTTTCGTCTGCCTGATCCTGGCCGGTGCCCTTTCGACGATTGCACCGCGCATCACGGATTTCGGTACCCGCGCCCGCGCGGTCATATTGTTCGCGGTCGCCGGATCGGCGCTCATGCACCTGGGCGAACCGATCTGGTATCACCACGACTGGCCGCATTTTCTGTATCTGTTTGTCGCCGACACGGCGATGATCGTCGTCGCCGGTCTTATTCTTGCCCGCTGGTTCCTTCCCAGGTCTTCAGAGGAGCGAGAGCAGACGAGCGGCTGAGCAGAAATCCCGCCGCCTCAGGCGGCGCGCCTCGGTGGCCACCCCGTCCTCCCCCCACAGCTCGGCCTGCCACAGCTCGTCGAGGTGAGCTGCATCGAACGCATCATCAGGGCCGATCGCGTTTTCTGCCAGCATCAGGGCGATGACTAGCGACCCGCCGATCGTGACGATATGCGACAGCGCCACGAGTTCGAAAGCGTTTCGCGCGGCAACCGCCTGGCCGAGCCGGGCGACCGTTTGGCGCGGCTGAGCCCGGTGCCCGATGCCCGAGACCAGTGTGAATGCGACATCGTAACGTCGTTCCGCCCAGTCGAGCAACGGGTTCCACACCTCCGCCTCGCGCTGGACAAGTTCCGGCGGCGCTTCGGCCCGGTAGCAAAGCAGATCGCTCTCGCCATAACCGGCGATGGTGCTGGCCAGTGAGATGAGGTCGTTTCCGACCCGGTCGATCGCCGCATTGGCAAGTCCGGTGAGCGGCATCGCCCGAGGGTCGATGTCTTCGCCCACCGCCCGCCATTCATCGGCCACAGCCTCTGCCAGCGACGCGTTTGGCAGCACCAGCCTTGCCCGCGCCGGTGTCCGCACCGGACGGTCGTCGAGCAGCACCGACCCGTCCACGACCGTGACATGCGTCCAGAAACGTTTCACTGGTCGTCGATCGTCCGCCACTTCCGTGCAAGGATCACCGGCACGACCGTGGCCTCAATCAGGCCCGCGAGGACGAGCGCGCCACCGATGACCGATGCCGGCTCGATCACACGCTTCGCAATCACAAAAATACCGAAGCAGCTCAGCGCGACGCCCGCCAGACGCATTGCGCTGATCATGAAGAAGCGGCCACGCGCTCTGTCCTCGGTCACTAGCAGGTCACCCGAACGGGCTGCATCATCATTCAATTCCCCTGCCGTGCCATTCGCGCTCAGACCTTTTGTCCGCGAGCGCGACGTTCGCCCTTGCGCTCCTTGCGGCGGCTCTTGGCGATGTTGGTCGCGATACGGCGCTTGCCCTCGGGCGTTTCCGAAAACTTGGGCTCGTCGAGCACCAGCCGGTCGCCATCGGCAGCATCGAAGCCCAGATTGACCAGCGTCTCGGCGAAATGGGGAGGCAGTTCGGCGCGAACGTCGATCTGCCCCTCAGGACCATCGGCGTCCGGGTGATCGATGCGGATGCGCCGCGCATGCAAATGCATCTTGCGACTTATCGTGCCCGTCAGGAACGCTTCCTTGCCCCCGTATTTGCCATCGCCGACGATCGGATGGCCGATCGCCGCCATATGCACCCGCAATTGATGCGTACGCCCGGTGAACGGCTGTAACTCGACCCATGCGGCACGATTGCCGACGCGGTCGATGACGCGGTAGCGCGTCCGCGCAACCGCTCCTTCCTTTTCGTCGACATGCATCTTCTCGCCCCCCGATCCGGGCTGCTTGGCCAGCGGCAGGTCGATCGTACCATCGAAAATGTCGGGAACCCCGACGACGATCGCCCAATAGACCTTGCGCGCCGTCCTGCTTGAAAAGGCCTTGGCGAAATAGGCCGCCGCGCGCGACGTTCGCGCGACCAGCAGGGCGCCGCTCGTATCCTTGTCGAGGCGGTGGACGAGCTTTGGCCGGGCGTCCTTGTCGAACATCAGGGCGTCGAGCAGCCCGTCGATATGTTCGGTCGTCCCGGTTCCGCCCTGCGTCGCCAGGCCAGGCGGCTTGTTCAGCACGAGAGCCGAGGGATCGCGCCAGATAACCAGGCCCTGAGCAAAGCTCGTCTCGTCGTCGCTGAGCGCGGAGCGCGGACGCGCCGGACGCGGCAGAGAAGCCGCCTTTGACGGCTCGACGGGGGGCACGCGGACAAGCTGTCCTGTCGCCACGCGGTCCCCCGGCGCCGCCCGGGCGCCATCAAGCCGCAACTGCCCTGTCCGCGCCCAGCGCGACACCAGATTGAAGCTCGCCTCAGGCAGGTGACGCTGGAACCACCGGTCGAGGCGAATACCGTCGTCATCCGCTGTAACGGTGAACTGACGAACCGCGTCGCTCACAGCGCTCTCACCGCCGCCATGCCCGCCGCCGTCAGCCCGATCGACCCGATCAGGGAGGCGAGGACATATACTGTCGCCGGGCCCGCCTGGCCACGCTCGATCAGGCGAACGACGTCCAGGCCGAATGCCGAAAATGTCGTAAACCCCCCCAACACCCCGACGCCGAGCAGGAGGCGGAGCCCCTCGTGACCGCTCCGCAACAGCCCCCCCGCGAGCAAGCCCATCGCGAGACCACCGATCAGATTGACGACCAGCGTTCCCCAGGGGAAGGTGTCACCAAGCTGACCGGTTATCGCCGAGCCGAGCATGTAGCGGCCACCCGCGCCGATCGCGCCGCCAAGCATCACTGTAAAAACCGAAAACATGCCGCAGCCCTAAGGTCGGTAATCGCTAGCCGCAATGGCTGTAGCCGCCCCGACGACACTACCAAAGCTCGAGGCGTGTTGACAGTCGGCGCACCCCCCCGCTACTGCCCCGCGCCTACCTGGATCGATACGTTCCCGTGCCCGGATGGCGGAATTGGTAGACGCACCAGCTTCAGGTGCTGGCGGTCGCAAGGCCGTGGAGGTTCGAGTCCTCTTCCGGGCACCATTTTTCCGTGTCAGGGTATTCCAAAGGGGTCGACAAACCGGCGGAAATCTGCCATTTTCAAGCCTCACCACTCCCGGAGTGTGCCAAGCGATATCAGGCAATCCGGGGCCATGAGGTGCCACGGCTGGGGCAATATGGCCCCAGGCAAAATCCGATGGCCCCATTGCCCCTAAAAGCCCTCGCTGGCCCGCTCCCGGACCAGTTGAGGAGTTTCGACCGTGGCGCTGAAAGATCTGCAAATCCGGAACGTCCGTCCGACCGATAAAGTGACGCAATGCACCGACGAGCGGGGCTTGTATCTGGAGGTCCACCCGAACGGGTCGAAACTGTGGCGCTATAAATACCGCTACATGGGGAAGCAGAAGCGGCTGGCCCTTGGCCGCTATCCCGATGTCGGCCTCGCGGAGGCGCGGAAACGTCGCGATGGTGCACGCAGGCAGTTGGAAGCCGGGACCGATCCACTGGCCGAACGCAAGCACGAGAAGCTGGTCGCCGTACTTAAGGCCGCCAACACCTTTGGCGAGATCGCCAAGGAATACATCGACAAACAGGTGGCTCAGGGCCAAGCCGACACTACCACGCAGAAGGCCAACTGGCTGCTGGAGCAACTGGAACTCATTGCGGACCGCGCAGTGGCAGACCTCAAGCCCATCGATGTGCTGGCCGCGCTCAAGCGGATCGAGGCAAAGGGCAAGTATGAAACGGCACGGCGTTGCCGATCCTTTGCCGGTCGCGTGTTTCGCTATGCCGTAGCCACCGGGCGCGGCGAGAGCGATCCTTCTTCGATCCTGCGCGGCGCGCTGGTCGTGCCGAAGGTCAAGCACCACGCGGCGATACTCGATCCCAAACAGATGGGCGAGCTTCTGCGCGCGATAGACGCCTATACCGGCCATGCGATCACGCGCTTGGCCATGCAGGTTTCGCCCCACGTCATGGCGCGGCCCGGCGAGCTGCGCATGGCCGAGTGGCAGGAATTCGACCTCGACAACGCAGTCTGGAAAATCCCCGCCGAACGCATGAAGATGCGCCGCCCCCATGAGGTTCCCCTGTCCCGGCAGGTGCTGGCCTATCTGCATGAGCTGTTCGTGCTGACGCCTTGGAAGAGCAACATCCGCGTTGCGCTCAGAGCATGAATCATCGCGATCAGCTCAACGAAGAATTCCAGGATGAAATGGCGCGCTATTTGAACGAGTTGAAGCGAGCGATTGGGCTGGCGAAGACCGAGATGGTGCTTAAGCCCGTCGTGGTGAGCGCGGTTGTCGGCGTCGGTGGCTTCCTTGCCGCTGGACCACTGGGCGGGCTGGCTGGTCTAGCCGTTGGCGCGGGTTCAGTTTTTCAGGGGCTGGCAGATATGTTCAGCGCGGGGATCGGGTTCAACGAGAAGCAGCGTAAGGCGATGGACAAGAATCCCATGGCCTACATGTACCAATTGTCGCGTGCATGATAGCCATCAATAGATCAAACAGTCGTGGCACATAAGTTAGTCGGGCGTTAATGAGGATAGAGGGATTTTATGGATATTTCACCAGACAAGCAGAACATTGATGAGTTATTTGGCACGACGGCATATTACATTGATTTCTATCAGCGCGATTACAAATGGACCGAGGAACCAGTCCGCCGACTGCTGGATGATATCTTCTATGCTTTTGATGCCGCCTATGAAGCGAACAAGGCGCTCGATCCCTCTCCTGAAACGGTCGCGGCAAAGTATCCCTGGTATTACCTCAACACTTACGTGACCAACACGATCGATGGACGGGTCTATGTCGTTGACGGCCAGCAACGGCTGACCACGCTCACCCTCATTCTGATCAACCTGTTGCACCGCGCCGATGCCGAGAAATCCAAGCTGAAAGGTTGGCTAAGCAGCAAAATCGCCGGGCAGGCGGGATACCAAACACAGTTCTGGATGAACCACGAGCATCATGTCGGAACGCTGCAAGCGCTATTCGATGGTGCAGCGACGATTACCGCCGACACCGGTACTACCGCCGAAAACATGGCAAATAATTATAATTTAGTCGCGAGGTACGCGCGGAGACCGGCAGCACGACATTGCTGCATGGTTTGGCGTCAATGGCGGGCGCATTGCGGAGATCGCAACCAGGCAGACATTCCGTCTCGTTGCACCGGAAGTGGGTGTGAACTTACCTCCTCCAGGCCCGTATCCGAGCGGCAGGGACGCGCTTGCCGCTTTGGCTGCGCTTCGCACTGCGAAGCAGGCCATTGCAGCAGCCGAGGAAATGGTAAGCAGTCAGCTGCGTTAGAATGATTGTCGAGCCAGTTCCCTCCCGCTTGCACGGTTGGGCGCTGGCTCGGCCATTGTCGAGATTGATTGGCGATCGGGGGAGGTTTGTCATTTCGATAAAATACTAAGCCTGACTTAGCGAAATTGCAAAAATATAAACTAGACATCGTTTGTAAATCTGCCAAAACGCTAAGTATGGCTACGCGTTCTGACAGCAAGCTAAACCGGCTCCAACAGGAACTCCCCGAGGGTCTCCTAGCTGACGCCGCGTGGCTGGGAGTCCACGGCTATTCATCGGCGCTGCGCAGCCAGTATGTTAGCGCTGGCTGGCTCGAAAGTCCGGCACGGCGGGTCTATCGCCGTTCACGCACGCCGCTGACATGGCAGCAGGTGGTCATGTCGCTCCAGACTTTGCTGGATTTGCCCTTGGCCGTTGGTGGGCGCACTGCGCTCGAGCAGCAGGGCTATGCACATTACCTTTCGGAGGAAATGCGTGAGGTTCACCTTTATGGACCAAAACGCCCGCCGACGTGGCTGGACCGCTTGCCGCTCGACCTGACCTTCCACTGGCATAACAGCTTGCGCCTGTTTCCCGGCGATGCCGATGTGCCGCCGGAGCACAGTCCTGTCATGGTCAGTGCTGCTGGCACGCACTTGCCGATCCGATATTCGAGCAAGGAGCGCGCTGTTCTGGAATTGCTCGACGAGCTGCCCGAGCGCGAAAGTTTCCACCAGGTCGATGCCCTGATGGAAGGGCTAAGCGATCTCAGCCCGCGCCGCCTGCAAACCCTGCTGGAGGCGTGCGCCAGCGTGAAGGTGAAGCGGTTATTCCTGTTCTTTGCCGACCGCCACCGCCATGCTTGGCGATCACGGCTCGACGTGTCGCGCATCGATCTGGGTTCAGGCAAGCGCGTGCTGGTCAAAGGCGGAAAACTCGATCCGAACTACCACATAACCGTGCCGTCCGATCTTGGAGGTCAATGAGGTTATGGCTTTCCTCGACAGCTACCGGCAGCAAGTCGCACTTCTCATCCGGACCATTCCCTTTGTGGCGCAGGAAGAGGCCTTTGCCCTGAAAGGCGGCACGGCAATCAACCTGTTCGTGCGCGACATGCCGCGCCTGTCTGTGGACATCGACCTGACCTATCTGCCTGTCGCAGACCGCACCACCTCGCTTGCCGAAATCGACGCCGCCATGCTGCAGATCGGGGAGCGGATCGAGCACGGCATACCTGGTGCGAAGGTCAACCCTTCACGCTCGGCTGATGAGAAGATCGTTACAAAACTGATCGTTCGAGCCGGGGACGTGCAGATCAAGATCGAGATTACGCCAGTGTTGCGCGGCACCGTTTATGATCCGGCCAAAATGGGCGTCGTGCCGACTGTGGAAGATGCCTTTGGCTTTGCCGAAATGCGGGTCGTGTCCTTCGCTGATCTCTATGCGGGCAAGATTGTGGCGGCACTCGACCGCCAGCACCCTCGCGATCTATTCGACGTGCGCGACCTGTTGGCGAACGAAGGCATAGGCGAGGAACTGCGGCGCGCATTCCTTGTCTATATCATCAGCCACAATCGCCCGATGGCCGAAGTCCTGGCACCTACCCGCAAGCCAATCGCCGACGAATTTGCGCGGGGTTTTGTTGGCATGACGCAGGTTCCGGTGGCGCTTGCCGATCTTGAAGTGGCGCGCGAGGCGATCATCGCCGCGATGGTGGCCGACATGCCCAACGCTCATCGACAATTTCTTGTGGGTTTCAAGCGCGGGGAGCCAGACTGGGAGCTTCTCGGGATACCGAATGCCCAACATTTACCCGCTGTCCTGTGGAAGCAGCGCAATCTGGACCGGCTTCCCGCCAACAAACGGCGAGAACTGGCCGATACGCTTGAGAAGGTGCTGTTTTCGTGAACGAGTAATTACGGATTTCAGACGGCACCGGGACGCGGCAGGTCATTTTAGCGTATAGATTGCGATTACCAATCCAACGATGCTCGCAACGCCAGCAATAAGCGCGATTACCTTGTTGTCGCCAGCCCAATCGATCAGACTGCGAAAGGTTCCTCCGTGCATCTCCCACCAAGTAGTATGCGTTTTAAGATGCCGGTGGTGTGCTCGTTCAGCGAGATTCGCGATGACATCGACTTTTCGAAGTGTGGAGCGGTGCAATCCAACATAGTCCCCACTATCGAAGGCATCTGCCTCTTGCTTACCAGTCATGAAATCGAGCGGCTTGATGCAATTCTGCGCCATGATCGTTTCAAGCCTCGGGTGCCCCGTATAACCAAGCCCGTAGATATCGATCATCAGTCTTGCGAGATCGAATTTTTTGGAATCTTCGACAACCAAGGGATCACCGCCAAGCACCCTATATCGATGTTCAATAGCCGCAAAACCGTAGTTGATATCGCGCATGTTCCAGTGGATGTAGCTTGACCCTCGATACTGCCCAATGTGCGCATAAAACTCGTCAAGCATCTGCCGTTCAAGTCGATCATAGCTTCCGGCGATGTCACCTGGAACCACGTTTTTTCGTTCTGCGACTTGATGAATCGAGAAAGACGAGGTCTGACCAGTGTCTAGATTGCGGACCGCGATTGACGTAATGCGTGGCGAGGCACCTTCGGGGCGATCATAAAAGCTCTCACACGAATAGTGAATCACCGAGGAGTTTTTCGAATCCAAAAACAGTGTTGCCAATGCATGGCGGCCCCGCTTTTGCTTTTTAGGATTCGGACCGGCCATTCGAGCGCTTTCGGTTGATAGGCTTACCGGCATATAGAGGCGGCCCATTCCACAGCAAGCCGTTTGGTAGTGTTCGAAAAACGCGCCTCTTTTCCGTCGTTAACTTTTCGCTATTTCTCCATTTCAAACGCCCGCTTGCCTTTTCGCTTCCACAATACCAGCGCCTGCTCACGTTCCTCGCCGTGCAGCTTTGCTGCGACGGTGAGGAATGCGCCGTAGAGCGTGGCGCGATCATCGTCGGTGAGTTCGACCAGCCCGGCCTTCACAACGAGGCCGCCTAGCTCGATCAATTGTCGCGTGCGTGTCCGGCGCTGGACCTGCCATTCGCGCATGTCGGTGCGGGCCATTGTTGCCTCAAGCCGATGCCGCGCCGCCTTCAAGCGGGAGAGTGCCGCCCGGTTGGCGTTCAGTTCCTTCGCCACGCTTGCGCGCCTTGCCGTCATGGCACTCTTCCACCTCTCGGTTAAAGTCATCAGCCGTTCCAGCGGGCGCAGCGCCGTGGCCGCAGCGGCCTATCGCGGAGCCGAACGGCTGCACGACGAACGGCTCGACCGTGACCATGATTTCACCAACAAGGACGGGGTCGTTCATTCCGAAGTGATGCTGCCGGAAGACGCGCCCGCAGAATTCGCCGACCGTGAAAAGCTGTGGAACGCAGTCGAGGCCGCCGAGAAGCGCAAGGACGCGCAGCTTTCCCGCGAGGTCGAATTCGCCATTCCGCGCGAGCTGAGCAAGGAACAGGGCATCGAGCTGGCCCGCGAATTCGTCCAGACCGAGTTCGTCGAAAAGGGCATGATCGCCGACCTCAATGTCCACTGGGATATTGGCGCGGACGGCCAGGCCAAGCCCCACGCCCATGTCATGCTAACCATGCGCGAAGTCGGCAAAGACGGTTTTGGCGTAAAGGTGCGCGACTGGAACAAGACCGAACTGGTCGAGCAATGGCGCGAGCGCTGGGCCGAGCATGTCAATGAGCGGCTGGCCGAACTCGACATCGATGCGCGCGTCGATCACCGCAGTTTGCAGGCGCAGGGGATTGCGCTGGAGCCGCAGGACAAGATCGGCCCTGCCGCTTCGCGCATGGGCGAGCGCGGCCTTGTTCGCCGCAGATCAGGACGATACCAATGGCAAGACCGACGAAGGACGCGCGCTGCTCTTCCAGATGGAAGACATATTGCGCGATGCGCGGCGAAGCCGGGTTAAGGCGAAAGCGGGCTAAGGCGAAAACGAGCCTTCAAGGCCCCCTTATCGGTGCACGGACATCGCCTGAGGCCAGACCAGCTGCTCTTCCAGCCACGGATAGTCCGCGATCAGCGGCGGAAAGGTCGTCGCGCGCAGGACATGTGTCGCGAGCTCGGCCGTACGCAGGGGAATGTCGCCGAGTTCGTTGCCACGCGCCACCACCTGAACCTGCCGCGCAAAACGCCCGCGCGGCATGGGTTCGAGCCTGAGCTGGGAAAGCAGTCCGGGTTCGGCGGCGAGGCAGACCGGTGATGTGATGGTCCAGCCGAACCCCGAGGCCACCGCCGCGATCTGTTGGTGCGCAGAATCGACTTCGACGCAATGCGGCAATTTCAGCTTCATGCGCACGATCTGCCGCTCGATCTGCTGGCCCATGCCAGAGAGACGGCTGAACCGGATGAAGGGCAGATCGGGCGGAAAATCATGAAGGCCGACCGGTCCGCCATGATCTCCCGGCAGCGCGAGCACGAAGCTTTCCTCGAACACCGGGAAAAGCTCGACATTGTCGCGGTGTTCAAGGTTGAAGCTGCCGGTCACGAGCATGTCGATATCGCGGGCCAGAAATTCCCCGTGATGCTCCTGCGAAATACCCGACCGGATATTCCACCGGTCCGCACGGTTGCCGAGCCGGTTCAGGATGGGGGCGGTGAGCTGGTTCGCGAGGCTGAACGACATCGCGACGGTAATGCTGGCGATCGGCAGGTTGGCCCCTTCACGAACCTCGTCATAAACCGACCGCGCCTGGGCGGTAAGACGCTGACCCCGTTCGAACAGTGATTTGCCGCTCGTCGTCAGGCCCAATGGCCGCATGGTACGGTCGAACAGCGAAGCACCGATGCCCGCCTCCAGTTTGGCGATGGTCTGCGACACGGCGGACTGGGTTATCTGCATATGCGCGGCGCACTGCGACATGCCGCCGAGCTCGACCGTCATCACGAACACGTCGAGCGCGTGGAGATCGAATTCGGGAGGCAGGTTCAATGTCTCGGGTTGTCCCTCAGCCGCAGATACGAAACGCTAGTCGTAACGCCCGCGCCTATCAATGCGCCCGGCCGCCGTCGCCACAAACCGGGGTCGTGGGGGAATGTCACCGCTGTGCCGTTTCCCAGTTCGGCGCCACATAGAAGGGAGCATTCGATGCGGCGAGCAACGGCTTGCCGAGAATATGGTCGGCGCCCTTCTCGCCGATCATGATCGTCGGGGCGTTGAGGTTGCCGGTCGTCACCGACGGCATCACGGATGAATCGACGACGCGCAGCCGTTCGACGCCGATCACGCGCAGGTCGGCATCGACGACCGCCAAAGGGTTGTCGGTCGTCCCCATCCGGCAGGTGCATGAGGGATGATAGGCACTCTCGACCTTGGCCGCGATGAAGGCGTCGATCGCCTCGTCACTGGTTACCTCGGCACCAGGCGCGATTTCCCTGCCACGAAACGGAGCAAAGGCGGGCTGCTGAAAGATCTCGCGGGTCAGGCGGACGCAGGCGCGCATCTCTGCCCAGTCGTCGGGATGGCTCATATAGTTGAACCGGATCACCGGTTTGTCGTGCGGGTCGGCCGAGCGCAGCGTTACACTCCCCCGGCTTTTCGACCGCATCGGCCCGACGTGCGCCTGAAAGCCATGCTCCCTCGCCATACTGTTGCCGTCATAGCTGACCGCCAGCGGAAAAAAATGATACTGGATATCGGGATAGCGTATCCCGGCCCGGCTGCGGATGAAGCCGCAGCTTTCGAAATGATTGGTTGCGCCGAGACCATCACGACGCATCAGCCAGCGCGCACCGATCCAACCCTTGGCCAGCCAGTTCATGGCCGGATAGAGTGTGACCGGTTGAGTGCACGCCATCTGAAAATAGAATTCGAGGTGATCCTGAAGGTTCGCACCGACCCCGGCGCGGTCGGCGATGACGGCAATGCCGTGATCCTTCAACGCGGCAGCCGGGCCGATACCCGACAGCATCAGCAGCTGCGGCGTATTGATCGGTCCGCCTGACAGGATGACCTCGCGGTTCGCGCGGACAATGCGCGTCTCGCCGCCGCGACGATATTCGACACCGGTCGCTACCGCCCCGTCAAGCACCACGCGGGTCGCCAGCGCATGGGTGACTACGGTGACGTTCGGGCGTTTCATCGCCGGGCGCAGGTATGCCTTGGCCGCGCTGCACCGGGCACCGTCGCGGACGGTCATGTCCATCCGCCCGAAGCCCTCTTGCTGCGCGCCGTTGACGTCCTCGCTCAGCGGATAGCCGGCTTGCGCCGCCGCATCGATCCATGCCTGATAAAGCGGATTTTTCAGCCGGCCATAGGTCGTGTCGAGCGGACCGTCACCGCCGCGATAGTCATTGCCGCCCTCCGCGCGCCGCTCGGCACGCTTGAAATAGGGAAGCACGTTCGCATACCCCCAGCCGCGTGCGCCCTCTTCCTGCCAGCGTTCGAAATCCAGCGGGTTGCCGCGGATATAGACGAGGCCATTGATCGACGAAGACCCGCCGAGCCCCTTCCCCCGCGGCGTATGCAGCCGCCGCCCGCCCAGATGCGGCTCGGGTTCGCTCTCATATTGCCAATTATATTTGCTGGTGTTCATGGGAATGGCGAGCGCACTCGGCATCTGGATGAACACCGACCGGTCCGACCCCCCATATTCAAGGACAAGCACCGAATGCCTGCCGTCGGCGCTCAGCCGGTCGGCAAGCACGCACCCGGCCGACCCTGCCCCCACGATCACATAGTCGAAGGCGGCACCGTCAATAGGGAGCATCGATCGGCCCCATCGCGACATAGACACTTTTGAGGCTGGTATAATGGTCGATTGCGGCATGGCCGTTCTCGCGCCCCAGCCCGGACTGCTTGTTACCCCCGAACGGCAGCTCGATCGGCGTGATATTGTACGTATTGACCCAGCAGGTTCCCGCATCGAGCGCAGCGATGACCCGGTGGGCGCGCGTCAGGTCGCTGGTGAATATCCCCGCCGCCAGCCCGAACACGGTATCATTGGCGCGGGCGACGACTTCATCCTCATCATCAAAATCAAGCACCGCCATGACGGGACCGAAAATCTCTTCACGCACGATGCGCATGTCGTCGCGGCAGGCCGTGAAAATCGTCGGCTCGACGAAATTGCCCTTCGCCATCGCGCCCTCGACGATGCGGCGGCCGCCGGCGAGCAGGGTCGCGCCCTCGGCCTGGCCCGCCGCAATATAACCCAGCACCTTGTCCATGTGCGCGACGGAAATCAGCGCGCCGACGTGCGTGGCAGGGTCCAGTGGATCGCCGATGACCATGGCTTCGGTCCGCGCTTTCAGCTTCTCCAGAAAGGGGGCGCGTACGGCGCGGTGGACGAACACGCGGGTGCCGTTGGTGCACACCTCGCCAGCCGAATAGAAGTTGGCGAGCAGTGCACCCGAAACTGCCTGGTCGAGATCGGCGTCGGCAAAGACGATCAGCGCCGATTTTCCGCCGAGTTCGAGCGTCACCTGCTTCAGCGTTCCCGCCGCATCGACCATGACTTTCTTGCCGGTGCCGACCTCACCGGTCAGCGACACCTTGGCAATGCCGGGATGCAGGCTCAGCAGCCGCCCGGTGTCCGCCTTACCCTGGACCACCTGAAACAATCCTTCCGGCAGCCCGGCTTCAAGATAGATTTTTTCCAGTTCGATCGCGGTCAGCGGCGTCAGTTCCGCGGGCTTGAATATCATGGCATTGCCGCAGGCGAGAGCGGGCGCCGACTTCCAGCAGGCAATCTGCAGCGGATAGTTCCATGCGCCGATCCCCGCGACCACGCCAAGTGGCTCGCGCCGCGTGTACCCGAAGGCCACGGGACCGAAATCAATGTGTTCGCCCGCGATCGTCCGGGCGAGGCCGCCGTAATAGTCAATGCAGTCGGCACCCGACAGGACATCGACCGCGATCGTTTCCTGGATCGGCTTGCCGGTATCGCGCGTCTCCAGCCGCGCCAGATCCTCATTGCGCTGGACCAGCAGCGCTGCCGCCTTCTGCAGAACGCGTCCGCGCTCCACGCCCGGACGGGCCGCCCAATCGCGCTGCGCCGCTCGCGCACGGTCAACGGCCGCATCGACCTCAGCCGCACCGTCAATCTTCAGCGTGGCAAGCACATCGCCGGTGGCGGGATTGATCGTGTCGAAGGTCGTTTCGATCATAATATGGGTGCTCGCAGGGTCGTCACTTGTCCGATCTGGGCGTTCCGCCGCGCTGCGGTCAACCGAGCGACAAAGGCCATTCCTAACATAAGTATTTCTGGGTTACATTATTAATATCTATTATATGGAGGCACATTTCCACGCCGGCGAAAAAACCGTTAATTATGATGGAGATATCTCCCGGCTCGGGCGGGCCTTCACGACACCCTATCGCCTTGTCGGCCCGACGCGATTGCTGCATCCTGAAGCCAATCGAGCCGAAACGGCAGGTTTTCCAAAGGGGGTTGATCATGCAGATGTCTTTGCATTTGAGAAGCGTGCGACTGTCGGCGTCGCGCATCGCCCTTGTTACCGCGCTGCTCGGTGCCGCACTCCCCGTTTCCGCCTCGGCGCAGGAAGTTGCGGCCGGGCCCGCCGCCCAGCCCGGCGATGTCCCCGCCGATATCGTGGTCACCGCCCAGCGTCGCGAACAGCGGCTTCAGGACGTCGGCATCGCGGTCACCGTGCTCAGCGCGGCGCAATTGCAGAACCTCAATATCACCAACGCGACCGACATCGTGCGGGCGATCCCCAATCTCAAGTTCAACGCCTATTCGTCGTCACAGGTCGTCTTCAACATCCGCGGCGTGTCGCAGAATGATTATGGCGATCAGCAAGAACCGCCGGTCGCTGTCTATCAGGACGACAGCTATGCCAGTTCGATCACGACGGCGAGCTTTCCCATCTTCGACCTTGCCCGGGTCGAGGCGCTGCGCGGACCGCAAGGGACATTGTTCGGGCGTAATGCCACCGGCGGCGCGGTCCAGTTCATATCGAACCAGCCGACCGACAGTTTCGGCGGCTATATCAGCGGGACCTCTGGCCGCTACAACCAGACGATCGTCGAGGGCGCGCTCTCCGGCCCCTTGTCGAACCAGCTGAAGGTTCGCGTCTCTGGCATCTACGACCGGGACGATGGCTATATCCGGAACATTACGCCTGGCCAGCCCGATCGCGGCGCCAACAACCACTGGGCACTGCGCGGCATTGCCGAATTCGATCCGTCGACCGATTTCAAGGCGCGGCTGACTGTCCGCTATGCCGAGGCCGACAAGGAACGTCAGGCGGGCATCTACACGCTTGCCCCTGCCTGCCCCAATGCCCAGTTCCAGGGCGAATTCCTCGCCGCAAATCAGGTGTGCGACTACTGGTCGGGCTATAACAACGGCACGCCCGGATCGGTCGGCAACGGCTACACCAACCCCGCGATCACCCCGTCACAGGGCGGCGACCCCTGGAAGACGGCGGGCACCAATCCAGCCTATGTCGATCGCAAGCAGTTTGCAGCGACACTCCGGCTCGATGCCAAGCTCGGTGCGGTCGACCTCGTCTCGATCACTGACTACCAGCATCTCAAGAAATTCTACATCGAGGGCGGCGACGGCGACCCGGAGCTTCCCTATCAGCCGGGCGTCGCGCTCGATCCATATACGACCGGACCCTGTGCGGCGCCGGCGCAAGCCGTCACCTGCTACGCGTCGGGCACCATCTTCTTCCAGGACGCCAATACCGATCAATATACCCAGGAACTGCGCGCCTCGACGTCGTTCGGACAAAACTATCTCGTCGTCGGTGCCTTTGGCATGATCATCGACGGCAAGTACAAGGCGAAATACGCCACGCCGTTCGACCAATATGATCCCGACGTCGCCTTTACCCAGCGCACCGAAAGCTATGCGTTCTTCGCGCAGGACGAGCTGAAGGTCACCGACCGGATCAAGCTGATCGGCGGCCTGCGCTACTGGCACGATCACAAGGTCGGCGACTATCGCGGCGTCGAATCGATTTCGGGGCTGACCGTCAATTTCGGCCGCGGCGGAATCAGCTTCATCGATCCCACCGGTACCGCCGACCCCGCCCTGATCACGGTGACGGCAGCAGCGGCAAGTCCAAGCTACAGCGGCGTCACGGCGCGCGCCGAGATCGACTATAAACCGTCGCCCGACACGCTGATCTACGCCAGCTACAACCGGGGCAGCAAATCGGGCGGCTTTACCTTCTCGACTGGCACCCCGTTCCCGTCGCAGATCGTCGATACGCTCAACAACATCCCCTACCGGCCCGAAACGCTCAACGATTATGAAATCGGGTTGAAGACGAAGATCGGTCGCGCGACGCAGCTGAACCTCGCCGCCTTCTATTACGACTATCAGAACTACCAGGCCTATGTTCAGGTGTTCGCGACCCAGGTCGTCCGCAATCTGCCCGCCAAGATCAAGGGGATCGAGGCCGACCTGACCAGCCACCCGCTGCGCGGCCTGACCGTGCAGTTGAGCGGCGCACTGCAGGATTCGGAAGTAGACAACGTCCTGCTGCCCGATGGCGCCACGGTCGTGACGCACGACTTGCCACAGGCTCCCGGCTTTTCG
Organism: Sphingomonadales bacterium; assembly: GCA_038225385.1. GTDB lineage: Bacteria > Pseudomonadota > Alphaproteobacteria > Sphingomonadales > Sphingomonadaceae > Sphingomonas_O. The sequence goes on along the minus strand of JBBRRC010000012.1, from coordinate 13,832 downwards.
GGAAATGCTCTCGTCCGCTACGAGTTCGCGCTGGCCGGCGGGCGCGCGTCGCTCCAGGCCGATGCGCTCTACCAGGGCAAGACCTGCTTTACGGTGATGTGCGCGCCCGTCGAGCGCGAGCCGGCCTATCACGTCGAAAATATCCGGATCGGATTTTCGCCGGCGGGCGGGAAGCTCGATATCGCCGCGTTCGTGAACAACGTCTTCGAGCGCGCCTATCGCAGCTACGCCTTTGACGGATCGCTGTTCTGGGGCGATTCGCTCGGCGTCTATGCCAAGCCGCGCACCTGGGGCATTTCGGCCAAGCTGCGCTTCGGCGGCGAATGAGCGAGGCGGCCCCGCACGGGCTCCAGCGGCAACTGACGTGGGTGGATGCGTTCTGGGCGTCGAGCGGCGTGCCGGCCGGCGTGTTGCTGACGATGGGCGGCATCGCCACGATCATCGGCCAGCCGTCATGGGTCGTGTGGATGGCATCGATCCTGATGGGGTTCGTGCAATCGTTCGTCTATGCGGAGATCGCCGGGTTGTACCCGCATAAGTCGGGCGGCGCTTCGGTCTACGGCGCGGCGGCGTGGCTGCCCTACGGCAAGTTCATCGCGCCGGTGTCGGTGTGGTGCAACTGGCTTGCCTGGTCGCCGGTGCTGGCGCTCGGCACCAGCCTCGGCGCAGGCTATGTCATGGCGAGCCTGTTTCCCCCCGACGCCGCCATCAACCTGTGGAAGATCAATCTCCTCGACCTGGGCTTTATCCGCTCCGGACTGCACCTGCGCGTCAACATGGTATCGGTCATTGCCGCGGGGTTTCTGCTCCTGACCTTCGTCCTCCAGCATCACGGGGTTGCCCGCGCCGCTGCGGCCCAGCGCATTCTGGGCCTCGTCTGCCTGTCGCCACTGATTCTGGTGGGCCTGGTGCCGATCATTACCGGCGACCTGCCGTCGAACCATCTCTTCCCCCTGCTCCCGATCGTCCGCGACGCCACCGGGCACGTGTCCTTTGGGTCGTGGAACGCCCTCGGCCTGACCCTGCTCGCCGGCGCGATGTTCGGGGCGGGCTGGTCGACCTACGGCTTCGAAACCGCGGTCTGCTACACGCGAGAGTTCAAGGATCCAAAGCGCGACACGTTCAAGGCGATCCTGTCGGCGGGCATCTTGTGCATCGTCATCTTCACGCTCGTCCCGCTTGCCTTTCAGGCATCGCTCGGGCTGGACGCGCTGCTCGATCCCAAAATCTACGACGGGTCGGGGGTAGCCCTGGCGCTCGCGCGGATCGTCAACGGCGGCGTGATCGTGACGAATGTCTTTGTGGCAACGCTCATCCTGTCGCTGCTGCTGATCGTGATGACCTCGATGATGGGATCCTCGCGCACACTTTATCAGGCATCGGTCGATGGCTGGTTCCCGCGCTACCTCTCGCGCGTCAATCGCCACGGTGCACCTACCGCCGCAATGTGGACCGACCTCGGCTTCAACCTGATCCTGCTGCTGGCGTCGGACTATTTCGCGGTGCTGATGATCTCGAACGTCTGTTATTTCATTTTCAACTTCCTCAATCTGCAATCGGGCTGGATTCACCGTATCGACCGCGGCGACTGGGAAAGACCCTATCGCTGCCCCACCTGGCTGCTGGCGCTCGCCGCCGCCTTCGGCTTCGTCAACATCGCCTTCATGGGCGCGGGCGCCAACGTCTGGGGCGATGGAACGCTGCGCAACGGGCTTGCCGCCGCGGCACTCATCGTGCCGGTGTTTTTCTACCGCCATTACATTCAGGACCGCGGCAAATTTCCCGTTGCGAAAGGCGAGGGCGGCTACGAAAGCTATGAACGAAGCGTCACCCCGCGCGCCGGCATCCTGCCCTATCTGGCGCTGGCGGCATTTGCCGCGGTCATCGTGATTGCCGGCGCTGTCGCCGTCCTTCCCGGCGCGCCACGCTGAATGCAGTTTTGCTGAAGTTCATCATTAGAAATATCGATATACCGTGATTGAATTGCTCCCTTGACCAGCGATGCCATAGGTCGGGGCCATCGACACGGGGAAAGCGACATGCAGACGACCGCGCGTGCAGTAGTGATCGGGGGCGGTGTCGTCGGCCTCAGCACGCTGTATCACCTGGCAAAACTTGGCTGGTCCGACGTCGTCCTGATCGAGCGCAAGGAACTGACGTCGGGCTCCACCTGGCATGCAGCCGGGCTGCTGCCACTGTTCAACCTGAGCTATTCGGTGGGCAAGCTTCACCAATATTCGGTGGGACTCTATCCGTCGCTCGAGGCGGAAACCGGCCTCAACGTAGGCTTTTCGCGGGTGACGAACATCCGGCTCGCGACGACGGCGGACCGCATGGACGAATATCGTTACTATGCCGGTGTCGCCCGCACGATCGGCGTCGATGTCAACTTCCTGTCGCCGGATGAGCTCAAGGCGATCTGGCCGCTGTGCAATACCGACGGCGTCCTCGGCGCGATCCAGCATCCCGATGATGGCTATATCCAGCCCGCCGATCTGTCCCAGGCGTTTGCCAAGGGTGCCCGCCTGCGCGGCGCCACGATCGAGCGTAATACGGTCGTCACGGCAATCGCTCAGCAGTCGAATGGCGAATGGCTGGTCTCGACCGACCGGGGCGATATCGTCTGCGAGCACGTCATTTCCTGTTCGGGCAATTTCGCGCGGGCGACCGGCGCGATGGTGGGCCTCGACGTCCCCGTCATGCCCGTCGAGCACCAGTATGTCGTCACCGAACAGCATCCCGCAATCATGGCGCGTCGCGCGGCGGGGCTCCCGGAGATGGGCGTGCTGCGCGAATCCGACGCGAGCTATTACATGCGCGAGGAAGCGGGCGGATTGTTGCTCGGCCCTTATGAAATCGGCGCACCCGCCTGCTACGTCGACGGCCCCGCCGCCAACAGCGAGTATGAGCTGTTTCCCGACGCGCTCGAGCGGCTGGAACCCTATATCCTTGCGGCAATGCACCGCGTGCCGGCATTCGGCGAGGTTGGCATCAAGAAGGTGTATAACGGTGCCATTGCCTATACGCCCGACGGGTCGCCGATCGTCGGACCGGCCTGGGGGCTGAAGAACTTCTGGCTGAACGAAGGTCACAGTTTCGGCATCACGGCGGCTGGCGGCGCAGGCTGGCAACTCGCCCACTGGATCGTCGATGGCGAACCGACGATCGACATGATGGGCGTCGATCCGTGTCGCTTCGGCGACTATGCCGACCGCGGATTTCTGCGCGAAAAGAACGAGGAGGCCTATGCCAAGGTCTTCACCGTACATTATCCCGATGAGGAGCGTGAAGCGGCGCGCGGGCTGCGCCGTACCCCCTGCTATGACCGGATGAAGAACCTGGGCGCGGTTTTCGGCAGCGTCTTCGGCTGGGAACGCCCCAACTGGTTCGCGCCCGCGGGCTATGCGCTGACCGACGCCGACCTCGACCGCCCCGACGTCCTGCTGAACCACAATCATCCCGTCACTGGCGACGATACGCCTGTGCGCGAGAAATGGTCGTTCCGTCGGTCGAACTATTTCGATCACGTCGGCAACGAATGCCACCATGTAACGGCGCATGTCGGCCTTCAGGACATGAGCGCCTTTGCCAAATGCGCGATCTCCGGCCCCGGTGCCGAGGGCTGGCTCGACCAGCTGCTGACCAATGCCGTCCCCAAAAAGGTCGGTCGCGTGTCGCTGTCCTACCTGCTTACCTCACGCGGCGGCGTGCGGTCGGAATTCACCGTCTACAAGGCGGGGCCGCAGCGTTTCTACCTCGTCTCGGCGGGCGCCTTCGAGCGTCACGATCATGATTATCTCAAAAAGGCGATGCCGGGCGACGGCTCGGTCGTTTTTGAGCGGCTGACGACGGCGATGGGCGTCCTCGTCCTCGCCGGACCGCGCGCGCGCGACGTGCTGGCCAAACTGACCGACGCGGACCTGTCCAACGACGCCTTCCCCTGGCTGACCGGCCGCCGCATCAGCATCGGCGCGGCCCCCGTCGACGCGCTGCGCGTCAATTTCATCGGCGAGCTCGGCTGGGAAATCCATCATCCGATCGAGATGCAGAATTACATTTTCGATCGCCTGATGGCAGCAGGTGCCGACTTCCACATCAAACCCTTCGGCATCCGTGCGATGGATTCGATGCGGCTGGAAAAAAGCTACAAGCTCATCCCGCGCGAGCTGTCGGTCGAATATTCGGCCTTCGAAAGCGGGCTGGAGCGTTTCGTCAGTCTGAAGAAGCAGACCTTCCACGGCCGCGACGCCTTACTCGCCTGGCGCGAGCGCGGCACCGCCAACAAATTCGTCACGCTCGAAGTCCACGACGTCACCGACGCAGATGCGCGTGGCTCGGAGGCGATCTGGCAGAACGATCGGATTGTCGGCCGCGTTACCTCCGGCGGCTATGGCTGGCGGGTCGGCAAATCGCTCGCGCTGGCGATGATCGAGCCGGCCCTGGCGGTCCCTGACGCCGCGTTCGAGATCGAGATCCTCGGCAAGCGCCACCGCGCGACCCTGATCCCTGATTCACCCTTCGACCCCGACAATACGGCACTGAGGGGCTAGCGATGTCCGACCGAAACCACATCGCCACGCTGCTGGCCCGGGACCGTGCGGGCCACACGCTGCCGCGCGAGCTGTATGTCGGCGAAGATGCCTTCGCCTTCGACACGCAGGTCATGCTGAAATCGGTGTGGCTCTACGCCTGCACCGTCGCCCATGTGAAGCATCCGGGCGACTTCTTCGTCTTCGACCTTGCCGGCAATTCGGTGATTATCGTCCGCGGACGCGACGGCGATGTACGCGCCTTCTGGAACAGCTGCCGTCATCGCGGGGCGCGCATCTGTCTCGACCAGCGCGGCCGCGCGCCGCGCCTTATGTGCCCCTATCACCAATGGACCTACGGCCTCGACGGTGTGCTGCTCGCCGCGCGGAACATGGGACCCGATTTCGACAAGAAGGATCACAGCCTGTCACCGGTCGCGATCGAGAACATCGGCGGCCTGCTCTTCGTCTGCCTCTCCGACACGCCACCGCCGATCGACCGGGTAAAGGCGGACATCACCGATCAGATCGCGATCTACGACCTCGATCACCTGAAAGTCGCGGTCCAGGACGATTATATCGAGGATGCCAACTGGAAACTGGTGATGGAGAATAATCGCGAATGCTATCATTGCGACGCGGGCCATCCCGAACTGATCAATGTGCTCGGCACCTACGGCTTCGGCAAGGGACTGCCCGAGGATGGCGAAAACGACGTCATCGACGACCAAGTGTTCGATGCGGTGGTCGCGGCCAAGCGAGCAGAGTGGCAGGCCCTCGGCATCTTTCGTGACCTCATCGAGTTTCCCGACGGCTGGTGGCACCGCATCGCGCGCCTGCCCCTCGCCAATGGGGCGGTGACGCAGTCGATGGACGGCAGACTTGCCTGCAACAAGCTGATCGGTCCGTTTGCGGCGCCCGAATCCTCGAGCCTGTCGATCTGGACCCAGCCCAACAGCTGGCATCATTTCTGCTGCGACCATGTCGTCACTTTCTCGCTGACCCCGGTTGCCGCGAACCGGACGCGGCTGCGGACCAGCTGGCTGGTGCATGAGGATGCGGTCGCGGGCATCGACTATGATCCCGACAATCTCGCGAAACTGTGGCGCACGACCAACACTCAGGACGGGCATTTTTCCGCGATCAACCACCTGGGGATCGCGACCGACGGTTATGTCCAGGGACCCTATGCGGTGGAGGAAAAACTGGTTGAGGACTTCAAAAATTTCTACGTCGATCGTTCGCGCGCGGCGCTGGCGACCACCACCGCATGACCCGTTTCAGCGCTTTCAGCCTGTTTGCCAAGGCGCTCGGCGGGCACCAGTCATGGCCCGAGCAATGGCCCGACGCGGCGCCCAAGCCCGCCTATGATGCCATCATCGTCGGCGCGGGCGGGCACGGGCTGGGCGCGGCCTATTATTTGGCGCGGAAATACGGGATCACCAACGTCGCGGTCATCGAAAAGGGCTGGCTGGGCGGGGGCAACACGGGCCGCAACACGACGATCATCCGCTCCAACTATCTCTATGACGAAAGCGCGCATCTCTACGATCACTCGGTCAAGCTGTGGGACGGGCTCAGCCAGGAACTGAACTACAACACCATGTATTCAAAGCGCGGCGTGATGATGCTCGCGCACAACGTCCACGATGTGCAAAGCTTCAAGCGGCACATTCACGCCAACCGGCTGAACGGCGTGGACAATGAATGGCTGAGCGCCGACGAAGCGAAGGCCTATTGCCCGCCGCTCAGCATCGATCCCGCCGCACGCCATCCGGTACTGGGTGCCGCGCTGCAGCGGCGCGGCGGCACTGCGCGACACGACACTGTCGCCTGGGGCTATGCCCGCGCGGCGGCGGCGCTGGGCGTCGACATCATTCAGAATTGCGCGGTCACCGGCATCAGACGCGGGCACGATGGGGCTGTCGAGGGCGTGGAGACCGAACGCGGCTTTATCGCGTCGAAACGCGTCGGCGTCTCCGCCGCCGGTCATTCGTCGGTGATCATGCAGATGGCTGGACTCGATTTCCCGCTCGAAAGCTATCCGCTGCAGGCACTCGTGTCCGAACCGATCAAGCCGGTATTTCCCTGCGTCGTCATGTCGAACACCGTCCACGCCTATATGAGCCAGTCGGACAAAGGCGAACTGGTCATCGGGGCCGGCACCGACCAATATGTCAGCTATTCGCAGCGGGGCGCGCTCCACATCGTCGAGCATACGCTGGCGGCGATCTGCGAGATCTTTCCGATCTTCCGCCGGATGCGGATGCTGCGCACCTGGGGCGGCATCGTCGACGTCACGCCCGACCGTTCGCCGATCCTCGGCAAGACGCCGGTCAAGGGGCTGTATGTCAATTGCGGCTGGGGCACCGGCGGGTTCAAGGCGACGCCGGGCGCGGCCGACCTGCTTGCCTACACGATCGCGCACGACGAGCCGCACCGCATCAACGCGCCCTTCAACCTCGACCGGTTCCGCAATGGCCGGCTGATCGACGAGGCGGCGGCGGCGGCGGTGGCGCACTGACATGCTGTTGATCCACTGCCCCTATTGCAATGAGCGCCGCCCCGAACTCGAATTCGCTTATGGCGGGCAGGCGCATGTCGCGCGTCCTGCCGATCCCTCGACGATGAGCGATACGCAGTGGGAAGCATTTCTGTTCATCCGCGCCAACCCGCGCGGACGCCATCATGAGCGCTGGCGGCACGTCCACGGCTGTGGCCGGTTCTTCAACGCGGTGCGCGACACCGTCACCGACAAGTTCGAAACGACGTACCGGGCAGGGGAGCCGCGCGCGTGAGCGGGTTTCGTCTGCCGACCGGCGGCCGCATCGATCGCGCGCAGCCCATTCGCTTCGGCTTCGACGGACGGACTTTCGGGGGAGTGGCGGGCGACACCCTGGCATCCGCGCTGCTTGCGAACGGCGTGATGCTATTCGGTCGCTCGTTCAAATATCACCGTCCGCGCGGGGTCCTGGGGGCGGGGAACGAGGAACCCAATGCCCTGGTTTCGGTCACCCGCGGGCCGGGCCGGTTCACGCCGAATTTGCGCGCCACGACAACCGAAATCCACGACGGGATGAGCACCGAAAGCCAGAACCGCTGGCCCTCGCTGCAGTCCGACATCGGCGCGATCAACGACCGCCTCGGCATGTTCCTGCCCGCCGGGTTCTACAACAAGACCTTCATGTGGCCGCGGTCGTTCTGGGAACGCGTCTACGAGCCGGCGATCCGGCGGATGGCGGGGCTGGGCAATGCGCCGACCGACGAAGACCCCGATCATTATGCGTCTGTCTACGCGCATTGTGATCTGCTGATCGTCGGCGGCGGACCTGCCGGCATCGATGCGGCGCTGGCCGAAAGCGCGACCGGCAAGCGGATCATCCTGATCGACGAGCAGAACGAGCTTGGCGGCGGCGCGCTGTCCGACCCGGCGCTGTGGCCGTGGCTCGAGCGCAGCGTCGGCGATCTTGCCGCTGCCGCCAATATCCGGGTTCTGACGCGCACCACTGCCTTTGGTTACTATCACGACAATTTCATCGGCGCGGTCGAACGCCTGACCGACCACCTCGCCGATCCCGGCAACCGTCCCCGCGAAAAGCTCTGGCGAATCCGGGCCGACGAAGTCGTCCTTGCGCAGGGCGCGATCGAGCGCCCGCTGGTCTTCGACGGCAACGACACGCCCGGCGTCATGCTCGCGTCGGCGGCGCGCACCTTTGCGCTGCGTTACGGCGTCGCGGCGGGCAAATCGGTGGCGCTGATGGCCGCGCACGACAGCGGCTGGCGCGACGTCTTCGCGATGGCGCGCGCGGGTGTCGGGATTTCAGCCATCATCGACGCGCGCGCGACGGTCGGCGACGCGCTGATCGCAGAGGCCAAAACGCTCGGCATCCGCGTCATGCTCGGTCACAGCGTTATCGGTGTGAAGGGCCGTCACGCCGTCCGTGGCCTCACCGTCGCGCGCAACGACGGGTCCGTGCAGGAATCGCTCGTCTGCGATGCGCTGCTGATGGCGGGCGGCTGGACGCCGAGCGTCCATCTCTGGTCGCACAGCAAGGGCAGCCTTGCCTGGCGCGACGATCTCGGGGCCTATGTCCCCGACCGGCCCAATGAGAAAGTGCGCTGCGTCGGTGCGTGCTCGGGGAACTGGGACTTCGGCAGCGGGCTCAATATCGACATGCTGCCGACGCCGAAGGACGCGACGCGGATCAAGGCTTTCGTCGATTTTCAGAACGACGTGACCGCCAAGGACATCAAACTCGCGATCCGCGAAGGGTTCCGGTCGATCGAGCATATCAAACGCTACACGACCAATGGCATGGCGACCGACCAGGGCAAGACGTCCAACCTCAACGGGTTGCAGATCGCATCCAGGGCGTTGTCGAAACCAGTGACCGAAATCGGCCTCACCACCTTCCGCCCGCCCTATACGCCGCAGACCTTCGGCGCGCTCGCGGGTCATGCGAAGGGCGCGCTGTTTCAGCCGCTGCGCAAAACACCGATCGACGGTTGGGCGGAGGAAAACGGCGCGGTCTTCGAACTGGTGGCGCAGTGGCGGCGCGCGCGGTATTTTCCGCAGGGCGGCGAGGACATGCTGACGGCGGTCAACCGCGAGTGTCGCGCCGTTCGCTCCGCTGTTGGCATTTTCGACGCCTCGACACTGGGCAAGATCGAAGTCGTCGGCCCCGATGCAGCGGAATTTCTCAACCGCATGTACACCAATCCGTGGAAAGCGCTCGAACCCGGCCGCTGCCGATATGGCCTTCTCCTCAAGGAGGATGGCTTCATCACGGACGACGGCGTCTCCGCGCGTCTGGCGCCCGATCGCTTCCACCTGACAACGACGACGGGAGGGGCCGCACGCGTCCTGAACATGATGGAGGACTATCTCCAGACCGAATGGGCCGATCTTGACGTGTGGCTGACCAGCACGACCGAGCAATGGGCCGTCATCGCCCTCCAGGGACCAAGGGCGCGCGATGTGCTCGCTGATCTTGTCGATGACATCGATCTGTCTCCTGGTGCGTTCCCCCACATGGCCATTCGCCGTGGCCATATCTGCGGTATCGAGACCCGCCTGTTCCGCGTCAGCTTCACCGGCGAACTCGGTTTCGAAATCAATGTCCCTGCCGCCTATGGTCGCGCCCTGTGGGAACGCCTCATGCTGGCCGGATCGCCGTTCGGCATCACGCCCTATGGCACCGAGGCCATGCACGTCCTGCGCGCGGAGAAGGGTTTCATCATCGTCGGACAGGACACCGACGGCACGGTCACGCCCGATGATGCCGGGCTCGGCTGGGCGGTCGGCAAGAAGAAGCATGATTTCGTCGGCAAGCGCTCGCTCGCCCGCCCGGACATGGTGCAGCCTGGTCGCAAGCAACTGGTCGGATTGCTGACCGAGGACCCTGCGTTCGTGCTCGACGAAGGGGCGCAGATCGTTGCGGACCCCGCCCAGCCGGTGCCGATGACGATGATCGGGCATGTGACATCCGCTTACTGGAGCGAAACGCTCGGTCGCTCGGTCGCGCTGGCGCTGGTCGCGGGTGGCCGGGACCGCACCGGTGAAACTCTCCATATTCCGATGCCTGGCCGGATCGTCCGGGCCACGGTGTCGGGCACGACCTTCTACGATCCTGACGGAGTTCGGCTGGATGGCTGACACGCTCACCCGGCTGGAACCCGTCGAGGGCGCGCCGTTCGAGGCGCCGGGCGTCACGATTGCTGTTGCGGGTCCTGCCAGCCGCCATTCGGTGCGGTCGCGTGACAGCGCGCTGATCGAAAGGGTCCTTGATACGCGCGTGCCAACCGCGATCGGCGAAACGATCGGTGGGGTGATGCGACTGGGCCCCGACGAGCTGTTCGTGCTCGGCCCCCCGGGGCGCAGCATCGAATCGCCGGCGCAGGAACCCGTCAGCATCACCGACATCAGCGACCGTTCGGTAGGCTTTACGATCGAGGGCCCGCGGTCGATCGATGTCCTCTCCGCCGGCTGCCCCCTCGACCTCCAGAAGCTGGCGACCGGTCGTGCGGTGCGCACGATCTACGAAACGGTCGAGGTGATCATCTTTCGTCAGCAGCCCGAGTTGTTCCGCGTGGAGGTATGGCGGAGTTTCGCCCCCTGGCTCTGGCTGGCGTTGTGCACGGCGGCGAGCGAGGCGTGACCAGCCTGCCGAGGCGGTCGGACACCGAACGCTTCATTGACAAGCGCGAGCGCTGGGTCGGCCGGCCAGCTCTCGACGGCGTTGCATCCCCCGAAAAGACGCTGTTATGCATAGGTCTCGGGACCGCAAAGATCGGGGGATTGCCATAGCACGCACGTTACCGGTCAATCGACGCTGGCTCCCTTTGAACGCGCTGCGGGCGTTCGATGCCGTCGGTCAGCGACTGAGCTTTACCGCGGGCGCACAGGCACTGAACGTTTCGCAAAGTGCAGTCAGCCGCCATGTCATCAGCCTGGAAGAACTGCTCGGTCACAAGCTGTTCGACCGTTCGGGCCAGACGCTGGCCCTGACCGCCGCCGGCAAGGCGCTGTTGCCCGAAGTCAGCAAGTCGTTCGACCGGCTGGAGCAGACGATGAATGCGATCTGCATCAATCCGAACGCCAGCCGTCCCATCCGCATTCATATCCCGCCGTCGCTGCTCCAGCAGGTGGTGATGCCGATGATCCAGGCTTTCCACGCCGACCATCCCGATATCCGTATCGACATTTCGAGCTCTGGTGTCACCGGACTGCCGAGCAACGAGACCGATATGGCGATCGTTTTCGACCGGCCCCACATCGACGACCGCGTGACGGATTTGCTGTGGATGGTCCGCGTCGCGCCCGCCTGTTCGCCCGAGACCGCCGCGCGCAGCGCGGGCAAGTCGCTCGATCAGTTCCTCGCCGAAAACGACTTGTTGCACCTTAAGCTCGAGGGCGAACCGCGCGGGCTGCTGTGGAGCATTTTCGCGCGGCAGAGCCGAATCGACCTCGACGTCGACCGGGGTCTGGCCTTCGATACCGCAGTGCTGGCGGTGGGCTATGCGATGAACGCCGACGGCGTCGCGCTGGCCGATGTCGACATGTTCGCGTCGGAAATTGCTTCGGGCCGCCTGGTGCTGCCCTATGACTGTCTGATCCACGATGGCTTTGGCTATTACCTGAAGCTCCGGCCCGAAGATCTGGGCGATCCCGCGATCAGCCTGGTCCGAAGCTGGCTGATCTCGCGGTTTGCCGGGCGACAGGGTGACCAGATGGCCATGCCGGCGGCGTAGTCGCGCCGCCGCCGCAAACATGGTTGCCCATTCGGGCCATCCGCTGCACTCTGCCTCATCGCGGGGGCACAAGTCGACGAAACCGGGGGGCGAATGAGCGAACGCAAGACGCAGATTGTCATTGTAGGCGGTGGTGCAGGAGGGCTCGAGCTCGCGACGCGCCTCGGTGCCCGATATGGGCGAAAGCATCACGACATCATCCTGGTCGAGCGCAATCGGACGCACATCTGGAAGCCGCTGCTGCACGAGGTCGCATCGGGCTCGCTCGACGCCAACCTCGATGAGGTCGGGTATCGCAGCCACTGCCACCGATGGGGATATCGCTATTTCTTCGGCACGTTCGAGGGCATCGACGAGGCTGCCCGCAAGATCCGGATCGCGCCGTTGCTGGACGAAGACGGCAGCGAGCTGATCGCCGCGCATACGATCCGCTACGACTATCTGGTGCTGGCAACCGGATCGATCACCAATGATTTCGGCACGCCAGGGGTTCGCGACCATTGCCTGTTCCTCGACGACCGCACTCAGGCCGACCGTTTCCGTGATCGCCTGCTGAACCATTGTCTTCGCGTATCGCGCGCGATGAGCGCCAATCCCGATGGCGACGAATACGTTCGCGTTGCCATTGTCGGTGCCGGTGCGACCGGCGTGGAGCTGGCGGCGGAACTTTACAATGCCGCGTCCGCGCTACGCCATTACGGACTGGAGGTGTTCGACGAACAGCGTTTGCAGGTCACCCTGATCGAAGCCGGCCCGCGCATCCTGCCCGCCCTGCCCGAACGACTGGCGGATGCGGCGCACCGCGAACTCGAGGCTCTCGGCGTGCGGGTGATCACGGGAACGCCGGTCGTGGGGGCGACGGCCGAATCGATCGTGCTCGGCTCGGGCGAAAACATCGACGCCGATCTGAAAGTGTGGGCAGCCGGCGTCAAAGGAGCGCCGGTGCGGGGCGGGCTGGGCAGTCTCGAAACCAATCGCACCAACCAGGTCATCGTCAAGCCGACCCTGCAGTCGACCACCGACGACCGCATCTTCGCAATCGGTGACTGCGCCTCCTGCATTCTGGAAGGCGCGGAACGACCCGTGCCGCCGCGCGCGCAGGCTGCACACCAGATGGCGAGCACGGTGTTCACAAATCTGGTGCATCTGATGGCCGGGCGCCCGCTTCGGCCGTTCGTCTATCACGATCATGGCTCGCTTGTTTCACTCAGCCGCTTTTCGACCGTCGGCAGCCTGATGGGCAATCTCGTCGGCGGGCGGATGGCAATCGAAGGGCGGCTGGCCCGGTTCGTCTACACGTCGCTCTACCGGATGCACTTGATCTCGATCCACGGCTGGCTGCGCGGTCTCGCCCTGATTGCCGTGGGTCAGGTCAACGCCATTATCCGACCTCGGCTGAAGCTGCACTAGCAACGGCAGCGAGCGACACGCATGTCTCGACACGGGCGTCGGTACCGGCGTCGACTACACTCCCTTGCCAGATGAAATAAAATGAATATGAAATCATTTATATCCTGGGGAGGAACAAAAATGATGGGTAATTTGAACCCGGCCGGTCGCCGCAAACGGTCCGCGATGTATCTGACGACCGCAATCGCGGCGTTGACGACCGTATCACCGGCAGCGGCGCAGCAGGCGTCGGCACCGAGCGGCGATGAAATTATCGTGACCGCAAACAAGCGCAGCGACACGATCCTGAACATTCCGCAGAGTGTGCAGGCGATTTCGGGGGACGAACTCGAGCGGCTGTCAGCGACGAGCTTTCAGGATATCGTCAACAAGCTGTCCGGCGTCAGTGGCTACTCGACCGGAACCGGCACATCGAGCTTCAACATTCGCGGCATCGAAAGCCTTGCCGCCAGTCCGATCGATGCTTCGACCGTCGGCTATTACGTCGACGATGTGCCGCTCTCTAGAGCGTCGAGCGTTTAATCTGCAACATAGCCTGCGGCTTTGAGATAGTTCCAGCATTCATCCGGGGAGTAGAGGTCGCAGATCGACCCGACGGCTTTCCAGAGGTCATTGATGGTTCTGGCTTCGGCTTTGCGCAGG
>JBBRRC010000011.1:0-92821 GCA_038225385.1 Sphingomonadales bacterium | reverse complement strand
GCCGCGCTCGATCTCTCCCACAATCCGGTCCCGCAAATCCGAGGAACTGCTCTTGCCCATGATCCACCTCCAAACACGGTGAATCACACATCGTCATCTAAAGGAATCCCTCGATTCACATTTCAGGCGCGACGCTCTAATGCTGAAAAGCTGGATGCCCCGCGAGGATTCGAACCTCGATAAACGGAATCAGAATCCGGTGTCTTACCATTAGACGACGGGGCAGTGCGACAGCGCGACTAGGCGAAGAAGTGGCGCGAAGTCAACGTTGCGGCGCGCGGGTTGCCGCTCCTCGCGCTCTGGGGTATTTCACCCGCCAAGTGTTGTCGGTCGGTTCACTGGCAACGATTTGGCAGGCAATATTTGATGGCCAATCTCGACGTGCCCGATGTTGCGGGCCGACACAGTGACCGGATTTGGCAGCCCCGGCGAACCTTTGCCGCGCTCGACCTTGGGACCAACAACTGCCGCCTGCTGATCGCACGTCCCGCGCATGACGGATTTACGATCGTCGATGCGTTTTCGCGGGTGGTGCGCCTGGGCGAGGGGCTGGGCACAACGGGGCGGCTGAGCGACGCTGCGATCGACCGCGCGCTTGCCGCGCTCACTATCTGCGCCGACAAGCTGGTTCGCCGCGGGGTCAACCTGTCGCGGGCGGTGGCAACGGAGGCGTGCCGACGCGCGGAAAACGGACGCGAATTCGTTGATCGCGTTTATCAGGAGACGGGAATAGCGCTCGACATCATCAACCCCGGTGAAGAGGCGCGACTGGCCGTCGCGGGCTGCCACGCGCTGCTCGAGGCGGGGCGGGGTCCGGCCATGATCTTCGACATCGGCGGCGGGTCGACGGAACTTGTCCTGCTCGATACCGAAACAGCGGAGCCGCATATTTCCGACTGGATCAGCATCCCATGGGGCGTCGTTTCGCTCGCCGAATCCGAACCACCGAGCGATGACGGTGCCGGACGGATCGCGTGCTATGAACGGATGAAAGCGCGCGTTGCCGCCGCGCTCGGCACGCTCGATGTTCCCGACAGCGACGAGCCGCTGCGCCTTCTGGGCACGAGCGGGACGGTGACGACGCTTGCCAGCGTGTATTTGAAACTCCCCAGCTATGATCGGCGCGCGGTCGACGGGCTGCTGGTGCCGGTCCATGAGATGCGGACGATCAGCCGCACTCTTGCCGCCCTGTCGGTCGCCGAGCGCGCACGTCTGCCCTGCATCGGGAGCGAGCGTGCCGATCTGGTGGTGGCGGGCTGTGCCATCCTCGAGGCGATTTTCGACCTCTGGCCGGCCGAACGCGTCGGCGTTGCCGATCGCGGCATCCGCGAGGGCATCCTCCGCTCGCTGATGTCGACGGTCAGCCGATGAGCCGGGGCGGATCAGGAAGCCGCATCCGCGTGAAGACCGCACGGGGCCGGACGGCGCAATCCAATCGCTGGCTCGCCCGCCAGCTCAACGACCCCTATGTGAAGCGCGCCCATGCCGAGGGTTTTCGCAGCCGGGCGGCCTATAAGCTGACCGAGCTCGACGAACGCTTCGGCTTTCTGAAGGGCGCGCGCGCGGTCATCGACCTCGGCGTCGCACCGGGAGGGTGGACGCAGGTGGTACGGCGCCAGGTCCCAAAAGCGCGGATCGTCGGCATCGACTTGCTGCCGGTTGACCCGATCGACGGAGCCGAGCTGATCCAGATGGATTTCATGGCCGATGCCGCGCCCGACTTCCTGATCGAGGCGCTTGGCGGCTTACCCGACCTTGTCCTTTCCGACATGGCGGCAAATACCGTCGGTCATCCGCAGACCGACGCTCTGCGCACGATGGCGCTGGTCGAGGCTGCGACCGAGTTCGCGGTCCGGGTGCTGAAACCCGGCGGCGCGTTCGTGGCGAAGGTTTTTGCCGGCGGTGCCGACAGCGCGCTGGTTGCCGAACTCAAACGCAATTTTTCAACCGTCAAACATGCCAAGCCGCCCGCCAGCCGCAAGGATTCGTCCGAATGGTATGTCGTTGCCCAGGGTTTCAAGGGCGCCCCGCCCGCCACTGACGTCTAGCGCGCGGCGACCTGCAGGTGCCTCGGCCGCATTGCAATGATATCGCTTAGCCTTGCGCGGAAGGCGGCAAGCTGCGCACCCGCCAGCAGCGATGTCGATTCAAAGCTGACGCTCGCCGGATTGACCGGAACGCCGCTACGATAAACCTCGAAGTGGAGATGAGGGCCGGTCGACAGGCCGGTGGACCCGACATAGCCGATGACCTGCCCCTGATGCACATGCATTCCCGGCGACACGGCCATGCTGCTCATATGGGCATAGCCGGTGCCGAGGCCGCCGGCATGGGCGAGTTTTACCATATTGCCGTGACCGCCATGCCATCCCGCAAAGCTGACGGTACCGTCGGTGACCGCCCGGATCGGCGAGCCATAGGCTGCGCCGTAATCGGTCCCCTGATGCATCCGCGTGTAGCCGAGCAGGGGATGAAAGCGCATGCCGAAGCCGCTCGTCTTGTGGCTGCCTGACACGGGCATGACGAACCCGCCGTGGCGTTCACCGACACCGGCGGCGTCGTACCATTCGCTGCGTCCGTCGATCGGCCATTCGATCATCCGGGTTGCCCGCGCGCCTTGGTCGAGGCCGACATAGAGCAGCTTGCCGTACTGGACTTCGCCGGTCGCGGCACGATTCTGTTCGACGATCAGGTCGAAGCGGTCGTCCGCCCGCAGGTCGTCCATCGGCACCTTTGGCGCGAGTGCCCGGATGTAGGTGGCAACCGTCTGAAACGGCGCGCCGGCGGCGCGGGCGGAGGCGTAGAGGCTGTCGCCCACGCGTCCCTCGATCCGCAACGGGGTGTGATCGATCGCGATCGGCAGGCGCCGCATCGACAAGCTGCCGCCCTCGCGAACAAAGGCCAGCCTCATGTCGAAGCGCGCGCGGAAAGTGAGTGATTGCAGCGGGCGGGCCTGCATCCTGCTGGCGCGCCGGCCAAGCGTGATCGAGAGCGCCGTTCCGGCCGGAATCGCGTCCGGATCGACGACGCTCATGGTCTGGGCAGCTACCTGCTGCGCCTCGGTCGCGCCGACGCCCGCCCGTTCAAGTGCGTGGGCAAGGCCATCACCCTGACCAAGCGTCGCCGACAGGTCGATCTGCGGCCGCTCCGGCGTTTCGGCCAGCGGCTGCACGGCATCGGTTGCGGCCATGTGCCGCCCGCTGTCACCCCCCCAGGCGAGCGGGGCAATCGACTGGGCGCGGCTCTCCTCCCAGGCTGCGGGTATGAGGGGCGCGGTGCCCGGAACAATGAGCGGCTTGAACCCCGGTGCCAGGGCCAGCGTGGCAGTGCACAGCGCAAGGCACGCCACGAGGCCACTCCACCATGTCCGGCTGCCCATATCGACCCCAAGGTCGGGAAGTATCTCGAGCGCCGGAAACCGCGGGTCGGCGCGTGGGGCGCGCCCGAACACGGGGCGTGGCTCCTGAATCGCGCGATCGAGCGTCAGGAAGGCCGGGCCGCCGGCATTGCCAAATGTCGCTTGATACTGCTGAAACAACCCAAGCTCGCCCGCCAAACTCACTGATTACCGGTGTGAAGCGTCAGGGTTAATGTCAAACTAACTCGCGATCCGGCCGAGGCAAGCTGCGACGAGCCGAAGTGCTAATGACGATGAACCGAAACGTCGGTACCCGGTTGCGCAATCGCCCGGTAGTGCCGATGTAAGGATCATGCCTCAATCGCCGCGAGCAGCCGTCACGGCGGTGCTCGGTCCGACCAACACCGGCAAGACCCATCTGGCGATCGAGCGGATGTGCGCCCATTCGAGTGGCATGATGGGCTTCCCGCTGCGCCTGCTCGCGCGCGAGGTTTATGACCGGGTGTCTGCGATCAAGGGGAAGGGCGAGGTCGGGCTGCTTACCGGCGAAGAAAAGATCATGCCGCCGGGTGCCCGGTGGGTGTTGTGCACGGCGGAATCGATGCCGGTCGACCGTGACGTGGCCTTTGCGGCGATCGACGAGGCGCAGCTGGGTGCGGACCCAGAGCGCGGTCATGTCTTCACCGACCGGATGCTGCGGGCGCGGGGCCGTGAGGAAACGATGATATTGGGATCCGCGGCGCTCGCCCCGATGGTCCGCGCGCTCGTTCCCGAAGCGGAGATCATCCGGCGGCCGCGTTTCTCGACGCTCAGCTATGCAGGAGCGAAGAAGCTGTCGCGCATTCCCAAGCGCTCCGCGATCGTCGCGTTCAGTGCCGAGGAAGTTTATGCGGTCGCCGAAATGCTGCGCCGAACGCGCGGCGGGGCTGCGGTCGTGATGGGCGCGCTGTCCCCGCGGACGCGCAACGCCCAGGTGGCGATGTATCAGGCGGGCGAGGTCGATTATCTCGTTGCAACCGACGCGATTGGCATGGGGCTGAACATGGATATCGGTCATGTCGCCTTCGCCTCGCTGACCAAGTTCGACGGCGTGCGTCAGCGCCGTCTGACGATCGCCGAGATGGCCCAGATTGCAGGGCGCGCTGGTCGTCACCAGCGTGATGGGACATTCGGATCGCTGGGTGCCGAGATCGGCCCCGCCGCCTTCCGGCCCGAGGAGATCGAGGCGATCGAGGAGCACCGGTTTCCGCGGCTCGATCATGTGTTCTGGCGTGACGGTGCGCCCGATACCTCATCGCTCGATGGGCTCATCGAAAGCCTGGAGACACCGCCCCAAAATGACCAGCTTCGTCCCGCACCGCAGGCAGTCGATCTGCTGGTCCTGAAGCGGCTCGCCGACGATGCCGAAGTGCGCGCGCGGACCCGCGACCCGGCACTGGTGGCGCGTCTGTGGGCCACGTGCGGCCTTCCCGATTTCCGCAAGGTCGGCGCGGATCACCACGCACGGCTCGTCGCGCGACTGTTCCGGCACCTGAGTGAGGGCGAGGGGCATGTTCCCGTCCCCTGGTTCGCCGACGAACTTGCCCGGCTCGATCGTGCCGATGGCGATGTCGAAACGCTCGGCGGGCGGCTGGCGGGCGTGCGAACCTGGTCCTACATCGCGCATCGCGGCGACTGGCTGGCCGATCCCGCGCACTGGGCGGCGCGCGCCGAAAGCATCGAGGAACGGCTGTCGGACGCCCTTCACGCGCGCCTCACCGAACGATTTGTCGATCGCCGGACATCGGTCCTGATGCGTCAGGTGGGCAGCGATCCCGACCTGCTCGACGTGCGGGTCGGTGACGAGGGAGTGATCTTCGTCGAGGACGAGGCGATCGGCCACCTCCGGGGATTTCGCTTCGACGTCGATCCGTCGGCCCGTGGTGCCGATCGCAAGCGACTGATCGCCGCCGCCGAACGCCATCTGGTGCGTGAGCGCGCGCGCCGCGCGGCGGCACTGATTACCGCACCCGACAGCGATTTTCAGGTCGACGGCACGCGCAGTCCGCTGGTCGTTCAATGGGCCGGTGCCGATGTCGGTGTGCTGGACAAAGGGCGGCTGTTCACTGCGCCCGACGTGAAGCTCGATCGTTCGCTCGACACGACCGAAGCGAGCGCGGGAGCGGCCGTCGCCGCCCGGCTGTCGGCCTGGCTGAAAGGGCAATTGTCTCGCTATCTCGAGCCGCTGCTGGCGATGGAGGTAGCGCGGCGATCAGCCGCGACGCCGGCCGCCACGCGGGCGATCCTCGCTCCGCTGATCGAGGGCGGTGGCATTGTCGCCCGTCACGAGGTCGAGGGCGCGCTTGCTGCTCTGGACGCCGCGCAGCGACGCAGCCTGACGCGCGCCGGACTCACAATTGGCACGCTCGATGTGTTCGATGAAAGACTATTGAAGCCCGGGGCGCTGTTCTGGGCGGACGGGCTTGACGCCATCCGCGCGGGAAAGCCGGTCGCCGCTCGACCGCCAGCGGGTGCGACGGTCGTCGAGGGCGGGCCAGTGCGCGGGTTTCGCGTCTTCGGTACCAAACTCGTCCGCATCGACCTGGTCGAGCGCATCGCACGCACAACGCACGATATGCGCGATGCCCGTGCGCCGTTTCTGCCCGATACCACGCTGGCGACGTCGTTTGGCATCGACACGGCAACGCTGGCGCTGATCCTGACCGCGCTCGGCTTTCGTCAGGCGGGGGAGGGGCAATGGGCATGGGGCAGCCGTCCACGTCCGCGTACCGGGAGCAAGCCGTCGAGGCCGGGCGCTTTTTCGATGCTGGAGAATTGGCCGGTTGGCTGACGTACCGCCAGCGCCATCGATGCGCCTCGATCGCTTCCTGTGGTTCGCGCGCCTCACGCCCACGCGCAGCGCCGCCCAGGCACTGGCAATGTCGGGCCATCTTCGCCTGGATGGCCGCACGATCGACCGGGCACACGCGATCGTCCGGGTCGGAAGCGTCCTCACATTTGCGCAGGGGGCGCGTGTCCGCGTTCTTCGGATCGGCCATTTGCCGCACCGCCGCGGGCCGCCCGCCGAGGCGCGCGCCTGCTTCATTGATCTTGCGGCAATTGACGCCGCGCCTGTGCAAAACTAACGGATTGGCTCTTCAACGGAGCTACAACTGACAATGACTTATGTCGTCACCGACGCCTGCATCAAGTGCAAGTACATGGACTGCGTCGAGGTTTGCCCGGTCGACTGTTTCTACGAGGGCGAGAACATGCTCGTCATCAACCCCAGCGAGTGCATCGACTGCGGTGTCTGCGAACCCGAATGCCCGGCGGAAGCGATCCTGCCCGACACCGAGAGCGGCCTCGAAAAATGGCTCGAACTCAATACGACTTTCTCCGCCCAATGGCCCAACATCACGCGCAGTCGCGAAGCGCCCGCCGATGCCGATCAGTACAAGGGCGAGGACGGCAAATTCGACAAATATTTTTCTCCCGAACCGGGCCAGGGTGATTGACAGGAAGCGTTACCGCAAAGCGCTGGCTTTTTTGTTGCGAATCTGTTAAAAGCGTGTCCGAGAGGCTGACGCATCCTCGCGTTGGTCCGGAGAGTCGCAACCGGATACGTCCTGCAGCGCTGATTTGCCGAACCGCAGCTACCGATCACTAATCGGTCATGCGGAACGGAGCAACGAATCGCACGCGGGATGATCCGACGGAAAGGATATTCATGGCTGCAAATGCGCTGAGCTTCGACGTCGGCGATTATGTCGTTTACCCCAAGCATGGTGTCGGTCGGGTGATCGAACTGCAGAAATCCGAAATTGCGGGCATGGCGCTCGAACTCTATGTCCTTCGCTTCGAAAAGGAGCGGATGACGCTGCGCGTTCCGACCAACAAGGCGGAAAGCGTCGGGATGCGAAAGCTGTCGTCCGACAAGCAGATGCGCGAAGCAATGGTCACGCTGAAAGGCAAGCCCAAGGTCAAGCGCACCATGTGGTCGCGCCGGGCGCAGGAATATGAAGCGAAAATCAATTCGGGTGATCTCGTCTCGATCGCCGAAGTGGTCCGCGACCTGTACCGCGCCGAGGATCAGCCGGAGCAGAGCTATTCGGAGCGGCAGATCTTCGAAGCGGCCGCAAGCCGACTGGCGCGCGAGCTGGCGGCGGTCGAGGCGCTCGATGAGCCTTCGGCGCTCGTCAAGATCGTCGACATTCTGAAGGCATCGGCGGCGATCTACAACAAGACCGCCTGACGATCTCAACGGCATGGCCGCCCAGATTGCATGCGCGACCGACGGAGCGCAAACAGTGGCGATGAAGGCCATTTTTCTCGTCCTCGCTGTGGCAGTCGCTCCCGCCGCCGCGACGGAGCGCGTCCTGACGGTGACCGATTTCGACCGGTTGCGGGTTGATGGCGGCTTTATCGTAGAGGTTGCCGTGGGCCGAAGTACGTCGGCGCGCGTCATTGGGACGAGCAATGCGATCGACGGGGTGTCGGTCGCGGTTCTGGGGCGGACGCTGACGATCCGGCGCAACACGACAAACTGGACGGGCAACGCACAGGGCAAGACGATACCCGCCACCATCCGGATCACCGCTCCCGTTCTCACCAACGTCTGGGTTACCGGTCCGGCACAGGTTCGCGTCGATGCGATGAAGGGGTTACGTGTCGGCCTGTCACTCGCGGGTTCGGGCAGCCTGACGGTCGGCACCATCACGACCGACCAGCTTGACCTGGGGATGCTCGGTTCCGGACGGATCACGGCAGCGGGGACGGCGGCGGGCATGACCGCGACGAACCGCGGATCGGGTGAATTCGATGCGGGCAAGCTGACGGTGGCCGATGCCCGGCTGACCAGTGAGAGCGCCGGTAATTCAACGATTTACGCCAAACGCAGCGCGAACGTCACCGCGACCGGATCCGGCAATGTGACGGTGCTGGGCAAGCCCGCGTGCACCGTCAAGAACATTGGCACGGGCAATGTAACCTGTGGATCAGATCAGTCCTAGCGAGGCGAGTTCGCCAATCAGCGCGGGGGGCAGGTCCTCGGCACCGTCGCCCGTCATGTCGGGGGGCGCATCGGCCGCATCGAGATAACGCCAGCCCTGATGCGCGCGGCGCGGAACCGGTCGGACGCGGACGATGTCGCTGCTGACGACGATATTGGTTCGGTTGTTCTCGGTATCCTCGAAACCAAGGATTTCGGTCCGCGCGACAAGCTGATGCTTGAGTATCCAGAACAGCGAGCTACCGATCAGTTCGTCGGCGCGTTTCGGCCGGTACCGCGTCGTCAGGCGCGCCTCGGCTGGACGGTCTGCCCACCAGCCCAGCATTTCGTCGATCGACCGCGCCCCGAACGCGACCTTGGTGAGATGCAGCATCGTTACCGCGCCAGCCCTGCGAGTGCCGCAAGGCCGAGAAAACTGAAGAAGCCCATGACGTCGGTCATCATCGTCACGAATACCGCCGACGACACTGCCGGATCCACATCGAACCGTTCGAGAGTCAGCGGGACCAGAATGCCGGCAAGGCCCGCGACCAGGTTGTTGATGACCATCGCCGAACCGATCACAATGCCCAGCATCGGGTTGCCGTAGAGCAGGCCGACGCCGGTGCCGATGAGCGCACCCAGCGCGCTGCCGTTGGCAAGCGCGATGCGGAATTCGCGGATGATCATGCGCTGCGTATTGGAGCTGGTCAGCTGGTTGGTGGCGAGCGCCCGCACCACCACCGCCAGTGTCTGTGTCCCGGCATTGCCACCCATGCCGGAGACGATCGGCATGAGCACGGCGAGCAGCGCCAGCCGGGCGATCTCCCCCTGGAACAGGCCGACGACAGAGGCCGCGATCATCGCGGTGCCCAGATTGACGACCAGCCACATCAGTCGCGTCCTGACGGTCAGCAGGATCGGTTCGTTGATGTCGCCGTCGCCCGCGCCCGACAGGCGCAAGATGTCCTCGCCCGCCTCCTGCTGGATGACGTGGACGATGTCGTCGACCGTGATCATGCCGACCAGCCGCCCGCTTTCGTCCACGACCGCCGCCGAGATCAGCGCATATTTCTGGAAGCGCAGGGCAACTTCTTCCTGGTCCATGTCGACCGGGATCAGCGTCTGTTCGCGTTTCATCACGTCAGCCACGGCTATTTCGCGCGGGGTACGCAGGACCCACGACAAGTGCACCGTACCGATGGGATGATGCTGTGGGTCGACGACGAAGATTTCCCAGAAGTCGGTAGCCAGGTCGGGATTCTCGCGAAGCCAGTCGATGACCTGGCCGATGGTCAGATGTTCGGGCACCGCGATAAGTTCGCGCTGCATGAGGCGGCCCGCGGACTCCTCGGGGAACGATAGTGCAGCTTCGATGGCCGCGCGGTCGTCGGGGTCCAGCGCGCGAAGCACGGCGGCCTGGTCCGCGTCGTCCATGTCCTCGATGATCGCGACCGCGTCGTCGGTATCGAGTTCGGAAGCGATGTCGGCGACTTCGTGCGGCTCGAGCGCGTCGATCAGCCCCTCGCGGACGTAATCGTTCATTTCGGCGAGGACGTCGCTGTCGAGCATGTCGCCGATGGCCTTGGCCAGTGCCGCCCGCATGTCTTCCGGCGTCAGCTCGAACAGATCGGCGAGATCGGCCGGGTGCAGCGGCGCGACCAGATCACGCGCGCCCTCGTCGTTGCCGGCATCGACACAGGCGATGACCTGGCGAACGAATTCGGGACGGAGGCGATCGTCCTCGTCGAGCTGGGTTTCGGCGGGCGCTTCGGTTTGGAGGTCGGTTTCGATCATCGCCTGTCCCTCCTTCGCGTGATGCAGGTCGACAGTCCGTCCCGCGTCTTGGCGGTCAGGTCAAGCCATGCTCAATGCGCGTCGGGCATCGCAGCGGTGCGGTCAGCCCCGCGCTGCGCCCGCATGAACAGCACCAGCGGCAGGACGACGAGCGCCGCCCACATCATCACCCAGTAATCGTCGAGATAGGCGATCATCAGCGCCTGGCGGTTCACCTCGGCATCGATCATGCGCATCACACCCTCTCCGGGAACGCCGACCTGCTCCAGCAGTCCGGCGTTCAGATATGGCGCACTCGTGGTCGACAGATGTTTGCCGAGGTCAGAATGGCTGACCTGCACGTTGCTTGCGATCAGCGCCGTCGAGATCGAGATCGCGACCGACCCGCCAATGGAGCGCATCAGATTGTAGAGCGAGGCGGCTTCGGTCCGGAGCGCGGGACCCAGGGTGGCAAGTGCGAGCAGGTTCATCGGCAGGACGACAAGGCCGAATCCCAGCCCCTGGATGGCACCGCTCCAGATGACCGGCCCTGAATCCATCTGCAGGTCGAAGCCGGTCATCATGCCGAGCGAGACCGCCAGCAACGACATGCCCGTGATGATCGAGATTCGCGGATCGAGCGTCCCTGCCAGCCGTCCGGCGACGAGCATCCCCAGCATTGTCCCGATCCCGCGGGGCGCGGTCAGCAGCCCGGCCTGCAACACCGGATAGCCGAACAGCCGCTGAAGCATCGGCGCGACGAGCGCAGCCCCTGCGACCAGAATGCCGCCGATGACAGTGATCGCCGCTATTGCCGTCACGAAATTGCGGTCGATGAACAATGATTTGGGCAACAGTGCATCACGCGCCGTGGCCGTGTGGATCATGAACATCCACAGGCCCGAGACGGCTACTCCCGCCTCGATCCAGATCTCCGGTGCGTCGAACCAGTCGAGCTGGGAACCGCGGTCGAGCAGTAATTGCAGCGAGCAAAGTGCTACCGCCAGCAGGCCAAAGCCGACAAAATCAAAAGCACGGCGCTGCCGGTCGGCGTTGTCGAGCAGCAACCAAGCGCCAACCGCCGTCGGTATGCCGATCGGCACATTGATGAAAAACACCCACCGCCAGTCGAAATTATCGGTCAGCCAGCCCCCCAGCACCGGCCCCATGATCGGCCCGACCATGATGACCATGCCCCAGATGGTCATTGCCTGAGCGTGACGTTCGGGCGGGTTGATGTCGTACATGATTGCCTGGCTCATCGGCGCGAGGAAGGCACCGAACAGACCCTGCAGAAACCGGAAGCCGACCATCATCGGCAGCGTCGCTGCAACCCCGCACAACGCCGACGATGCGGTAAAGCCGATGATCGCGGTGGAGAACAGGGTCCGGCGACCCAGGCGGGCCGACAGAAATCCGGTCGTCGGCATCGCGATCGCGGTTGCCAGGATGTAGCTCGTCAGCACCCATGCCACGCTTTCGGGATTTGCACCGAGCGACGATTGCATATCGGGCAGGGCGACATTGGCGATTGTCGTGTCGAGCACGACAATGAGCGTTGCCGCCATCACTACGAAAGTGACAAGCAGGCGACGGCTGGGCGAAAGCGCGGTCATCGACTTAGCTTAACGCGCATGGTCGCAAAAAGCACCGGGGCGCATTCGGTGTTCGAACTGCCGAGTCCGGGACTCTGGTTTTTTCAATGACAGCCCACTATCGTCCGGTTTTGACTCTCGGAGCTTTTGATGAACGAATTCTATGCGCGCGTCCGAGAGGAGATTGCTGCGCTTACAACCGACAAGCTCTTGAAGGGCGAGCTGGTGCTGTCGTCCCCGCAGGGTGCGGCAATCACTGTCGGGGCGGATGCCCGCTTGAACCTCTGCGCGAACAATTATCTCGGCCTCGCGAACGATCCGCGCATCGTCGAGGCCAGTATCGCGGCGATACGCAAATGGGGGGCGGGCTATGCTTCCGTCCGCTTCATTTGCGGCACGAGCGAGCTGCACAAGGAACTCGAAGCCAAAACCGCCGCTTTCCTGGGCTATGAGGATTGCATTACTTTTGCTGCAGCGTTCGATGCAAATGGTGGGGTGTTCGAACCGCTGTTCGATGAGCATGACGCGATCGTTTCCGACGCGCTCAATCATGCGTCGCTGATCGATGGCATCCGCCTGTCGAAGGCGAAACGCTATCGGTACGCGAACGGCGACATGGACGATCTCGAGGAGCAGCTGCGCGCCGCGCGCGAGGCAGGTGCGCGAACGATCGTGATCGTGACCGACGGCGTGTTTTCGATGGATGGCAGCGTTG
Source organism: Sphingomonadales bacterium (assembly GCA_038225385.1). Lineage (GTDB taxonomy): Bacteria > Pseudomonadota > Alphaproteobacteria > Sphingomonadales > Sphingomonadaceae > Sphingomonas_O. Next base: position 80,408 of record JBBRRC010000011.1, on the reverse strand, counting down.
CAAATCTTGCTTCGATATCAACGCTGGCCGACCGGTACGATGCTTTGGTCTTGGTGGACGATTGTCACGCGACAGGCGTCCTCGGTCAGGCCGGGCGCGGTACCGCAAGCCATTGCGGCGTTGACGGCCGTATCGACATTCTAACCGGCACCTATGGCAAGGCACTGGGCGGGGCGATGGGCGGATTCATCTGTGCCCGGGCAGAGGTGGTGGCATTGTTGCGCGAACGCGCTCGCCCCTATCTCTTCTCAAATGCCCTCGCGCCAGCGGTGTGCGGCGCGGCGACCGCGGCGATCGAGATTGCCGAGGGTGAGGAGGGTTCGCACCTGCGCGCCAGGCTGTATTCGAATGCGGCGCAGTTCCGCTCGGGTCTTGCCGAGATTGGTTTCGACCTGTTGCCCGGCGATCACCCCATAATTCCGGTGATGATCGGGGATGCGGCGCGGGCGTCGGATCTCGCCCGATCGCTGGTCGCGAGCGGCATCTATGTGCGCGCGTTCAGTTTTCCGGTTGTGCCGCGTGGTCAGGCGCGCATCCGCACCCAGATGTCGGCCGCACTCGATCGCGACCAGCTCGATACCGCCATAACAGCGTTCGCCGAGGCAGGCCGCGCCACGGGAGTGATCGCATGACCAAGATGAACGGCCTCGCCAAGCTGAAGCCCGAGCCGGGCATTTGGGCGACGCAGGCCGAAATGCCGGTAACTGGTCCCGACGATGTCCTGATCCGGATCAAGCGGACCGCGATCTGCGGCACGGACATGCATATCTACCATTGGGATGACTGGGCCGCCAAGACGGTCCCGGTACCGATGATCGTGGGACATGAATACTCCGGAGAGATCGTGGAGATCGGGGCGCGTGTCGCGCGCGATCTGCGTGTCGGGCAGCGTGTGTCGGGCGAGGGCCACCTGATCGATATCAATTCGGCGGCGGCCCGCGACGGGCAGTTCTATCTCGATCCCGGCACACAGGGGGTCGGCGTCAACCGGCAGGGGGCATTCGCCGAATATCTCTGCGTCCCGGCGTTCAATGTAATCACCCTGCCCGACGAGGTCAGCGACGACGTCGGCGCGCTGCTCGATCCATTCGGCAACGCCGTCCATACCGCGCAGCAATTCGATCTGCTGGGTGAGGACGTATTGGTGACCGGCGCCGGGCCGATCGGGATCATGGCTGCCGCCGTCGCGCGCAAGGCGGGCGCGCGAAGCGTGGTGATCACCGACATCAACGCTTATCGTCTCAATCTTGCGTCACGGCTCGCCGATGTGCGGCCCGTCAACGTGGCGCAGGAGGATTTGCGCGACGCAATGGCGGCGGAGGGGGTCGTCGACGGGTTCGGCGTATGCCTTGAGATATCGGGCGCGGCAGCAGCAATCGTCCAGGCCGTCGACGTTCTCAAAATGGGCGGCGGCCTCGCGATGCTTGGCATTCCGCCCGGACCAATGCCCGTCGATTGGGGAACTATCATCCTCAAGGCGATCAACATTCGCGGCGTCTATGGACGACAGATGTTCGCAACGTGGCGCAAGATGCTCGGCCTGATCCATAGCGGCCTCGATCTCGACCCGCTGATCACGCACCGCTTGCCATATACCGAATTCCAGGCCGGTTTCGAGGCGATGGGTAGCGGCCAGTCGGGGAAGGTCATCCTTAACTGGTAGGCCTCGCCACGATCGCTAGTGCGTTACGATCTCATATCCCCAGGCGGGCAGCGACGGCAGCGCTGGCGATGCTTCGCGTTGACGAATCCGAAGAACGCCTATCCGCTTAGCTGAAGGCGAACCCTATCATGCCACGGCTGCGGGGCGTCGTGCGATGGCCGTCTGGTAAAGGCTGTTGCCCTCATAATCCACGAACCGGACCGCAAGCTGATCGGCGGCAAGCGTCAATGAGGCAAAGCCCGATCGTGCGACGCAGAACTTGGTGCCGGCTACGGGTTTGACCGGGCGGACTTCAGACCCCGCCCCACAGCACAGGTAATCGATGCCGTTGTCGTGAATATGCTGCAGGTCGTGGTCGTGGCCGTTGATATAAGCCTGAATGCCGTGGTGCTCCATGATCGGTTTGATCAGCTCGACCATCTCGGGCGTGTCGCCGTGCCCGCTGCCGCCCGAACGGACCGTGTGGTGGCCCACGACAATCTTCCATGGGGCCGTCGATCCGCCGAGCTCGCGGTCGAGCCAGGCGAGCTGAGACTTGACGTCCTGCGACGCGACATTTTTCGCGATCGCGCTGTCGACCTTGTCCCGGTACTGGTGAACCAGCGGTGAGCTGTCGATGATGAACAGATCGATTTCGGGCGCACCCAGGGTGCTGCCGCTGACCTTGCGATAGCGGCTCGGTATCCTCCATCGCGGGCTGATCTTCGCGTAATCGAGCTGGGCTTGCGGATTGCCACGATAGTCGTGATTGCCAAGTGCGACGTGCCACGGGACCTGTAGCGCAGGGTCGGTATAGACGTCTTCGAACGACGTCTTCCACTGTGGATCGACGGCGGACTGGACGCCGTTTTCATAAAAATTGTCGCCGACCGATAATACGAAACGGCTGTCGGAATCACGGGCGGCTTTGCCCATCTGAACGGCGACATCGCGCTGGTGCTGCATGCCGTCGCGGCCCCAGTCGCCGACCACGAGGAAGTTCAGCGGCGCGGGCGGGGTCGCTGCTTTTGCGAAGCGGGCAACAGCCGCGGTTGCGCCGATACCCCCCAATATCGTCCGCCGACTTACTGTCATCGCTGTCATCATGCGGCTCCCGGATTTGGCCATCAGAACTTGAATTTCAGGCCCGCCTCATACGTCTCATCATAAAATTCGCGTTGGATGGGGCGGCTGGAGGCGGCCTCGTAGATGCGGTAAGGTTCATTCGTCAGGTTTTTGACGTTGAAATAGATGCGAAAGTTTTTCGTCACGTCATAGGCCGACGTGAAATCGACCGTTGTCCGCGCACTCTGATAGACATCGAACCGCGCCTCGTCGCCGATCCCGAAAAGATTTGCCCCGACATATTGCGCGGACAAACGCAGTTGCAGGCCGTGTGCTTCGTAGAATGCGGCGGCATTCCACGTGACTTCGGACGTCGCCGGCAACCGCCGCTTTTCGCCGAGGCGAAGCTCGATCTGGCTATCGACATAAGTGATATTGCCGTCAAAGCCGAGCCCGTCGAAGGGTGCGGGGAGAAAGGCGAAGCGCTGAACATAGGCCGCCTCGACGCCGCGGGCATAGGCGGAATTGACGTTTTCGTAGCTCACAAGCGTGACATTGGTCTGGTCAGGCAGCAGTGGATCGGAGGTCACCGTCCGCGTGCGTGACACGACGTAATTCTTGAATTCCTTGTCGAAGGCACCGACCGAAATAATGCCCGAATGCGGCAGGTAGAATTCGAGCGATGCGTCGAAGCTGTCACCCGTCGTCGGCTGGAGATTGGGATTGCCGCGGGTCACGACACCATTGTCGGTATCGACGGATACGGGCTTGGCCACCTGAGCAAAGCCCGGTCGACCGATGCCCGTGGAATAGGTCGCGCGCGCGACGAAGTTGGGCATGAACGAATAGCGAAGCTGCGCCGTCGGGAAAATGTTCACATAGTTGCGCTTCTGCGTGCCGAGATCGGCAATGTCGCCGTTGCCGACGAAATCGAAGGTGTAGCGCGCGTCGGTCCATTCGACGCGTGCGCCGCCGACGAAGCCGAACTTGCCCGCGTCGACCGTGTACATGCCGTAGCCAGCATAGATGTCCTCGACCGCCTTGAAATAGCCCGTATAGTCCGCGATCAGGCCGTCGGTTGCCGAAGACTTGGCCAGCGCAATGATCTTGCCTTCATCGATCTGCGGACCGTTGGTGTAGTGATTGGCATAGAAATTCGTGATCGCCGGGTTTGAATAGTCGGCCAGGCTGATCGCTGGCGATGCGAATTCCTGATTGAACGGCGTGTCCGTCTTCGTGCGGTTGCGGACCTGGAAACCGAATTGCAGCCGGTCGCCATCGCCGATGAAATGCGTGTCCAGCGACCCGTTGGCGGCGTAGGACCATTCTTCGTCAACTGCTCGTTCGGTCGAGTTTTTGAGCTTGCCGGCCTTCTGCGTGTAGAGCGCGGCGTTGTTCGGGTCCGTGCCGGCGAGGATCTTGATCGCCGGGAATTCGGAATTGGTAATATTGTCGTACGTGATCGCGACGCCTTCCGGCCCGCCGAAATTGGTGCCGTAGTTCCGTCCGACATTGAACGTCGCCCGCGAATAGGCGACGCGGTAGTCCAGGTTGAAAATGCCCCAGCGGTCGCGACCACCGACGACATAGACCTGGTTGCGGTGCGTTTCCTCTTCGTCGGTGCCCTTGATCGACAGGTCGGCGGTGGTCGCATAGCCCTGGCCGCTGGCAACTGGGACGATGCCCGGATCACCTGCTGTCGGATCCGGCGCGACATAGAGGTTGTCGTAAGTCAGCCGGTTTTTCCGAACAGATTCGATATAACCGGCAATGGATGCGCGAACATAGAATTGATGGTCGTCATTCGGCGTAAACGCGAATTCGCCGCCATAACCGAACCGCCGTCGGTTATAATCGTAGCGGCGCAGCTGAATGTCGGCGAGCGCTTTGTTGACCTGAAGCGGCGACAGCCCGGGCGATGCCGCCGCGAGCGTCGTGTCGTCGTCTGCATAGTCCGCCTCGATGTCATCGAACCCACGTTTATCGTCACGCCTCGATCCGGTGACAACGAACGAAAACGGCTTGTTCTCACCGCCGAACCGGGTGCCAAAGGCGATGTCGAGGTTGAGCGGGCCACCATGTTTGTGGGCAGGTTCATAGCCATAGCCGATCGCGCCCTCGACAAACCCTTTTTCCAGCTTTGCCGCCGAACGCGGGGTCAGCTCGACCGAACCGCCGAGCCCTTCGGCGTCATGGTTGGGCATGCCGGTCTTGGTCACGATGATGCCATCGATCGCCCCTGTCGGGATGGTGTCGAATTCCACCGCGCGGCCGCTGCCAAATACGGTACCGCCCGGATTGGTGTTGAGCAGCACCACGCCGCCATAGGTCGCGCCGTTCAGATTGCCGTCGATGCCGCGGATGTTGACGAAGCGCCCCTCGCCCGTGTCGCTGGACAGTGAGATGCCGGGAATGCGGCCCAGTGCTTCGGCGGCGTTGAAATCGGGATATTTCGCGATTGCCTCGGCCGACTGCACGTTGATGAGGTTCAAGGCCTTGAGCTGCGTCTCGCGAGCTGCGTCCTCGTTGCGGGGAGCGGTCACGATGATGTCCGCACTAGACGACTGTTCAGCGTCTGCAGCGCCGGCCGCCTGGGCGATGCCGGGAACCAGAGGCAGGAGAAACGAAGAGGCAAGCGCGACCAGGCGAATTTTCATCACGAAACGTCCCCAATTGCGGATCAGCAAGATCCGGCGTCCGGTGGCCATTTGCCTACCGGCGGGCCTGCCGTGCTGCCGGATTGTTACCGGTCAGGGACAATCGGCGCAGTCGTGCCCAACGTTGGGAAATTTCAATGTTGTCCGCGTGGCGACTATTTTCGGGTCATGACAGCGACGTGGAAAGAGTCAGGTATTGCCGCAGGGCGACCGCCCGCCGTCGCCGGAGCGCCGAAGCGAGCGGTTGGCAGATAGAGTGCGCCGTCGACCGGGTCGAGCGCGCCGGTGCGGGCGCCCGCTTCCGACTTGGCACTGCCGATGACCTGGGCGCCGCCGGGGGCGTCCAGCGAAATGATGCTCAGCACGCCATCGCGCCCGCACGGTATTATGGCCAGTCGTCGTGCGCGATCCATGATGACCGCATCGGGGCCACTCCCGATGGCGAGCGTGCGAACCACTTTGCGTGTCGCCGCATCGACGACGACGGCCTTGCCGTTGGCGCAGGCGCTGATCAATTGTCTGGTGGTTGGGTCATAGCCGAGGCCAGTCGGGCCGGTGCAGCCCGGCATGGCGATCGGCGCGCCTGCCTTGCCGGTCGCCAGATCGGCGGTCTCGATCTCGTTGGCATCCTCATTGTTGACGAACAGGGTCGACCCGTCACCCTGCACACCAAATTCCAGGCCGGGTTTCAATGTGATCGTGCGGACAACCTTGCGCGCTTCGACATCCACGACCGATACCGTTCCGCCCTTGGCGTTCATCACCACGGCATGGCCCGTGGCGGCGTCGTAAAAGGCCGCGTCGGGGTCGCTGCCTACCGCCAGCCTGGCGATTTCATGGCCGTCGGTCGTGTCGAGAAAGCGGACAGTGTCGTCGTGCGCGCTGGTGACCAGGAGCAGCGGTTTGCCAGGCACCGGCACCACCGCGTGCGCCTTGGCGATGCTGCCAAAGGTGCGCGCCGCATTGCCGTTCGCCAGGTCGACTGCCATCACGACATCGCCGTGCGCGACGTAAAGCTGCCGGGCGTCGCCATCGATGCTGGCATAATCCCAGCCACCATCGGTTCCGGCGATCGATCCGGTAACCGTGTAGGTCGGCACGGATGCGGCCGAAACCGTTGCGGCGGCGGCGATCGCAACGAGACAGGCGGTTAGTGGGAGGCGTACCATGAGTGCATCTCGCTTTGATTGAGCAGGGCTGCCGGCAGAATACGGTCGACACCGCGCGGTGTGCCAGCACGATCGTCGACATTGGGAAGAATTATAGAAGTGCGTTGAGCCCGTTCATCTACATTGGGAATTTCGATACCCTTGGTTGGCTTCGTCGGGCTATCCATCGGGCGCCTGATCTCGGGAACTAGCGATGCGCATATTGGTGGCAGAGGATGATGACGAAACGGCCGACGTCGTCGTTCGCGCGCTTGAGGAGCTCGCCCACGTGGTGACGCGCGTTGATCGGGGGGAGGACGCGCTTCACGCCGGTGTGGCCGAACCCTTTGACGTGATCGTGCTCGACCGGATGTTGCCCGGCATCAACGGCGTCGAAGTGTTGCAGCGCTGGCGCGCGGCGGGCATTCATACCCCGGTCCTGTTACTCACCGCGCTTGGCGGCATCGCGGACCGGGTTGACGGCCTCGAGGCGGGCGCCGACGACTATCTGGTCAAGCCATTTGCGATCGCTGAACTCGCCGCTCGGCTGACCGCGCTCCAGCGGCGACCGGCGATTGCCGATATGCCGACCCGGCTTGAGGTCGGCGCGATCACCCTGGACTTGCTGAAGCGTGAAGTCTGTCGGGACGGACGCACAATCCATCTGCAGCCGCGCGAATTTGCACTGCTTGAACAATTGATGCGTCATGCCGGCAAAGTGGTCACTCGCACGATGTTTCTGGAACGCATCTGGGGGTTTCACTTCGACCCCCAGACGAACATCGTTGAAAGCCATTTGAGCCGGTTGCGATCCAAGCTGAACGAAGGGTCGGCAGTTGACCCTATCGAAACGTTGCGCGGCATTGGCTATCGGATGCGCGCCAATGCTTAAATTCACAAACAGCGCCGCCTACCGTATCGCCTTCACCTATTCCTGCGTCTTTGCACTGGCGATCCTGCTGCTCGGCTCCATCGTCTATCTGGCAGCAGACGCCCAGTTTCGAGCGCAGCAGGACGTCGGTATCGCCGAAGAAAATGCGTTGCTGCTCCGCGAATATCGAGAAGGCGGAGCGCGTGATCTGCGCGAAGCGATTGCGAAGCGCGAAGCGCGCAACGGGCCGGATGGATACCGTTATGCCCTGTTCAATGCCGCGGGCATTCGCGCCGCCGGTTCCCTCGATACCCCGCGTCCCGCGAGCGGCAGGCAAAACATCGTTTTCCGCGACGCCCGCGAGGGGGAAGATCGCGCTCGGGCGCTGGTCACGGATCTTTCCGACGGCAACAGGCTGGTTGTTGCAACGGACCTCACGGCGCTGGAGCGGGTCGACGCAACGATCTTCATGCTGTTCGCCGGCGCCTTTGCCCTGGTGGTGCTGCTCGGCCTGGTCGGCGCACTGATCCTGGGCAGTTATCTGCGCCGGCGACTGGGCAGGATCAGCGGCACGGCGCAAGCGATCATCGCGGGCAGCATCGACCACCGAATATCGGTCAGCAGTCGCAACGATGAGTTCGACCAACTGGCTGTGGCGCTCAACACGATGCTCGACCGGATCGCCACGCTGCTCGACAATTTGCGCCAGGTGTCGAGCGACGTCGCGCATGATCTGAGAACGCCGCTGGCCCGAATGCGCGGCCAGATCGAAAGCGCGCTCGATGGCGACCCCGATCCCCACACGCACCGCCAGGCGCTGAAGCGCGCGCTTCGCCAAAGCGATGACTTGCTTGCCCTTTTTGCGGCGATATTGCGCATCGCCGAAGTCGAGTCGGGCGCCCTGACGCGCCATTTTTCGGCCGTCGACCTGTCGGACGTTACACGCGACCTGTGCGAGAGCTATGCGCCCGCCGTCGCCGACCGAGGTCGCACACTGGACTGCGCGATCGACGCCGCTGCGCTTGTGACCGGCGACCGTGAACTGATCGCACAGGCCGTGATCAATCTGCTCGACAACGCTCAGCGGCACACGCCGGCATCGACCCACATCTCGGTGAGGGTCAGCGCGGACGACAAGAATGTGGCGGTATCCGTTGCCGATGACGGTCCCGGCGTGCCCGCTGTCGATCGTGCGCGGATCGTGCGCCGTTTCACCCGCCTCGATGCGAGCCGGACGACCCCCGGTTACGGGCTGGGACTAAACCTCGTTTCGGCGATCGCAGCGGCGCATGGTGGCAGCTTGAGGTTCGAGGACAACGGGCCAGGGTTGAGGGCGTTACTGACCCTGCCGAGGCTCGCCACGTGAGGGTGGAAATCGCTGGGAGCCTGTTGTTGCTGGCTCAGCTGCCGGCGTGCGCGAGCTATTCGCCGCGGGCATTGGAGACATCGCCGACCACGTTGGACAGGCAATCCTTGTCGATCGAGGCTGCGGCCATCGACCGCCCGTTTCTGGTGCCGACGACAATCGATCTTGCCCAGCCGCTGGACATGAACGCGATTGCGACGATTGCCGTCATTGCGAACCCGGACCTGAAGGCATTGCGGGCGCGGGCGAAAGTCGCCGAGGCGCAGGCGTTCGCCGCCCGTCTGTTGCCCGATCCGACCTTTAGCCTGGGGGCAAGCCGCGTCGTGACGGGACCCGATCCGTTCGTCGATCTTGCAAGCGCACTTGGCCTCGACATCAATGCGTTGCGGACCCGAAAGGTCAGACTGGCGCAAACGCGAGCCGAGGCTACTCAGGTTCGCCTCGATCTCGCCTGGTCGGAATGGCAGACGGCAGGCCAGGCGCGGATTCAGGTTGCCCGCATTCAGAACCTGCAACAAAGCGTCGCGATTGCGAGCACCAGCCGGGATGCGACGCAATCACTGCTTGACCGCACGCTGCGGGCTGCAGGGCGCGGCGATCTTGCCGCCGATCAGGTACAGGCGGCGCGAACGGCGGCCTTCGATGCCCAGGATCGCCAGCGGACGACCGAGCATGATCTGGCGGCGGCTCGTCTCGAGCTGACGAAGCTGCTGGGTTTGCCTCCGACAATGGCGATACGGCTTGCGCCGCTTCCCGAAAACACTCCGCCACCGGGATCTGACGTGCTGTTCGACATCGCCCGGGTCAGCCGTGCCGACCTCAAGGCCCTGCGCGCCGGCTACGACGCCCAGGAGGCGGCGCTGCACAAGGCAGTGCTCGATCAGTTCCCCAATCTCACGCTCACCATCAACGCTGCGCGCGACTCCGCGGGCAATGCACTGCTGGGGCCTGCCGTGGATTTCACCCTGCCGCTGTGGAATCGCAATCGCGGGGGAATCGCCATCGAGGAAGCAACGCGCGCGGCGCTGCATTCAGAATATGAGGCGAGGCTGTTTCAGACACGCGCTGAAATTGCCGCCGCCGTCAGCGGGATCGCCGTTGCGATGCGGCAGCGCGATGTGATCCTGCACGATCTGCCCGCTCTTCAACGCTTTGCGGTCGCGGGCCGCCGTGCGGCAGATCGCGGCGACCTCTCCCCCGCGACCGCCGAAGCGGCAGAACAGGCGCTGCGCGACAAGCAGCTGCTGCTTGCCCGATCGTCACAGGACATCGCCGAACAAACGATCGCGCTGGAATTGCTGACCGGCACCCCAAAAGAGACCTGGATCAAATGACCAAAGCCATCTTCCTCATCGCCGCGCTGTTACTGCCGGCCTGTTCCAGTACGGGCGAAGACGAGGGCAAAGGCGCAGAGCCCGTTGCGCTGGTAGGTCTGGCCGTTGCCCAGCAAGGGGCGATTACCCAGCAAATTCCGCTTTATGGGGTCGTGGAAGCAGGTGCGTCGGGCAAGCAGGCACTTGCCGCACCGGCGGACGCCATCGTGGCGCGGATCGTCGCCCCGGTCGGCACGCGCGTTGCAGCGAGCGATGTCATCGTGCAGCTCGTCCCCGCCCCGAGCACGAAACTCGACCTCACCAAGGCGATAACCGATGCGGGGGCGGCCGATGCCGCCTTCGCGCGGGCCCGTCGCCTGCGGGGCGACGGACTGGTCAGCGATTCCGAAGTGGAGAGTGCGAGCGCTGCCGCCACCAGTGCCGATGCCGCACGGGCGAGCCTGTCGGCGCGTTCAGGGGCGCTCACCCTGCGCGCGATGGCACCGGGATACGTCCAGACGATTGCGGTCAATCCCGGCGAACTCGTGACGGTAGGGGCAGCGGTGGCGACGATCGGGCGCCTGGGCGACGTGCGGGGGCGGTTCGGTGTCGACCCCGCGACGGCCCGGCTGCTCCACGTCGGGATGCCCGTCCGGCTGGCGTCATCGGGAGGGCGTCCGGCGATCGAATTACGGATAGAGTCGGTCGATCCCGCCGTCGATCCGCTGACCCGCCTTGCTTCGGTCTTCGTGCGTCTACCTGCGGAGGCGGGTTTCGCGGCGGGTGAGACTCTGCGCGGCAGCGCGGGCGTCACTCACGGAGGAACGAGCCTGACAATTCCCTATGACGCGCTGCTCGACGACGGGGGTCAGCCGTTTGTCTATGTGGTGGCAGGCGGCGTCGCGCACCGCCATGACGTGACGGTCGGCGCAGCGGAAGGAGATCGCGTCGCTATCGTTCGCGGGATTGCTTCCGGTGACCAGATCGTGACCCAGGGCGGTACGGCCCTTGAGGACGGGATGAAGGTGCGAACGCATTGATCCGCGCCCTGTCCGATCATGCCCGCGCGCTCTGGCTTGCCGTCATGCTGCTGGCGGTCGGCGGGGTCGTGGCGGCGACGCGCCTCCCGGTCAGCTTGTTCCCGCCGATCGACTATCCCCGCGTTACCATCGCGATCGACGCTGGCGACCGCGATGCGACACAGATGGCGGCGCAGATTACCCGTCCGATCGAAATCGCCCTGCGCGCGGTGCCGGGGGTCACGCGTATCCGGTCGACGACGAGCCGGGGTTCGGCGGAGGTGGCGCTCAACTTCGCTTGGGGCGATGACATGGCGGCCGCGACTCTGGCCACTCAGGGCGCCTTGGCGACGGCGTTACCGGACCTGCCGCCGGGCACCCGCTTCGAGGTTCGCCGGTCGGACCCTACGCTCTTTCCGGTTGTCGGTATCGCGCTGACATCGAATTCGCTCGACAGTCAGGCGCTGCGGCAGGTCGCCGAGTTGACCCTGAGGCCTGCGCTCACCTCGGTCAGCGGTGTTGCGGGGGTCGACGTGCTTGGTGGTTCACCGCGTGAGTTCGTTGTCGAGGTCGACCCGGGAAAAGCGCAGGCATTCGGACTGAGCCTGACCGATATCGCCGCCACTTTGGGCAAGGCAAACGACGTCCGGGGCGTCGGTCGCATCGAGGACCGGCACCGGCTCTATCTCGTGCTGGTGCAAAACCGCGTCACGTCCATCGCCGACCTTGCTGCCATACCGATCAAGTCGGGCGCGGGCGGGCTGGCGACGCTGGGCCAGATCGCCACGATCATGCCATCGGCAGAACCCGCCTACAGGCGCATCACCTCCAACGGGCGCAGTGCGGTGCTCCTCAATATCCGGCAGTCGCTCATCGGCGACACGGTCAAGATCGTCCGCGACGTGAACACGCGCCTGAAGGAGATCGGGCTGCCTCCTTCGGTCAAGGTGACGCCCTTCTATGACCAGTCCGAGCTGGTGACGGGTGCAGCGGACGCCGTGCGGGATGCGATCCTGCTCGGCGCGTTGCTCGCGGGGCTCGTGCTGTTCGTGTTCCTGCGTTCGGGTCGGCTGATGGTGATCACCGGCCTGATGCTGCCCGCCGTCCTCGCGGGAACCTGTCTGATCCTGCTCGCCCTCGGCATGAGCTTCAACATGATGACGCTGGGCGGCATGGCGGCGGCGGTCGGGCTGGTCGTCGACGATGCGGTCGTGATGCTCGAACACATCATGCGCCGGATGCAGGAGGGGGTGGCGAAGGGCGCGACCGGCATCTTGAACGCGGCCGCCGAAATGACGCGACCGCTCGTCGGCTCGACGTCCGCCACGATTATTGTGTTCCTGCCGCTGGCGTTCATTTCCGGCGTGACCGGTGGGTTCTTCAAGGCTCTGGCGCTGACGATGGTTGCTGCGCTGGGCTTGTCCCTGATCTACGCGCTGTTCGTCATACCGCTCGTGGCCTCGCGCTGGTTGCGCGACGAGGATGCAAAGGCGGCAGAGCGCGCGGATGGGCTCGCTGAGCGGCTTGGCTCGGGATATGAACGCGTTGCTCACCGGGCCTTCGCCAGACCATCGCTATTCGTCGGCTTGCTCGGCGTCGGCATGGCCCTCTTGGGCTTTGCGGCCTGGTCGCATGTGCCGTCGGGATTCATGCCGGCGATGGACGAGGGCGGTTTTATCCTCGACTATAAGGCGCAAAGCGGTTCCGCGCTGAGCGATACCGACCGGCTGCTGCGGCAGGTCGAAACGATCATCCTCGCAACGCCCGAGGTCGCCAGCTACTCGCGGCGAACCGGCGTGCAACTGGGAGGAGGCCTGACCGAAGCCGACGAGGGCGATTATTTCATCCGCCTCAAGAGCGGGTCCAGGCGCAAGATCGAAGATGTGATGGCCGACATCCGCAAGGAGGTCGCAGCGAAGGTGCCGGGGCTGGAGATCGAAACGGCGCAGCTGATGGAAGATCTGATCGGCGATTTGACCGCCGTGCCACAGCCCATTGAGGTCAAGCTGTTCGGCGACGATCCTGCCGCCCTCGAAGGCGCGGCAAAGCGCGTGGGCGACAGCATCGGCAAGCTGACCGGTGTCGTCGAGGTCGTCGACGGCCTGCGCGTTGCCGGGGATGCGATCAGCGTCAAGGTCGACCCCGGATCGGCCGCGCAGCAAGGGCTCGACCCTGATACCGTCGCCAACCAGCTGGAGGCGACGATCGGCGGAATGCAGGCGACACAGGTTCGGGTCGGTGAACAGCTGGTTGCCGTCCGCGTCCGCGCGCCGGCCGACCTCCGCTCGCGCGCCGACGATATCGGGCGGCTGGTGCTGGTCGCGCCCGACGGGCACGCCGTCCGTGTGTCCCAGGTGGCCGAGGTCGGCATTGCCGCCGGGCAAAAGCAGGTGACGCGCGAAGACCTGGCGCCGTTCATCGCGGTCACCGCCCGGCTGGAGGGGCGCGACCTGGGCTCGGCGATGACCGATGTCCGCCGCGCTGTGGCGGCGCTGAAACTGCCGGCATCGATCCGGGTCGATTATGGCGGGCTGTATGCGCAGCAGCAGCAAAGTTTTGCGGACCTGACGCTGGTCTTTGCGGCCGCCCTCTTGCTCGCCGCGCTGCTGCTCACCTATTTGTTCGAGCGGGTGGCGTGGACGCTCGCGGCGGTGGCGACCGTATTGCTGTCGGGCGCTGCGGTGATGTGCGGCCTGTGGGTGACGGGCATCGAACTCGACATATCGGCGCTGATGGGTCTGACGATGGTCGTCGGCATGGTGACCGAGCTCATCATCTTCTTCCTGGCCGAGATCGATCGTACCAAGCCCGTCGATTTGGCCGTGCTGCTCGATGCGGGCCGCAAACGCCTGCGGCCGATCCTGATGTCTGCGCTGATCGCGATCCTGACGCTCAGTCCGCTGGCACTCGGGGTCAGTCGGGGCGCCGGACTGCAGCGCCCGCTTGCGACGGCGATCATCTTCGGACTGGTCTCGGCGGTGCCTCTGGTCCTGTTGTTCCTGCCGGCGATGCTTGGCGCGATGGCTCGTCGGAAGGATGTCGGCCCGTGATGACGGGCGACATCGGGGGAGGGACGTTCCTCTCCCCCGGCGGTTCAGGCGCTGACCCGGACGAGCAGGCTACCCTCGCTGACCTGTCCGCCGACCTCGGCATGCAGCTCGTCGATCGTGCCGTCGAAGGGCGCGGTGAGGCTGTGTTCCATCTTCATCGCTTCGAGGGTGAGGAGTTTCTGGCCCTTCACCACCGCATCCCCCGCCGCGACCTCGACCGCGATGATCCGGCCGGGCATGGGGGAGAGGATAGCGCCGGAGGACGCCGCGGCTATCCCGCTGCCGCGCGGCGCGTCGAGGCGGAAAGCGCGCCCGAAGCCATCGGCGAACGAAAGCACTTCGGCCATTGGCGTATCGTTCTCGACTTCGGTCAACGCCACCACATGCACCTGACCCGCATCGTCTATCAGCCTCGCTTCGGCCCGCGCGGGTGCATTGAGGCGCATGCCAAGCGCCGCGTTCCACGGACCGTCGCCGGCCGACGCGCAGAGCAGTGCCGCGGCTTCGGAGAGTTCTTCAGCATCGGGTTCGGGCGGCTGTGTCAGCGCGTCGCCAACCCGTGCAATCAGGCCCGTATCGACGTCTCCGCTGACGAAATCGGCCTGCGCATTCAAAAGCCCGAGGAAGCCAGCGTTGGTCTTGACCGGCCAGACTTCGGTCCCCGAAATCGCCTCATCAAGCGCAGCCAATGCGCCTGCGCGCGTGTCCGCATGGACGACGAGCTTGGCAATCATGGGATCGTAAAAGGGTGAGACTTCACCGCCCGCCTCGACGCCGGTTTCGATCCGTGCGTCATCGGGAAAAATCAGGTGATCGAGCGGCCCGATTGAGGGCAGGAAGCCAGTCGCGGGGTTTTCCGCATACAACCGCGCTTCCATCGCCCAGCCGTTGATGCTGAGTTCGTCCTGCCGCTTCGGCAACGCCTCCCCGCTGGCCACGCGCAGCTGCCATTCGACCAGATCGACGCCGGTGATTTCCTCGGTCACGGGATGTTCGACCTGCAACCGCGTGTTCATTTCCATGAACCAGATGCGGTCGGCGCGCAGGCCTTCGCTGGCATCCGCGATGAACTCGATCGTCCCCGCGCCGACGTAATCGACGGCCTTGGCCGCCTTGACCGCGACTGCGCAGAGTTGCGCGCGGGTCGCCTCGTCCATGCCCGGCGCGGGGGCTTCCTCGATCACTTTCTGGTGGCGGCGCTGGAGCGAGCAATCGCGTTCGAACAGATGGACGATGTTGCCGTGGGTGTCGCCGAACACCTGCACCTCGATATGGCGCGGGCGCTGGATATATTTCTCGATCAGCACATGATCGTTGCCGAACGAGGACGCGGCCTCGCGCTGGCACGAGGTCAGCGCGTCAGCGAAATCGCCTGCGCCTTCCACCTTGCGCATTCCCTTGCCACCGCCGCCCGCGACCGCCTTGATCAGGACGGGATAGCCGATCTTGTCCGCCTCGGCGGCGAGGAAAGCGGGGTCCTGGTTCTCACCCATGTAGCCGGGGGTGACCGGCACGCCCGCCTCCGCCATCAGCTTCTTAGCGGCATCCTTCAGCCCCATCGCGGTAATGCTGGCAGGAGCCGGGCCGACCCAGATCAGCCCTGCGTCGATCACGCTCTGCGCAAACGCCGCGTTTTCGGACAGGAAACCATAGCCGGGATGGATCGCTTCAGCGCCGGTCGCCTGGGCGGCGGCGATGATCTTCTCGCCCACCAGATAACTCTCGCGCGCCGGCGACGCCCCGATATGCACCGCCTCATCGGCCTGCCGCACATGCAGCGCCTTGGCATCAGCATCCGAATAGACCGCGACCGTTCGGATACCCATGGCGCGTGCCGTGCGGATGATCCGGCAGGCGATCTCGCCGCGGTTGGCGATGAGGAGCGATTGGATCACGGTAAATCCTCCCCGGAACGGGGAGGGGGACCGCCCGCAGGGTGGTGGAGGGGTCGGATACCGCTTGCCTCAAATCCCGAAGATTGAGGAACGTCGCCACCGACCCCTCCGCCGCTTCGCGCCACCTCCCCGTTCCGGGGAGGATTTGGCTTGGCCCGCAACCGGCAGGCCTCGACGATACCGATAATTACGCCCTCCATATTCCTCAGCACTTCCCGCGCTGGTATCCGCAATGTCGCAAACCCCTTCGCCTTCACCCACACATCCCGCGCGGCATCGCGTTCGGGCCGATCGCCCCGTTCATGCGCCTCGCCATCGACCTCGATGTCGAGCCGCGCCCGGACACAAGCGAAATCGAGCGAATATGTTCCAATCGGATGCTGCTTGCGAAAGGCGAACCCGCCGGGCCGTGTCTTCAACTGCTGCCACAGCAAGATTTCGGGCAAAGACATCTCCCGCCGCAACCGCCGCGCCATCTTCAAGGTGGCATCAGAGGCGCCGAGCGTCCGATGCTTGTTCACCAGATCCTCCCCGGAACGGGGAGGTGGCAGCCGTAGGCTGACGGAGGGGCCGGCTCCAACACGTCATATCCGACACGCGGAGAACGCCCCCTCCACCGCTGCGCGGTCCCCCTCCCCGTTCCGGGGAGGAATGAACGGCCACGGTTGGCGATGAGGAGGGAGGTGATCATTCTTCGCCTGACCAATGATGGAACGTCACCATGTTGAAGGTTCTAGAAGACGGAGGCGCGTTGGTAAGCGGGCCAGTCCCCCAATCCTCGGTGAAAAGGTGGAAATGGTCATTCTTTTGTTGTCGCAATCGCTGGAGTTGCAGGATCAGGTCATCCAGCGCCCACGACGACAGACGAACGTCGAGCTGCTCTACGCTAACGTCGACTTCGCCTCGCACTCGAAACTCGTAAATCTTGTCAGTCACATCCGGAACACCCCAAAGGGCGTCTCCTCGACCGGCGCGCCCATTGTCGCCGCGAACGCCAGCCCCAGCACATCCCTTGTCTGTGCCGGGTCGATGATCCCGTCGTCCCACAGCCGCGCGGTCGCGTGATAGGGGTTGCCTTCGTCTTCGTATTTCTGGCGGATCGGGGCCTTGAAGGCTTCGGCTTCCTCGGGCGTCCAGGTGTCCGCGTCGCGGTGCACCGTCGCCAGCACGCTCGCCGCCTGTTCGCCGCCCATTACGCTGATCCGCGCGTTGGGCCAGGTGAACAGAAAGCGGGGCGAGTACGCCCGCCCGCACATGCCGTAATTGCCCGCGCCGAAACTGCCGCCGATCAGCACGGTGATCTTGGGCACCGTCGCGGTCGCCACGGCGGTGACGAGCTTTGCGCCGTGCTTGGCGATCCCCTCCGCCTCATATCTGCCGCCGACCATGAAGCCGCTGATATTCTGGAGGAACAGCAGGGGGATGCGCCGTTGCTGCGCGAGCTGGATGAAATGCGCACCCTTTTGCGCGCTTTCGCTGAACAGCACGCCGTTGTTGGCAAGGATCGCGACCGGCATGCCCCAGATATGCGCAAAGCCGCAGACGAGCGTGGTGCCGTAGAGCGCCTTGAACTCGTGGAACTCGCTGCCGTCGACGATGCGCGCGATGACTTCGCGGACATCGTAAGGTGCGCGGACATCGTCGGGGATGATGCCGTAGAGTTCCTCGGCGTCGAATTTCGGCGGCCCAGGCTCCTTTAGGTCGAGGTCGGGTTTCTTGACCGGCCCAAGGTGCGAGACGATGTCGCGCACGATCGTCAGCGCGTGTTCGTCATTTTCCGCGACATGGTCGACGACGCCCGACTTGCGCCCGTGCGTGTCCGCGCCTCCCAATTCCTCCGCGCTGATGACTTCGCCCGTCGCCGCCTTCACCAGCGGCGGCCCGGCAAGGAAGATCGTCCCCTGGCCGCGCACGATGATCGTTTCATCGGACATTGCCGGGACATAGGCCCCGCCCGCGGTGCAGCTGCCCATGACGCACGCGATCTGCGGGATGGACCGCGCCGACATGTTCGCCTGATTGAAGAAGATGCGCCCGAAATGGTCGCGGTCGGGAAAGACCTCGGCCTGATGCGGCAGGTTCGCCCCGCCCGAATCGACGAGGTAGATGCACGGCAGCCGGTTCTCCAGCGCGATCTCCTGCGCGCGGAGGTGCTTCTTGACGGTCATCGGATAGTAGGTGCCGCCCTTCACTGTCGCGTCGTTGGCAACGATCATGCACTGCCGCCCGGACACGCGGCCGATGCCGGTGATCATTCCTGCGCCCGGCACCTCGCCATCGTACAGGTCATTGGCGGCTAGCTGGCCGATCTCGAGAAACGGACTGCCGGGGTCGAGCAGCCGTTCGACGCGCTCGCGTGGCAGGAGCTTCCCACGCGCGGTGTGCCGCTCGCGCGACTTGTCGTTTCCGCCGAGCGCAGCCGCGGCGACCCTGGCCCAGAGCTCGTCGCGCAGGGCACGGTTATGCGCCGCGTTGTTGCGGAACGCGTCGGCATTCGTGTCGATGCTGGTGGCGAGTATCGGGGCGCTCACTTCACGCTCCGACCAGTTCCCGCCCGATCAGGAACCGCCTGATCTCGTTCGTCCCCGCGCCGATGTCATAGAGTTTGGCGTCGCGCAGGAACCGTTCGACCGGCCACTCCTTGGTATAGCCCGCACCGCCCAGCGCCTGGATCGCCTCCAGCGAGCATTTCACCGCATTTTCGCTCGCGAGCAGGATCGCGCCCGCCGCGTCGAAGCGTGTCGTGCGGCCGGCATCGCAGTTGCGCGCCACGGCGTAGACATAGGCGCGGGCGGAGTTGAGCGCGACATACATGTCCGCGACCTTGGCCTGGATCAGCTGGAACTGGCCGATTGCCTTGCCGAACTGCTTGCGCTCGCGGACGTAGGGGATGACGACGTCGAGGCAGGCCTGCATGATCCCGAGTGGCCCCGCGGCGAGCACCGCGCGTTCATAGTCAAGCCCCGACATCAGGACGCCGACCCCGCCGTTCATCGGCCCCATGATGTTTTCTGCCGGAACCTCGCAATCCTCGAAGACGAGCTCGGCGGTGTCGCTTCCCCGCATGCCCATTTTATCGAGTTTTTTCGATACGCTGAACCCCGTCATGCCCTTTTCGATCAGGAAAGCGGTGATGCCGCCCGATCCCTCTCCGGTCTTGGCATAAACCACCAGCGTATCGGCGTGCGGCGCGTTGGTGATCCAGAACTTGGTTCCGTTCAGGCGGTAGCGATCATTGCCAACGGCTTCTGCCTTCAGTTTCATCGAGACGACGTCGGACCCGGCGCCTGCCTCCGACATGGCGAGGCTGCCGACGTGTTCGCCGCTGATCAGCCTGGGCAGATATTTCGCCTTCTGTTCCGGGCTGCCCCACCGCCTAATCTGGTTGACGCACAGGTTCGAATGCGCGCCGTAGCTTAGGCCCACCGAAGCAGAGGCCCGCGATACTTCTTCCATCGCGATGCAATGTTCGAGATAGCCGAGGCCGAGGCCGCCCGCTTCCTCCTCGACGGTGATGCCGTGAAGCCCGAGCGCGCCCATCTCGGGCCACAGTTCGCGAGGAAACAGATTCTGTTCGTCGGTAATTGCGGCCAGCGGTGCAATGCGGTCGTTGGCGAAGCGGCGCGTCGTATCGCGGATCATCTCCGCGTTTTCGCCGAGAGCAAAGTCGAAGTCGGTCGTTTCGGTCATGGCATCGCTCTTGTCAGTTTCGTCTGCGGTAGCACGCGCCGCGGCAGTGCAAAAATCGATATTTTGCAGAGGGTCAATCGGGCAGCCGCCGTCCGTCCCTCACGCGGCGGCGGGGAGCGCCCGCCCCCGGTAGAGTCGCCAGATGCCGATGGTGAGCAGCGGCAGCACGTATATCGCCAGAAATGTCCAGGACAGAAAGCGGTAGCCACTGGCGATGAGTGCCACGAGCCCGACGCGGTCGGCCAGGAACACCGCGCCGATGAGCAGGGCAAGCGACACGCCGAGCCGCATCGCCGTCGTGAACCGCTCACCAAGGACGGCGCCGATCCGTTCGTTGAAGGCATGCAGTGAGCCGGTGCCGCTTTCGAGCAGTGCGGCAAAAATCATCGCCTGAAAAACATAGCGGAAAACCGGCAGGTCGAGTTTTTCGAGGAGGAAGTCGGACGGCAGCAGCGACCCTCCGATCTCGGGCCAGGCGGCCATCGAGACGAAAAACAGCAGCGCCGGTGCCATCGCCAGCGGCCCCGCCAGCAGCCCCGCGACAATGGCATCGCTGTTGCTGCGGAAATGGCGCACGACCGGCAGGATCGCGATGGCACCGACGATATTGTATCCTGAATAGGTCAGGCCCGCCAACGCCCATCCGGGGCCGATGTGACCGGTGCCGAATGACGCCGCAATGCGATTGCCGAACGTCGTCAGCGCAAGCACGAGGAACATGGCGTACGTCGCGTAGAGCATGAACGAGACATATTTGAACAGGCCTTCGACCGTCTCGCTGCCGAAGGCGGCAAAGCCTGCGATCAGGCCGACCAGCAAGAGCGTGCCGACGATGGGAGGCCAGCCGAACAGCGCATTGCCGACGGCACCCGCCGCCGCGCCGAAGACGGCGAGGATGATGATCAGCAGCAGGACGAAGGCGATTTCGAAGATCCGCCAGCCCGGTCCGAGCAGGTTCCGGAAAAAGTCGCGGTAATTGAGGCTGCCGCTGACCCGCGCAAACAGCAAGGTTACAGCGCAGACGACGCTCCAGATGACGGCTGCGGCAACCATCCCGAGCACGCCTCCCCACGGTCCCGATGGCAGGAAGAATTCGGCAAGTTCACGCCCCGTCGCATAGCCGCCACCGATCACGACCGCCTTGAACGCAAAGCCGGGGAGCAGATAGCGCTGGAACCAGCTCGATGTGCCGCTGTCGGCAGTGGTTATCGACATGCCGCATCCCGTGTCTCAGCCGCGATCCGGATTGGCGGCAGAGCTGTCGTTAAAAGGCCTGGTTTCGAATCGGCGCACCAACCCAGGCGCAAGCGCCCGACGTCGTCATCACAATTCACGTTTCGGCCCCACCGCAGTCGACGCTTGCCTCAACGCTCGGCGTCGCAGGCGCGCTATGCCAGCTGTAGACGGCAGGTCAATACGGGTCGCAACGGTTGGCGGGGTTCAGTTTAGCTGGCTCATCCGGAGGAATTTTTGGCGACGTGCTGCATGTCTTTCCTCAGACGTCGCCGCCTGTAGCGCGGCAAGCTCTTCTCCGACAGCGATTGCCGTGCGCTTGATGGCGAGCGACGGATCGCGATGGGCCCCGCCCGGCGGCTCGTAGATGATCCGGTCGATGACGTTCAGACGCAACAGCTCGGCCGCGGTGATCCGCATCGCTTCGGCGGCCTCCGCGGCGTGGTCGGCGCTGCGCCACAAGATCGACGCGCAGCCTTCCGGAGAAATCACCGAATACACCGCGTTGTCGAGCATGAGCACCTTGTCGGCGGCGGCAAGCGCCACGGCGCCACCGGAACCGCCCTCGCCGGTCACCACGGCGATGATCGGCACCCCGAGCGAGAGGCAGCATTCGGTCGAACGCGCAATCGCCTCTGCCTGGCCGCGTTCCTCGGCATCGATCCCGGGGAAGGCACCCGGGGTATCGACCAATGTGATGACCGGCAGACCGAAACGATCGGCCAGTTTCATCAGCCGGATCGCCTTTCGATACCCCTCGGGTCGGGCCATGCCGAAATTGTGCTTGATCCGCGAAAGTGTGTCGCGCCCCTTGGCATGCCCCAGGACCATGATCGACTGCCCGCCGAACTGCGCCAGCCCACCGATCAGCGCTTGATCGTCAGCGAAGGCCCTGTCCCCCGCGAGCGGCATGAACGCGCTGCACATGCCCGTCACGAAGTCGTCGAAATGCGGTCGCGCGGGATGGCGGGCGACCAGCGTGCGCTGCCATGGGTTAAGCTGACCATAAAGGTGGGCGAGCTGGCGCTGTGCCCGCTCTTCCAGCTGTCGCGCTTCATTCTCGTTGCCGGCGCGACGCGCCTGCTCGGCGCTTCGCTCCAAAACCTCGACGGCTTTTTCGAAGGCGAGATATTCGGTCACACGGTCATCGACATGCCACGGTAGATCCGTGCCCGATAGCGCGAGTCTTCGGCATCGGGGAGTGGTGCACCGAGGAGCAGGACGGCACGGGCAAAGCGCTTCACCTCCTCGAGGTGCTCATCGAGGTCGCGTGGCTCCTCCGACCTTACCCGGCGTGTCAGGTTGATCTGGTTGACCGGGACGTCGTGCACGAGCCGCTCGTTTTCTACCGCCAGTGTCGCGGTGAAAGCGTGAAGCGTCGTCTTGATGAAGTTGGCGAGTGCAAAGGCCGGGCTCTTGTCCCCCGTCGGCACGTCGGGCGACGCCAGGACCAGCTGGCACCCATCATAAAGCGACGCCTTGCGCGCGACGCGGAAATGGCTGGTCAGGTTGGCCGCGATCACCGCGCGGAAGTCCTCCGGGGTCAGCGGCGCGTCGGGTTCGAACAGGCGCGTCGGCAGCGGCTCTGCCGGGGTCGACAGGATTGTCGTCGGACGGCCCCAGCGACCCAGTGCCTGGTCCATCGCCTGCTCGATCGCATCGCCAACGACAATCGGCTCGATACTGGCTTGCGGCATGTCCTCGAGCAGCGCCGCGATCGTTTTCAGCCCTTCGTCAGTTTGTGTCATCAGGACGACGCGCGCGACGTGGCAGTCGGTGATGAACGAGCGTGCGACCTCGGCCAGATAGTCGGTCAGATGCTCGCCGATCACCCATACGGTGCGGCCGCGCATCTGGTCGAGCCGCTCCTGCTTCGGGCCACCGAACAATTCGCGCTCGGTCGTCGAACGTTCGACGCTCAGCCCGCCCGATGGCATGAAGGTTTCACCCGACACGGCGCGATCGGCGAGAAAGAAAACCGTCGCCTGTGCGACATCGCCTTCGGTCGGCATCTTGCCCAGATAGAGCTGCGACAACACGCCGCTGCCCACTTTCTTCGCCTCTGTCGCAATGCGGTCGGCGGGCAGGAAGGGGACGTCTTCAGGGGGCGTGCGCAGCAACCAGTTGCTGCTGGCTTCTGCGGTGTCAGGTCGGTCGGCCCAGCCGGGTGCATCAAGGAAATACCCCCCTTGCCGCAGGCGCGATACCAGGCGTGCGGCGATTTTGGGCGTCAGCAGAAACCGGTCCCAAGTGCAGATGCCGTCGCCTTCACGGGCGCACTCGAGTGCCAGGTCACGGATTTCCCGTGGGTTGTTGGTGTCGTGCGACATCCTCACCGTGTCATTGCGCGCCAGCCGGGTGAGCAGCGCCTCGACCCGCACACCCCGGCGCAGCGACTTGACCACCGCTGCATGGACGGCGTTCAGCCGTTTGTTCTCGAGGATCAGCTTGCCGCGTCTTTCGAACAGCCCCGGTTTGCCGCCGGTACCGGCCAGCCGGTCGCCATCGACCGGCCCCGGCGCGATCGCGTTGAACTGGACCTCAGGCCCCAGATACCGCGACATCGACTCGACCATCGCCCGCTGTCCTGATTTGGACACGGCATAGTCCGCCCGGTTCGGATAGGCGACGGCGAGATATTTCTCGCCGCCGAAATAGGATGACACGTTGAGAATGTAGCCGGACCCTTGTTCCTTCATCAGCGGCACCACGTGGTGCATCAGCAGGAAATTGGAAACGAGGTTTGCGTCGAGCGTGTAGTTCCAGGCCTCGACGCTCATGTCGACGACCATTTCTTCCGCGCCCGCAACACCAGCGTTGTTGATCAGATAATCGATGCGTCCGAACGCCTTTATCGTCTCGTCGACGGCCCGCTTCAACGAGGCGAAATCGCTGACGTCGACGTTCGCCATCGTCTGGACGCGACGCTCGACCCCGGCAAAGCCAATGTCCTCCAGCTCACTGACAATGCGCGCCCGTGCCACCGCAAGCTCGCTGTCCCGCCGGGCAACCATCATCACCTTGGCGCCGGCCAGCGCAAGCAGGCGTGCGACCTGACCACCGATCCCGGCCGATCCTCCCGTGATCAGGGCGACCTTACCGAGGTGAAGCCCGGTAATGTTCTCGCTGAACCCGGGCATTGCCTTGCGGGCGCCGGTCGCCTCGCCGATGCTGGCGGGCAGATAGAGGGTCACGTCGCGGATCTTGCTTTCCTTGAGCAGGATGCGTGCGGCGTGACCGGCGGTGAAGCGGATATTTTCTGCTTCATTGTTCGTGAAACGCACGATCTGATTGCCCCACTCCGCCTGGCGCCGCCGCCCGTGCGTCACGTCGATTTCGGACTCATCACGCCAGATGCGAACGAGTTGTTCGGTCGCCGCGCGCAGCATGTTCCCGTAAATATCACCTTTGCCATCGGTCGCGTTGGTCACGAACAGGAAGCGTGGTGCCTGGAGCAGGCGATCGTGCCGTTTCCAGTAGCGGCTCAACGTGCGGGCGAGCGCGATCGCGCCGCCCAGTTCGACGTCCATGAAGCTGTCGACCGTTTCGTCCGTTGCGTCGACCAGACGCCCGGCCAGTTCGTCGGGTGCCAGCGCCGGCATGAAGATGGCGCCGGTAATTGGCACATTGGCTGTCGTATAGTCCTCAAGGACCTTTTCCATCGCGACAGCTTCGGTTCGATTGAGCCGGACAATCGCCAGTCGATCGCCGACCGCTTCCGCTTTGGCCCGGGCCTGCGCGATCGCGACGTCGGCCTGACGGGCGAGGCCCAGCAAAACCTGCGCGCCGCTGGCGATCTGGATTTTGGCGATTTCAAGCGCTTCTTCCCAGCCGTCACCCGCCGCGATCAGCACCGCGAGACCGGCGCCGTCCATCGACCGCATCGTCGGCCGCGACAAATAGGTCGACCGCTGTTCCTTGCGCACGGTCATGCCGTGCGTCACTTCGAAATCGTGGCCGTTATATGCGGCGGATTCGTCACTGCCCAGGAACACGCACGTCATCGCGATGTCCTGCGGCGTCGGGAACGTCTTGGCCTTGGGCTGCCCACCGGTTGAGCGTTCCAGCGACATCATGTCGAAAAACTGGCTCGCCGTGGTGCCGGACTCGTCACCGCGCATCTTGTCCATCGTGGCAAAGACCGAGCGGATGCGTTCGCTCTCGATCGGGCCGGGGAAAACTAGATTTACCCGGATGCCGCGAGGGCCGAGCTCCAGCGACAATTCACGCGACCAGGCGTTCATCGCCGCCTTTGGCACCACATAGGCGGTGCGCGCATAATAGGGCGTGCGCGAAAAGATGGTCGATACGTTGATGATCGACCCGCCTTCGCCCATTGCCCCGGCGGCCGCGCGCGATACATTCCACGCCACGCCCAATATGTTCCGGATCGCGTCGCCGACCGTTTCGGTGTCGGTCGATCCCTGCTTTTTCAACGCCTCAAGCTCCCTGGCATCGAGCGGTAATTGCTCGAGCGGCTGCTTGGGCCCTGCCGACCCGGCATTGTTCACCAGGATGTCGATGCGCCCAAAGCGCTTGACGATCTCGGCGATGCCCTTCGTCACCGATTTCGGGTCCGCGCCATCGAGCGCGACGGTCGCCAGGCGCGCGGTGTCGACGCCCGTCTCGCTGCGGATCGCGGCTGCGGCAGCATCGGTTCGTGCAGGTGTCCGGCCCGTCATGACGACGGTCGCGCCCTCGGCCAGGTAATGCCGCACGATATGCCCGCCAAGATTGCCGGCCGCCCCGGTTACGACCGTGATTTTCCCGGCAAGTCTGCCGTCGGCACCCGTCGTCATGGCCCCGGTCTTGGCCGGAGTCTTCGCCTTTGCCATCGCTCTATTCTCCCGGGTTCGATTGGGCGGCCCACATTTCAAGCAACTCGTCGCGGCTGCGCAGGCCGAGCGCAGGAAGGGCGTGGTTGACGACATAGGTGGCACCGGAATGGCGATTTTCCCACATCGACTGATGCGCTTCGGGCAGACCGGTCCAGGGAACGACGCTCGGCTCGGTCACTTCGAGCAGGCCCGCGGCGATCATGTCGTTCATCCGGGCGACTTCATAGGCATTGCACAAATGCGTGCCGAGGATCGACGCGGTCGGCATCAGGATCTTGCGTTGCCGGGTCCAGACCTGCGGCGCGTAGAAAGTAAGGCGCTGTCCTGTCAGGTCTTCGGCGAAGACGACGCGGCCGGTAAACGGTTTGACCAGCGAGGTCGAAACACCAAGCGTATCCTGTCCCGCCCGTTCGAATATCAGGTCGGGTGCGCCGCGGGGATTGTCGGGCGACCGGAGGATGCGCCCGACGGCGGAGCCGAACGGCTTCATCACCCGATCCTGATAGTCGCGCACCGCCGCCCGGAAGATTTCGATATCCGCCTTGGCATCGGGCAGCCTGGGCATGGTGTCGGGCCATATGAAATTGGCGCCCTCGCGACGTGCGATGCTCTCCAGGCTGACGATCCCCTCGATTGCGTCCTCGAGACCAAGCGATTGCAGGAATTCGCGCTGGCCGTCGGTGGTTGCCGCAACGACCGTCCGCGCGTTGAACCGCCGTGCCGCCTCGATGATCTCGAGCCCCGTCTCGTCGAGCAATGCCGTCGAGCGCGGGCCGTAATAGATCAGCACCGCTTCGCCACCGCGCAGCCCTGCCTTGCGCAGCATCTCCTCTGGCGCCGCGCTGCCGCTTTTGCCCATAAAGCTGAAATGATAGCCGGAAGACGCGCCGTAGAACGCCAGTGTTCCGCCCTCAGCCAACAGCTGGAAACTGCGCGGGAATGCGGTCTCACCAGCATGGCTGACCACGTAATCGGCACGTTTGCCGCCGTTCAGCGCCTCATATTCGGCGATGAGCGGCGCGCCCGCCGCTTCCCAGTCGTGCGCAGCTTGCGCGTCTTCGGGAACGACGGTGAACAGCCCCGCAAAGCGGGGATCCTTACGGTCGAGGGCACCGGCCGCGCCCTGCGTGCGGACGAATGCGGCTCGTTCGGTACTTGAAACAAGTCCGGTCACCTGAAGGCCGGTCCGCACCGCACTGCGCAGCGCGTCGAGGCCAGTGCCGGTCGCGGCCCCCTCGACGAAAAGGGTGCGTGCCGGGGCAATCTGCAGGGTCGTGAACAGGCACCGCGCCACTGTACCGAGGTTGAGGACATAGCTCCCTGCCTGTTCCAGCGTCAGGTCGGGCGGGATGGTGTGCATCTGCGGTGCCTGCACCGTCAGGAACTGCGCGTGGCTGCCTGTCTCCGTCTCATAGCCCTGAATGGCGAAGTCCGAATACATCGGATCATTGCCGACCTGGGGCGACAGGAGGTCGTTGGTCCCCGAATAGACGGTAACCAGGTCACCGACCTTGACGCGACCCTCCGCTCGCGTTTCGCTGCCCAGCGCCGCGACCAGGGCGATTCCGCCCGATCCGGTGATCTGGACATCCTCCTCATGGGAATCGAACGGTGAAACGGGGATGCCGGTAAGGGCCCAGATGTCGTTGAAGTTCACCTCTGACGTCAGCATGTAGAGGAGCGCTTCGTTCGGTGCAGGCTCCGGCACCTTGACGATCAGTTCGCGCTCATGGGTCGCTGGCGGGCCGAACCGCGGTGCGCCTGTCTCCGGATCGCGGGCGATGCCAAACGCATATTGCCATGCCGGAATCGCGCTGACGCCGGGGTAGAACGGGGCACCGACCGGCAGCAGATCGCCCGACGCCTCGAGCGCGGCACCACGCGATTCATGCTGTTCGTCAATCCATACGCCGTCCCGGCGCACCGGAAGCGGCGGGCTGACCTTGTCAAGGAACTGGCGGATTCCCGTCTTGCCGCCCGCGGGGTCTACGATTGCTTCGGCAAACAGCGCAGCCTCGCGCGCCAGACCCGCGCTCATTCCCTGTTCCATGCCGGTGCGAATGGCGTCGAGCGCCCGCCGACCCGCAACGTCGCGGCCGGCCCAGTTTAGCTGGCGCAGGATGCGCTGGAGAAAATCATCCGCCAGAACTGTGTCGAGCGCGATTGTTGCCGGCGCTTCCCAGCGGCGGGTCATCGTCTCGCGCGCGGCGAATGCCTGACCCAGCTGGCTGGCGGCAGGATCACGCACATAATCGCGCACCATGGCATGTGCGACAGCCAGCGGGTCATCCGATCCGCCGACAAGGTTGTCCACCAGCCCGATGGCATGTGCGGCCGCGCCGTCGATGCTGCGTCCGCCGAGGATCAGGTCAAGCGCGTCGCGAATTCCCTCTGCCCCGCGCGCCTCCCCAAGCAGACGCGGCAGGCGCTGTGTCCCGCCATAACCCGGCAACAACCTCAACCGGATTTCCGGTTGTCCAAAGCGCGCGGTCGGCTCGGCAATCCGGTAGTGGCAGGCGAGAGCGAATTCCATTCCGCCGCCCAGTGCAACGCCCTGAACTGCGGCGATGCAGGGTTTTCCCATCGTTTCGATCTTGCGGAAGGCAAGCTGGGCATTGTTCGGCAGGACCATTGCCTCGTCGAGGCTGTGCACTTCTTCAAGCATCTGCCGGATGTCGGCACCCGCGACGAACGACGACGTGCCCTGGCCGGTAAAGACCACCGCGACGACATCGTCCTTGCGGGCGAGATGATCCACGACGATGACCAGCTCGTCGATCGCGCGCTCGTTGAGCGCATTGACCGGAGGATTGGTGACGGTGACCGTCGCAACCCGCTTGCCAGGTGCCACGACATTGTACTGGATCAGGAAATAACGATAACGATCGAACAGCGACTGACTGTCGGACAACTGCTGCTTGCGTTGCCAGGCATCGATTGCGGTTTTTAACTCGGTCAGTGCCTCGGGATTGCGCAGCGTCGTGATATCGCCGGTGTCACCGCCCTCGACCAGGGCGCGGACCATGCGGCGCATGTATTTGCCGCTGCGCGTTTCCGGAAACTGGCTGACTTCGATGAAGTCGGCGGGAACGGCGACCGCACCCTTTTCCGTGCGGACCAGATCGAACAACCGCCGCCTGTCGTCCTGACTGAGCTTTCGTCCCGCGACCGGCACGACGAACGCCAGCGGGGTCAATCCCTTTTCGCGGTGCGGCGCGCCTACGACGAGGACATTGCCGACGGGAGAGTCGGGGTCGAGCACCTTGTCCCGCAGGACCGCGCCCTCGATTTCCTCCGTCCCCATGCGGTGGCCGGACACGTTGATAACGTCGTCGCTGCGCCCGTGGAACGAGAAGGATTCGTCTTCGTAGCGGATAGCGAAATCGCCCTGGGTGTATGCCCATGCGCCGCGCCAGCGGCGCCAATAGCCGTCGGTCCAGCGCGCAGCGTCGCCGCGCCACTCCCCGACGACCCGTCCGTCCTCGACGCGGAAATTCTCGACGTCGCCCCAGACGGTGCGGGCAAGATAGGGGTAGGGGGCAGCGATAACGATTTCGCCCTTTTCCTGCATTTCGGCTTTGCGCCACGAGACGCCGTCCGCGTCGGCACGGGTGAATAATGCCTCGCCGGGCGCTGCGTCGGCATCCTCGACCCAGACGTCGCCGACGATCCACGGCAGCGGATAGGCATGCGCGTCGGGGCGCAGTGGGAAATCGTCATTGCCGTAGAAGTGCGTCCAGGCGATGCCGCCGTGCTCGGTCGCCCAATAGCTATTGATGTACTGGGGTACGACGTGTGCCATCCCGAAGGCCTGGACGGAGGGTGAAGTCGGCTCGGCGCAAAAGGTTGCGACCCGCAGGCTCGACAGATCATAGCGTTCGATGTCTGCGAGATTCGATGGATCGGCCATCACCGATTTCAGGAAGGTGACACCCGCCTTGAAGATCGTGACCTTGTGCCGCTCAATCATCGCGGCGAACCGGCCCGCGTGAGGGAAGACTGGCGAACCTTCCGAAATGACGCTCGTCACCCGTGTCAGCAGAGCCGCCGAAATCAGATAGCTCTGCCCCGTGATCCAGCCGGGATCGGCGACGACATAAATGGTGTCCCCCGGCCGGGCGTCGAACGCGACCCTCATCGTGTGGGCGATGCCGCTCGTATAGCCGCCATGGACGTGCACCACGCCCTTGGGCTTTCCGGTCGACCCGGAGGTGTAGATGAAAAACATCGGGAACTCGGCATCGACGGGCAGCGGTCGCGATGATGCCCAGACCGCCCGAACCAGATCGACGTCGGATAGCGCGAGCAGGTCGCCTTCAGTCCTTACGTCGAACCCGGCATCACGAGCTTTCGCGAGGATCGTCGCCAGTGCGGCGTCGGTTAGCTCGTGGCTCCAGCGGTCGCGTTCTTCGCGCCAGATGATATCGGGCTGCGCGGTGTGGCGCACGACGATCACTGTATCGACGCGGGAGGGCAGGGTGACGAGGCTCGAGGCAATGCCAATGCGGACGCGCGCCGCATCCGCGGGACTGATCCGTCCCTCCTTGCCCAGCGCGATGAGTGCGCGGCCAACGCCGCGCATCACGTCCGACCGTTCGACCGTCACTTCGCCGGCCAGCGTCTCGGCGACGACAGCGCGGATCGTTGCGGCATCTTCGTCCAGCAGACCGAGGTCGGTGTCGGCAAGGATGGCGAGCGCCGTGGTCACCGGCACGTAATTGTCCAGCGCAGGATCGGTATAGGCGTTCTTGAACGCGGCGACCTGCGCGTTGCGGTAGCTGCCATCCGATGTGACAATGACCCGCGCGCCCGCATCGCAGATGCGGTCGGATAAAGTCTTGTCGCTGAAACCACCAAATACCGCAGTGTAAACAATGCCGAGCCGCTTCGCCGCCTCGGTCCAGTAAATCTGAGGCACGATGCTCGGCATGTTCAGCGCTATGCGGTCACCCGCCTTTAGCCCCAGCGCCTGCAAGGCGACGGCACATTTCGCTGTTTCCAGCAACAATTTGCGACGTGAAACGGTGAAGCAATCGACCGGACCCCCGCGACCGCCATCGGCCGACATGTCCCACCGGTCCCCTTCAAAAATCAGCGCGGGCTCGCTGCCATAACCGCCCAGCACATGACGATCGATCTCGTTGAAACACGCGTTGGTCCTGCCGCCCGAAAACCACCGCCAGTGGGGCGCGGCACTGTCATCGAAGGCTTTCAGCCAGGGCTCAAACTGATCAGGCAGCACCGGGGCGACGGGCGCTGCCGTGGCCGCGTCCCAGCCCGTCCACCGCCCATCGTCCAGTCGGCTGATCCATGCACCGTTCGCGCCGATGTCAGGTACGAACCAGTGAACCGTCTGTGCAGCGATATCCCCATGGAATTGTCCCGGGTTGTCGAGCACGGCCGCACGCATCCGGTGCCAATCTTCCGCCGTTCTGACCGGATTCGTGTGAAGCGTGACGGGCAGATTCGGTGACGAGACCGGCAACACATCGATTACCGACATGTGGGGGTGAGCCGCCGACATGAACCACGCGCGGTATTCCGCTGAATAGTCAGGACATTCATTGCCGTCACACTTTCCCTCCCGTTAGCGGTCATGCCACCGTCGCTCGTCTCATGCCTTACCCCGGTGTCGCGGTAGTGCGGTTGCTATTGGAAATCGACCATGAATCCGTTTTCCAGGCAAGCTCGCGCCTTACGACGTCGTCCGCGCCGCCGCATCCGCTGCCACAAATGTGAACACGCCGTAGCGCATGGCGCCGGTACGATAAGCGAGGATCAGGCGGGGGACGCTCAACGCAAACAGCCGGTTTCTGGCGTTCAGGACGCGCCGGCGGATCTCTGGACTGGTCAGCACGCCTTGTGCAAGGCGGAGCAGGCATAATGTCCAAGTATGGCGGACGTTCACGCTGATGTCCGCGAAATCCACACAATCGAACCCAGCCGCGCTCGCCATCTTTCGATAGTCCGTCTCGGACCCCATCGATGGCAACCGCCCCTCGTAGCAAATCGGTTCGAGCAGGTGGCGCACCTGCCAGTCCGTAGGCTGCTCGCGCGCCAGCCACGCACAGATCACGAGTCGACCGGATGGGTGCAGGACCCGGCGAGCCTCCCGAAAGAACGCTGGCTTGTCCGACATATGTTCGGAACTTTCGATGGCGTAGGCGCCGCTCATCGATCCGTCCTCCAGTCCGTTGTTCAGCCAGTCCCGGCAGTGCAGTTCCACGCGGGGCGCGGGTGGCGCGTGCGCGATTTGCTGTGCAGACAGGCTGAACCCCTTGATTTGTGCGCCCGCACTTGCGAACCGGCGGGCCGTCCCGCCATAGCCGCAGCCAATATCGACCAGTGTATCGCCGGCCGAAAAACCCAGTTTTTCGGACACTAGATCGCTGAGCTTGGCCACCGCCTCCGTCTGCGATTCGCGTCCTGTCCGCCAATATCCGTGGTGAACATGCTCGCCCCACAGCGAGCGATAAATTGCATCGAGCTCGTCATAATGATCGGCGACAGCGGCATGGTCCTGGTCGCTGCGGGGATAGATCATTTGTCGCGCGATCCGCCGCTGCCGGTCGCCGCCGCGAACCGATATTCCGTCGACCTATTTGCATTGGCCATGTTTCTCTCCGCCCGGTTCCGGAATGCTGGCTAGCAGAGGTCCCGCAGCTGCCAAAGCCACCTTGTCGATTTTGTCCTAGCGGCCGGTCGGTTGCCGCGACACACTGACAGTGAGTCGTCGGGCGTTGAGGGGAATGGTCGTGAAGCGATTTGTTTTTGTTGGCGCTACCGTCGGCATCATCCTGGTCGGGCAAGCCTGGCACGTGGCGGCACAGCGCGCGACAGCGCCCAAGGCGCGCTACCAGATGGACGTCAGCACCACGACGGGCTTTGGCGCGGTCGACAAGGGCGGGCGCGGCATGGGCCTTGGGTCGGCCCTGGCTATGATGCGTGGCGGCGGCAATCGCGAAGTACGATCGGTGGATCTGCGGCTCGGGTCGACCCTGGCGCCGGTCGGCGGCCCGCCCGCCGCCGATCACTTCATGCCACAGGGGATGCAGCTTGGGACATCGGTTCCGCTCGCGACACCGGAGCCACAACCGGCCAGCAAGCCGGATGACCGGACGCCTGTCGAGCGCGATTTCCAGCGACCCAAAGGCCGGATGCTGATCTTCTGGGGCTGCGGCGCGCATGCTGGGGCGGGTCAGCCGGTTATCATCGACTTTGCCAAGCTGGCGGCCGGCCAGATGCCTCCCAATTTATTTTCCGTGCACGTGCCCGCCGATCGGGGGCCGACGCAATACGCCAGCCGTACCTATGGTTACTGGCCGAATGACAAGGGACGCAGGGTCAGTATCGGCGACACGAGTTCATTGGTCGGCGGCCACCGTGTTGTCGGTAACTACAGTCCCGAGATCAAATTTGCCCTGTCACAGGACTTTATGGCCGGTCTCCATGTCCAGACGGCAGATACTGGCGGCGGCACGAACATCAGCTGGAACGCGGTGCCGGCCGCGACCGGTTATTACGCGCATGGCATTGGGTTTGCCGGAACACCCGGGCGCGAAGGCGGAGATATCATCTGGTGGACCTCGGCCAGCACGCGGGAATTCGGCGGTGGTCTGACTGACTGGCTGGCGCCGGCAACCGTGCAGCGACTGATTGCCGAAAAGGTCGTGATGCCCCCGTCCCAGACCCAATGCCAGATTCCGGCAGAAGTGAAGGCGGCGGGATCGCAGTTCATGATGCTGTCGATGTACGCCTATGGACCTGAAGCCGACTTCGCTTATCCGCCGCGGCCGGCCAATCCCCGGATCGCGTGGAACCCCGAATGGACGGCGCGCGTCCGCTATCGCTCGATCACCACGAAGATGGTCGGCGTACCGGGCATGGGCGACATGAATGAGGCGGGGGACCGCGATCAACAGCCCGACAAACCCAAAAAGCGTTGCAAGGGCGGGCTCGGGGGCCTTTTGGCCGGGGCAGCAGGGGTAGGGTGCTGACGGCGATATGTTGCAGCGCCACCACCGTCGCGCCTGAGAATAAAAAGGCCCGGCGGATTGCGCCGCCGGGCCGTACGTCTGCGAAAGTGGTGATCGCCTAGCGACGATCGCCCATGAATTGCAGCAGAAAAGTGAACATGTTGATGAAGTCGAGGTACAGCGTCAGCGCGCCCATGATCACCGTCTTGCCGACCATGTCGCTTCCCGCCACATAGAAGTACATCGACTTGATCTTCTGCGTGTCATAGGCGGTCAGCCCGGCAAACAGCAGCACACCGATAAAACTGATCGCCAGCTGCAACGCGCTCGACTGCACGAACAGGTTGATCAGCATCGCGACGATCAGGCCAACGAGGCCCATGATCAGGAACGTACCGAACGCCGACAGGTCGCGCTTGGTCGTATAGCCCCAAAGGCTGAGCCCCGCGAACGACGCGGCCGTCGCAAAGAACGTCGTGGCAATCGATTCGCCCGTGTAAACCAGGAAAATCGATGACAGCGACAGACCCATGACGACCGTGAACGCCCAGTAGATCGCTTGCGCGCTAGTGGTCGACAGGCGATTGATGCCAAAACTCAGCACCATCACGAAGCCGAGCGGCGCGAGCATGATCAGCCAGCGCAGCGGTGAGTTGAGCACGTCGGCGGCGAGCCCCGATCGTGCAAACAGCAAGGCGACGATGCCGGTCAGCAGCACGCCCGACGCCATCGTGTTGTAAACGGACAGCATATAGCTGCGCAGACCCGCATCGACTGCGACACCGCGCGAACCGATCGACGCAGCGGCCGACGCTGCGGTCGTCCGGGGATCGGACCAATTGGCCATCTGAACTACTCTCCTTTGGCCGGTCACGATGACCGGGTATTGCGAATATCGGGCGAGTCCGGTGCGGTTTCAAGCGAAACCCGACATTGCGCAGGTGCCGTGCCGCAGGACGAGGCAGCGGTCATGCCCGGCGAGGTCCCGCCTGCACCGCACGTCGAACCCCGATTCCAGGGCGAGGGCGGTGACGGCATTCGCCTGCGTCGCCCCGATTTCGAGCGCGACTATGCCCCCCGGCTTCATCCGGGCCGGCAGTTGCGGGACAAGCGCGCGGTAGTCATCGAGGCCGTCGATGCCCGCAAACAAGGCCGCATGCGGTTCATGGTCGCGCACATCGGCCGGAAGCGTTGCGGTGCCCTCCACATAGGGAGGGTTGCAGAGAATCAGGTCGAACCGCTCGTCCATACCGGTTGCCCAGTCGCCCTGACGAAACGTCGCGCGCGAGGCCAGTCCCAGGCGAACGGCGTTATCCGTCGCGACCGCCAGCGCCGCCGCCGACGCATCGACACCGATGCCCCTCGCCCCCGGCCATTCCGCCAGCGCCGCGAGAAGCAACGCGCCCGATCCCGTGCCGAGATCGAGCACGCGCCGCGGCCCGTCCCTGCCGAAATGCGCGACGGCCGCCTCGATCAGCGTCTCACTGTCCGGGCGGGGGATCAGGACGTCGGGCGTGACGCGCAAGCTGATCGACCAGAAATCGCGGGTGCCGGTGATATAGGCGACCGGTTCGTGCGCCCGCCGACGGTCGACAAGGCTCGCGAAACCGTCGGGGATGGCATAGGTGCCCAGCAAGACCTGCTCGCGCGACACGCCGAGCGCATGGGCGAGCAGCAGCTCCGCATCAAGGCGCGGTGTCGGCGAAACGGTAGCGAGCGCGGCGGCGGCCTCGCTAAGCGTCACTCAGCGCCCCCAGCCGGGCCGCCTCGTCCTCACTGATCAGCGTATCGATCAGCTCGTCCATCTGCCCCTCAAGGATTTCGGGCAGCCGGTGAAGCGTGAGGTTGATCCGGTGGTCGGTCACGCGTCCTTGCGGGAAGTTGTAGGTGCGGATGCGTTCCGACCGGTCACCCGAACCGACCATCGCCTTGCGCGCACCGGACCGTTCGTCGGCAAGGCGGCTGCGCTCGAGTTCGTAAAGGCGGGTCCGCAGCACTTTCAGGGCCTTCGCCTTGTTCTTGTGCTGCGATTTTTCGTCCTGCTGGATCACGACCAGGCCGCTCGGCAAATGGGTGATGCGGACGGCGCTGTCGGTCGTGTTGACCGACTGGCCGCCGGGTCCGGAGCTGCGATAGACGTCGATGCGCAGGTCGGCGTCGTTGATCTGGACGTCCACGTCTTCGGCTTCGGGCAGTACGGCGACAGTCGCTGCAGAGGTGTGGATGCGCCCGCCGCTTTCGGTCGCGGGCACACGCTGTACCCGGTGGACCCCGCTTTCGAATTTGAGCCGCGCGAACACGCCGTTGCCGGTGACGCTGGCGACCACTTCCTTGTAACCGCCAACGTCGGCGGGGCTGGCGGAGATCAGCTCGATGCGCCAGCCGCGTTCCTCGGCATAGCGTTGGTACATGCGGAACAGATCGCCCGCGAACAGCGCGGCCTCATCGCCGCCGGTCCCGGCGCGCAGCTCGAGCATTGCCGAACGGTCGTCGGCAGCGTCGCGCGGGAGCAGCCTGAGCGCCAGATCGCGCTCGGCCGCTGGTAACGCATCCTTGATCGCCTGTGCCTCCTCTTCCGCCATGGTGCGGATTTCAGGGTCGGCATCGTTCAGCATTTCACCCAGCACCGACTGTTCGGCGCGCAGGCGGCGGATTTCGGCAGCGGCAGCCGCCACCGGCTCGATCTCGGCATATTCCTTGGACAGGGCGATAAATCGGTCGGTCGGCAGGTCGCCGGAGGACAATTGCGCCTGCAACTCTTCGCGCCGCGCTTCGATCGCGGCGATGCGGTCGTTGGAGATGGAGGTCATGAGTGTCTAACGACGGCCTTCGATTTCGTTGCGCGCCGCCTCTGCCAGAAAGGCGGAGCGCGTCAACCGGCGCATCCCCGCTGCCGTGTCGATCGCGTCGAGCATCGCCCGGTCGATCGAGATGTTGACGCGTGCAGGTTTGCTGTTGCGGCCTATCCACGGAACCATCACGAGAAACGCACCATCGGCAAGGTCGGCGGCGGCATCTGCGCGGATTTTCTCGACCGGGCTGGGGGCGACTTCTTCGGCGTCCTCAAACCACAGCGACAGCGCCTCGACCGCGTTCGGGACCAGATCGTCAAGCTCGTCCGCTGCGGAAAAACAGCCGGGTAAATCGGGAAACTCGACCCCGAAAGCACTGTCCTCATCCTTGTGAACCACGGCGTAATAGTGACGCATTACCTTGTCCTGTTTCATAGCCAACCGGCCATTTTCGCGATCGAGCGGGCCGTGCCGAGCGGCAAGTCCTTCTTCGGGTGGGGTACAATCACGATTACGCCGTTACGCGCAAATTTGTGATGCGATCCTTTTACCGAAACGAGCACGAAACCGTCGGCGGTCAGGCGCTTGACGATCTTCCGGCTGTCACGTTCCATGTGTATATTTATACACACCACACCAGAAAGTCAACTCCCTTGTGCGTTATTCGCTATCGATTTCGCCTTCAATGCCGCCAGCGCCGGGCCCGATCGCTTCGAGGACACGTCCCAGAAA
Source organism: Sphingomonadales bacterium (assembly GCA_038225385.1). Taxonomy (GTDB): domain Bacteria; phylum Pseudomonadota; class Alphaproteobacteria; order Sphingomonadales; family Sphingomonadaceae; genus Sphingomonas_O. Next base: position 43,121 of record JBBRRC010000011.1, on the reverse strand, counting down.
ATTACGGTCTGGGTCAGGCCGCAATTGGGTGAGGTGATAACGTGGCGCATTGGGATCAGTGATTTCGCGGACATAGATGGCGGCATCGGCATTTTCCCTACGCGCAACTTCTGCGTGACGCTTAGCATTACCCCGATAGGCGACGATTGTAGCAAACCCCTCCCGACGTAGTCGCTGGGCCAAGTCACGTGCGTCGCTTTCGAGTGAAAGATTGTCAGGTATTACCGCAATCTTGGCTTCTCGTTTGACGTCCACCAACATGGCCAACCGCTCGATCCCGGCAGCCCAGCCAACCGCCGGCGTGTGCGGCCCGCCGAGTGTTTCGATCAGCCCGTCGTAGCGCCCGCCGCCCAGCACAGTCCCCTGCGCGCCGAGCCGGTCGGTGACGAATTCGAACGCGGTGTGGCGGTAATAGTCGAGGCCGCGGACGAGGTACGGTGCTTCCTCGAACGCCACGCCCGCCGCATTCAGGCCGTCCTTGACCCTGGCGTAGAAATCCTCGGCCTCGGCGCTCAGCACCATCTGCGGTGCGCTGTCGGCGGCGGGGCGGTCGCGGGGGTCCTTGCTGTCGAGGATGCGCAGCGGATTCTTCTCCAGCCGCGCCTTGCTGTCTTCGGACAGGTCGGCCTCGTGGGCACGGAAATGGGCGATCAGCCTGGCGCGCCACGCGTGGCGCGACGCTGCATCGCCCAGCGTGTTGAGCTTCAGCGTCACGCCCTCGGCAATGCCCAGTTCCTTGAGCAGCTGGTCGGCGAAGCAGAGCAACTCCACGTCCGCCGCCGGTTCGGCCGCGCCGATAACCTCCGCGTCGAGCTGGTGGAATTGGCGAAACCGCCCCTTTTGCGGGCGTTCGTAGCGGAACAACGGCCCATGCGTCGCGACCTTCACGGGGGCATATTGCTGCCAGCCTTCGGTCAGATAGGCCCGCGCAATGCCTGCCGTAAATTCCGGACGCAGCGTCAGCGAGTCCCCGCCGCGATCCTCGAACGTGTACATTTCCTTCGACACGACGTCGGTCGTTTCCCCCAGCGAGCGAGAGAACACCGCCGTCGCTTCGAACACCGGCAATTCGACCCGGCCGAAGCCGTAGAGACGCCGCACCCGGTCGAACGTCGTCACGACATGGTGGAACCGGTCGGCCTCTTCGCCGATCATGCTCTGCGTGCCGCGGATGGGGCGTGGGGTCTCGATACGTGCCATTGGAGCCGCGCGCCTTAATCGGATAGTGCGGTCGCGCGCAACCGGAGGGATGAATGGCAAAAGCTACACTTGGACAGACGATCGCGCCGCCGCGCTTCCTTTTGTTCCTTGGCATCCTCGTGGTCGTCACCGCCATCGGCTGGGCTCGCCTCGGCCCGTCGCGCGCGTTCATGACCGGCTTCGACGCAGCGGCGGTGACCTTTCTCCTCTCGCTGACCCCGTTGTTGCGCGCCTATACCACCGACCAGATGCGCCGCCACGCGGCAGAAAACGACGCCAACCGGGTCATGCTGCTGGTCATTGCGACCGCCGTCACTGTCGCCATCCTGACCGCCGTTGCGTTTGAAATGCCGACGAAGGACAACCCGCATGCACCGAACGTCGTGCTCATCGTGGCGACGCTCATGCTTGCCTGGCTGTTCGCCAACACGATTTACGCCCTGCACTATGCGCACGTCTATTATCTGGAGGGGTCAAAGGGCGGCCTGAATTTTTCCGGTGATCCCGACAGCCCCGACTACAGCGACTTCCTCTATTTCGCCTACACGCTCGGCATGACGTTCCAGACATCGGATACAGGTGTGGAAACGCGCGCATTGCGGCGGATCGTCACCGTCCACAGCCTTGCCGCGTTCGTCTTCAATATCGGGGTGCTCGCCTTTTCGATAAATGTGCTGGGGGCGAGCAGCGGCGGTGGCTAGACGCTCCCGTGCAGATCGTTACTAGTTGGCGGCAAATAATAATTTGAGGTCGCCTCATGCTTGGTCGGTTGTTCGTCGCGTTGCTTCTCGCTGGTTCTTCAACGGCGGCTTTCGCCCTTAACGCAGCGCCCCAGCCCGTCCTCCCGGTCGATACCATTCCGGCCGCAAAAGACGTGCCTTACGGCAGCCCGATCACGCTCAAGGTCGATGTCACGGATCTCGACCGTGCGGTGATGCGCGTTACGGAGACGGTTCCCGTCGATCATGCGGGGCCATTGACGCTGCTCTACCCCAAATGGTTGCCGGGCGAACACGCACCGGTTGGGCCGATCGACAAGCTTGCCGGCCTTGAGATTCGCGCAGGCGGCAAAACGCTGACCTGGACCCGTGACACTGTCGATGTCTTTGCGATCCATGTCGACGTGCCACCGGATGTGAAGCAACTCGATCTCAGTTTCCAATATCTGTCTCCGACGGACGAAGCTCAGGGCCCCATTCACGTCTTGCCGACGATGACGCGAGTCGAATGGGAAAAAGTGTCGCTTTATCCGGCGGGCTTTTTCGTGCGGCAGGTGCCGGTTCTGGCCAGCCTGACCGTGCCTGCTGGCTGGCAGGTCAGTACCGCTTTGCGCGCCGCATCGACCAACGGCGCGACGACGGTGTTTGAGCCCACAAATTACGAGGTACTGGTCGATTCACCGGTGCTGGCCGGGAAATATTTTCGGACCGACGTGCTGTCGCCCGGCATCACGCTGGACAGCTTTGCCGAAGCGCCGCGGGACCTTGTGATCAGTCCCAACGTGCTGAACGCGCATAAGGCGCTCGCGAGCCAGGCCGACAAGCTGTTCGGGGCGCGCCACTTCGACCATTACGACTTTCTGCTTACGCTGTCGGCCCGCGCCGACCAGATAGGCCTGGAACATCACCGGTCATCGGAAGACGGCGTCGGCCGTGATTATTTCACCGACTGGTCGGGATCACTCGAAGATCATAATTTGCTGCCCCACGAATACGTCCACAGCTGGAATGGAAAATTCCGGCGGCCCGCTGATCTCTGGACCCCTGACTACCGTGTCCCGATGCGCGACTCGCTGCTCTGGGTTTACGAGGGACAGACCCAGTTCTGGGGTTATGTTCTCGAGGCACGGTCCGGCCTAGCGTCCAAGGCCGATACACTTGGTGCGATCGCGGCAATCGCGGCCGATCTCGATACGCTGCCGGCGCGAAAATGGCGCAGCCTCGATGACACGACCAATGACCCCGTCATTGCGCAGCGTCGCCCCAAGGCCTGGACCAGCTGGCAGCGCGCCGAGGACTATTACAATGAGGGGCTGCTGATCTGGGTCGAGGCCGACGCAATTATCCGTCAGGGTACCCGGGGGGTCAGGGGAATGGACGATTTCGCCCGGACCTTCTTCGGCAACCGAAACGGCGATTATGGCGAAGTCACGTATACGTTCGACGATGTCGTGCAGACCCTCAACGGCGTTTTGCCATACGACTGGAAGGGCTTTCTGAACGATCGTCTGATGCAGAAGGGCGATCACGCCCCGCTTGGCGGCTTGACGCGCAGCGGCTACCGGCTGGCCTATACCGACACGCCGACCAATTTCATGACGACGAAGATGAAAGCGAGAAAGACGCTCGACCTTAGCTATTCGCTGGGACTGAGCGTTGGCAAAGACGGAAAGATTACGGACGTCATCTGGGATGGACCGGCGTTCAGGGCCGGGCTGACGGTCGGGGAAGAGGTCATCGCGGCAAACGGCATGGCCTATTCTGATCCGGATTTCGATAAACTCGACGATGCGCTCAGTCAGGCCGTAGCCGCCGCAAAGGGCGGCGCTGCCGCTGTCCAGATTATTGTCAGGTCGGGCGACCGGGTGCGCGATGTGGCAGTTCAATGGAACGGCGGCCCGCGTTATCCACGACTGGAGAAGGTCTAGACTGGCGGCGGATCGCTCGACACGCTACTCGCCCCAAAATGAGCAACGCCCTATGAGAATCGACCTTATTCCCGTCGGCGATGACCCGCCCAACTCGCTGAACGTGATCATCGAGGTGCCCGTGGGCGGCGAACCGGTGAAGTATGAATTCGACAAGGCGTCGGGCGCGCTGTTCGTCGATCGTATTCTCCACACGTCGATGCGTTATCCGGCGAACTACGGTTTCGTGCCGCATACATTGTCACCCGATGGCGACCCGCTCGATGCGCTGGTTGTCGCCCGCTCGCCCTTCGTGCCGGGCTGCGTGGTGCGGGTGCGGCCAATCGCGGTGCTGCTGCTCGAGGACGAGGCGGGGGGAGACGAAAAGCTGCTTACCGTGCCCGTCGATGCCACTTTCCCTTATTACGAGAACGTCGACGAGAAGGAGCATCTGCCCGCAATCGTGATGCAGCAAATCGAGCACTTTTTTACCCATTACAAGGACCTGGAGCCCAAGAAATGGGTTCGTATCGGCAAATGGGGTGACGCCGATGAGGCGCGGCGGGTGGTGATGGACGCCATCGCTGCGGCGAAGGCGGCGAAAGTTTAGCGCGCGAGTGCGATAAGGGCGTCGCCGTCCAATCGATTGATCGTCCAGCCGTCCATGCTTTTTGCGCCAATCGACTGGTAGAACGCGATGGCGGGTTCGTTCCAGTCGAGTACCGACCATTCAAGTCGCGCGCAGCCGCGTTCTACGGCAAGGCTGGCGAGATTGGCGAGCAATGCTTTTCCGGCACCCGCGCCACGCGCTGAGGGTTCGACGAACAAATCCTCCAGATAAATCCCGGGCCGCCCTTCGAATGTCGAGAAATTGTGAAAGAACAACGCGAAGCCGACGGCGCGTCCGTCCAACTCCGCGATCAGCACCTCGGCCATGGGTCGCGGACCGAACAGGTGCCGTTTCAGCACGTCGCGGTCCAGCCGCACATCGTCTGCGAGCCGCTCATAGTCGGCAAGCCCGCGGATAAAGCCAATGATCAGGTCAAGATCATCACTAATCGCCTGCCTGATGACCACATTCATATTGCTGCCTCCAGCTTTGCCGTGTCGGGGCGCCCGCCACGTGCAGCGATGATGCAGCCCGTCACGATCAGGGCGGCCCCGATCAGCGTCGGCAGCGTCAGCGCTTCGCTGTAGAACATCGCGCCCAAGATCGCCGCCCAGATGAACGCCGTATATTCGACCGGTACCAATATCTGCGCTTCGGCCCGGGCATAGGCCCAACTGAGCAGCCAGAGCGAGCAGAACGCCAGCAGGGCCGACAGCCCGAGCAGCGGCAAGTGTGACGCGCCCGGAACAATCGCGAGAAACGGTGCCGCGAGCATCAGGAAAGAACCGCAGGTCAGGTTCTGGAAGAACGCCACTTCGGTCGGTGGCGCGAGCAGGGCCTGCTGACGCATCAGGATGATGTTCCACGCATAGAACACGGCCGAAAGGAGGATTGCCGCCACGCCGTCGAGGTGGCGTGCCCCTGGTGCCGCGTTTGCCCGCGCCACGACGAGGACAAGCACGCCCGCAATGCCGAGCAGCGAGGCGATGATGCTGTGCCGGCTCACCGTTTCGCCCAGCATTACCACCGCCAGGTAGAGCGCGATGATCGGTGCGATGAACGAGAGCGCGATTCCCTCAGCCAGCGGCACGCGCGCGATCCCGTAAAAGAACGACGTCGCCATAACGGCGCTGACCGCGCCGCGAACGAAATGGATCCGCAAGCCCGCGGGATTCGGTGGTTTCGCTCCGGCGATTGCAAAGGGCACGGCGCTGATGATCGCACCGAGCACCACTCTCCACAACATGGCATTATACGCGCCGAGCGCGATTGCCTCGCCCTTCATTGCGGCATCCATCACCGAAAACAGGGCAATGCCGACGCAGCCGACAGCGAACGGAGCAGCGGTGGAACGGGCGTGGGAAGCGGACATCGCCTCGCCCATAGCCAGTGATCGAGCCGGGGTCACGCGGAGCGGGGCAGCGATTTTTACGCCGCCCGTGCGACGCTTACGCCCGCTTCGATCTCCGCCGCCTTTGCTTCGACGAGGCGGACGATGTGCTCGACCATGTCGGCGTCCTGTACCGTATGATCGGTGATACCCGACAGGTAGACCATATGCTTGCCGGCGCCGCCGCCGGTCAGGCCGATGTCGGTTTCGCGGGCCTCTCCCGGGCCGTTGACCACGCAGCCCAGGATCGAAAGCGACATGGGCGTGCGGATATGCTGGAGCCGGGCCTCGAGCGTCTGGACGGTACGAATGACGTCGAAGCCCTGGCGCGCGCACGACGGGCACGAGACGACGCGCACGCCCCGATTGCGGATACCAAGGCTTTTCAGGATTTCGAACCCGACGCGGACCTCCTCCTCGGGTTCCGCGCTCAGCGAGACGCGGATCGTATCGCCGATGCCGTACCAGAGGAGACTGCCCATCCCGATCGAGGATTTCACCGTTCCGCCGATCAGTCCGCCAGCCTCGGTGATGCCGAGATGCAGTGGGCAGTCGACCGCCTCCGCCAGCTGCTGGTAAGCGGCGACGGCCAGGAACAGGTCCGACGCCTTTACCGCGACCTTGTATTCCCGGAAATCATGGTCCTCGAGCAGTTTGATGTGGTCGAGGGCGCTTTCAACCAGCGCCTCCGGGCAGGGCTCACCATATTTTTCGAGCAGGTCCTTTTCCAGGCTGCCCGCATTGACGCCGATGCGGATCGAACAGCCATGGGCCTTGGCGGCATTGACGACCTCTCGCACCCGATCGGCCGATCCGATGTTACCGGGGTTGATGCGCAGGCATGCGGCCCCTGCATCAGCGGCTTCGAGCGCGCGTTTATAATGGAAATGGATGTCGGCGACGATCGGCACGTTCGACGCGCGGACGATCTGTTTCAGGGCCGCCGTGCTTTCGACGTCCGGACAGGACACGCGGATGATGTCGACGCCGGCCTCTTCGCAGCGTCGGATCTGGGCGATCGTGGCGGAAGCGTCCGACGTCGCCGTGTTCGTCATTGTCTGGACGGTCACCGGCGCGTCGCCACCGACAGGCACGTTACCAACCATTATCTGACGGGATTTACGGCGCGTGATATCGCGCCAGGGACGGATCGAGGACATGGCCTGTTCCCATACAGCGCGACCGGCGGCGCGTCACGCCAAGAAAAAAGGGCCGCAGGCGTCATGCCGGCGGCCCCTTCGAGAGCGATTGCGCCCTTACTTCTTCATGCTGTTACCGGCGTCGGTCATCGCGTTACCGGCGGCGGCCTTCATCTTGTCGGCCGCACTCATGGCGTTGCCTGCCGCAGCCTTCATCTTGTCGGCCGCAGACATCGTTGCATTGCCGCCAGCATCCATGGCGTTGGCACTGCTGTTCATGGCAGCGTTGGTGGCGTTGTCGATGGTGGCGGCGGCGGCATTTGCCGTGTTGCTCGCATCGGTCGACATCGAATTGGCCGCGTCGGCGGTCGCATTCTCGGTCTTGGGCGTGCAGGCGGCGAGCATCGCTGTGCCGATGATGGCGGCGGCGAAAACGGTCTTTTTCATGGGATACCCCCGAATGGTGGAACACGGCCGCCACAACGATCGGCATGATCGCCGCCACGGTGCGCAGGGGATATAGCACACGGTCAATCATGGCAAGAAAAAGGCAGGGTCGCGGACGACATCGTCATTGACGACATATAAAGAATTCTTTATATGTTGCATTCATGATTGCTACCGTGGATGTTTTCAGAGCTCTGGCCGACCCGACGCGGCTCCGCATCGTCGCGCTTCTGCGGCGTATGGAGCTGTCGGTCGGTGAACTGGCGCAGGTTCTGGGGCAGAGCCAGCCGCGTGTTTCGCGCCACGTGCGAATACTGGTCGATGCCGGGCTGGCCGTGCGCCGCCGCGAGGGGAGCTGGGTCTTTCTTACGCCCGCGCCATCGGCGGTGTCGATTCCGCTGTTTGCGCTGATCGACGCTGGTGGAGACGATCACTGGGCGATCGCCGATACGGCGAAGCTCGCTGCGGTCCGGGCCGACCGCGCTGTCGCTGCCGAACGCTATTTTGCCGCGCGAGCCGAGCAATGGGACGCCATCCGGTCGCTCCATGTCGCCGACGACGCGGTGGAGACCCGGATGCGCGCGCTGCTTGGCGGCAAGGTCGGGCATCTGGTCGACATCGGTACGGGAACGGGGCGGATTATCGAGCTGCTCGCGCCGGAAGCCGCACGGGCGACGGGTATCGACCGCAGTCCTGAAATGTTGCGTCTTGCGCGCACGAAACTTGCCGATGCCGCAATTCCGGTCGATCTGCGGCAGGCCGACATCGCCTCACTTCCGCTGGACGACGGCTGCGCCGATACCGTCGTCCTGCATCAGGTGCTTCACTATATTCCAGCCGCCGATATTGCCGTGGCGGAGATTGCGCGGATCGTCGCTCCGGGCGGTCGGCTGCTGATCGTCGATTTCGCCAGCCATGATCTCGAGGACCTGCGAACCCGGGACGCGCACGCACGGCTCGGCTTTTCCGATGAGCAAATCGCCGCCTGGCTGCGCGCATCGGGCCTGGTGCTCGCGGCCCAGGAACAGCTTTCAGGGGGCGAATTGACCGTGAAGCTCTGGCTGGGCGAGCGTCCTGCGCGCACGAAGGCGCTTGCGGCATGACCCTGGCCGCTCGTCCCGCCGCTGCACAGATCGAGGAACTGCGCCGGCAGCTTTCCGCACCGCTGTTTGCCGACCTTGCGGGCGACGCGCAGGTGTCGTTCGAATTCTTTCCGCCGAAATCCGAAAAGATGAACGAAACTTTGTGGGAAGCGGTGCGCATGCTCGAACCGCTTGCCCCGCGCTTCCTGTCGGTGACGTACGGCGCGGGGGGTTCGACGCGCGAGCGGACGCATGCGACGGTTGCCCGCATTACGCGGGAAACTGGCGTTCCGGCCGCGGCGCATCTGACCTGCGTCGGTGCTTCGAAAGCCGAGATTGCGGATATTGCCCGCGCCTATTGGGAGGTGGGTGTCCGACACATCGTGGCGTTGAGGGGCGATCCTCCGGTCGTCGGTGCGGTGTTCGAACCGCATCCCGATGGCTATGCCAATGCAGCGGAGCTGGTCGCCGGGTTGAAGGCAATTGCTCCGTTCGAAATTTCGGTCGCGGCCTATCCCGAGACACATCCGGACGCGCAAACTGCCGCTTCCGATCTGGATAATCTGAAGCGCAAGTTCGATGCGGGTGCCGATCGTGCCATTTCCCAGTTCTTTTTTGCGCCAGAGACTTTCCTGCGGTTTCGCGACCGGGCGGCGTCGGCCGGGGTTTCGGCCGAAATCGTTCCCGGCATTCTGCCCGTCTCGAACGTTGCACAGACACGTAAAATTGCGGCAGCCTGCGGCACCGCCATTCCGGCGTGGATGGACCGCCTGTTCGAAGGACTCGACGACCTGCCGGCCGCGCGCCAGCTGGTTGCGGCGACCGTCGCGGCGGAACTCTCGCGGCGCCTCTATGCGGGCGGGGTGCGGCATTTCCATTTCTACACGCTCAACCGGGCCGAACTCAGTTACGCGATCTGTCACCTGCTTGGGCTTCGCCCGACTCCTGCTGTGACGAGGCAGGCGGCATGAGTGCGCGCGAACGACTGTTGCGGGTGGCGGCGGAACGTATCCTGCTCACCGACGGCGCGTTCGGGACGGAGATTCAAAACTGGAAGCTCGCCGAGCGCGATTACATGGGCGACCTCGCGCTGGCCAAGGACGCCAAAGGGAACAACGACATTCTCGCCCTGACCCGGCCCGATGTGCCGCGTGCGATCACGCAGGCCTATCTTGACGCGGGGTCGGACATCGTTTCGACCAATACGTTCAGCGCGAACCGCATCAGCCAGGCGGATTATGGCGCCGAACATCTGGTCGCCCAGATCAACGTCGCGTCGGCGCGGATCGCGCGCGAGCTGGCGGATGCGGCAGAGGCGGCCGACGGTCGGCCGCGCTTCGTCGCGGGCGCGATCGGGCCGACCAACAAGACCCTGTCGCTCAGCCCCGACGTCAACGATCCCGGCTACCGCGAAATCGACTTCGACTATCTGAAGGACGTCTACCGTGAGCAGGTCGAGGCGCTCATGACGGGCGGCGTCGACTTCATCCTGATCGAAACGATCTTCGACACGCTGAACGCCAAGGCGGGGATCATGGCCGTGATCGAGGCAGGCGAGGCTCGGAACTGTGAGATCCCGATGATGATCTCGATGACGCTGACCGACTTGTCGGGCCGCAACCTGTCGGGCCATACCGTCGAGGCGTTCTGGTATGCCGTCCGACATGCAAGGCCGGTTACGATCGGCCTCAATTGCTCTTTCGGGGCGCAACAGCTGCGCCCGCATGTCAAGGTTTTGAGCAATATCGCCGACACGCTGGTCATGGTCTATCCTAACGCAGGCCTGCCCAACGACCTCGGCGAATATGATGAATTACCGCACGAAACCGCGACGCTGGTCGGCGAATGGGCCGATGCGGGGCAGGTCAACATCCTCGGCGGCTGTTGCGGCTCGACCCCTGCACACATTGCCGCAATGGCGCGCGCGGTCGACGGCCGCCGCCCGCGCGTTCTCCCCGTGCCTCAGGTCGCGACACGGTTGGCCGGGCTGGAACCGATGATGATGGCAGCGGCCTGACCACCGCCCAACCGGCGTGTCGTACCCGGACCCGGCAAGATAACCCTTAGTTCACTGGCCCTGGCTTCGGCAGGAGCGACGAAAGCACTTATGACGACACTGACCTCCTCGTTCGTCAATATCGGTGAGCGCACCAACGTCACCGGCTCCGCCGCGTTCAAAAAACTGATCATGGAGGGTGACTACACGCGCGCTGTCGAGGTTGCCCGCGCCCAGGTCGACAACGGGGCTCAGATCATCGACGTCAATATGGACGAAGGGCTGCTCGACGCCGAATATGCGATGACCACCTTCCTCAAGCTGATTGCCGCAGAGCCGGACATCGCGCGGGTACCGGTGATGATCGATTCGTCGAAATGGTCGGTTATCGAGGCGGGTCTGAAATGTGTGTCGGGCAAGCCGATCGTGAACTCGATCAGCATGAAGGAAGGCGAGGGGCCGTTCCTTGACGCTGCGCGCAAGGTCATGGCGTACGGTGCCGCGGTCGTCGTCATGGCGTTCGACGAGGCCGGTCAGGCCGATACGTGCACGCGCAAGGTCGAGATTTGCGCGCGTGCCTATGACCTGCTGACGGGCATCGGTTTCCCGGCCGAGGACATCATTTTTGACCCGAACATCTTTGCGGTCGCCACGGGGATCGACGAACATAACAATTACGCGGTCGACTTCATCGACGCGACACGCAAGATCAAGGCGCGCTGCCCACACGTCCACATTTCGGGCGGGCTGTCGAATTTGTCGTTCAGCTTTCGCGGTAACGAGCCCGTGCGCCGGGCCATGCACTCGATATTTCTGTTCCACGCCATCCCGGCCGGCATGGACATGGCGATCGTCAATGCGGGTCAGCTGGACGTCTATGACACGATCGATCCCGAGCTGCGCAACGCGTGCGAGGACGTCATCCTCAATCGTGATCCGGGCGCGACCGAACGGCTTGTCGCGCTTGCCGAAAAATACCGTGTCCCCGACGCAGTTGCCGAAAAGGCCGCTGAGGAATGGCGCAGCTGGCCGGTTACGAAGCGGCTGGAACATGCGCTGGTCAAGGGACTCGACGCTTTTGTCGTCGAGGATACCGAGGAGGCGCGCGTCGCCGCAGCACGCCCGATCGACGTGATCGAAGGGCCGCTGATGGACGGTATGAACGTCGTCGGCGACCTTTTCGGCAGCGGCAAGATGTTTCTGCCGCAGGTCGTCAAGTCGGCGCGCGTCATGAAGAAGGCGGTCGCCCACCTGATCCCGTTCATCGAGGCAGCCAAGGAAGTCGGCGCGCGGCCCAAGGGGCGTATCATCATGGCGACCGTCAAGGGAGACGTCCATGACATCGGCAAGAACATCGTCGGCGTCGTGCTTCAGTGCAACGGCTATGAGGTCATCGACCTGGGCGTCATGGTCCCCTGGTCGAAGATTCTCGAGGCGGCGAACGAGAACGATGCCGACCTGATCGGCCTGTCGGGGCTGATCACGCCCTCGCTCGACGAGATGGTCACGGTTGCCGAGGAAATGCAGCGCGTCGGTCTCGACATCCCGCTGCTGATCGGTGGCGCGACGACGTCGAAAGTCCACACCGCGCTGCGCATCGCCCCCAAATACGGCGGCCCCGTCATCCATGTTCTCGATGCCAGCCGGGCGGTCGGTGTCGCCTCGACATTGCTGTCCGATACACTCAAGGAAGACTACGTCATCGGCGTCGCCCGTGACTATCAAGCGGTTCGCGACGCGCGTGAAGGAAAGGGCCTCAACGCCCTGCTGTCGCTGGACGATGCCCGCGCCAACGCCTTCGACGCCGACATGCATATCAAGCCGCCTCCACCCGAACACCCGGGCCTGCATGTCTTCGACGAATGGGACCTGTCCGATCTGGCCGAGGTGATCGACTGGACACCGTTCTTTCGCGCCTGGGAACTGGCAGGAAATTTCCCCGCCATACTGACCGACAAGGTTGTCGGTGAAAGCGCGACGAGCCTCTATGCCGATGCCCGGGCGATGCTCGATCGCATCATCGCCGAAAAATGGCTGACTGCGCGCGGCGTCGCGGGACTGTGGCCGTGCCGCCGCGAAGGCGACGACGTGATCATTCACCGCGAAGATGAGGATCACGTCCGCACTCCCTTCCTGCGCCAGCAGGTCGCCAAGCGGGCGGGGCGGGCGAGCGTGTGTCTCGCCGATTTCGTCAGCCACGACGGCGACTGGATCGGCGGCTTCGCGGTCGGCATCCACGGGATCGAGCCACACCTCGCCGCCTTTCAGGCGAACCACGACGATTATTCCGATATTCTGCTCAAGGCACTCGCCGACCGGCTGGCGGAGGCCTTCGCCGAGCGCCTGCACCAGCATGTCCGCAAAACTCTATGGGGCTATGCGCCGGGTGAGCAGCTGACCAACGAGGCACTGATCCGGGAGCAATATCGTGGGATCCGTCCGGCACCCGGCTATCCCGCCTGCCCGGACCACAGCCTGAAGCCGATCCTGTTCGACCTCCTTAACGCGTCCGCCAATGTCGGGCTGACGCTTACCGAGAGTTTTGCGATGTGGCCGACGGCGGCGGTCTCCGGCTTTTATTTTGGTCATCCGCAGGCCGAATACTTTGGCGTGGCGCGGATCGGCGAGGACCAGCTGGCGGACTATGCGGTCCGCCGCGGCATCGATCCCGAATTGGCACGACGCTGGCTGCGGCCCAATCTGGAGTGAGCCGGTTGCCGGCCCTACGGAGGATCGATGAAACGTTTTCTGGCTCTTGCGATCGTCGGCGGGACGGCGGCCTTCGCCCAATCCGCCGGTCCGTTTTCCGTCCCCGAACTCCACCGCAGCTTCTATCGCCTCGATGATGCGGTAAAGGCCCTTGGCGGCGGTGACGGCACCATCGTGATCGCGCCCGGCCGCTATCCCGACTGTGCCGTCATTACCGGCGGAAGCATAACCATCCGCGCGTCGACGCCGTCGTCGGCGATCTTCGACGGCGGCGCATGCGAGGGCAAGGCGACACTCGTCGTTCGCGGGTCGAACGCCACCATCGACGGTCTTGTTTTTCAGGACGTCCGCGTCGCCGACCACAACGGCGCCGGGATACGTCTCGAACATGGCGACCTGACCGTGGAGCGCTCGACATTCCGCAATTCGGAACAGGGCATTCTGACGGCGGACGACGCGGCGGGCACGGTCAGGGTCAGCCACTCAACCTTTTCGGGTCTTGGCGGCTGCCCCGGCGGCATGTGTTCGCATTCGATCTATGTCGGCGGATATGGCCTGCTGGCAATCGATCATAGCCGTTTCGAGCGCGGGACGGGCGGTCACTATGTGAAGAGTCGCGCCGCGCGCACGACCGTCACCGACTCAAGCTTCGACGACAGTGCAGGCCGGGCGACGAACTACATGATCGATTTGCCGAATGGATCGACAGGGACGATCAGCGGTAACGAATTCGTCGTCGGTCAAGACAAGGAAAATCATTCGGCGATGATCGCGGTCGCCGCCGAGGCGCGGGTGAACCCCTCTGCCGGCCTGATCATCGACGGCAACAAGGCGTCGCGCGCAACGGGCGTGGCCTTTTCAACGGTGTTTGTCGCGGACTGGAGCCACGAGCCCCTCAAGATCGGATCGAACACGCTGGGCAGCGGGATCAGGATGTTCGAAACGCGCTAACGACACAGCGTGTCCGTCCCCGCGATCAGGTCGAGACACCGCCCGTCCATTTCTCCCGGTGGAATATCCAACCCGATCAGCGCCGCGAGCGTCGGCGCGATATCGACCGTCTCGACACTGTTGGGCTGCTCAAACCCGGCCAGTCCCTTGCGCCAGAACAGGATGGGCACGCGACGGTCATAGTCCCAGGGCGAGCCATGTGTCGCAACGGAGCCCCCTTCGGCTTCCTTGAGCGTGATGGGCGTGACGCGCGGCTTCAGCATGACGATCAGGTCGCCCGACCGGCCCGGATAATAGGAGGCGCGGGCGCGCTCGATCAGCGTCCAGCTCTCGGGTGGCCCCTTTGGCATCGGCGTCGCCTCGATTTCCGCGGCCGTAAAGGCGGCGGCGACCTGCGGCTCGGCAAGGTAGAGCGCTTTGGCGCGGGCAAGCGCGACAGGCTTTTTGCCATCGGGCATCGTTGCATCGAGCCACAGGTCGCCTGTCGCTTCGGTGCCGACCAGTGCAGGCCGGGGCAGGCCGAGTTCGCTTGCGACCCTGGCACCGATCCGGTTGGCCGAAAGCGATTCGTCGATGCGCGCGGCGTCTGGCAGGGCGTTCTGGTCGTTGCGCTCGACCGCGTCGTGCCCGCCGTGATCCGCTGTCAGGACGACCGCATAATCGATGGCGAGCCGGTCGAGTCGCGCGAACAGCAGGCCGAGGTTCGCATCGAGCGTCGTCAGCTGCAGGCACATCTCGCTGCCCTCGGTGCCATAGGCATGGCCGATGACGTCGGTGGACGACACGCCGATCGCAATCAGGTCAGGTGCGGGGCCACGCCCGAGCTTCATCTCCGCGATCAAATCGCCCGCGAGCGAAAGGGTCGCCGCATCGGACGCGGGCGACGCACGGAACTGCTTGGCATCGCCTGCTTTCCGCGCAAACCGGCCGTCACCCACCGACTTGCCGGGTGAAATGGGAACGGCGCGGCTGTGCGCCATGCAGAACGATGCCAGCGGCATCGCCGGCGATGGCCTGGCGATCGCCGCGGTCAGCTTTGCATTGGCAGTGGCCACTGCGGAAGGGACATGCGTCCGGCCGGACAGCGTGATGAACTGTGCATAATCGGTCGGTCGCATGAACCAGATTTCGTCGGTCGAATGGCCACCCATCATGATCGCGGCACGGTCCTTGCCCGCCACCGACACAACCCGCGAGGCGGCATTGGCCGTTTTCATCCTGTCGCCGAGCGTCGGTACCAGCAGATGGGCCGGCGAGGGTACGTAGGTGCCCGGCTTGCTCGATGCTCCCCTGGTCTCGTCCTCAGCGCAATAGATGCCCTTGTCGGCACGGCCGGTCGCCTGGTCGACCCAGCCATTGGCGATAATGCCCGTGCGGGTGGGGTGGTCGCCCGTCAGGATGGTCGAATGCCCAGGGCAGGTTTCCGTCGCCGCATGGCTTTGGTAGCCACTGGGAAAGACGACGCCCATGCTCAGTCGCTTCATGCCCCCCGCCCACTGTCCGCGATATTCCGCGAACAGGTCGGCGGAAAATTGATCGACCGAAATCACCACGAGGAGCTTCGGCGGCGGAGCGGTTTCGGCGTGCCCGGCAATCGGTGCGAGGAGAAGGGCAAGTGCGGTCAGCGGTCGAATCATTTGGGGCAATGCTTTCACCGTATCGTAACTCTGGCCGCGACCGTATGAGGCCCTGTTGATGAGGACAATCAGGATTTTGGACATGATGGCGCGGCGTTTCGCTTGGATGGCATCTGCGCTGCGCTGCGTCCTCGCAGTACTGGCGCTATGTGGCGGCACCCTGTTGCACGCCGAGCCCAACCATATCGTTGCGACGATGGTTGCCGAGACGTCCAGTCCTGCCCCGGGATCGACCGTTCTGCTGGCGATCGCGATGCAGCCGGAGCCGGGATGGCATGGCTATTGGTCCAACCCGGGTGAGGCGGGTTTCGAGCCGCGCTTCGACTGGACCCTGCCGAAGGGCGCAACCGTCCAGACGACCGCGTTTCCCGTTCCCAAACCGCTGCTGATCGGCGGGCTGATGAATTATGTCTATGAAGGGCCTCACGCCCTGCTGGTGCCGCTGACGGTGCCGCCCGGGCAAACCGCGGGGACGAGGCTGCCCATCGGGCTGAAGCTCGATTATCTCGCTTGCACGGACAAGATCTGCGTGCCGCAACGCGCGACGCTGGCAACGATGCTGACGATCGGCGACGGTCATGTCGATCCGACCGTCCGTGCCCGGTTCGATGCGTGGCGGATGCACCTGCCTTCGCCGCTCGGGGCGGTCGCCCGGTTTCAGCGCAGCGGCGGCATGCTTCGCCTGTCGATCCCTTTTCCGGCGGGTGCCTCCCTCGATAATCCCCATTTTTTCCCCGCGACGACCGGCCTGCTCGTCGATGCCGGCGAGCAGAAATTCGGGCGTGATGGTGACACTCTCGTCGCCGAACTGCCGACACCACCGTCGGGCACGGCGGCTGTCGCGGGCGTGCTGTCGATCGGCGATGGGCGGGGACTGACGATTGCAGCGCAGCCGGGGCCCGTCGCGCCGCTCCGACCCTCGGCGGCGGGTGGCAGTGTCGCCATATTGATCGCGCTTGGTGGCGCGATCCTTGGCGGGTTGATCCTCAACGTCATGCCGTGCGTGTTTCCTATCCTAAGCCTCAAGGCCTTGAGCCTTGCCAAGGCGGGCGGAGACGAGGCCGCGGCGCGGCGCGATGCGCTGGGCTATACGCTCGGGGCGATACTCGTGTGTGTGGCGCTCGGTGGCGCGATCCTCGGCCTCCGGGCGGGGGGAAGCGCCGTCGGCTGGGCCTTCCAGCTTCAGGACCCTCACGTCATCACTGGCTTGCTGGTGCTGGTAACGGTGATCGCGCTCAACCTTGCCGGGCTGTTCGAGCTGCCAACGGTCGGGGGCAATCTCGCGGGCGGCAATTCGATCGCCACCGGCGCGCTTGCCGCCTTC
The DNA here is from genome assembly GCA_038225385.1 of Sphingomonadales bacterium. Classification (GTDB taxonomy): domain Bacteria; phylum Pseudomonadota; class Alphaproteobacteria; order Sphingomonadales; family Sphingomonadaceae; genus Sphingomonas_O. Next base: position 26,010 of record JBBRRC010000011.1, on the reverse strand, counting down.
ATCGCGACGCCGTGCACCGGCCCGTTCATGGGTGCCGCACTGGGCGCGGCGCTCGTCCTGCCTCTCGCCGCCGCACTTGCGGTATTTGCCGGCCTCGGCCTCGGCCTCGCATTGCCCTTCCTGCTGCTCGGTTTCGTGCCCTCGCTCCGCCGCAAACTACCCAAACCCGGCGCCTGGATGGCGACGGTCCGCCGCGTGCTTTCGGTGCCGATGTTCCTGACCGCGCTTGGTCTGGCCTGGCTGCTTGGGCGGCAGGGAGGAAGCGATGCGGCAATCGTCGGGCTCACTGCAGCGCTGATCGCGGGCCTCGCATTATGGTGGGCTGGCCTGCGCCAGCTGGCCGGTCGCGCGGGCCTCCTCATAGGAGCGGCGGCCACGGTCATGGCGACTGGGCTTGGCATCGGGTTACTGCCGGTCGCCTCGCCCACTGCACTTGCCGCGCCCTCTCTGCGGGGAGCCGAGCCGTTCAGCGAGGTCCGCCTTGCCCAGCTGCGCGCGCAACATCGTCCGGTCTTTGTCTATTTCACCGCCGACTGGTGTCTGACCTGCAAGGTCAATGAGCGGGTCGCGATCGAGCGTCCCGAGGTCGCCTCCGCGTTCGCGCGCAACCATGTCGCCGTTCTGGTGGGCGACTGGACGCGCAACGATCCGGCAATCGGACGCTTTCTCGAGGCGCATGGCCGGTCCGGCGTACCGCTGTATCTGTTCTACGCGTCCGGTGCCGAGGCAAGCGTGCTGCCTCAGTTGCTGACACCGGGGATGCTGGTCGCGCTTGGTGAAGCGGCGACATGATCGCCTATTTCGCCTTATAGACTTGCTTGCCGCCGACCCATGTCTCGATCACTTTTGTCGCGCGGAGTTCGGCGGGCGACGATAACAGCGGGTCGGTATCGACCAGGACGAAATCGGCGCGATAGCCAGGGGCGAGTTGGCCAAGCCGGTCCTCGGCCTGACCCGCATAGGCCGCACCGGTCGTGAACGCGGCCAGTGCCTGTTCGCGTGTGATGCGTTCCTGCGGCTGCCAGCCACCGAACGGCTGGCCCTGGGAATCCTCGCGCGTGATCGCCGCGGCGAGTGCGGGGAAGGGATTGGGGCTTTCGACCGGGGCATCCGACCCGAACGCCAGATGTGCCCCATTCCTCAACATGGATGCCCAGGCATAGGCCCCGGCCAGTCGCGCCGGCCCCAGCCGCGCCTCGGCCATCACCCGGTCGCTTGTCTGGTGCACCGGCTGCATCGAAGCGATAATGCCCTCTTTGCCGAACCGTGGCAGGTCGACGGGATCGACGATCTGGGCATGTTCGATGCGCCAGCGCCGGTCCCCCTTATAGGTCTGCGAAAGCTCCTCGATCGCGCTCAGTACCTGGGCATTTGCAGCATCGCCGATCGCATGGACGGCGACCTGCAGATTATTGAACGCGGCACGGCTCATCAGATTGCGCAATTCCGCATCGTCGTGAAGGGCGAGGCCGCGGTCAGTCGGCTTGTCGGCATAGGGTGTTTTCAGCCAGGCGCCGCGCGAACCGAGCGCGCCATCGGCAAAGAGTTTAATCCCCACCAGTCTCAACCGGTCGTCGTACAGCCAGGGACTTGGTCCCGAACCCGCGATGGACAAGGCGGCATCGATTGAACGCATGTAGGTGACGAAGCGCATTTGCAGCGCGCCACGGTCGCCGGCACGGCGATACGTGTTCCAGTCGTCGGCGCTCATCGTCATATCGCCGATCGTCGTGATCCCAAGCGAGAGCAATATCTCCTGCGCTTTGGCGAGCGCCAGGTCGCGCTCACCGGGATTGGGCTGCGGCACCGCCTTTTCGATCAGCGATCGGGCATTGTCGGTAAACACGCCTGCGGGTGTGCCGTCGGCTTTCCGGTCCACTCGGCCGCCGGCGGGCGACACCGTCTTTGCGGTGACTCCGGCCACCGCGAGCGCGGCCGAATTGCCCCACACGGCGTGATCATCGACGCGGGTCAGCAGAACGGGTCGATCGGCCACCACGGCATCGATATCGGCGGCGGTCGGAAAACGCCCGAGCGCCCATTTCTCATCGTTCCAGCCGGTCCCCAGTATCCAGCGACGGTCCGGATGTGCTTTTGCATAGGCGGCAATCCGGTTCTGCGCGTCGGCGAGGCTGGTCGTCGCCGAAAGGTCGAGCGTCAACGCCGAAAAGCCGAGTTCCATCACATGGCCGTGTGCGTCGATCAGCCCCGGCAGCAGCGTTCGCCCATGGCCGTCGAGCCGCCAGTCGGCCCGCCAGTTCTTGTCGTCCGACGCGTGCTCTCCCTGCCGTATCAACCGGCCAACCCGGCCATCGCGCGTAACGGTTAGGGCATCGAAATGGACGACATGCCCGCTGGCATCCATCGTCATGCCGTTGACGTTGTCGACCAGGCCGTCGGCGGTTGCCGGAGAGGAAGCCGCCAGAAGCAGCAAGGAGATACAACCGAGCCCGGCGCGCAACATCATCGTCATGCCGCCTGATGGCAGAAGCGGTCGAACCTGCACAGAGGGAATGGTTGGTGTCGCAAAGTATTGATGTTAGGCAATTCTTCAGCTCAATGTTTCGCACGTCCGGACTTGGGTAGCCGCCTGATCAGGGCGCTGGTGTCTTCCCGGCCACCCCCCATGGCCTGAACCTCGGCATAGAATTGATCGATCAGCGCGGCGACGGGCAGCGCCGCACCGTTGGCGCGCGCCTCGTCGATTGCCAGCCCGAGATCCTTGCGCATCCAGTCGATAGCGAAGCCGAAGTCGAACTCGTCGCGGACCATCGTCTCCCACCGGTTGGTCATTTGCCAGCTGCCCGCGGCACCTCCCGAAATGCTCTCGAACACCCGGTCGAGGTCGAGCCCCGCCGCTTGCGCGAGCCGCAGCGCTTCGCTCAGCGACTGGATGATGCCGGCAAACGCGACCTGATTGCACATCTTGGTGGTCTGCCCAGCGCCCGGTGGCCCCACATGGACAATCCGCTGCGAATAGGCCTCCATAAACGGCGTGGCCGCGGCAATACCTGCCGGGCTGCCGCCGCACATCAGCGTCAACGTCCCGTTGACTGCCCCAACTTGCCCGCCGGTGACGGGGGCATCGACGCTGAAAATGCCCAGCCCCTTGGCCTCGACGGCGAGCTGCCGCGCGATCTTTGCCGACACAGTGGTATGATCGATGAACACCGTGTCCTTCGACATCGCCCGAAAGGCACCATCGCGACCGAGCGTAATCGAAGCGAGATCATCGTCATTGCCGACGCAGGCGATGACCGCGTCGACCCCGCGCGCCGCCTCTGCGGGGCTATCGACGGCGGTGCCGCCATGCTGATCCACCCAGGCGTCGGCTTTGGACCGGGTGCGGTTGTAGACCGTCAGGTCGTGCCCGCCAGCCGCCAGGTGCCGTGCCATCTGCCCGCCCATTACGCCGAGGCCGATAAATGCCAGTTTTGCCATGCTGAGCACGCATAGAGCGCGTTTGCAGGCCGCGCCAGTTCGACTTACAGGCCTGACGCCTATGGCCACCGCAACGCTTCTCGATACCGCTTCCGTGACGCTCGATCACATTCGTGCTGCCGCCGCCCGTATCGAGGGTAAGGTGGTCAGGACCCCGACGCTGCACAGCCGCACGCTTTCGGCGATGACCGGGGCCGAGATCTATCTGAAGTTCGAAAACCTCCAGTTCACCGCCGCTTACAAGGAGCGGGGGGCATTGAATAAATTACTGCTGCTGCCCGCTGCGGCCAGCGACAAAGGCGTGATCGCGGCCTCCGCCGGCAATCACGCGCAGGCGCTTGCCTATCATGGTGCCCGGCTTGGCATCCCCGTGACGATCGTCATGCCGAGGACGACCCCCACCAACAAGGTGACGCAGACGCAGGGGCACGGCGCGCATGTCATCCTGCACGGTGAGACGTTCGACGCTGCCTATGCTCATGCGAGAGAGCTTGAGGTCGAGCGCGACCTGACGTTCGTCCATCCCTTTGACGATGCCGATATCATCGCCGGACAGGGGACGATTGCCCTCGAAATGATGGCCGATGCGCCGCTGATCGATACGCTCGCGATTCCGATCGGCGGCGGCGGACTTCTGTCCGGGGTCGGCACCGCTGCAAAGGCGCTGAAACCCGGTCTGGAGGTCATTGGCGTCCAGGCCGAACTCTATCCGTCGATGTACGCGCTGCTGAACGGTCTCGACCTCCCGATCGAGGGCGATACGCTGGCGGAGGGTATCGCGGTCAAGCACCCCGGGATGCTGACGCGCGAGATCGTTCGGGCAATCGCCGACGACATCGTCCTCGTCGGGGAACGCCACCTGGAACGATCGGTCGCGCTGCTGCTGGAAATCGAAAAGACGGTCGTGGAAGGGGCGGGTGCCGCGGGACTGGCTGCCCTGCTCGCGCATCCTGACCGCTTCGTCGGCCGCACGGTTGGCATCATTCTGTGCGGCGGCAACATCGACACGCGGTTACTGGCCAACGTCCTGCTGCGCGATCTGGCGCGGTCCGGTCGTCTTGCCCGTCTGCGCCTCCGGCTTCAGGACCGACCGGGTGCCTTGTTCAACGTGGCGCGCATCTTCGACGAGCAATCCGTCAACATCATCGAAATCTATCACCAGCGCGTTTTCACGACGCTTCCGGCCAAGGGGCTCATCACCGACATCGAATGCGAAACGCGCGATCGCGACCATCTCGACCGGCTGATCGCGGCACTGCGCGACTGGGGTTACGAGGTTTCGCTCGTCGAACTGGCGTAATCCGGAACGGTTTGACGCAGAATGATGGTAAATGCGCTTTTCATCCATACCGGAGCCCTCCATAATCACCAACGTGACTGCGCCATTTCGCTTCCCTCGTTTTTTCGTGACCACGCCGGGGCCGTGTCCCTATTTGCCCGATCGGCAGGAGCGCAAGGTTTTCGCCGAACTCAACGGTCCCGACGCCGCCGAGCTCAATGACGCGCTCAGCCGGATCGGGTTTCGCCGGAGCCAGGGCGTTGCCTATCGCCCGTCGTGCCTCGACTGCGGTGCCTGCGTCTCGGTACGCGTGGTGGCTCAGGATTTCGCGCCGAACGCAACACAGCGCAAACTGATGAAGCGGCATGCCGATCTTGAAATTTCGGCGTGTCGGCCATGGTCGACGCAGGAGCAATACGACCTGATGCGTCGTTATCTCGATACGCGCCATCCGGGCGGCGGAATGGCCGGGATGGACGATGTCGACTTTGCCGACATGGTCGAGCATTCGGCGGTCGATACCCGCGTCATGGAATATCGTGAGCCGTCGCGTGACGGCCGGCCCGGCAAACTTGTGGGTGCGTGTATCACCGACAGGCAGGGCGACGGGTTGTCGATGATCTACAGCTTCTTTGCGCCCGAAGAGGAGGGGCGGGTGGGCCTCGGCACCTTCATCATTCTCGACCATATCGAGCGTACCGCGCGGCTCGGGCTCGAATATCTTTATCTCGGCTATTGGGTACAGGGCTCGAAGCGGATGGAATACAAGGCCCGCTTTCGTCCAATGGAACGCCTCGGGCCGACGGGGTGGCGGCGCATGACCGATGAAGACGTTGCGCAATCGCTTGAGGGCAAGGGGCTGGTCGGCACGCCAGGGGGCCGGAAATTCTGAGCCGGAGCGTCAGCCGGAAATCATAAACGGCGGGTCCGCAATCGCCATGCGCGATTCGTTCAGCAACCGGCCCCAGTCGGCCGACAATTCATTGAAATAACTGTCGTCCTCGTCGATCCGTCGACGGACCGGCTCGATCGAGCGATCGGACGGGATCGCCACCAGGTCGAGCGGGCGGCCTACCGACAGGTTCGACCGGATCGTCGAGTCGAACGAGATCAACGCCACCTTCACCGCTTCCTCCAGCGCCGTCTCATAGGTCAGCGCGCGGTCGAGGATCGGTTTGCCATATTTGAGTTCGCCGATCTGCAGGAACGGCGCATCCGGCTGACACTCGATGAAATTGCCTTCGTTGTAAACGAGATAGAGGACAAGCGGTCCGTCGCCGATGCGCCCGCCGACCAGGATCGAGGCGTTGGCGTTGATCTTGGTCCCTTCCAGCGTCTGGCCGATCGCTCGCCTGGACACGGCGAGCGCCTCGCCAACCATTTGTGCCACTCGAAACATGGTCGGTTGCGTGGACAGAGTCCGCGGCACACCGGTGTCGTCCAGACAGGGGAGGCCTTCCTCCAGCCGCGACAGCATCGACTGGGTGACCGACAGGCTGCCCGCTGATGCGGCAAAGATCAGCCGCTCCTCATCGTCAACCAGAGTGTGCAGCTTTCGATAGATCGAGATATTGTCGATGCCGGCATTGGTGCGCGTATCGGCAATCAGGACGAGCCCCGCCCGCACGAGCAGCCCTACGCAATACGTCATCGTTCCACTCCAGTGCTGCTCAATCGGCGGTGTCGATCCGCACATCGACGTCGAGTTCCTCGACCCCGCCGCCGCTGCGTGTCCCCGATACAGGGGTTGCGTCGGACGCGTCGAGTCCGATGGCGACGCGCACATAGCTTTCATCGAGACTGCATCCGGCCGACGGGTCCAGCCCGACCCATCCCAGCCGGTCGATATGGATCTCCGCCCAATAATGCGCCGAGCGCCGATGGCCGCAATCGGGCCCGTGCAGACTGTGGCCGCTGACAACCCGCGCCGGATAGCCGCCAGTGCGCGCCGCGCATACCAGCAGGTGGGCCGCATCGCGCGTCGTGCCGACCCCGCTTGCCAGAATGTCCCCGGGTGCCCGACCGATCGGTCCACGTCCCGGCACGATCTGCAACCGGCTGCCAACCAGCACGTTCAGGCCGTGAATGCGTTCCAGGGGATCACTGCCACCGACGCTTTGCGCAAAGTCCTGCATGGCTTCGCAGGACCGGGTCGAGGCGGTCGGACGAGTAAAGAACAGCGGCGGTAATGGTTCATGCCCGCCTTGCACGACACCGCCCTGGTCCTCGGTCAGGACCTCGCCCCGCACGGTCATCGCCAGTGTCGCAATCGGACCGTCGATATAAAGCATGGTCGTCGTGTTGCCATAGCCGTCACGCCCCTGTCGCAGCCGCGCATCACAGTTTACGTCCACGCGCCAGTCGATGACGGTCTGTCCGGCAAAATCACCCGGCGTCACCCGCAGCAGCTGGACCACGCGCGCCTGCGGTTGGCTGAAGCGATAAGTCGTGTGGTGGTCGATCGACAATCGCATCTACAAAAACCTGAATTGCTTCGAGATGGCCCGGTCCAGCGCCGCGTTTTCCTCAATCGATTCTTCGATAAATTCGTGCAGCCCGCGCTTGATGATCGTGTCGATCCGTATCTCTCCCAGCCGGGCATGGCGCAGACGGGCCAGTCGATCGGCTTCTCCCTGGAATCCTGTCTGTTTGCCGAGCGCGCTCAGGTGCATCACGACCTCCTCCGCGCTTGCGGCCAGCGACCTCGGCAACTCCCGGCGGAGGATCAGCAACTCGGCGACCGACCGCGCCTTCAGCCCTTCGCGGTAGAGCCAGCGATAGGCGTTTACGGCCGCCAGCGTCTGGAGGATCGTGGTCCATTGATCGCGGTCGACAGCACCCCCAATGGCTTCGCCTTCGGGCAGCAGGATGTGATATTTGACGTCGAGCAGACGCGCGGTGTTGTCTGCCCGTTCAATCGTCGCGCCCAGCCGAATGAACCATGATGACGGGTTGCGCATCATGCGACCCACCGCCCCCTCAAAGCCGAGCGTTTCGGTCTGCGCCTCCCCGACGAGGTTCAGCGTCGCCTGCGTGTCGCCAGGACTCGTCTTGCCGTGGAACAACAGCCAGGCCCGGTTGATCGTCGCCCATGCATCGCGGGTGAGGGCGGTACGTACCGCCTTGGCATTGCCGCGTGCCTTGTCGAGACACGACACGACAGAGCCGGGATTGGACGTGGCGATCGTCAGAAAGCGGGCCACATTCTTCGGTGTCAGCTTGTCGCCTGTTGCGGTGAAGGCATCGACGCAGTCGATCACCGACAAGGCACTTGCCCACGCCGCCTCGCCAGCGGGTCGCGACGACAGGGCATCGAGCCGGACGGTCGCCTCGACCAGCCGCGCGGTGAACTCGGCGCGCTCGACATAGCGGCCCATCCAGTACAATGAGGCGGCAGTACGTGAGAGCATCAGCCGTCATCCGCCAGGACAAAGCTGTCCTTGGTGCCGCCGCCCTGGCTCGAATTGACGACCAGCGACCCCTCGCGCAGCGCCACGCGGGTCAGACCGCCCGGCACGACCTTGACCCCCGTCGCACTCGACAGCACGAACGGCCTGAAATCGACGTGTCGCGGCGCGACGCCGCTTTCCACCAGCGTCGGCACCGTCGAAAGGGCCAGTGTCGGCTGCGCGATATAGCGATGCGGTTCGGCGATGAGCGCTGCACGAAATGTTTGGATCTCGGCCTTGCTCGCCGTGGGCCCGACCAGCATGCCATAGCCGCCCGAGCCGTCGACCAGCTTGACGACGAGCTGGTCGAGATTATCGAGCACATATTTCAGCGCACCGGGCTCACGACAGCGCCACGTTTCGACGATCGGCAGCATCGGTTCGCTGCCCGCATAATATTTCACGATCTCCGGCATATAGCTGTAAATGGCCTTGTCGTCGGCAATCCCCGTTCCCGGAGCGTTGACGATTGCGACCTTGCCCGCGCGATAGGCGGCGATCAGCCCCGGCACCCCGAGCATCGAGTCGGGACGAAAGACCAGCGGATCGATATAATCATCATCTATCCGTCGGTAGATGACGTCGACGCGGACGCGTCCCGTAATCGTCCGCATCCAGACCAGATCGTCGTCCACCTCCAGATCGGGCGCTTCAACGAGTTCGATGCCCAGGCTGTCCGCCAAAAAACTATGCTCGTAATAGGCCGAGTTATACCGCCCCGGTGTCAGGACGACGCACACCGGGTCGGCTCCCGCTCCCACGGGCGCAACCGATCGCAGCGTGGCGAGCAGACTGTCGCCATAGCTGTCGACATGCTGCACGCGGTATTGCCGGAACAATTCCGGGCACAGGCGGATCATCGCCTCACGGTTTTCAAGCATGTAGCTGACGCCCGAGGGCGTGCGCGCATTGTCCTCGAGCACATAGAATTCATCCGGCCCCGTGCGAACGAGGTCGACACCGCAGATGTGCGCCCAGATGCCGTGCGGGGGTCGGCTGCCGACGACTTCTGCACGAAACTGGGGATTGGTCAGGATCAGGTCTGCGGGGACGACCTTGTCGTCCAGTATCCGCCCGTCGCCGTAGATATCATCGAGGAACGCATTGATCGCCTCAACCCTCTGCACGATACCAGCGGACAGCTTTGCCCACTCCGTGTTGGTGAAGACGCGTGGCACGATGTCAAAGGGAATGATGCGCTCACCCTCATCCTCATCCCCATAGACGGCAAAGGTTATGCCCAGCTGCCTGAACGTGGCCTCTGCCGATTTCTGGCGGCGAATGAGTTCGGCGCGAGGCGTTTCCGCGAGCCAGCGAGCAAGCCCTGCAAATTCGGGCCGCGCTTCGCTGCCGCCGCTTGTCCCCCATAGCTCATCGAACGGCGGTTTCTTCATCAGGCACCAGACTGACCGCGAATGTTGCAGGGCACAAGTGGGGAACGCCCTGCGGCTCGCCGCGTTTTACCGCAAAACTGAGTGAGAAGACGCGTGAACCAGCATCCCTTTACCGACAACCATCCGCTGATCGATCGCCTTCACCAATTCATCGCCACCCCCCAATTCCCTTGTGTGGGTGCGAAATCGGCCCTGGCCAAGCAGCAGATTCAAACCGTTGTCGCGCGCTCCATCGCCAGCGCCTGGAATGATCTCGGCATTCATGCGGCCCTGATGGCATTCGTCCGCAACTATCGCCGCGACCGCAAGATGTTCCAGTCGCTGGCCGTGGTGTTCGAGGGGCCGCGCACCCTCAGCGAAATCGCGTTCGAGGCGAACATGTGGGCACGCATCCAGTCGATCAGCGACAAGGACGCGTGGCTCGGTCAGCACTACGACACCTCGGTCAGCCATGATCCGGTTAATCCGCATTTCTCGCTCAGCTTTGCTGGCGAGGCGTTTTTCGTCGTTGGCCTGCATCCGCACGCCAGTCGCAAGGCACGCCGCTTTGTCGCGCCGACCATGATCTTTAATCTGCACGATCAATTTGAGCGGCTCCGGGCAGAGGGCCGTTATGACAAATTGCGGACAGCGATCCTTGCCCGGGACAGGCAGTTTTCGGGCTCGGTCAATCCGATGCTGGCACCGCACGGCGAACAGTCGGAAGCGCGGCAATATTCAGGTCGCAAGGTCGCAGCCGATTGGGGCTGCCCATTCCGTTACAACGAGGTCCTCCGCGATGCCGCCTGAGGTGGAATCGACACGGATCCCGCCCCGCTCCGGCGTCGCCTTTGCGCTCAATGCTGGCCAGCAACTCACCGTGACCGACCCGATGGGAGGCCAGGTCGCCGACCTTCTGGCGTTCAGCGCGGATGATATGGGGGAGGTCATTTCGTCGGGTCGTACGCTCGACTATGCCAGCAAAATCTACCTGACCGCCGGTGATACCCTGTGGTCGAACCGATCGCGTCCGATGCTCGATATTGTGGAGGATATGGTCGGTAGGCATGATTTCCTGCTGACCCCGTGTTCCCGCGACACGTTCAGAATTATCTACGACGACACCGATCCGCATTGCGGGTGCTTCGGCAATCTCGCGACAGCACTTGCGCCGCACGGGGTGACCGAGGACATGATCCCCGTCGCGTTCAACTGCTTCATGAACGTGCCCGTCGATGCGACGGGAGAATTCAAAGTGCTGCCCCCGCTCAGTCGGCCCGGCGATTATATCCGGTTCGAAGCGAAGATGGACCTTACCATCGGACTTACGGCCTGTTCGGCGCTGCAATCGAACGGTGGCAGCTTCAAACCGATCGATTGGCGTATCGATTAACGCGGGCGTTGACCGCCTCAGGCAACCGCAGCGATCGGCATCGCCATCTCTTCCGGATCGCGCAGGACATAACCACGGCCCCAGACGGTTTCGATGTAATTTTCTCCGCCGCAGGCAAGCGCGAGTTTCTTGCGCAGCTTGCAGATGAAAACGTCGATGATCTTCAGCTCGGGTTCGTCCATCCCGCCATAAAGGTGGTTCAGGAACATTTCCTTCGTCAGCGTGGTGCCCTTGCGCAGGCTGAGCAGCTCGAGCATCGCATATTCCTTGCCGGTCAGGTGGACGCGGCTGCCGTCGACTTCGACCGTCTTGGCATCAAGGTTCACGGCCAGCTTGCCGGTACGGATGACCGACTGCGAATGGCCCTTCGACCGGCGCACAACGGCATGAATGCGGGCGACGAGTTCGTCGCGGTGGAACGGCTTGGTGACATAATCGTCCGCGCCGAATCCGAAACTGCGGACCTTCGAATCCATTTCGCTGATGCCGGAAAGGATCAGGACAGGTGTCGAAACCTTCGCCACGCGAAGCTTTTTCAACACGTCATAGCCATGCATATCGGGAAGGTTGAGGTCGAGGCAGATGATATCGTAATCGTACAGCTTGCCCAGATCGAGACCCTCTTCGCCAAGATCGGTGGTGTAGACGTTGAACCCTTCCGATGACAGCATCAGTTCGATCGCCTTGGCGGTCGTTGGCTCATCTTCGATCAGCAATACGCGCATGCGACGCCCCTTTTATCGCTTGTCCCCGTGTCCGGCGCACTCGCTCTCGTCTGCGCGCCGAACCGCTTTATTAACCAAATGCGGGATGAAGGGAAAAGGTTAATTTCGGGTAAAGGGGGAGGGGCAACGAATACGCGCTAAATCGCTTCGAAACCCACCTGGCAACGGGCTCATCGCCGTCGTTACGCCATCTGCAAAGCCTCTGTCAGCCATGCAATCATCGCGGTAACCCGCCGGGGTCTGAGCTTTCCGGGAGGGGTTACCAGATAAAGCGCGATCGGGTTCGGGCGCCATTCTTCAAGCAGGATTACAAGAGTACCAAGCTGAAGTCGCGGCTCCACGATAAAATCCGGCAGAAAAGCGACGCCGACGCCTGCTTCTACCGCGGCCAGCATGGCGTCGCCGTTATTACTTCGCAATCGCCCTGCTGGCCGGATGCTCTGTTCCCGGCCGTCGGTGTGGTGCAGCGTGACGACGGCGTTGCTCGGCGCATTCATATAGCCGAACACGGCATCAGGGTTAAGATCATCGGGCGTTGCCGGTCGACCATGCTGTGCGATCCAGCCGGGACTTGCCACGAAGTGACGCTTCACCTCGCGCAGCTTGCGTGCCCGCAGGCTGCTGTCGGGAAGTGCGGCGATGCGGAGTGCCAGGTCATAGCCCTCGCCGACTAGGTCAACCTGGGCATCGCTCAAATGCATCTCGATCGTGATCTCGGGGTTGGCCGTCAGGAAACCGGCGGTAAGCAGCCCCATCTCGGCAAGGCCGAAGCTCATCGGCACGGCCAGTCTGACGGTGCCGCGAGGGGCGCCGACCTCCTCGCGCGCGCATTCCTCGACCTCAATCGCATCGCTCAGCAATTTCGCCGCGCGCTCGACGAGGCTGGTCCCTGTATCGGTCAGCGCAATCCGGCGAGAGGTACGGTTGAACAACATCGTCCCAACCCCCCGCTCCAGGCGAGCGACCGCCTTGGAGACGGTGGGAGTAGACACCCCGAGCGCCCGCGCCGCCTTTCCGAATGAACCATGCTCCGCGACGGTTGCAAACATGGCCCAGGCCTCGAAATCTGGAATCGCCATTTAGGAAACGATCCTTTTCGACTGTTTCTATTTACCTGCCGTATCACTGCCCTATCTTGGTTTCAACAATGGAGGGTTTGATGATCGAAGTTCGACCGTTCAGTTCGCTCGGCGCCGCCAATCACGGCTGGCTCGATGCGCATCACCATTTCTCGTTCTCAAGTTACTACGACCCGGCACGCATGAACTGGGGCACCATCCGCGTCTGGAACGATGACACTATCGCGCCGAACAGCGGCTTTCCTCCGCACCCGCACGACAACATGGAAATCATCACCTACGTCCGCTCGGGTGCGATCACTCATGAGGACTCGATGGGTAACAAGGGTCGCACCGAGGCGGGCGATGTCCAGGTGATGAGTGCCGGTACGGGCGTTCGTCACGCCGAATACAATGTAGAATCCGGGCCGACGACGTTGTTTCAGATCTGGATCGAGCCAAATCGTCGTGACGGCGCGCCGTCATGGGGGGCCAAGCCATTTCCGAAGAGCGATCGGTTCGGCAAATTTGCGATTCTCGCCAGTGGCTTTGACGACGAGGATGCGCTGCCGATCCGCGCCGATGCCCGGGTGATGGGTGCCACACTCAAAGCGGGCGAGCAGTTGACCTATGATGTCGCTCCTGGCCGGCACGCTTACCTGGTGCCGGCGACCGGTGTGCTCGATATTGACGATACCCGCGTCAACGCCCGCGACGGGGTCGCCCTCACTGCTGGCAGTTTTACGATCCGTGCCGTCGAGGACGCCGAAGTCGTCCTCGTCGATGCGGCCTGATTAACCCTCAAACAGGAGCTGTTCCAATGGCAAAAGTACTGGTGCTTTATTATTCGAGCTATGGTCACATCGAGACCATGGCAAATGCGATTGCCGAGGGCGCGCGCAGTGCAGGCGCGACTGTCGATGTAAAGCGCGTTCCCGAAACCGTTCCCGAAGAGGTTGCGAAGGGCGCACATTTCAAGATCGATCAGGCCGCACCTGTCGCGGCGATCGGCGACCTGGAGCATTATGATGCAATCATCGTCGGGACCGGCACGCGTTTTGGGCGTATCTCCTCCCAGATGGCGGCATTCCTCGACCAGGCCGGTGGCCTGTGGATGCGCGGCGCGCTGAATGGCAAGATCGGCGGCGCGTTCACGTCAACCGCGTCGCAGCACGGCGGTAACGAGACGACACTGTTTTCGATCATCACCAATTTGCTGCACTTTGGGATGACGATCGTCGGCCTCGACTATGGTCATGCCGGGCAGATGGGACATGCCGAAGTGGTTGGCGGTGCTCCCTATGGCGCAACGACGATCGCGGGCGGGCAGGGCGAGCGTCAGCCCTCCGAGGCCGAACTCACCGGTGCCCGTTACCAGGGCCGCCGCATCGCAGAAGTCGCGACGAAGGTTTTCGGCTGACCTTCTAAACCAATGACGGATGCCCTATGGCATCCGTCATGCTCCTCGCCGACCGCGTCCTGTTCATCGATGCCGAGGCCATGGTGATCGACAAGCCGGCGGGATTGCCCGTCGATCCCCCTCGCGATGGTTCGCTTTCAGTCGTGAACCACCTGGACAGTCTGCGGTTCAGCTACGAGCGGCTGCCGCAGCCGGTGCACCGGCTCGACCGCGATACGTCGGGCTGTCTGCTGCTTGCCCGAAATCCGCGCGCTCACAAGCGCTTCGGAACGGCGTTCGAGCAGGGCGCTGTCGGAAAAGTATATCTCGCCGTGCTCGATGGCATCCCCGCGCAGGCATCCGGGCGGATCGACCTGCCGTTGACGAAGATAAGCAGCCGCGAAGGCGGGTGGCGGATGACCGTCGAGAAACTGGGCAAGGCCGCAGTCACCAATTGGGAGGTGGTTGGGCTGGTGAGCGGGCGGGCACTGGTTCGGTTCAGCCCCGAGACGGGCCGCACCCACCAGCTGCGTGTGCACGCGGCGAGCGGCATCGGCATCCCGATCGTCGGCGACCCGGTATACGGCAGCGGCGGTGAACCGATGTTGCTGCACGCCCATAGCCTCACTGTCCCACGCGAGACGCATCCGGCGATCGAGGCAATATCACCGCTGCCCGATCGCTTCGTGGAGGCCGGATTCCACTATGGCTGAGCCCGTACTCGCGTTGCCCGAGCAAGCGCTGCAGGAAGTATTCTTGGCAGGCACCGGCCCTGGCGGACAAAACGTCAACAAGGTCGCGACATCGGTCCAGATGCGTCTGGACGTCTGCGCCTTGCGCCTGCGCCCCGCTGTTTTCGAACGGCTGAGGGAGTTGGCCGGCAGTCGCTGGACGAACGAGGGTGAAATCGTGGTCACGGCACGCGCGCACCGGACGCGTGAGGCCAACCGCGCGGCGGCCCGTGAGCGGCTGGCGGTACTGGTGGCAAAGGCACACCAAATGCCCCGACATCGCGTCAAGACGAGACCAAGCCGGGCAGCCAAGGAAAAGCGGCTCGACGGCAAGTCCATCCGCAGCGATGTGAAACGCGGGCGAGGCAAAGTGGATTACGACTGATGTACGACTTCAAGCCCGATACCACCGACACGGCGACGCTTTACGCCGATCTGCTCTCTGCGGTTTCCGCGATCACGGCAGGTGAACCGGACGCTGTCGCCAACATGGCCAACGTCGCCGCTTTGCTGTTCGAATGGGTGCCTGATTTGAACTGGGCCGGTTTCTACCGGGTCGCCGGCGACGAGCTGGTGCTCGGACCGTTTCAGGGCAAGGCGGCGTGCATCCGCATCGCGATCGGTCAGGGGGTCTGCGGGCGGGCGGCGGCCGAAGCGAGAAGCCAGCTGGTTGCCGACGTTCATGCGTTTCTGGGACACATTGCCTGTGACGAGGCCAGCCGGTCTGAGCTCGTCGTACCGATCATTATCGCGGGGAACGTTCGTGCCGTGATCGACCTCGACAGTCCAACGCCCGGGCGTTTCAAAACGGCGGACCAGCAAGGGGTAGAGGCAATAGCGTCGCTCCTCGCCGGACGACTCTGACCCCTATCGGGACAAACGCGTCCGTCCCGCCGCTTTCCGGCGAACGACGCGAATGCTAAACACGGCGTTAGGGATGGTCGGCCGCAGGCGGCGACGGTGGAACAGAAGGGTGTTATGGCAATGCACGCACTCGCCAGATTAGCAATCATGTCGGCGGCTCTGCCGGTTGCGGCCACCGCTCAGAATTACCCAATTGTTGGCGCGCCGCCGATACCCGGCGTGGCGACGACGGTGCAATCCGCCATGCCCGCCGTTCCCTACCGCGATGTGCAGGCACGAGGCGACCGGGGCGAGTATCGCCGCCCGGTTTATGGCTTTCGCCTGCCAAGCCAATGGGCGGCGGACCAGTTCTTTATTGCGGACTATCGGCGTTATGATCTGCCGCGCCCTGCGCCGGGCTTCGGTTAGTCGCGCTACTATGACGCGGTCGTCCTGACCGATCGCTTTGGCCGGGTCTACGACTGGCGTGATGGATTTTCGCGCGACCGCGGCGACTTCCGCCGGCACCGGCACCATGGTCTGTTTCACCGCGACGATGACGGTCGGTTCGACCAACCGGCAGCCCCGCACTGGGACATCGCGCATTATTCGGACACTGACTATTTTTCCGCGCCGACCGAGACGACCACCACGACGACCACGCCAGGGCATTGCGTGCCAAAGCAGACCGTCAGTTATGTCACCGAATATTTGCCGGCGAAGTCACGGGCGCGCCCGCGGAAAGAAATCCCTCTGCACGGCAGCTGAGACGTCAGCTCAGCCGGTCGAGCGCTTCAGTATCGAGGCCACCGGGCACGACCATCACCGGGCAGGGGAGCTGGCCCGCCTCCACGCCGGCAAAATGCGACACCAGCGGCCCGGGAGAGCCGATCGCAGCGGCACCCAGGACCAGCGCGGCGATGTTCGGATTGTCGGCAAGGACCTGACGGATCAGCGACACCGGGTCCCCCGCCTGGACCATGATCGAGGGATGGATCGCCGCTTCCTCGGTCAGGATACCTGCGGCGCTCGCGACCAGTGCCTCGGCATTCTGTCGAGCATCTTCTTCCAGTGTTGCCTGGACGCTGCCCATGCCGACGAATTCGACCGGCGGAATCAGGGCCAGGATCTGGACAGTACCCCCGGTTTTGGCTGCGCGCCGCGCCGCGAAGCGGAGCGCTACGCTCGCCTCGGGCGTTTCGTCGATGACGACGAGGTAGGTGCGCATTTCATTCTCTCCTGCTTTTCCGCCAAGCTGCACACAGCCTAGCCTTGACCGCAAGCCCTGCTATCAGGGATGGCGCAATTGACGTTACGGCCCGCTGTAAGGACGAACCATGCCCATCGAGCTGAAAATGCCTGCGCTCTCCCCGACGATGGAAGAAGGGACGCTGGCGAAATGGCTGGTCAAGGTCGGCGATACGGTGAAGTCCGGCGATATCATGGCCGAAATCGAAACCGATAAGGCCACGATGGAATTCGAAGCCGTCGATGAAGGAACCATCGCCGAGATCAGGGTTCCGGAGGGCAGCGACGCGGTAAAGGTCGGGACGGTGATCGCGATCATTGCGAGTGAGGGGGAAGATGTGGGGGCCGCACCCGCGCCGGTTGCCGCCGCAGTGCCTGCAGCTCAGCCCGCACCCTCCGATGAGCCGACCCGGCCCACGCCTGCGCCAGTGGCTGCGGCACATCGCCCGGACGATGGCGACCGGGTAAATGCGTCGCCGCTTGCCAGACGGATTGCCGCTGAGAAGGGTATCGATCTTGTCACGCTGTCGGGTACCGGACCGAACGGCCGGATCGTCAAGGCCGATGTCGAGGGGGCAGGGACCAGCGCCGCGCCGGCCAGGATCGAAGCGTCAGCCGTGGCTCCCGCCGTGCCGCCGGCCGCTCCGAAGCCTGCCGTTGCTGCTGCTGCTCCTCCGGTCACGACCGACATTCCGCACGAGGCGGTCAAGCTGTCGAACATCCGCAAGACGATCGCGCGTCGCCTGACCGAGTCGAAGCAGCAAATCCCGCATATCTACCTGACGGTCGATATCCGCCTCGACGCACTGCTGAAGCTGCGCGGTGAACTGAATGCCGCGCTTGCACCGCGCAACGTCAAGCTGTCGGTGAACGACATGCTGATCAAGGCACTTGCGCTGTCGCTGATCGAGGTGCCGGTGTGCAATGTCAGCTTTGCTGGCGATACGCTGATCAAATACAGCCGCGCGGATATCTCGGTCGCGGTGTCGACGCCGACCGGCCTCATCACGCCGATCATCACTGACGCCTCGGCCAAGGCGATGTCGGCGATCTCCGTCGAGATGACAGCCCTTGCCGCCAAGGCGCGCGAGGGCAAGTTGCAGCCGCACGAATATCAGGGCGGTACGGCGAGCATCTCGAACATGGGCATGTTCGGCATCAAGGCGTTCGACGCGGTGATCAACCCACCGCAGGCGATGATCATGGCGGTCGGCGCGGGCGAAAAGCGCCCTTACATCGTCGATGACGCGCTGGGCGTGGCGACGGTGATGTCGGCGACCGGCAGCTTCGATCACCGCGCGATCGACGGGTCGGACGGCGCCGCGCTGATGAAGGCGTTCAAGGCGTTGTGCGAAGCGCCGCTGGGGTTGGTGGCTTAGAGTGGCTAATGCTTCCGTTCGCTCCTTTCCCGGAACAGGAGAGGGGTATGAAACCGTGGAGTGTATGATTTAGATGTCGGCAGCGGTGCGCTTCCTGCTTCTCGGCGCGCTTTCCCTCATCATGATGGCCACCGGTCTCCTGACGTTCGTCGCCGTCTTTTTTGCATTCTTGGGCGGCAGCATCGTCGGCATGGTGGTGCTGGGTGGATTGCTCTTTGGTTACCTCTATGCCTGCAGCCTGACCGCAAAACATATCAAAGCTGGTGAAAGCCAGCCATGGAACTGGATTGCGATCGGGCTCATAGCCATCGCTCTGTTATCTACACTTTGGCTCAAAAATTTCCGCTGACATTGGACATGCGATTGTGAAGTACCACCTTGTCATTCTCGGCGGCGGAGGCGGCGGATTCGACACCATTTACGCTGTCCTCTGTCCCCCTCGCCCTCCCACCGCTACGCGGCGGGCACCTTTCTCTCCCGCAGGGGGAGAGGGGCTTCTGAAGTCATGGCTCGATTAAGTGGCCGCAGTCATTAAGCACGTCCTTCTTGGCGCACTCGCCGTCATCTCGGGTGCGACCGTACTTCTGATCCTTGTCTGGGCGGTGTACGCGGCAGACGGCGGTAATACCGATGGAATGCTAATCGCAGACGGCCTTGCGGTCGTTTATCTTTGCGCTTGTTTGCTGACTGGCCGCAAGCTCAATGCCGGTAAAACGCAGCCATGGAATAGAATAGCATTGGCGCTGATCTTCATATCAGTTTTGGGTGTTTTTTGGTTTAGATGGCGGTTCAGATAGTGGATTCTCAACTATGAATTATGACCTCGTCATCCTCGGCTCCGGCCCAGGGGGCTATGTTGCCGCGATCCGCGCCGCGCAGCTGGGCATGAAGGTTGCGATTGTCGAACGCGAGCGGCTGGGGGGGATTTGCCTCAACTGGGGGTGTATTCCGACAAAGGCGCTGCTGCGGACGTCGGAGATCTATCATTACATGCAGCACGCCGATGCCTACGGCCTGTCGGCGGAGAACGTGTCGTTCGACCTCGCCAAGGTGACCGAGCGCAGCCGCAAGGTCGCGGGGCAGCTGAATGCCGGCGTCAAGGGGCTGATGAAGAAGAACAAGGTGACCGTGGTCGAGGGCACGGGCAAGCTGACCGCCGTCGGCAGGCTCTCGGTCGCAACCGGGGACACGACGCGCGAACTGGAGGCCAGGAACATCATCGTCGCGACCGGTGCGCGGGCGCGCGACCTGCCGTTCGCCAAGGCCGACGGTAAGCGCATCTGGACCTATCGTCACGCGATGGTGCCGCCCGAAATGCCGACGAAATTGCTGGTCATTGGATCGGGCGCGATCGGGGTCGAATTCGCCAGCTTCTATTCGGACATGGGTGTCCATGTGACGATCGTCGAAATGCTCGACCGCGTGCTGCCCGTCGAGGATGCCGAAGTCTCCGAATTCATGACGAAGGCGCTGACCAAGCAGGGGATGACGCTCCGCACGTCAACGGGCGTGCAGAAACTCGAGGCAACCGCGACCGGCGTAACTGCCGAGCTGAAGGCGCCCGACGGCACGGTCACGGCAGAGACGTTCAGCCACGCCATCGTCGCGATCGGCATCGTGCCCAATACCGAGGACATCGGGCTCGAGGCGCTGGGCGTTAAGACCGAGCGCGGGCACATTTTGGTCGACGGCTATGCGGCGACCAACGTCCCCGGCATTTTCGCGATTGGCGACGTGACGGGCCCACCGTGGCTGGCCCACAAGGCGAGCCACGAGGGGATCGTCTGTGTCGAGGCGATCGCCGGGCTCAAGCCGCACAAGTTCGAGACCTGGAACATTCCGGGCTGTACCTATTCGCGGCCGCAGGTCGCGAGCGTCGGGATGACCGAGGCGAAGGCCAGAGAAGCGGGGCATGAGGTGAAGGTCGGCAAATTCCCGTTCATCGGCAATGGCAAGGCGATTGCCCTTGGCGAAGCGGAAGGGTTCGTGAAGACGGTCTTCGACGCGAAGACCGGCGAATTGCTCGGCGCGCACATGATCGGCGCCGAAGTGACCGAGTTGATTCAAGGCTATGTCATCGCGCGTCAGCTTGAGACGACCGAGGCCGAACTGATGGAAACCGTCTTCGCCCATCCGACGCTGAGCGAAATGATGCACGAAAGCGTGCTCGGCGCGTATGGGCGTGCATTGCATTTCTGACTGCAGTTTAACCGCCCGTAAGGACCGATTCCGCTAAGTCGTCCCCTCAGACGTGAGGACGGCGATGCAGACGATTTCGTACAGCCGCAACAAACTGATCATCAGCGCCGTCGTTTTTGCCGGCCTTGCGTGGTTCGGACTGACGCTGGGTCAGGGGATCTGGCTCGTCTTGCCGATCTTTCTCATCGCCGGATCGATTGCCTCGCTGATCAAGCTGGCGGGGGACCGGGTCGCGGTAGAATATGATCGCAACACCGTGACGATCCGGTCGCTTTGGGGTCGCCGGACCCTGCCGTGGACCGACGTCGTGAGTGTCAGCGTCTTGCAGAGGACCTACCGGACGCTGGGTATCATCCCGGTGGGCCGGTACCGCTTTCTGACGTTCCGGGTAAAGGGCGGCGTGCTGGGAACGAAGAAAGTTCAGCTTCCGTTCCTCTTGCTTGAACCCGGCAGCAGCGAACTCGCCGTGCAGGTCGACGCCATGCAGCGTCTGTCGCTGGGCGAGGCGCCGGGCGCGCCGGTTGGTGAAGTGGCCGCTCGCCGAACCCCTGACTCAATCGATCGCGGCAGCGACTTTGACCCCGATGCGGTCATGGCTCGTTACCTCGCGGGCCGCGTGGCCAGCATTCCCTCAACTGCGCCCGCCGCCGCGCCTGCAAACTTGCCGCTGATGCCCGGGGCACCGCCGCGTGCGACCTTCGGTCGAAAACGCGGCTGAACTTTCGTGCTGGCGGGGGCTTTGCAGGGCACCGCTGTTCGCTAGACTGCTCCCCAACCAAAAGGGGATATCATGCGCTTTCAGATTGCTTTTGCAGCCCTCTCGCTCGCCGCGCCGGCGGTTGCCGAAACCGTGGCGATCAG
This sequence comes from Sphingomonadales bacterium, assembly GCA_038225385.1. Taxonomy (GTDB): domain Bacteria; phylum Pseudomonadota; class Alphaproteobacteria; order Sphingomonadales; family Sphingomonadaceae; genus Sphingomonas_O. The sequence goes on along the minus strand of JBBRRC010000011.1, from coordinate 4,632 downwards.
TGCCGACCACATGGTCGACGTCGCCGCCGGGCGGACGATCGACCGGCCGCTGGTGATCGTCAGGGACGGCCGGATTACCGCTGTCGGCATACAGGGCTCGCTGGCGATTCCCGATGGGGCCAGGCACGTCGATCTGCCCGGACGGACGATCCTGCCGGGCCTGATCGACATGCACGTCCACCTGACCTCGCTGGCCGAGATCGGGGGCTACCAGAGCCTCAAATACACCGACAGTTTCTGGGGGGCGGTCGGGGTGGCCAATGCGCTCAAGACGCTGAATGCCGGCTTCACCAGCGTGCGCAATGTCGGTTCGGACGGGTTTCAGGATGTCGGCCTGCGCCAGGCGATCGACGGCGGCTGGATTGCCGGGCCGCGGATGACGACGGCGACCTACGCGATCGGTGCTACCGGCGGTCATTGCGACGCGGGGGGATTGCCGCCGTCGATGGACAGGAAGGGGGACGCCATCATCAACGGTGTCGAGGAAGCACGCGCGAAAGTGCGGTGGCTGCACAAATACGGGGCGCAGGTGATCAAGATCTGTGCCACCGGCGGGGTGTTCTCGCTGGGTGACTCGGTCGGCGCCGAACAGCTGAGCTACGAAGAGATGAAGGCGATTGCCGACGAAGCGCACATGCTGGGGCTGAAGGTCGCGGCGCATGCCCACGGTAACGACGGCATCAATGCGGCAATACGCGCAGGCATCGATACGATCGAGCACGCCAGCCTGGCCGATGACGCGACGATCAAGCTCGCGGCGGAACACCACACCTGGTTCGACATGGATATTTACGACGATGATTATATCCTGGCGACGGGCACCGCGAACGGCACCGAGCAGGAAAGCCTCGACAAGGAAAAAATGCTCGGCCGCGCCCAGCGGGAGACGTTTCGAAAGGCGGTACGCGCGGGCGTGCCGATGCTGTTCGGCACCGACGCGGGCGTTTATCCCCACGGCGACAACGGCAAGCAGTTCGCCAAGATGGTCGAGTGGGGCATGACCCCCATTCAGGCCATTCGCGCAGCGACATCGAGCGCGGCAGAAGCGCTGGGTCAGACCGCCGATGTCGGGGCGATCGCGGTCGGGCGCTATGGCGATATCGTTGCGGTCGTGGGTGATCCGTTGAAGGACGTGCGGCTGCTCGAGCATGTCGATACCGTCGTCAAAGGCGGGGTAGTGGTGAAGGGCGGACGCTGACCGACAAGGCCGTCCCGCTGCTTTCCGGCGTAGCGCTGGTCCTTCTCGGGCTGCTTTTGGGTCTTGTGACGCCCTGGGCCGGTAGTTTCGATCAAGCGGTGTTTCAGATGCTGGCCATGCAGCGGGGGATTACATCCGCGACGTGGATCGGTATCGCACAGGACGTTACGCACATCGGCGATCTATCGGTGCGTGCGGTCATCCTCGTGGTGGGACTCGCCGTGTTTGCCTGGCGGCGGGCGTGGTGGAAAGTGGGGACGTTGCTCATCGTGGCGGTGACGGTCGCTGTCCTTACCGACACCGTAAAGGCATTGTTCGCGCGGCCGCGTCCGGCACTATATCCCTACATCGGGGAGTTCTCGAACTACAGCTTCCCCAGCGGCCACGCGTCGAACACCATGGCGTTGCTGCTGGCCACAGGGTTACTCGCGCGCAGTCGTGCCCTCACAATGCTCGGCGTCACGCTCGCCGTTGCTGTCGGTGTGACCCGAACGATGCTCGATGTTCACTGGCCGACCGACGTCATGGGCGGATGGCTGATTGGCGCTGGCGCTGCTGTTGCGATCTGCGCCGGCTCAGCTCAGCGTGGTGCCATGCGGATTGCCCCGTCGAGCCGTACGTCTTCCCCATTGAAATAGGCGTTTTCGATCATCGTCAGGGCAAGGTGGGCGTATTCGCTCGGATTGCCGAGCTTCTTGGGGAAGGGCACCGACGCCGCGAGTGCGTCGCGGACTTTGTCCGGCAGGCCGGCGAGCAACGGTGTTTCGAATATGCCGGGCAATATGGTGTTCACGCGAATGCCCTCACCCATCAGGTCGCGCGCAATGGGAAGCGTCATGCCGACGACGCCGGCCTTCGACGCCGCATAGGCGGCCTGACCGATCTGTCCGTCCTCGGCGGCGACGCTGGCGGTATTGACGATCGCACCGCGTTCGCCGTGCTCCAGCGGATCGAGCGTCAGCATACCGGCGGCCGATTTCGCGATGCAGCGGAACGTACCGACCAGATTGATCTGGATGATCCAGTTGAACGCGTCGAGCGGGAAATGCTTGATGCTGCCGTCTTCCTTTGACCGGCTGGCGGTCTTGATCGCATTGCCGGTTCCGGCGCAGTTGACCAGGACCCGTTCCTGCCCGTTGGCTGCGCGAGCCTTGGCAAAACCGGCATCGACGCTGGCGTCGTCGGTCACATTGACCTCACAGAACACGCCACCGATTTCGGCGGCGACGCTTTCCCCCTTGCCTGCCTGAAGGTCGAAGATCGCAACCTTGACACCTTTGGCGGCGAGGGCGCGGGCGGTTGCCGCACCGAGGCCAGAGGCGCCGCCGGTAACGATGGCGGCGATACTGTCGTCGAGTTTCATGTCGGGTCCCTCAAAGTCGCTCAATGATCGTTACGTTGGCGATGCCGCCACCCTCGCACATCGTTTGCAGGCCGTAACGGCCGCCGCGAGCGTGGAGAGCATGAACCAGCGTCGCCATCAGTTTCGTGCCCGATGCGCCGAGCGGGTGGCCCAGGGCAATCGCGCCGCCGTTGACGTTCAGCTTAGCGTGGTCGGCACCTACGTGCTTCATCCACGCCATCGGTACGGGCGCAAATGCTTCATTGACCTCATAAAGGTCGATGTCGTCGATTGTCAGCCCGGCCCGTTTTAGCGCGCGATCGGTCGCGAACAGGGGTTCCTCGAGCATGATCACCGGGTCGCCGGCGGTGACTGTAACGTTGTAGATGCGCGCCAGCGGGGTCAGGCCGTGCGCCTTCAGCGCCGCTTCACTGACGATCAGAACCGCGCTGGCACCGTCACAGATCTGACTGGCGTTGGCGGCGGTTATGTTGCCGCCTTCCTGCAGCAATTTGACGGCCCCGATGCTCTCGGGTGTTGCATCATAACGGATGCCTTCGTCGGTCCGGTGGCTTTCAATGCCGTCGGGCGTTTCGATATCGAGCGGAATAATCTCCCGCTCGAACGCGCCCGCCTTCGTCGCGGCCGCGGCACGCCGGTGGCTCTCGTACGCGAATTGGTCGAGCGATGCCCGGTCGAAGCCGTGCTTGCTCGCCATCATTTCGGCACCGACGAACTGGCTGAACATGATGCCCGGATATTTTTCCTCCAGACGCGGCGATTTATAATTCCCCAGGCCCTCTTTCATGAACAACGTGGCGGTGGTGCCCATCGGCACACGGGTCATGCTTTCGACGCCGCTGGCGATGACCATGTCCTGCGTGCCCGACATTATTGCCTGGGCCGCGAACTGCATGGACTGCTGCGACGATCCGCATTGGCGATCGATTGAAACCGCGGGAACGCTGTCGGGCAGGTTGCGCGCGGCGAGCACCGCATTGCGACCGACCTGTCCGGCCTGCTGCCCGCCCTGCATGACACAACCCATGATAACGTCATCGATTGCTGCGCCGTCGATTCCCGTGCGCGATACGATCGCATCAAGTACGCTCGCCGCCATGTCGACCGGATGCCAGCCGGCAAGTTTTCCGCCGCGCTTCCCCCCGGCCGTGCGTACGGCGTCAACGATATAAGCCTCGGCCATGCGCTCATCCTTTCCGCGAACGTAAACTTGTGCTTGTCTCTGCCTTGTCGGACGAGTCCCCGCAAGTGACGTTTGGGAGAGTATGATGAACGTGCAGGACGCTGTGGCGGCAAGGCGCTCCGTGCGGGGTTTTCTCGACCGGGCGGTGGATTTGGATCTCGTCAGGCGACTGGTAATTGACGCCTCGCGGGCGGCATCGGGCGGTAATCTCCAGCCCTGGCACGTCGATATCATCGGGGGCGAGTCGATGGACCGGCTGAAAGCCATCATGCTTGGCCGGGTCGCAAGCGGCGAAACAGAGGCCCCGGAATATGATATATACCCAAAGGAGCTGGTCAGTCCCTACCGCGACCGCCGCTTTGCCGTCGGCGAGGCGATGTACGCGGAAATAGGAATTTCGCGCGAGGACAAGCTGGCGCGGCGAACATGGTTCGCACGCAATTTCGCGTTCTTCGGGGCACCAGCCGGATTGTTCTTGACCGTCGACCGGCGGATGGGGCCACCGCAATGGTCCGACCTTGGGATGTTCCTGCAAAGCTTCATGCTGTTGGCACTGGAGCAGGGCCTTGCGACCTGCGCGCAGGAATGCTGGGCCGTGTATCCGGCGACCATCAGGGCATTTCTCACGACGCCGCCGGAGCGGATGCTCTTCTGCGGCATGGCGATCGGCTATGAGGACAAGGCCGAGCCCGCCAATAACCTGCGGTCCGATCGCGCCGATCCGCAGGAATGGCTGCGGATGCTCACCTAGGCTCAGGACCTGTTAAATAGCTTGCAGGGATGCGGATTGGTTGATTCAATGGCGGCGCAAGGAGGCGCTGCCATGAGTGATCTGATCTGGTTGTCGGAGGCGCAGATGCGCCGGATTGAGCCGTATTTTCCTTTGTC
>JBBRRC010000010.1:0-95692 GCA_038225385.1 Sphingomonadales bacterium | reverse complement strand
TCGGTCGATCGGTTGAGTAGCCATGATGAGTTCCTCTCGTTGAAGGAACTCCATCGTCCGCCATCGTCACCGCAGGGCCAAACTTCAGCTCAGGCGCGCTACCTCACCGCTGGCACCCCTGCCGCGCAGCGGCTTCGTGCAATGGGGCGTTAGCGGTCACTGGCCGGTTGCCTATATGATGGCCGCCCGTCGCGTTTCGTGGCTTCGCGCAACGTCTGTATTGCAGTCTGCCGTTCGAAGCTGGTTCGCTCCGCAATCACTTGAGCAATGGAGAGTCTAGCTCCGATAGCCTGCGCCAACGCGATATCCGAACGCGATGATTTGCGCGAAACGCGCAATTGGGGTCACATTCGCGTCAGCTTCCGACGATCACTACCCCCCTCCCGCAAAGGGAGGGGGTATAGTGAATGAGGTCAGATATGATACTTTTGACCACACTACCCCCTTGTTTGCCACGCCGGTCGAGGAGAAATTGGTAGAGCTATCCAACCACATTTGGTGTGTGCACAGAGGCTCATCGTCGTCGCCCAACTGGACCCAGCAAAGGTCCAGCTTTCGGACGAGAGAAAAGAACAGCAAGCTGATCTCAAGTGGAAGGATAGCTCCGAACTTCTATTGCCTGGCTAATAGACGGCACTCAACTCCTTTTTGCGGAGCAATCGCAAGAGGTCTACGCTGTCCCACCGGACGAACCACGGATGCGCCTCCATGTCGGATACTGCAGCCTGCGCATTAACCCGTGACACTCTGCGGAGACCACAGTTGGCGCGAAGCGTGTTAAACCATGCACCTCGCTTGAGTTAGGCCCAAATCGATATGACTTCGTCTTATTGCGGTTGCGTGAAGCTGAAGAATTGGCCGAAAAGAATCGAAGAGACGAGGAACAGCGACAGCTCGAAAGGCTTGCTGCATTGAATCGCGAACGCGTAGCCAACCTGTTCAAGAGCGGTGAACTCCTTCGTCAAGCGCAGGAAATACGCTCGTTGGTCGCCAGCGTTCGTAATGCCATAGCCTCTGGAACGAAGGTGGATGAGGGGCATCTAACCGCTTGGGAAAAATGGGCGCTGGCCGAAGCTGACAAGATTGACCCGGTGTTTTCGGGTCAATTCCATTCACATTTCACGCCGCCGATCTTGGACAGCAACTGAGCTAATCCCAGCTTTGTGTGGTCAAAGCTGCCATTTCGGCCAGTCATCGCTATACCCCCTCCCGCAAAGGGAGAGAAGGAGCAGCGTTCAGCGGGCGTTGACGATCGAGTCGAACACCGCCGGGTTCAGCAGATCGGCGAAGGCACAGCCGATATTCGTGCCGTCGTTCCACACCACTTCGGCCTGGAGGCCCTTGCAGCTGCCGATGCTGAGCCAGCAGAGCGCGCCGGCGCGCATGCCGGTCACCGCCTTTGCCGCAAAGCCGCCGAGCGAAAGGTCGACGATGGTCGTGGGAAAGCCGTTCGCGCCCGAGGGGCGCAGCATGGCCGGGATTTCGATCTTCATGCGAGGCGCGCAGCGATCTTCCTGCGACGCACGCACATAGGCGTCGTTCACGAGAGTCATGGTCATCACTTGGTCCTGTCAGTCAGTCGGGGACCTGAGACTGCGCCCGCGCGGTTAACAGCGGGTGCTCAACTCTGGTTAACGCGTTCGCGATGGGGGCTGGCGAAGTCTTCGGCAGCCAGCGCGGCGATGCGGTTGCCGACGATTTCCGGTCCTTTCAGTTTCGCCGGGTCTTCTCCGGGAAAGGCGCGGGCGCGCATCGCGGTTCGCGTGGCACCGGGATCGACAATGGCGACTCGTATGCGACCAGCGCTCGCGGTTTCGTCGGCATAGGCGCCGAGCAGCGTCTCGAACGCCGCCTTCGACGCGCCATAGGCGCCCCAATAAGCGCGGGGCTCGGCGCCGACGCTCGAGGTCAGCCCGATCACGCGGGCATTGCCACTGGCCCGCAGCATGGAATCGAAAGCCGCGATCAGCGTCGCCTGTGCCGTGACGTTCAGCGTCATGACGCGCGCGAATTCCTTGGGGTCGATATGCGGTACCGGGCTCAGCGCGCCGAGCATTGCGGCGTTGAGCACCAGCACGTCGAGCGCGCCCCAGCGGCCCGCAATCGCCGTCGCCAGCCGACCGATGCTGTCGCCGTCGGTCAGGTCGAGCGGCGCGATCGTCGCGCTGCCCCCGGCGTCGTGGATGCGCCCCTCGACCTCCTCAAGCCCGCCCGCGGTGCGCGCGGTCAGGACGACATGATATCCGTTCCTGGCCAGGGCTTCGGCCGTGGCCGCCCCGATGCCGCGCGACGCGCCGGTGACGAGCGCGAGCTTTTCGTCGGCGGCAGCCATCAGACGACGCGTTCGGCCAGCAATTCGAACTGATCCTCAGGGAGAAGGTCGTCCTGATCGGTCAGCCGCGTCGGATAGTCGCCGGTAAAGCAGGCGTCGCAATATTGCGGGCGGATGTCGGCGCGCTGCGCCTCGCCCAGCGCCTTGTAGAGCCCGCCGATCGAGATGAAGCCGAGCGAGTCGGCGTGGATGAAGTCCTGCATCCCGCCGACGTCGAGCTTGTGGGCCAGCAGCTTGGTGCGCTCGGGCGTGTCGACGCCGTAGAAGCAGCTGTGCCGCGTGGGCGGGCTGGCGATGCGCAGGTGCACCTCCCTCGCTCCGGCATCGCGCATCATCTGGACGATCTTCAGCGATGTGGTGCCCCGCACGATGCTGTCATCGACGAGGACGACGCGCTTGCCGGTGATCAGCGCGCGATTGGCATTGTGCTTCAGCTTGACGCCCAGGTGCCTGACCTGGTCGCCGGGCGAAATGAACGTCCGTCCGACATAGTGCGAGCGGATGATACCCAGCTCAAACGGAATGCCCGACGCCTGGGCATAGCCGATCGCGGCGGGTGTCCCGGAATCGGGGACCGGTACGACCAGATCGGCCTCGACCGGGTTTTCCCGGGCAAGCTCTGCCCCGATGGCTTTGCGGACATCGTAGACGCTGCGGTCGTCGACGATCGAATCCGGGCGGCTGAAATAAACATGTTCAAAGATACACGGACGCGCCGACACGGCAGGAAAGGGCTTGATCGAACGCACGCCCTCCGCGGTGACGATGACCAGTTCACCGGGGGCGACCGTGCGCAGATAGCTGGCCCCGACGACGTCCAGCGCCACCGTTTCCGAGGCAAAAATCGTCGCACCGTTCAGTTCACCCATGACGAGCGGACGAATGCCGAGCGGATCGCGACAGGCAATCATGCCCTCGCTGGTCATGCAGATCAGTGAATAGGCGCCTTCGACCTGTTTCAGTGCATCGATGAACTTGTCGAGCAGGGTCCGGTACGTGCTCGTCGCGACCAGGTGGATGATGACCTCGGTATCGCTGGTCGACTGGAAGATCGATCCGCGCCGGACGAGCGCCCGGCGCAGCATCGTCGCATTGGAGATATTGCCGTTGTGCGACACCGCGAACCCGCCGTTGGCAAGCTCTGCATAGAGCGGCTGGACGTTGCGGAGCGCGGTCTCGCCCGTTGTCGCATAGCGGACGTGACCGCAGGCGATCGGCCCGGGCAGCGCGCGGATGATGTCGTCGCGGTCGAAATTGCCCGCCACATGGCCCATCGCGCGGTGCGAATGGAAATGATTGCCGTCGAACGAGGTGATGCCCGCCGCTTCCTGGCCGCGGTGCTGAAGCGCATGGAGGCCGAGCGCCACCAGCGCCGCCGCCGAGTCGGAGCCGTACACCCCGAAAATACCGCATTCCTCATGCAGCTTGTCATCATCGAAGGGGTCGGTCGTCAGCACGGGCGCGCGGTCCCCAGGCGGTTTGTTGTGAGCAGCGGTTGGCGCGCATATAGGGAGCGTTGAGCGACTTGTCTTGTATTTGTAACAGGGAATGAGCGATTGAGCGGCGCGAGCGAAACGAGTGGGCAGCTCGATCCCCGGTGGGACGCGAACGGCCTGATCACCGGCGTCGTCACCGATGCCGCGTCAGGCGAGCTGCTGATGGTCGCGCACCTGAATGCCGATGCGCTTGCCCTGACCCAGGCGACGGGGGAGGCGCATTTCTGGTCGCGCAGCCGGGGCCGGATCTGGCGCAAGGGCGAGGAGTCGGGGAACGTGCTGCGGATCGTCGAGTTGCGCATCGATTGCGATCAGGACGCCTTGTGGATGCGCGTGAACCCGGCGGGACCGGCGTGTCACACGGGTGCGCGATCCTGTTTCTACCGCCGGGTCGAGGATGGCCGGCTGACCCGGTCAGAGTAGGACGCGGTCGACCGCCCTGCGCCAGTCAGCGAGCAATGCCTGTCGGCGAGTGTCGGCCATATCGGGTTCGAACCGTGCCGATGCCGCCCACCGTTTGCCAAAATCGGCGGCGCTGGCAAAGACGCCGCAGCCGATGCCGGCCAGCACGGCCGCGCCAAGCGCCGTCGTCTCGTGACTTGCCGGGCGTTCGACGGGTGTGTCGATGATGTCAGCGAGGAACTGCGCGAACCAGACATTCTGGGCCATGCCGCCGTCGATGCGCAGCGTCGCGGGTTTGGCGGCGCCGTCGGCCAGCATGGCATCGGTCAGGTCGCGCGTCTGGAAGGCGATGCTTTCGAGGGTTGCCCGCACGAGGTCGGCAGCGCTGGTGTCGAGGGTCAACCCGGTAATCAGGCCGCGGACGTCGGCCCGCCAATAGGGCGCGCCGAGGCCGACGAAGGCAGGGACGACGACGACGCCGTGATCGTCACGGGCCGCGCGCGCCAGCGCCTCCGTTGCGTCCGACGACTGCACCAGCCCGACCTTGTCGCGGAGCCATTTGATCGCGGCGCCGGCGACGAAGATCGACCCTTCGAGAGCATAGGCGCGCTCGGCGCCGATTTCATAGGCCGGCGTCGTCAGCAGGCGGTGGGTCGAGGTCAGGGCTTCACGACCGGTGTTCATCAGCATGAAGCACCCGGTGCCATAGGTCGATTTGACCATGCCCGGCGCAAAGCATGCCTGGCCGATCAGCGCCGCCTGCTGGTCCCCGGCCATGCCGCAGATCGGGATAGCGCGTCCGAACAGCGTGGGGTCCGTCTCGCCGAACGCATGGGCGTTCGGATAGACATCGGGCAACAGCCCCGGCGGAACGTCGAACATCCGCAACAGATCATCGTCCCATTGCCGCTTATGGATGTCGTAGAGCAGGGTGCGCCCGGCGTTGGTCCAGTCGGTCGCATGGACGCGGCCCCCGGTCAGCCGCCACAGCAGAAAACTGTCGATCGTCCCGGCGGCCAGCTCACCGCGTATTGCCCGTTCGCGCGCGCCCCCGACATTGTCGATCAGCCACCGGATCTTGGTCGCGGAAAAATAGGGGTCGAGTAACAGGCCGGTCGCGCGCTGCGCCTGTTCCTCATATCCCTCTGCCGCCATCGCCGCGCACAGCCCCGCCGTTCGCCGGTCCTGCCAGACGATCGCATTGTGGATCGGCTTTCCCGTCGCCCGGTCCCAGACGACGATCGTCTCACGCTGGTTGGCAATGCCGATGGCGGCGGGGTCGCCCGTTTCGAGAACCTTGCGCGTCACCCGCAGCGTCGAGGCCCAAATGTCCTCGGGATCGTGCTCCACCCAGCCGGGATGGGGGTAATGCTGCGGAAATTCCTCCTGGGCGGTCGCCAGCGTGTTCCCGTCGCTATCGAACAGGATCGCCCGCGACGACGTGGTCCCCTGGTCGATCGCCAGCAGGTGCTTGCCCATATTTCCCCTCCAGATAAGCCGCGACACGTGCCGTTTGACGGGCGTTGATATGGAGCCCGATCTTGCTGCGACGCCACAGGATGTCGTCGGCGGTGCGGGCCCATTCGCGGGTGACCATCCAGTCGACTTCGCGCGCCGTCAGGCCGCCGCCGAATTCCTCGCCCATGCCGGTCGCGTCGCCGATCATGTCGTGCAGCATCGTGCCATAGGCGCGCGCCAGCCGCCGCGCCTGGGCCCCGGCGAGAAAGAGATAGCGGCAGCGCACGTCCTCAAGAAACGCCTCGAAATCGGCGATGTCCCCTCCCGGAAAGCAGGCGTCGCGCGTGGCCGTCGAGGCATGGCCCAGTTTGCCGAGCGCTTCCTCGGCCAGCCGCCGCGCCGTGGTAATCTTGCCGCCGAAGACGCTGAGCAGCGGCGCGCCGTTCACGTCGAGTTCGAGGACATAGTCCCGGGTAACCGCCTTGGCCTCGCTCGCGCCGTCATCGTACAGCGGACGCACGCCCGAATAGCTGCCGATGACGTCGGCGTGCGTGATCCGGCGCTTGAAAAAGCGGTTGGCGGCGTCGCACAAATAGCTCGTCTCGTCCTCGGAAATCCTCGCGTCTTCGGGCTTTGCGACCGGCACGTCAGTGGTGCCGACCAGCGTCATGTTGCCCTCATAGGCGATGGCGAAGACGATGCGCCGGTCGGGCTGCTGCAGCATATAGGCGTGATCGCCCTCGAACAGCTTTGGCACCACGATGTGACTGCCCTTGACCAGTCGCACGCCGCTGCGGGCGTTCGTGCCCGTCAGCGCCAGCGTCTCCGCGACCCAGGGACCGGCGGCGTTGACGAGACTGGCCGCATGGACGGTCCGCCCGTCGGAAAGGGCCGCCTGCCACCGATCGCCCGTTCGCCTCGCGGAAACCAGCGCCGTCCGGGTGGCGATTTCGGCACCGGCCCGGGCGGCATCGATCGCATTCAGCACCACCAGCCGCGCGTCATCGACCCAGGCATCGGAATAGACAAAGCCTTTGCTGATCCGGGTGAGCGGCTGGAGATAGGCGGTGTCGCCCGACTTCAGCGAGCGCGAGCGGGGCAGGGTGTTTCGTCCGCCGATCGTGTCGTAAAGCAGCAGGCCCGCCCGCACCAGCCACCACGGGCGCACCGCATTTTCATGCGGCAGGACGAAGTGCATCGGATAGATCAGGTGCGGCGCCGCGTGGAGCAGCCGCTCGCGCTCCGCCAGCGCCTCGCGCACCAGCCTGAACTCATAATATTCGAGATAGCGCAGACCGCCGTGGACGAGCTTGGTCGAGGCCGACGAGGTATGGCTGGCGAGATCATCCTTTTCCACCAGCAGCACCGACAGGCCGTTTAGCGCGGCCTCGCGCGCGATCGCCGCCCCGTTGATCCCGCCGCCAATGATGAGGATGTCGTAGGTCATCGCACCATGTCCGCCAGCGTCGTCATTCCGCATCGTCACGCTCAACCCGTTTCGACGTGACGACGCAAGTGATGACCCCTATCGAAATACTCATGCCCAATCGCCCGACCCCCGGCCTGCCGACCCGTGACCAGATTCTTTCGCTCATCACGACATCCGATACCAGCGTCGGAAAGCGCGAGATCGCGAAAGCCTTCGGATTGAAGGGTAACGAGAAAATCGCGTTGAAGGCATTGCTGAAGGACATGGCCGACGAAGGGCTGATCGACAGCGCGCCGGGTCGTGCCTTTCACAAAATGGGTGGGCTGCCAAAGGTTACCGTGCTGCGCGTGACCGATATCGGCGATGACGGCGTTATCGCCGTTCCCGAAAACTGGCAGGCCGAAGGGGTGCCGCCGCCGCGCATCCGCGTGATCGAAGCGGCCAAAAGGTCGGCGATGGGGGTCGGCGACCGGTTTCTCGCGCGCACCGAGGAGCGCGGCGCCGGTCATGTCGCGCACCCGATGAAGAAGCTGGCGCGCGGCGAGGAATTGCTGCTCGGCGTGGTCCGCAGGGAGGCCGGGGGAAGCGGAGAGCGGTTCGTCCTGAAGCCGGTCGACAAGCGCGAGCGCCGCGATACGCCGGTCCAGGACATGGGTGAGGCGAAGGACGGCGATCTCGTCCTTGCCGAACGGACGGGCCGCCCGCCGCGCATCGTGGCGCGCGTCACCCAGGTGCTGGGTGACCCGTTCGCGCCCAAGGCGTTCAGCCTGATCGCCATTCACAAGCACGGCATCCCGGACGTGTTCAAGGACGACGCGATCGCCGAAGCGCTGAAGGTCGCGACGACGCCGCTGGGCGACGGCCGCGAGGATTTGCGGCACCTGCCCATTGTCGCCATCGACCCCGCCGACGCCCGCGATCACGACGATGCCGTGTGGGCGGCACCGAGCGATGCGGGCGGGTATGACGCCATCGTCGCGATCGCCGATGTGTCGTTTTACGTCCGCCCCGGCTCGGTGCTCGACAAGGAGGCGAAGAAGCGGGGCAACAGCGTCTATTTCCCCGATCGTGTCGTGCCCATGCTGCCGGAAGAGCTCAGCGCCGATATCTGCTCGCTGAAGGAAGGAAAGGACCGGGCGGCACTTGCCTGTCACCTGAAGATCGACGCACGGGGCCGGGTGACGGGGTGGCGCTTTACGCGGGCAACGATCCGGGTGGCGGCAAACATCGCCTATGAAGACGCGCAGCAAGCGGTGGATGCGGGGTCGGCGCCGGTTCACCTCCAGCACCTCTGGTCGGCATGGAAGCTGCTGGCGAAGGCACGCGACGACCGGGAGCCGCTGAATCTCGATCTGCCCGAGCGGCGTGTGGTCCTCGACGAGGCAGGGCGGATCACCAGCATCGCCGTTCGTGAACGCCTCGACGCGCACCGCCTGATCGAGGATTTCATGATCGCCGCGAACGTCGCGGCAGCAAAGGCGCTCGAGGCGAAGAAGTCGCCGGTGATGTACCGTGTCCACGAAGTGCCGGGGCGGGAGAAGCTCGTCGCGCTGAAGGATTATCTGGCGACGTTCGACGTGAAGTTTGCCCTCGGCCAGGTCGTCACGCCCGCGACCTTCAACCGGTTGCTCGCGCTGGTCGGGGACGCCGAACACCGCACGCAAGTCATGGAACAGGTGCTGCGCACCCAGACCCAGGCCTATTACGCGCCGCGCAACGCCGGCCATTTCGGCCTGGCACTGGGCAGTTATGCGCATTTCACATCGCCGATCCGGCGCTATGCCGATCTGCTGGTCCACCGGGCGCTGGTGCGCTCGTTTGCGCTGGGGGAGGGCGGGCTGACCGACGACGAGGCGTCACGCATGACGGTCATCGGCGAAACGATCAGCCGCGCCGAGCGTCGCGCGATGGAGGCCGAGCGCGAGACGACCGACCGTTATGTCGCGGCCTATCTGGCAAAGCATGTCGGTGAGATCCTCGACGTGCGGATCACCGGCGTCGCAAGTTTCGGTTTTTTCGCCACGGTCGACGGGATCGGGGGCGATGGGCTGGTGCCGGTGTCGACGCTCGGCGACGATTATTACCGGTTCGACGAAGCCGCGCGAACCCTGGAGGGCGACGTCAGCGGGATCAGATATGCGTCCGGGCAAAAGCTGAAACTGCGCCTTGCCGAGGCCAGCCCGATCAGCGGTTCGCTGCGTTTCGAACTGCCCGAAGGGGGATCGACCGGTCGGCCCGCGCCGCGCGCGGTGATGGGCCGGCGCGGACGGCCGGGGAACATCCGCCATCAGGGGCGGCGACGGTAACGGAGAGCGCGTGCGCCGCGGACGCACCCCGGCCCTTGTTGCGCGAAGGCGCGGGGCGCGGAGCGGTTACGGCCGACGCGTCCTTGCCACGGGCATCCGGGCTGGACGACTTGGGTATCGCAATCGAGGCGTCCAGACTTTTTGGGGCAGGAGGGATCACGTCTCGCGTCGAGTGTGGCTGCGTGGAAACCCGGTCATTGGCAGTCTCCAGTCCGCACGCCTCAGCCGGGGAGCCGGGGCGAGGGGTTACTCTACTGAGGCGGGGTTGCCGCCCGTTCGAAGGATGATGCTTGTCCGGTCCAGCGACGTGCAGGCCCGCCTGGCCCCTGCGCAGCTACGGCGATGTGCCGGATGGCTCCGCGTCGGCCGTCGGCGCGAACCGGCGAGCCGGTCCGTTCCGCGTCGCGGCCACCGCGTGATCAGCGCCATGGCTTCGACGGGGTGCACAGATAACCAAATGGGATAGTTTGTCAAGCAGAAAATGGTCCGTTCCGAGCGGTTGCGCCTAATCCTCGCGCGCAAAAACCAGTCCGGCGTGTTGCTCGAGCCGGTCGATCAGCGGGCGTCCCATGACCGCGCCCGGTGTCCACACCCCGCCCTCCGCCTCGGTCGCGGCCAGCAGCATGGCGCTCTCGGCGATCATCTTCGACGTGGAGCCATAGCCCGGATCGCGGTCGCCCGTAACGACGGCCCGGCGGACGGTCGCGTCCGGCCCCTCTGCGATGAAGACGATTTCGTAGAATCCGGCCTCACGCTCTTCCTTCGACGGTCCCTCGCCGGGCTTGGGACCCTTGGCGTCGCTCATCGGGTTCATCTTCATGAGGGCGTCGGCCATCGCCTTGCCGGCATCGCCGATCGTCGTGAACACCATCTCGTCGTATTTGAAGTCGGTGCCATAGGGGTGACCCAGCAGGGCGTTGGTGCGGTGGACGTTCTTCGTGTTGATCGGGGCCATGATAAACGGGGCGGCCCACATGCCGGTTGCCTTGTCATATTCCGGCATCAGCCCCATCGGCTGCGACGGTCCCTCGAACCCCGGCGTCAGGGCAAACGGGTTTTTGAGCAGCCCGACGACCTTCAGGTCCTTGGCCGCCGCCGCCATCGTGGCCTTCATGCTGGCGGCGGTACCGCCTGAGAAGGTGCCCTGCATCTTGCGGACCCGGCCCCTGATCCGCGGCGCGGGGCCGCCGGCCTCGGCACGGACGATATCCTGCAAATAGAGCACGCCGAGATCGAAGGGAATCGAGTCGAATCCGCAGCTGAAGACGATCCTGGCACCGGTTTTCCGCGCGACGTCGTGATGCGCGTCGATCATGTGGCGCATCCACGCGGGCTCTCCGCAGAGGTCGACATAGTCGGTCCCCGCCGTCGCACAGGCGGCGACGAGTTCGCTGCCGTAAAGCTGGTAGGGGCCGACGGTGGTCAGCACGACTTTGGTCCGGGCGACCATTGCCGCGGGCGATCCGGGATCGGTGGCGTCGGCGACGATGAGCGGCGTGTCGGCGGGCGCGCCGATCAGGTCGCGAACCTCCGCCAGTTTGTCGGCGCTGCGTCCGGCCATGGCCCAGCGCGTGCCGCGGGCATTCGCGACCAGATATTCGGCGACGAGGCGTCCGGTAAAGCCGGTGGACCCGTAAACGACGACATCAAATTCCTTCATGGGTCAGCGTCTCCTACAATTTGGGCAGCGTCACGCCGCGCTGTCCCATATATTTGCCGGCGCGGTCGGCATAGCTGACTTCGCAGGGTTCCTCGCCGCGCAGAAAGAGGAACTGGCAGGCGCCCTCATTGGCATAGATCTTGGCCGGCAGGGGCGTCGTATTCGAGAATTCCAGCGTCACATGCCCCTCCCACCCCGGTTCGAGGGGGGTCACGTTCACGATGATGCCGCACCGGGCATAGGTCGATTTGCCGAGGCAGATGACCAGCACGTCGCGTGGCACCCGGAAATATTCGACGGTGCGCGCCAGAGCGAAGCTGTTCGGCGGGATGACGCAGCAGTCGGTCTTGCGGTCGACGAAACTGTTCGAATCGAAATTCTTTGGATCGACGATCGCCGAATCGACGTTGGTGAATATCTTGAAGTCGTCGGAGACACGGGCGTCATAGCCATAGGACGACAGGCCGTAGGAAATGCAGCCGTCACGCCGCTGGCTCTCGACAAAAGGTTCGATCATGCCGTGGGTCAGCGCCTGTTCGCGGATCCAGCGGTCGGATTGGATGGTCATAAACTACAGTTCTCCTGACCGACGTTTCGACGCCATCCGGCGTCACCGCAAGCGGATACCATTCAAGGCAGCCGAAATCGGCAGCAGGAGGACGGTACCGGACACGATCAGCGGCAGACCGGCGAGCGGCCTGTTGCCGATTTTCAGATCGGTCGCCGAAATCGAGCCGACCGAAATCAGGGTCGACCGGACAACGACGGCGGCCACCGAAAACGCCGTCCAGATGGCAAGATAGATCAGCGCAAAGACCAGAGGCGGGGCAACGCCGCTACCCCGCTGCTGGCCGGCGAAGCGGGCGTAGAGCAGGATCATCGGGGCCGCCGAGGGCGCGTGTGGTCCGCAAAGCTGTCCGGCCCGAAGGCGTGCGGCAGCAGCACCGATAGCGGGTGGCTCTCAACCGCCGTGCCGTCGCCGGAGCCGCAATGCACCATGATGTCGCGCGCGCCGCGCATGGCCGCTTCGCTCAGCATCTGTCTGCAACGTCCGCAGGGGAAGACCGGCATGTCGCCCTCTCCGCCGACGACCGCGATCTCCGCGACCCCGGCCAGCATGGTTTCGTTCGCGACCTTTGCGAGGGCAACGGCCTCTGCGCAGAGCGACAGGCCGTAGCTTGCGTTCTCGACGTTCGCTGCGGTCACGATCCGGCCATCGGTCAACAGGATCGCGGCGCCGACGCGGAAGCCGGAATAAGGCGCATAGGCGCTTTTTGCGGCCTCTCTCGCCGCCGAGATCAGCGTGTCGCGGAGTGTCGTCATCCGCGGATATGCAGCACGCAGATGAGCGTGAACAGCCGGCGGGCCGTATCGAAATCGAGCTCGACCTTGCCGGCGAGCGCGCCGATCAGCAGGTCGGACGCCTCATTGTGGATGGCGCGCCGGGCCATGTCGATCGTCTCGATCTGCTCGGGCGTCGACTGGCGGACGGCCTGGAAATAGCTGTCGCAGATCGCGAAATAATCGCGGATCGGCCGACGGAAGCGACCGAGACCGAGGATGTGTCGCTCAAGCGGGTCGCCGTTCTCGCGGGCGATGTCGATGACCAGACGACCCTCCTCGACGCTCAACCCGACGCGGTACGGTCCCTGATAGTGATCGGGGTGCTCACGCTGCGGGGCGAAATGATTGCCCTCGAGCAGGTCGAAGATCGCGATCCGACGCTCCTGCTCGATATCGGCGCTGCGCCAGATGATCGTTTTCTCGTCCAGCGTGATGTGCGAAATCCGGCGGTCGGTCATCGCGCTCCTATTCGGCGACCCGAACGGTGACCTTGGCACTCCAGCCGGCGACGAGCGGTCGGTCGAGCGGTTCGGCAAACGTCAGCCGGACGGGCACGCGCTGCGTGACCTTGACCCAGTTGCCGGTCGCGTTCTGTGCCGGCAGCAACGAAAATTGCGACCCGGTGCCGGCCCCGATGCCGGTCACCTGCGCGCGGAAACGACGACCCGGCAGGGCGTCGATGGTGATCGTCGCGGACTGCCCGATCCGGATTTTGGCGAGCTGCGTTTCCTTGAAATTCGCCTCGATCCAATAGCCTGTGTTGCCGACCAGGCTCATCTGGGCGAGCGACTGGATCGCCTGATTGCCGACCTGCAGCCGGTCGGTCCCCGTGACCCGGCCCGCAATCGGTGCCCGGATCAGGGTTCGGGACAGGTCGAGGAGCGCGCGTTCGCGCTGAGCGAGCGCGGCCTCGATCGCCGGTGCCTGACCATCGGCACCCGTACCCAGTGCCGCCCTTGCCGCCGCCGCCGTCGCGCCCGCCGACCGCTCCGCCGCGACGGCGGCGGCCTCGTCTGCCTCGGCAGCGGCAAGGGTCGCCTGCGCCTGATCGAGCTGCGCGCGCGTCGTGAAGCCGCGTTGCATCAGCGCCTCCTGGCGACGCTGGGTTTCACGGGCGAGGCGAACCGATGACGCGGCAGAGGTGACGTCGGCGCTCTTGCTGCCGATATCGGCCTGTTTGGACGCCGCCGTGCCCTGAAGTTCGGCGACCTGCACGCGGGCATTGCCAAGTGCCGCCTCGGCCTGGAGCAGCGCGATCCGGAACGGCGCGGGATCGATTTCGAACAACAGGTCGCCCGTCCGGACATTCTGGTTTTCCCGAACGGCGACGTTGATGATCCGGCCCGATATTTCGGGCGCGATGCTGACCACAGGCGCGTCGATCATGGCATTGTCGGTCGATACCGTCTTGCCCGAGGTAAGCCAGAAATACAGGCCCGCCGCCGCGATCAGCAGCGGGACGGACACCATCAGGACGAGGCGGAACCGTGCGCGTCGCCGCGGCGGTTGCACGCCCGGCGCGACCTCCACCGCGTCGTCGGCGGCAATGCGGCTCATCTCGTTCATGTTGCTCACCTCCTTGGGCCAGGGCGCGGGCGTTCTCAAGAACTATCCCCAGACGCGTCCCCAATTGTCTTTCCCCAACGGTCGCAAACCGATTGAGTGCCGCGACCGATGCGCCGATGGTCCGGCAATGGTTGAAATCGTCCGTCTGATTCCCGCCGCGCACGATGGGTCGCGCGAACTTCCCCACAATGTCGAGGCGGAGGCCGCGCTGCTCGGCGCGCTGATGATCGACAACCGCCTGGTGGGCGACGTGCAGATGATGCTGCGCCCCGAACATTTTTTCGAGGACATCCACGGCCGTATCTATGCCGCCATCCTGAGTGTTGCCGACCGCAACATGATCGCGACGCCCGTGACGCTGCGCCCCATGTTCGAGAACGACGAGGCGATGCGCGAGCTCGGTGGCCCCGGCTATCTCGCCAAGCTGACGGGCAGCGGCGCGGCACTGATCGGTGCCCGCGACTTCGCGCGCCAGATCTATGACCTGGCATTGCTGCGCGAGCTGGTCAGCGTCGGGCGGACGATGGTCGAGGGGGCACTGGATACGTCCGAAGCGATCGATCCGCGCAGCCAGATCGAGTCGGCGGAAATGGCCCTGTACAACGTGGCCGAGCAGGGCGGCGAAACCGGCGGCACCAAGAGTTTCGCGCAGGCGACCAAGGTCGCGCTGGACATGGCGGAAAAGGCGCAGAATTCGGGCGGCGGCCTGTCGGGCATTACCACCGGCCTCGAATCGCTGAATTCGCGCACGGGCGGACTGCATCACAGCGACCTGGTCATTCTTGCCGGGCGGCCGGGCATGGGCAAGACGGCGCTGGCGACCAATATCGCCTTCAACACGGCGCGGCGCTGGCTGCGTGATCAGGAGGACGGAATTGCGCCCGAAAAATCGGCGGGCGCGCGCGTCGCGTTCTTCAGTCTCGAAATGTCGGCCGACCAGCTGGCGACGCGCATCCTCGCCGAAAATTCGGGGATAAGTTCCGAAGCCCTGCGCATGGGCAAGATCACGACGACCGAGTTCAGGAACCTGGCGCGGGCGGCGTCGGAGCTGCAGACATTGCCGCTGTTCATCGACGATACGCCGGCGCTGACGATCGCGGCACTGAGGACGCGGGCGCGCCGCCTGAAGCGGCAGCACAAGATCGGGCTGGTCGTGGTCGATTACCTGCAGCTGCTCCAGGGTTCGGGCAGCCGCGCGAGCGACAACCGGGTGCAGGAAATCTCCGAAATCTCACGCGGGCTGAAGACGCTCGCCAAGGAACTCGACGTGCCGGTACTGGCGCTGTCGCAGCTCAGCCGGGCCGTCGAACAGCGCGAGGACAAGAAGCCGCAATTGTCGGATCTGCGCGAATCGGGGTCGATCGAGCAGGACGCCGACATCGTGCTGTTCGTCTACCGCGAGGAATATTATGTCGCCTCGCAAGAGCCGCGCGACCCGGACGATCCCAAGCATGCCGACTGGATGGAAGCGATGAGCAAGGTCTACGGCCTTGCCGACGTCATCATCGCCAAGCAGCGCCACGGTGCGACCGGCAAGGTGCGGCTGAAGTTCGAATCGAACATTACGAAGTTCAGCGACCTTGCCGATGAGGCCTATTATCCGCAGCGGCACTGATGTCGCGGTGATCCCCCCGACCGATCAGAAAACCGGATCGTGGATGCCGCATTCCGTCTTGTCCCAGCCGCGCCAGCGCCCGGCGCGGGGGTCTTCGCCGGGCTGGACGGGCGATGTGCACGGCACGCAGCCGATCGACGGATAGCCCTGCGCCTCGAGCGGGTGGCGCGGCAGCTTGTGCTCGGCAAAATAGGCATCGAGCCGTGCCTTGTCCCAGTCGGCCAGCGGGTTGATCTTCAGCCGCCCTTCGTCGGCCTCGAAACGCGGCAAGGCCTGCCTGGTCTTGCCCTGGAACCCCTTGCGGCCTGAAATCCAGGCATCGAACGGGATCAGCGCCCGGCGCAGCGGCTCGACCTTGCGCAGATCGCAGCAGCCGTCGGGGTCGTAGCTCCAGCGCAGGCTGGTGCCATCCTTCTGAGCGAGCAGATAGGGGTCGGGACGAAAGACGCGCAGATCGACGAAGCCCAGCCGTTCGACCAGTTCGTCCCCATAAGCGAGCGTTTCGCCGAACATCTTCTGCGTATTGACGAAGACCAGCGGGATCCGCTTGTCGATCTGCGCGACCATGTGCAGCAATACGGCGCTTTCGGCGCCGAACGACGACACCAGCGCGACCGCGTCGAACGGCTTTTCCTCGAACAGGCCGCGCAGCATGTCGGCGGTATCGACGCCCGCCCAGCGCGCCTCGATGGCCGCGGCCGTCGCTGCCGTGAACTTTGGCGTCGTGTCGATCAGATGGAGCTTGCGTGCGGGATTAGCCATGCCGTTTTTTCCATATCGGCACCGCATCGTCCGCAGCGCGTTGATAACAATCGGCGTATCGACCGAGCGCGGCCTCCGCGAGCGCCGGGTCAATCGGTCGGGCGGGAGCGAAACTGTCGAACCCGCAGCGCCGCATCGAGGCGATCTGGTCGAGCAGGACATCGCCCTCTGCCCGCAGTTCGCCCGCATAGCCCGCCTCACGCAAAATGCGCGCCGACGAATAGCCCCGGCCGTCGCGGAACGTCGGGAAGGCGATTTCGATCAGCGCGATCCGTTCGAGATGCGGGATGAGCGCGCGGGCGTCGTCGCCCGTTTCGACGCGGACGGCATTGGCATTCGACTGGCCCGCGACAAAGGCGTCGAGCGTGACCGCCGGCTCGTCATGCGGCTCATCGTCCCTGAACCGGGGGAAGCTACCCATAGATCGCCTCCTTGAACGGTTCGAAACCGACCCGCCGATAGGTATCCAAGAAGCGTTCGCCGGGCTCACGCACCTTCAGGTACCGGTCGGTCACGCGTTCGACCGCATCGACCACGCCGTCCTCATCGAAGCCGGGGCCCGTGATCTTGCCGATCGCAACGTCCTCGGCACCCGAGCCGCCGAGCGACAGCTGGTAATTCTCCACGCCCTTTCGGTCGACACCGAGGATGCCGATGTGCCCGGCGTGATGATGCCCGCACGCATTGATGCAGCCCGAAATCTTGAGCTTCAGTTCGCCCAAGTCACGTTCGACGGGGGCGAGACGTTCGGATATCTTTTGCGCGACCGTGATCGACCGCGCGTTGGCGAGGCTGCAATAGTCGAGGCCCGGGCATGCGATGATGTCGCTGACCAGGTCGAGATTGGACGTTGCCAGCCCCGCCGCCGCCAGCGCCTGCCACACCGCGTAAAGATCGCGCCTGGCGACGTGCGGCAGGACGATATTCTGGGCGTGGGTGACGCGCAGCTCGTCGAAGCTGTAGCGCTCGGCAAGGTCGGCCATGACGTCGATCTGATCGGCCGAGGCATCGCCGGGAATGCCGCCGATCGGTTTCAGGCTGATCGTGGCGATCGCGTAGCCCGGCGCCTTGTGAGCGCTGACGTTCTGGTCGACCCACAGCCGGAAATCGGGATCGGACAGATCGAGCGTATCGTCGAGGCCCGTTTCAAACGCCGGGGGGGCGAAGAACGCCGCGATCCGGTCGAACTCGGCCTGGGGCGGGTCGAGACCGAGCGCTTTTACGGTCAGGAATTCTTCCTCGACCTGACGGCGATAGTCGTCGGCCCCAATCTCGTGGATGAGGATCTTGATCCGCGCCTTGTAGATATTGTCGCGCCGCCCGTAGCGATTGTAGACCCGCAGGCAGGCCTCGACATAACTCAGCAGGTCCTCGGCGGTCACGAAGTCCCGGATTTCGGGCGCGATCATCGGCGTGCGGCCCATGCCGCCGCCGACGAATATCCGGCCACCCAGGATGCCGCCCCGCTCGACCAGCTGAATGCCGATGTCGTGCAGCCGCATCGCCGCGCGATCCTCGTCCGCCGCGATCACCGCGATCTTGAACTTGCGCGGCAAGTAACTGAATTCAGGGTGGAAGGTCGACCATTGGCGCAGCAATTCGGCCCACACGCGCGGGTCGGCGACCTCATCGGCGGCAGCGCCTGCATATTGGTCCGAACTGATGTTGCGGATGCAATTGCCGGACGTCTGGATCGCATGCATTTCGACGGTCGCCAGGTCGGCGAGGATGTCGGGCGCATCGCTGAGCTTGATCCAGTTGTACTGGATATTCTGTCGTGTTGTGAAATGGCCGTAGCCACGGTCATATTTGCGCGCGATCGTCCCGAGCATCCGCATCTGGCGGCTGTCGAGCGTGCCATAGGGAACCGCGACACGCAGCATATAGGCGTGGAGCTGGAGATACAGGCCGTTCATCAGCCGCAACGGCTTGAACTGGTCCTCGGTCAGGTCGCCCGCAATGCGCCGCGTGACCTGATCGCGGAATTCGGCAACCCGCGTATCGACCATCGCCTGGTCATAGGTGTCGTATTTATACATTCAGATGATCCATCCGCCGGCACCGGGATCCACAGGCTGAAGCAGGAGGTCGGGCCGCACCGTTGGCCCCAGCGCCCGGATGCGCTGCTTGATGTTCGTCGGCCACGGCCCGCGCGGCGTCCGTTCGGCATCGGTGATATAGGCCGTGTTGACGCGGCCCGCACCTTCCTCGGTCGCG
Organism: Sphingomonadales bacterium; assembly: GCA_038225385.1. Classification (GTDB taxonomy): domain Bacteria; phylum Pseudomonadota; class Alphaproteobacteria; order Sphingomonadales; family Sphingomonadaceae; genus Sphingomonas_O. Next base: position 77,105 of record JBBRRC010000010.1, on the reverse strand, counting down.
AGGACGGCCTCGCCGTGATCGCCCACATCGGCAGCGTCCTTGACATGGCGCGACCAGTCGCTGCCCGTCCACCAGATGACGTCACCGGTTTTCAGGTCGTTGCCCGTCAGAACCTTCACGCGATCTGCTCCGCCTGTGCCGCAAGTCTTGCCATTCGGTCCTCTGCATCGGAGAGCAGCACCGTTTCGCCGATGACGAGGATCGCCGGGCTTTCCACCTTTTCGCGTTCGACCATGTCGCCCAAGTCGGCCAGCAACGTCCGCATCGCGCGCGCGCCGGGAAGCGTTCCCCGCTCGAGCACCGCACAGGCGATACCCGGCGAGACGCCGTCCATCATCAGCTTTTCGGCGATGGCACGGGCCGTCGTCACGCCCATATAGACCACAAGCGTGCGGCCAGCACCCGCCAGACCCGACCAGTCCTGCTCCGCCAGCCCCTTGCACGTGCCGGCCACGAAACTGACCGCCGACGACCAGTCGCGGTGCGTCAGCGGCAGCATCGCCTCTGCCGCGCAGCCGAGTGCCGCCGATACGCCGGGGATGACCTCGACCGGCAGGCCGGCAGCGCGCACGGCCTCTACCTCCTCGCCGCCGCGTCCGAAGATGAACGGGTCGCCGCCTTTCAGCCTGACGACGATGCTGCCCGCCTTTACATGCGCGATGATCAGGGCGTTGATCGCGTCCTGCGGCAGCGTATGGCGATCGCGTTTCTTGGCCACCGAAATGCGCTGGGCACCGGGCGGGGCATAATCCAGCACGCGCAAATCGACGAGGCCATCGTGGACGACGATATCGGCGATGCGCAGGGCCTCCACCGCCTTCAGCGTCAGCAGGCCGGGGTCACCTGGACCCGCGCCAACGAGAATGACGCGACCGCGCGCCTCGGGATCGAGAAGACTTGCCATGGACCGGAAGTGCTCCTTCCCATGATCGCTTTCAACATAGCGATTGTTGGCGGGCAGTGAGGACGGCTTTCAGTCGCGGCCCGTCAGTCCTGGCGCAGGCCGATGCCGATCGACGCGCGCGGGTTCTCCTCTTCGGACGACACCACCGGATAGGCGCAATAGTCGGCGGCGTAATAGGCCGACGGGCGGTGGTTCCCTGACAGACCGATGCCGCCAAAGGGGGCCGACGAGGAGGCGCCGTTGGTCGGCTTGTTCCAGTTGACGATGCCCGCCCGGCTGTTCGCCCAGAAGCGGTCGTACAGCTGGGGCGATCCGCCGATCAGCGATGCCGACAGGCCGTAGCGGGTGTTGTTGGCCTCGGTCAGCGCCGCGTCGAAGTCGGGCACGCGGATCATCTGCAGCAGCGGGCCGAACATCTCGAGGTCGGGGCGCTCCGCCATTTCGGTCACATCGATCAGAGCGGGGCGCAGGAAGGGACGATCGTCCAGCGGCCGTTCGAGCTGAACGACGGGGCGGCCACCGCGCATCAGCAGCGCCAGGAAACTCTCCTGCAGACCGTCGGCCGCCTCGTTGTCGATCACCGGGCCCATATAGGGGGCAGGACTGGAATGCGGCTCCCCGACGATCAGCCGCGCCATCAGCTTTTTCAGCTGCACGATCAGCTCGTCGTGCGCGCCCTCCCGGACGATCAGGCGGCGCGCGGCGGTGCAGCGCTGTCCCGCCGACAGGAATGCCGACTGCGCGATGAGCACGGCGGCGGTGTATGGATCGGGCGCGTCCCAGACGATGATCGGATTGTTGCCGCCCATTTCCAGCGCCAGGATCTTGTCCGGCATGTCGGCAAACAGCCGGTTGAGCGCGATGCCGGTGCGCGCCGAACCGGTGAACAGCAGGCCATCGATGTCGGGGTGCGCGGCAAGTGCCTTGCCCTCCGCCGGACCCCCGACGACGACGCGGACGACCCCGGTCGGAATGCCGGCAGCGTGGAAACAGTCGACGAGCATGACGCCGCTCGCCGGCGTTTTCTCACTCGGCTTGAACACGACCGCGTTCCCGGCGAGCAGGGCGGGAACGATGTGGCCGTTGGGCAGGTGCATCGGGAAATTATACGGGCCGAGGACGGCCAGCACCCCGTGCGGCTTGTGCCTGAGCGCGGTCCGTGCGCCGATCGCCCCTTCGATCCGCCGCTGGGCGGTGCGCTCGTTATGCGCGCTGATCGAAATCTCCACCTTCGCCATCACCGATTCGACTTCGGTGCGCGATTCCCACAGCGGTTTGCCGGTCTCACGCGAAATCGCATCGGCCAGCGTGTCCATCCGGCCGCGAACGACATTGACGAAGCGCTGAAGCAATTCCGCGCGGACGGCGAGGGGACGCGACGCCCATTCGGCCCAGGCGTCCCGCGCCAGTGCCACTTCGGCGTTCACATCGCTCACCGGTCCGCGCCAGAACGTCGCGCCGGTTGCCGGTTCTATCGAAACGAGTTCGGTGGCCATGAACATCCTGTTGTCAGGGGCGCTGTGTGGATTTATCGAAGGTGATTGGCAACCCCGAGTGCGGCCCCCATCCGTCGTACGTCACTGATTTTGGTTTCAAACCGGCTCCAGTCGTCGGTTTGGGCGATGGGTGCCCAGATCGCCTCGACCTCTTCGATCAGCATCGAGCAGGGGGATTCGTCCGACCAATAGGGGTGATCGAGCGGGGCGGAGGGCGCGTAAGGGGCGATTGCCGCGCGCAGATCGTCAAATGATGGGTCGGCGTAGCGGGCATCGGCGCGACGCAGATCGCCGCCGCGCCAGTCGAAGAAGAAACGGTCGGTGCCGATTTGCGAGGCCAGCAGCGCGGTCTCGATGGATTGCACCAAGACGGTATCCTCCGCCGCGCCGCGCGGCGTCACGCCCAGCCGCCAGAGCATCGCCGCAACGAGGGCGTCGCGATAGGACGGCGCAAAAACGTCGATCGCGGCGGCCAGCGTCTCGGCATCGGCGATTTCCGAAAGTGCGATCGCGAGTTGTACCACGTCCCAGTGGATCGCCTCGGCCTGGCGACCGAATGAATAGAGGCCGGCGCTGTCGAAATAGGCGGCGGTGAACTGCGGATCGAATGTCGGCGCAAAGCGCCAGGGGCCATAGTCGAAGCTCTCACCCGAGATATTGATGTTGTCCGAATTGAGCACGCCGTGGACGAATCCCGCCGCCATATAGCTTGCCGCGAGCCGGGCCGTGCGTACAGCCACATGACGGAGCAGGCGGACGGGAGCATCCTCCCCACCGTCGGTGTCCCCGTAATAATGTTTCAGCGCATAGGCGACGAGGCGGGCCAGCTCTTCGCGCAGTCCCAGTGTCGCGAGGCGCTGGAAACTGCCGATGCGGATGTGGCCGTGGTTGAGGCGGACGAGTACCGCCGAACGGGTTGGAGAGGGTTCGTCGCCGCGGTGCAGGGCCTCTCCCGTCTCGATGACCGAGAAACTCCGCGACGTTTCAACGCCCAGCGCTTCGAGCATTTCGGTCGCGAGGATCTCGCGCATCGCGCCTTTCAGCGTCAGGCGGCCGTCACCGAAGCGGCTATAGGGGGTCTGTCCCGATCCCTTCGTACCGAAGTCCATCAGACGCGCGCGCCGGTCACGGCACTGAGCAAACAGGAACCCGCGACCATCGCCGATGTCCGGATTGTACACCTGGAACTGATGACCGTGATAGCGAAGCGCCAGCGGCTGCGACAGCGACCCGGCGACCGGGTGGAAGCGGCCGAAATGATCGAGCCACTGGTCGTCGGACAAATGGTCCAGACCGACCTCGGCCGCGGCGCGCTGGTTGCGAAAGCGCAGCCGGTGTTCGGGGAAATCGGCAGGCTCGACCGGGTCCGCCAGGAAGTCGGCGACTTCATCGATTGCCCGTGCGGCAAGGAAAGGCGCGGGCAAGTGTTGCGATCGGTCGGCCATGCGGCGATATGGACGCTGGGCACGGGAGCAGCAAGTCTTGACGACCGTCGATCGCCGCTGGGCAGAGGGCTATTGGTGGTCGAACGACGGGCTGCGGCTGCACTACCGCGACTATGCCGGGGGGGACGGACGGCCGCCGATCCTCTGCCTGCCGGGGCTGACACGCAACGCGCGGGATTTCGAACTCCTCGGCGCCCGCATGTCGCCCGCATGGCGCGTCATTGCCGTCGACCTGCGTGGCCGCGGTGAAAGCGCCTATGCCAAGGATTCGATGACCTATGTCCCGCTGACCTATGTTCAGGACGTGGAGCGGCTGCTGACGGACCTTGGCATCGACCAGTTCATCGTGGTCGGAACGTCGCTCGGCGGCATCGTCGCGATGCTGCTCGCCGCAACCGGCCATACCCGGCTGGCGGGGGCCATATTGAACGACGTCGGGCCGGTCATGGAGCGGGCGGGTCTCGACCGGATCAGGGGCCTGCTGGGGCGCAGTGCCAGCTATCCGACATGGGTCCATGCCGCGCGCGACCTTGCCGACGTGAATGCCGACATCTTTCCTGGCTATACGCTGATCGACTGGCTGGCGATGGCGAAACGCCTCTACCGGCTATCGGCCAATGGCAGGATCGTGGCCGATTATGACAAGAAAATCGCCGAGCCATTTCGCCTGCCGGGCGGCGAGGGGGGCATCAACCTGTGGCCGGCGTTCGACGCGCTGAAGACGATACCGACGCTGATCGTGCGCGGTGAGCGTTCCGACCTGCTGTCCGCCGCCACGGCAGCGGCAATGCGCGACCGGCTCGACAATGGCGCGCTGGTCACGGTCGCCGACGTCGGCCACGCACCGACCCTGGACGAGCCCGACGCCGTCCGTGCCGTCGATACATTGCTCGCGCAAATCGCCTGATGCCCGTCAACATCGTCCATTGCCATTCGACGTTCGCGCTGGGCGGCAAGGAGGCCCGCGCGGTCAGGATCATGAACGTCTTCGGCGATTTCGCGCGTCATACCGTGCTCAGTGCCGTGCCGGGCGCGCTTGGCGCGCGCGAGGCTATCGACCCAGGGATCGACGTGCGCTTCCCGGATGACGCGCCGTCGCTGACCGGTCGGCCATCGGTCAGGCGCTATGCCGATCTCGCAACCTATCTGCGCCGGTTCGATCTGGTCCTCACCTACAACTGGGGTGCGATGGATGCCGTGATGGCGCGGCGTATCCACGGGCGGACCGTGCCGCCGCTGGTGCACCATGAGGATGGGTTCAACCTCGACGAGAGCATCCGCCTGAAGACCGAGCGCACGCTGATGCGGCGGCTGGCATTGGGGGCGGCGGGGGCGATTGCCGTGCCCTCGGCAACGCTCGAGACGATTGCCCTCGAAACCTGGAGGCAACCGCGCGACCGCGTCGTCCGCATCCCGAACGGCATTGCGACCGAACTTTATGCCGGGGCCGTCAAGCCGAACGCGATCCCCGGACTGAAGCGCAGGCCCGGCGAAACCGTCATCGGCACGGTCGCCGGGTTACGCGCCGTCAAGAATTTGCCCCGCCTGGTCCGCGCAGTCCTGTCGATCCCGCGCACCCGGCTGGTCATCGTGGGTGAAGGGCCCGAGCGCGAGGCGATCCTTGCCGAGGCGCAGGCGGTCGGTGCCACCGATCGTCTGGTCCTGCCCGGGTTTCTTGCCGAGCCCTATCGCTTCATCGGGGCGTTCGACATCTTCGCCCTGTCCTCCGACAGCGAACAATTCCCGATCGCCATGATCGAAGCAATGGCGGCGGGCCTGCCGGTCGTCACGACCCACGTCGGCGACGTCGCGGTCATGCTGCCCCCCGAGCAACACCGCTTCGTTACCAAAATTGACGAATTTTCCCTGGCGGCCGCCCTTCGCCAGCTTGTCGCCGACCCTAATTTGCGAAAATCGCTCGGCAAGGCAAACCAAAGGCTTGCGGCCGACGTATATGATGAACGGACGATGATTGCCCGCTATGCGGCCCTCTATGGCCGGATACTTGGCACTGGCGTGCAATTTCCGGTGAAGCCATTATAGCTGATCAATTGCCAACAGGGAGAGTTCAGGTTTGTTCAAGGGCATAGCACCCATCGTGTATCGCGGCCGTGAAGTCTGGCCGCTGATCGAGGGCGGCAAGGGCGTCGCGGCAACCAATCACGCGAGTGCCGGGGCATGGGCGGCGGCCGGGGGAATTGGAACAGTCAGCGCGGTCAACGCCGACAGTTACGACCCGACCGGCAAGATCATTCCGCAGGTTTATCAGTCCCGGACGCGTGCCGAACGGCATCAGGAACTGATCAACTATGCCATCGAAGGCGCCGTCGAACAGGTCAAACGCGCCTATGACATTGCGTCGGGCAAGGGCGCGATCAACATCAACGTCCTGTGGGAAATGGGCGGCGCGCAGACGATCCTCCACGGTGTCCTGGAACGGACCAAAGGTCTGGTCTCCGGAGTCACGTGCGGGGCGGGCATGCCCTACAAGCTGAGCGAAATAACGGCGTCCTACGGCGTCAGCTATCTGCCGATCATCAGTTCCGCCCGCGCCTTCCGCGCGCTGTGGAAGCGCGCCTATTCGAAGGCTGCGGACTATCTGTCCGCCGTCGTTTACGAGGATCCCTGGCTGGCGGGCGGTCACAACGGCCTGTCGAATGCCGAAGACCCGCGCAAGCCGGAATCCCCCTATCCGCGCGTCAAGGCCCTCCGCGAGACGATGCGCGAGGGCGGCATTCCCGACTCGACGCCGATCGTGATGGCCGGGGGCGTCTGGTATCTGCGCGACTGGGAGGACTGGATCGACAATCCGGAACTGGGTCAGGTCGCCTTCCAGTTCGGTACGCGACCGCTGCTGACGAAGGAAAGTCCGATCCCCCAGGGGTGGAAGGACAAGCTGATGACGATCGAGGACGGCGACGTCCTGCTCCACAAGTTTTCGCCGACGGGCTTTTATTCGAGCGCAATCCGCAATCCCTTTCTCCGCAATCTGGAGGCGCGCAGCGAACGCCAGATCGCTTTTTCGGGCGAGATGGCCGGCGATCACACGCACCAGCTCGACGTGGGGGTGAAGGGGCGCAATTTCTGGGTGACGCGCGGCGACCTGCTCCGCGCGCGGGAATGGTTTGGCCTGGGGTATACCGACGCGCTGAAGACGCCGGACAACACCCTGGTTTTCGTGACGCCCGAGGAGAAGGCAACGATCCGCAAGGACCAGTCGGACTGCATGGGGTGCCTGTCGCACTGCGGATTTTCGGCGTGGAAGGACCATGACGATTATTCGACCGGCTACCTTGCCGATCCGCGCAGTTTTTGCATCCAGAAGACCCTGCAGGACGTCGTCCACGGCGGCCCGCTCGACGATAATCTGGTCTTCGCCGGGCACGGCGCTTATCAGTTCCGCCGCGATCCCTTTTATTCGAACGGGTTCGTGCCCAGCGTCGGCCAGCTGGTGGAGCGCATCCGTACCGGGGACTAACCGGCGCTGGCGCCGGCGCGCATCGGAACCAGTGCCGATACCGATAGCGCCGCGATGACCGTGGCGACGATCGTCCACAGCAGGACGGCAAGCGTGGCGACACCCTGCGCCGCCAGCTGGGTGACGAGTGACCCACCCTCGGCAAAGCCGGGCCCGCCAAGCGCGGGCAGGACGAAGAAGGGATAGGCGACAGCCCCGGCAATGCCGCCCGCGCCGTGAAGGGGGAAGGCGGACATGGGCGAACCGGTCCGTCCCAGCAGGGCCGCGCTCGCCAGTGCGGCGATGGCCCCGATCGCGCCCAAAGCCACTGCGCCACCGATACCGACGAGGCCGGCGCACGCACTGGTCGCGGCGAGGCCGGCCAGCGCCCCGACCAGCGCATGTCCGGTTTCGAAAGCATCGTCACGGCGGATGCGGACCAGCAATGCGACCAGGCTGCCACTGGCGGCCGCAGTCAGGCCATTGAGCAGTGCCGTCGCCGCGTCGTCGCCCGCGCCCAATGCCGATCCGCCAAGGACAGCCAGCCATCCGGCAGCGATCAGCATCGGACCGATAGCACTAGTTACGGGCGGCGAAGGGGCTGTGGTCCGCTTCCTGCCGAGCAGCAGCGATCCGACGAGTGCGGCGGTACCGGCACTGGCCTGGACGGTCAGGCCGCCGGCAACGTCGATCGCCCCCAGATCGGTGAGCCAGCCGGACCCCGCCCAGCGTGCGACGGGCACATAAACGATGAGCAGCCACAGTCCCGAGAACGGAATGAGCCAGCCGGGGCGTGCAGCCGGGGCCAGCGATGCCGTCACGATCGTCAGGGCAAACAGGGCAATTGCGAGCTGGAACACGACGAACACCGCATCCGATATCGTCGTGCCATCGCGCAGGTCGGCCAGATTGGCGAGAAAGGCATTGCCGGATCCCCCAAGGACCGGGCTGCCCTCGCCAAAGGCTAGGCTGTAGCCGATCGCCACGAACACCAGCGTGCCGAGCGCCACTGCGACCGGCAGCACCGCATTCGTTCGGGTTGCGGTGCCATAGGTCAGCCAGAGGCCCGGCAGACCCGCCGCGAGGATGACCAGCGACGCCGCCAGGACCCACGCGCTGTCGCCGCTGTCCGCGACGATGACGGGTTGGGCAAATGCCGGGCTCGCCGCCAGGACGAGCAATCCGCACGCAAATTTCGCCGTGAATTTCCGCATGGTCCCCGCCGCTTCGCTCGCATCGTCACTATGCCGTCGGGGTTAAGGCTTCGCCAAGCCGCTTTCGCTTGTCGACGCCCCGCCGATTTGGCAGGCGGAAGGCGTGAGGGTGTGGGAGCAGGCCATGCGAAGAGCAATTCCCGGTTTGTTGATGCTTGGCGTGGCGAGCATGGCCGGGGCCGCCGAGCGCAAGACGCCCTATTGGGCGTCGCTGAACGCCGGTGAGGTCATGATGAGGACCGGTCCAGGACGCAATTTTCCGGCGGACTGGCTGTACACGCGCAAGGGGCTGCCGGTCAGGGTCGTGAAGACCTATGCCGTGGCGCACAGCGAATGGCGGCGCATCAGGGACCCCGACGGGGCCGAGGGCTGGGTGCAGGCGAACCTGCTGAGCGACCAGCGGACCGCGCTCGTCACCGGCGACGTGCGGCCCCTGCGCGAACGGCCAGCCACCGACGCGGTAGTTACGTGGCGCGCCGAACCCGGGGTCGTCGGCCGCCTGAGCCAGTGCGGCAGGACGTGGTGCCTGCTCGACGTGCGCGGGCAAAAGGGATTTGTCGAAGTCGGCCACATCTTCGGGATCGATCCGGGCGAGACATTGCCGTGATTCTTTCGTGAGTGCTGCCTGGGCGCTGATCGGTGCGGCGGCGGGTCTGATCGCGGGCAGCTTCCTTGCGACACTGGCGATCCGCTGGCCCCAGGATCGCGGCCTCGGCGGACGATCGGCGTGCGACGGATGCACTGTTCCCGTGGGTGTCGCGGACCTCGTGCCCATCATCAGCTATCTGCGGCTGCGTGGCAGGTGCCGGGCATGCGGGGCGAAGATCGATCCGCTCCACCCCGTGGTGGAATTGACCTGTGCGCTGGTCGGTGCGGCCGCGCTCGGCCTCGCTCCGGGATGGGCGGGGGCCTTCGGTGCCCTTTTCGGCTGGCTGCTGGTGACGCTCGCGGCACTCGACCTGCGCCATTTCTGGCTTCCCGACGCCCTGACCGCGGTGCTGGCCGCGTTCGGCATCATCGGGGGCGTTGCTGGCTTCGACCCTTTGCTGCCCGACCGGCTGATCGGTGGAGCGGCGGGTTTCGCGTCGCTGTGGCTGCTCGCGTTCAGCTACCGGCGATTACGCCAGCGAGAGGGCCTGGGCGGCGGCGATCCCAAGCTGCTCGGCGCGATCGGCCTGTGGACGGGCTGGCAGGCGCTGCCGGTCATCCTGATCGGAGCAAGCCTCACCGGCCTTTTCATCGTGCTGGTCATGATGGTGGCAGGACGGCAGGTTTCGGCAACGACACGGCTGCCCCTGGGATCGCTGATGGCGGTGGCGGCCTTTCCCGTATGGCTGTTCAGCCGCTGAGCCGGGCCGCGGCTTCGGCCCGCGCCCTGATGACCGCACCATCGGGCACGCCCTTGTCCACGAGCCAGGTGCCGCCGACACACAGCACGGCTGGCTCGGCCAGCCACTCGCTCGCATTGGCGACGGTGATCCCGCCCGTCGGGCAGAAGCGCGCCTTGCCGAAAGGCGCCGCGAGCGCGCGCAGCGCAGCCAGTCCGCCCGACGCCATTGCCGGAAAGAATTTGAAACGGTCGAGCCCGAGTTCGAACCCGAGCATCAGGTCGCCCGCATTGGCGACGCCGGGGAGGAAGGGAATACCCGAAGCGATCGCGGCGCGCCCCAGTGTTTCGGTCAGGCCGGGGCTGACGATGAACTGCGCGCCCGCCGCCAGAGCAGAATTGAGATCGCGTTCACCGAGTACCGTGCCGGCGCCGACGATCGCGCCCTCGACCCTGGCCATTTCGGCAATGACGTCGAGGGCGGCGGGGGTGCGCAGCGTGACCTCGAGGACGCGCAGACCGCCCGCGACCAGTGCTTCGGCGATGGGGCGGGCGTGGGCGACATCGTCGATGACCAGCACCGGGATGACGGGCGCAACACGCATGATGGCTTCGATCGTCATGGGGTCATCCTGACTAGGTGAAGTCGCGGGCGTAGGCGGCGGCGGCACCGAACAAGCCCGGCTGAGGGTGAGTGATGAGCTTGACCGGGATGCTGGCCATCAGGGTCGAAAAGCGACCCTTGGCGGCGAAGCGTTCGGCAAAGCCCGAGCGGGGCAGGTGATCGGCGATCCTGAGGCCGACGCCGCCGGCGATCACCACCGCGGTCGGGCCATTCGACAGCGCAAAATCGCCCGCAACAGCGCCCAGCGTCATGCAGAACCGGTCGAGCGCGGCGGCGGCGAGGCTGTCGCTGCCGTCGAGCGCCGCCGCCCATAGTTCCTTGTCATCACGGCGCGGCACGGCCTTTCCCTCGAGCTGCGCAAGCACCTCATGGATGGCGGCAAGGCCCGGCCCCGATACGATCCGCTCGATCGATACTCGGCGAAATCGCTTGCGCAGGTCGGCGAGCACCGCATCCTCGATGCTGTCGAGCGGTGCAAAGTCGACATGCCCCCCTTCGCTCGAGATGATGTCGTGGCCGTCGGCCCGGCGAAAGAGCTGCGCGACGCCGAGCCCCGTGCCCGGACCGAGGATGGTGATCGAACCGCGTGCGGGCAGGGGAATGTCCGGTCCGCAGATGTGCCGCAGCGCGCCGGTGTCGAAATGGGCAACGGCGTGGCCGATGGCCTCAAAATCGTTGACGAGGACGTGGGTATCGACGCCGAGCTTTTCGCCGATGAGTCCCGGGCGGATGATCCAGGGATTGTTGGTCATCTGCACCACTTCGCCGTGGATAGGCGAGGCGAGGGCGATGGCCGCGGCGCGCGGCAGGGGCGTCTCGTGGATTTCGGCGAAATGTTCCCATGCGGTCTGGAAACTGGCGTGTTCGGCGGTCTTCAGCGTGGTGGGCGGACCCAGCGAAACGACGTGGCCGCCGTCAACCTCGGCCAGTGCGAAACGGGCATGCGTGCCGCCGATGTCAACCGCGACAATCTGCATCAGAGGCGGGCCGCCGCGAGCATGGCCGACGCCCCGTGCTCGGCGTGGTCGGCACCGGCGCGCATGAAGGCAAACAGCTCGCGACCCGTGCCGTCGGCGGGGGGCGGGGCAATGGCAGCGGTCCGGGCGGCCCAGATGACGTCATCGACGAGGGCGTCCACCGTTCCCGCCACCGCATCCACACGGACGATGTCGCCGTCCAGCAACTTGCCGATCGGGCCGTCGAGCCCGGCCTCGGGCGTCAGATGGATCGCGGCGGGCACCTTGCCGCTCGCCCCCGACATGCGCCCGTCGGTCAGCAGCGCGACCCGGTAGCCCTTGTCCTGGAGGACACCGAGGGCCGGGGTCAGCTTGTGCAGTTCGGGCATGCCGTTGGCGCGCGGGCCCTGGAAACGGACGACGACAATGACATCGCGGTCGAGCGTGCCCGCCTTGAACGCGCGAAGGACGTCGTCCTGCGTTGAAAACACGGCGCACGGTGCCTCTATCGTCCACCGGTCGGGCTGTACCGCACTCGTCTTGATGACGGCGCGGCCAAGGTTGCCGTCGAGCAAGCGCATCCCGCCATCGGGCTGAAATGGCTCGGTCACGGCGCGCAGCATCGTCGTGTCGCGTGGGACTGCGGGCGCGGGTGCCCAGACGAGTGCGTCATCGACGAGGGTCGGCTCTACCGCATAATCGGCGAGCGTATCGCGCGCGACGGTCATGATGTCCGCGTGCAGCAGACCGGCGCCGATCAGTTCGCCAATGACGAACCCGATGCCGCCGGCGTGGTGGAAGTCGTTCACGTCGCCCGAGCCGTTGGGATAGACACGCGCGATCAGCGGCACCGCGGCCGAAAGTTCGTCGAAGTCCTGCCAGTCGATCAGGATACCGGCGGCGCGGGCGATGGCGGGCAGATGTATCGCGTGATTGGTCGATCCGCCGGTCGCCAGCAGACCGACGAGCGCGTTGACGATCGCCTTTTCATCGACGCACCGGCCAAGCGGCCGATAATCATCGCCGTCCCAGCCGATGGCGGCAACGCGGTGGGTCGCCGCGCGGGTCAGTTCCTGGCGCAGCCGGGTTCCCGGATTGACGAAAGCGGACGCCGGCATGTGAAGGCCCATCACCTCCATCATCATCTGGTTCGAATTGGCGGTCCCGTAGAACGTGCAAGTGCCGGCGTCGTGATAGCTTGCACTTTCGGCGTCGAGGAGCGCGTCCTGTCCGACCTTGCCCTCCGCATAGAGCTGGCGGATGCGCACCTTTTCCTTGTTGGCGAGACCCGATGGCATCGGGCCGCCGGGCACCAGGATCGTCGGCAGATGACCGAAGCGCAGCGCGCCGATGAGCAGGCCGGGCACGATCTTGTCGCAGATGCCGAGCATCAGCACGCCTTCGAACATCGCATGGCTGAGCGCTATCGCCGTCGACAGCGCGATCGTGTCGCGGCTGAACAGCGACAGGTCCATGCCCGCCTGTCCCTGGGTGACGCCGTCGCACATGGCGGGGACGCCGCCCGCCACCTGTGCCGTCGCCCCGACCTCGCGCGCGGCGATCTTGATCGCTTCCGGATAGCGACCATAGGGCTGATGCGCGGACAACATGTCGTTGTAGGCAGTGACGATGCCGATGTTCATCGCGCGCCCGTCGCGGATCACCGCCTTGTCCTCGCCCGACGCGGCGAACCCGTGCGCGATGTTGCCGCAGGACAAATTGTGGCGATTGGTGCCGGCGTCACGCTGCCGCTGGATGAGGTCGAGATAAGCGGCGCGCTGCACGCGTGAGCGTTCGACGATACGGGCGGTGACTGCTTCCAGAACCGGGTTCATAGGACTTTACCCATCCTGCCAGCTGGCGCCGTCGCGTTCGATCATGCCCGCCGCTGCCGAGGGGCCCCAGCTTCCCGCCGTGTACGGCTTGGCCGTCACCCCGGCAGCTTTCCACGCCGCATGGATGGAATCGACCCACGTCCACGCCGCCTCGATTTCGTCGGCGCGGACGAACAGCGTCGTGTCCCCTTCGAGCAGGTCGAGCAACAGCCGCTCATAGGCAATGCGCCGGCGCTGGCCGGCAAAGGCGGCGGTCAGGCTGACGTCGAGGTCGACCTTTTGCAGCGCCACCCCGCCGCGATCGAGACCGGGTTCCTTGGTCATTACCGACAGCGATATGCCTTCATTGGGTTGCAGGCGGATCAGCAGCGCGTTGGGCTCCAGTCGCGGCCCGCGCCCCGCGAAAATCGAATGCGGGACCGCGCGAAACTGGATGAGGATTTCGGAATGACGCTGCGGCAGTCGTTTGCCGGTGCGCAGGTAGAAGGGAACGCCCTTCCAGCGCCAGTTGTCGATGTGCGCCTTGACCGCGACGAATGTCTCGGTGTCGGACGCATGGCCCAGTTCGTCGGCGTATCCGGCCACCGGCTTCCCATCGATCGCGCCGGCCCGGTATTGCCCCTTCACGCTGTGCGACATGGCGGTCGCGGCATCCATCGGCCGCAACGAGCGGAGCACCTTGACCTTCTCGTCGCGGACCGCGGTGGCGGTATAGCTTGCCGGTACTTCCATGGCGACGAGCGCGAGCAGCTGGAGCATGTGGTTCTGGACCATGTCCGACAAGGCGCCGACGCCGTCGTAATAGGATACGCGCCCCTCCAGTCCCACGGTTTCGGCCACGGTGATCTGAATGTGTTCGACCGCCTGCGCGTTCCACAAGGGCTCGAACAGCAAATTGGCAAAGCGCAGGACAAGCAGATTCTGGACGGTTTCCTTGCCGAGGTAATGGTCGACGCGGAATACCTGATCCTCGTCGAAACCGTGCGCCACCGCAGCGTTGACGTCGCGGCTCGACGGCAAATCGTGGCCGATGGGTTTTTCCATGGCGATGCGGGTCGCCGGACCCGTCAGACCCGCTGCCTTCAGGCCCGCCACCACGGGCGCGAAGAGCGAAGGCGGCGTCGACAGATAAAAGGCGATGCCCTGGTCCTTCGCATTGCCAACCTTGGCGGCGAGGCATTCGAAGTCTTCGGGACGATCGGCATCGACCTTGCAATACCCGACCCGCGCGAGGAAACGCTGGCGGATGTCGGCGTCGACCATGTCGGCGGGCAGATGGGCATCGAGCGATTTCGACACCTGTTCGCGAAATTCGGCATCGCCGAGCGATGACCGTGCCGCGCCGTGAATTTGCACATCGGGCGACAGCAACCCGTCCGCATCGAGATTGTAGAGCGAAGGGAACAGCATCCGCTGGGCAAGGTCACCCGTCGCGCCGAAGATGACGATCGTTGCAAACGGTGCCGACACGCAGAACCCCCTCGGTTGACGCTACGGCAGCCCTTAACGCCGCACGGTCGATCTGCAAGCACCCGACGTCGAGTTGCACAAGGCAACGAAGTGCGACATTCGTATTCACGCAAAACAACGGGAGAGTATCGTGGCCGACGTCGAAACAGCCCCGGCAAGCGAAGCGGTGGTCCGTGCGCGGATGGACAAGGTCCTGGACGCACAGCGGCAGGCATTTGCCGCCGAACTTCCCGTCGGTGAAACCGTGCGCCGCGACCGCCTGCGGCGCTGCATCAAATTGCTGGTCGAAAACGGCGAGGCATTTGCCGGCGCGATGTCGGACGATTTCGGGCATCGCAGCCACGAACAGTCGATGTTCGCCGATGTCGCGGCGTCGGTCCGCCAGGCGAAGCACGCCCTGAAGCACCTGTCGCGCTGGATGCGTCCGGAAAAGCGGGCGCTCGACTTTCCGCTTGCCCTGCTCGGGGCGAGTGCCCGGATCGACTATCAGCCGAAGGGGATCATCGGGATCATCGCGCCGTGGAATTTTCCCGTCCAGCTGACGATGGGTCCCCTGATCGGCGCGCTGGCCGCCGGTAACCGCGCCATGGTCAAATCGTCGGAATATACGCCCGCGACGGCCGCGCTGTTCGAGGCCGTTGTCCCCAATTATTTTGCCGAGGACGAGGCAGCGTTCTTTTCCGGCGGACCCTCGGTCGGTGAGGCCTTCGCCAGGCTATCTTTCGACCATCTGATCTTTACCGGTGCGACGGGCATCGGACGCCACATCCTGCACGCCGCCGCCGATAATCTGACGCCGGTCACGCTCGAGCTGGGCGGCAAATCGCCGACGATCATCGGCAAGTCGGCCGACCTGAAACAGGCGGCGACGCGCATCGTGGCGGGCAAGATGATGAATGCCGGGCAGATCTGCCTCGCGCCCGACTATCTGCTGGTGCCGCGCGAGCAGGAGATGGACCTGATCGGCGAGGTCAAACAGGCGGTCTCGCTGCTTTACCCGACCCTGCTGGCCAATCCCGACTATACGTCGGTCATCAACGCCAGGCACCGCGACCGGCTGCGCGGCTATCTGGACGATGCGCGTGACAAGGGTGGCGAGGTGATCGAGGTCAATCCTGCCGGCGAAGACTTCTCGGGCACCAATGGCACCAAAATGCCGCTCTACATCGTCCGCAACCCGACCGACGACATGAAGGTGATGCAGGACGAAATCTTCGGCCCCGTCCTGCCGGTCAAGACCGTGGCGTCGACCGACGAAGCCATCGCCTATGTGAACGCCCATGACCGGCCGCTCGGCCTGTATTACTTCGGCCAGGATAGTGCCGAGGAGCGCCGGATCATCGACCGGACGATTTCGGGCGGCGTCACCGTCAACGACGTCATTTTTCACGTCAGCATGGAGGATTTGCCGTTCGGCGGGGTCGGGCCGTCGGGCATGGGCGCCTATCACGGCATCGACGGATTCCGCACGTTCAGCCACGCCAAGAGCGTGTATCGCCAGCCCCGGATCGACGTTGCAAAACTGGCCGGGTTCAAGCCGCCCTATGGACCGGCCACGAAAAAGGCGATCACCCGCGAGCTGCGGTGATCGCCTTGTCCTCGTGACCGCCCGGACGCCGTCTTGCGACAGCGTCCGGCCGATTGATCAGAACGTCTTGCGCACCGTGACGCCATAGGTGCGTGGCTGGTTCGGATAGCCGCTGTAGCTTCCCGACTGCGCAACCGTCGAGAACGTCGCGATCAGGCTGTTGTCGTTGGTGATGTTGCGGCCCCAAACGGTGACCTCGAGCCCGGCGTTGGTGGCGACGAGGCTGAGGCTCGCGTTGATCTGGCTGAGGCCCCAGGTCGAGATGCTCTGGGGAGTGGTCTCGGTCAGATAGGTGTTGCTCGTATAGTCGTATTCACCACGCAGATAGGCATTGATGCCCCCGCCGAAATCATGGCTGATCGTGGCCGAGGTCGATACGCTCCATTCGGGCACGCCGGCAGGTTTGTCACCGGTGAGATCGCGGAACGCAGGCGGAAGGCCGGTCAGTGGATTGATCGGGCAACGCGCCGTGTCGAAGACAAAGCATGGCGCCTTGGTGAAGGAGTCATACTTCGGATCGAGATAGGTGACGGCACCCGTCAGTGCGAGGAACGGCAGGGGCCGATAGGCCGAGTCGATTTCGAAACCACGAACCGATTCCTGACCCGCGTTGACGAGCGCGTAACCGGTTCCGGTAAACCCGTTCGACTGGAAGCCCTTGATCGATTCCTTGAACACGGCGAGGTTGAAATATCCGCCCCGGAATTTTGCTTTCAGTCCGGCTTCATATACTTCGACATTTTCCGGTGCAGCAAAGCGGCCGACGCCATTCACGTCCGGCGGGCGACTGTCCGACGACAGGTTGACGGCACTGGCCTTCCAGCCTGTCGAATAGCTGACATAGGCGTTGATGAAGCCGAAGTCATACGCAACGCGACCGGTGTAGGTGAACTTGTCGCCCGAAAATATTCCCGATTCGTTGGCGTTCGGGATATTGACCGGACCGTGGACCAGCGTCGTGCTGCCCGTAGGATCGGCGTAGAAAAACTGGGCAGCGTTCAAGGCGAAGGGATTGGTCCCAGCGGGCGAGACCGGCAGGCCGAAAGGGTTGGGTCCGATGGCGCCGGGTAGGCTGGCACCAAAACTCGCCCCGAACAGATTGGTCGGAATAAATCCGCCATTCGCAGCTGGATTATAACCCTTGAATGCCAGCACCGTTTTTACCCCGGCTGGGAGCGCCGCATAGGGAATGAACCCGATATTGGGGATGTTATCGACGTTCAAGGCAGAGAACTGGTCCGTAAGGACAACGTCAGACGTTACTTCCTTGCGATCGTTCAAATAAGCGAGACCGCCGCTGATGGTCAGACGCGGCGTGATTTTGAAATCGGCCTGTCCGAACAGTGAGTATGCACGCTGCTTAAGCCTGTAATTGTCGTCGATGCCTTGACCCGCAGCAAGATAGGTCTGACCCGGATTGCCGGAGGCAGCTTGCAGTCCTTCGATCAATGGCAGTAGCCCGGCCGTCAATCCGTTCAGATAGGCTCGCGCATCCGAACCATATCGGATTTGCCGACCGGTATCGGTCTTTTCGTCCTGGTAAAACCCGCCAACCAGCCAGCTCAGTGGACCATTTCCGGTCGACGCCAGCCGGAATTCCTGAGTGAACGTTTTGATGTCGTTGGCCGTTTTGTTGTTGGAGATATCGGCGCCGGTGAAATCAATATCCTGGAATGACTGGTTCACCTGGTCCCGGTAAGCGGTGATCGAAGTCAGCTTGGCAAAGCCAATATCCCAATCGGCCTGGCCGGAAATGCCTTCACCCCGTACCCGGTTGGTCGGGTCGGAATTGAAGATGACATTTCTATCGAATACGCGCGTCGTGTCACCGATCGGCTTGCCAAGTCCGCCCAGAGCGATCGGGCTACCGATAAAGTTGGTCGGCGACACACGGGAACCGTCTGCCAGCGTGACCTGCTGCGTGGGATAGGGCTGCCCGTTTGCCCCGTTCGAAATCGACGTAACCCCGCAGCAGACTTCCTTGATCAGGTTATAGTCGGCGATAAGGCGGAACGAGAATTCGGCGGTCGGCTGCCACAGGATATCACCGCGAACCGACCAGCGGTTACGGTCATTGACGGGCGTGCCCGTGGTCAGGTTGGTGAAATAGCCGTCGCGCTCGTTGACCGAACCCGACAGCCGGATTGCGACAGTTTCGCTGATCGGTCCGGTGATCGTCGCCTTCGCGAGCATCTGGTTGTAATTGCCATAGGTGATCTCGGCCTTGGCACCGAAATCGAACTGAGGCTTCTTGGTCACGATGCTGATGGCACCGGCCGACACGTTCTTGCCGAACAGGGTCGACTGCGGGCCGCGCAGCACCTCGACCCGCTCGATCTCGGGCAGATCGTCGAGCGCGGCGGCGGAACGCGAGCGATAGACGCCGTCGACGAATACGCCGACCGAGCTTTCGATACCGTCATTGCCATTGCCGTTGCCGAAACCGCGGATGATGAAATTGGTCTGGCCGACAGCGTTCAGCTGCGACACCTTGAGCGAGGGGACGACCGACTGAAGGTCGATGAGATCGCGGATCTGGGCGCGTTCGACGGTTTCGGCACCGGTCACCGAAACGGAGATCGGCACGTCCTGCAAGGTCTGTTCGCGCTTGGTCGCGGTCACGATGATGTCGCTGCTGTCGGTCACCGAGTCCTGGGGCGCGGTTTGCGCGACCGACGGGGCCGCGATGACCATGGCGAAAAGCGACACGCCGATAAGATGGGCCTGCTTCATGATATCCTCCCGATAGTCAAAACGATGCTCATGCGGCACCTTCGGCCCCTAGGTCGCTCAACGCCGCGCCCCCGTCAATGGCGGAAATGCGTTAATTTCGGTGGGTTGCAAGCGGCAACTTACCTTTGCGTCAACCGTGCGCCATGCCGTAGCGTCAACCGGCGGGTCGCGACCGGAGGCCGATCTAAAACTTGCGCTCTGCGGGGGACTTGCTAGGCAGTTTTGTCATGGCAGACTATGATGATGGCCCGATGGCCAATGATTTGCACGAAGCGGCAAAGGTTCCCGTTCCCGATGACGTGCAGGAGGCGATCCGCACGCTGATCCGCTGGTCGGGCGACGAACCGGAGCGTGAGGGCCTGCTCGACACGCCCAAGCGCGTGGCGCGGGCATGGCTGGAATATTGCGAGGGCAATCGCGAGGACCCCGGCTACCATCTCTCGCGCACCTTTCAGGAAGTCGGCGGCTATGACGAGCTCGTGCTGCTGAAGGACATTCCGTTCCAGTCGCACTGCGAACACCATATGGCACCGATCACGGGCAAGGCGTCGATCGCCTATATGCCCGACAAGCGGGTCGTCGGCATTTCAAAGCTGGCGCGGGTCCTGAACGGCTATGCGCGGCGGCTGCAGATCCAGGAACGCCTGACCGCCCAGGTCGCGCAGTGCATCTGGGACAATCTTCACCCGCAGGGCGTGGCGGTCGTGATCGAGGCGCAGCACGGGTGCATGACGGGCAGGGGTGTGCGCACGCCGGGCGTGGGCATGACGACCTCGCGGCTGCTCGGGTGTTTCCTCGACGACCACCGCAGCCGGGCCGAAGTGCTGAAACTGATGGGATATTGAACGGCGCGGGCACGGAATAGCGAAGCTGTTTCGACTGCGGAGTGCGATCGGCGGGTGGTGCCAACGCCTGAAGGCGCGGTTTCGCCGTGGCGAGTGGAGGTCTGGGTTTTGTGTATTTCAGACAGTCGGCTTTTAGCATGCCGACGGACCACCGCCGATATTTATTGGGTTGCGCCGCCGCGCCTGGTGTCGACCAAAGCTGGTCGTTCGCACCATTAACCTTGAATGACCGCTGCTGCCAGAAGCTGGCGATTGGAATCCCCGTAACTGACAGCGATTGAGGCTTGAATAGAATTAGAACGGATATACTATTTATAATGGAGGGGAGCCCTTGCCGATGACGAGATGGACCAGCTGGGCCTTAGGCGTCGTGGCGGTAGGCCTCCTAGGTAGCGTGGCACAGGCGCGGCCAGTTTGGCGGGAAGGTTTCCAATCCAGTCCGGCCACTTATGAGCCCGCCTCAGAGGTTTTTCTTAAGTTTGCCGCCGAGCATTGGCATCTGTCGTCGGACAAGCTGCTACTGCAACTTAATCCGCAACCGGTTGACGGGACTGTGCGCTATTGCCTGACCGTGCAGGTGGCTGGTGAAAAGGTTCGGATCAGACTGTCAAATGAGGAGGGCAAGGCTCCGTTACGCCTGGCTGCGGCTTCGGTCGGGCTGGCAGGAGAGGGTTTTGCAGCGCAGGCTGGCTCGTTGCATGCTTTGACCTTTGGTGGGGCGGCTGGGGTCACGATTCCGCCCGGTGCGCCGATACTCAGCGATCCGGTCAGCCTGAGGGTTAAGGCGGGCACTGAACTCGTTGTCAGCGTCGCACTGGGCTCTACGCTGATGAACGAGGCGCGCGGCGGGGCCGGTTTCGTCCTTGGCGCGGGCGATCAAGCCATGAAGGTGGCGCTTGATCAACCCATTGCCATGACGGGCAGGCCGCTGGTGACCGGCGTTTCGGTGTTGAGCGAGGCAGCTCCGCATGTCATCGTGGCGCTAGGGGACTCGATAACGGATGGCAATCGGGAGAAGCCCGGCGCGTTGCATGGCTGGCCGGAGGTTTTGGCGCGCCGGCTTGCGGCGCGCAAGGGAGGACAGCGCTATACAGTGGTGAATGCGGGCATTGCGGGCAACCGTGTGCTGGCGCCAGCCTGGGGAGCGGCCAGTCTGGCACGGCTTGATCGCGATGCCTTGCGGATCGAGGGCATTTCGCATCTCGTGCTGCTTGAAGGCATCAACGATATCAATTTCTCTGGCCACAGCCTGTTTGGCAATAATCCGGAGATCTCGGCAGACGACTTGATTACGGGCTATCGCCAGATCATCGAGCGGGCGCATGGGCGTGGGGTCAAGGTCTATCTGGGAACGCTGACGCCCAACCCTTTCGATCCAAGTTCCTCAACGCCCGCCAAAACCGCCATGCGCGAAGCCGTCAACCGCTGGATCCGCACCTCGGCCCAAGCGGACGCAGTGATCGATTTCGAAGCCATGGTCCGGGATCCGGCCAAGCCCACGCAGTTCCGGCCAGAGTTTGATTCCGGCGATCATCTGCATCCCAGCGACAGGGGGCATCAGGCGATGGGCGAGGGTATTGACCTTGCCCTTTTCCCTTGACGCCTTGGCGACACCTACGAGCAGGCGCGATGGAGCGATGGAGCGATGGCGCCGGAGCGATGCCTGGCCGTCGCTCTGTGTTGCGGCGTCCGGAGTCTCTCCTCGCGCCCTAGCCGCTCGGCGTTAAGTTAGGATGGAGAGTACGGTTTTGGGATATTGAGCGGCGCGGGCAGCCGTTTTATCAGGTCCTGGACCGCCGCCGATCACCAGCCGTCATGGCCAGTGTTACACCGTAAGCCCGCCGCCGGGGTCACTACAAGCTGACCAGTTTCCAACCTTGCTTAACGGGAAAAAAGGGCAGATATTCCGACCAGTGCATTGCGACAGGAGCGGAGCAGTGACGAAGCTTAGAGCGATGATTGCGGCGTTTGCGTTAGCGGCTGCAACGGCTGCGCCCGGCGCAACTATCCTCGAAACCGGCAGCTATGCCGGCGGGGAGGATTTGTTCGTCAGCGGCGGCGTCGGTCTGGGTCCGGGCAAATATCGCTTCCGGCTGGACCTGTCCGGCCCCGCCGACACTTTTTCCGGTGAGTTGAAAAAGACCACTCATTACAACGACTATTGCAACCCCGACGGCAACGGCGTCGTGTATTGCGGCGGGGACGACACCGATGAACTGCCGCTGCTCGATCCGTTAGGCCCAAAACGCTACGGTGCCGACGTCACCGTGCATGCGCCCTACATCGTGCCTTATGGTGGTGATGGCGCCTATGGCAGTTACTCGGAAGATTGCTGCACCTATCACTTCGACATCCTCGCCCCGAGAGATGGAACCTATGTCTTCTCGGTGAGCGCAATTCCTGAACCGTCCAGCTGGGCGATGCTGCTCCTGGGCGTGGCGCTGACCAGCATAACGCTGCGCCGTGGGCGACCAGCGACGTTGCCGCTTGCAAGGATCCGACCATGACAACCCGATTGGTCGCCCTCCTGCTGATGGTCGCATTTGCTGGCGAAACCAAAGTGCAGGCAGCGACTGTCGTCGTCAGCGCCGTGCTCGATCGGCCCTATGTTTTCCCCGGGCCAGCCGACCGGCATCCGACCTATTACACGCAATATCTGACGCCGGCCTTTGCCCTCAGTCCCGGCGACACGCTTGACGCAACGCTCACGTTTCCGGGCGGTGCGCCGCTGAAGCTCGGCTTTCTGCCAGCCGACGTTCAGTTCACTGTATTTGGCGGCAGCGGCGGTACGAGCACGACTTATCGATCGACCGCGACGCTCAGCTTCATCAATCCTATCGGTGCGGTAAACCAGATAACGGGTCCGCAGACGAGCGTGTTCGACCGCAATCCGGCCGTCGACTTTACCGGCGTGCGCCAGCGCCATGCCGGCACACTCATGTTCGACGGCGTCCACGTCGTCATGCATCTCGATAGTGCCCTGTTTCCGGACGGGTCAGCCGGGCCAGCGGAGCCGGACAGGTTCAGTGCTTTTCAGATAAGCTTTACCAATGATGTCCCTGAGCCCGCGACATGGATGATGCTCATCACGGGTTTTGCGTTAACGGCTGCAATGATACGGAAACGGCCCGGCAGATCGCTCCGCCGGGCCGTTCTATTTCCAACGCCGTGACAAAGATTAGGCCGCAGCAGGCACTTCGGCTGCAGGCTCGTCGACCGCAATCTCACCCGGCTCCGCGTTCGGATCGTAATCCTCAGTAAAGCCAGCTTCGTCCTTTTCGAACATCGCCGCCATGACGTCGACGCCCTGCGACTGCAGGTCGGCTTCCTCGGGACTGCGCGCGACGTTGACCTTGACGGTCACCGCGACCTCGGGGTGAAGCTGGATGCGGACGTCGAACAGCCCGATCGCCTTGATCGGCTTGTCGAGCACGATCTGGTTCTTGCCGATCTTTGCGCCATCGGCCTCGAGTGCCTCGACGATGTCGCGGACGGCTACCGAACCGTAAAGCTGCCCCGTGTTCGATGCCTGGCGGATGAGGGTCACCGACTTGCCGTCGATATCCTTCGACGCTGCCTCGGCCTCGCCACGACGCGCGTCGTTATCGGCGACGATCCGCGCCTTGTTGGCTTCGAACACCTTGCGGTTGGCGGCGTTCGAACGGAGCGCCTTTTTGTTGGGCAGCAGGAAATTGCGGGCAAACCCGTCCTTCACGGTGACGACGTCACCGATGTGGCCAAGCTTTTCAACGCGTTCGAGCAGGATCACTTCCATGGTCTGATCACTTCACGACATAGGGGAGGAGGCCGATGTGCCGCGCGCGCTTGATCGCCTGGGCGAGTTCGCGCTGCTTCGGGGCACTGACCGCGGTGATGCGCGACGGCACTATCTTGCCGCGTTCGGACACGAAGCCCTGCAACAGGCGAACGTCCTTGTAATCGATCGGCGGGGCGTCCTTGGTCGAGAACGGACAGGTCTTGCGACGGCGGAAAAAGGGACGAGCCATTGATATTACTCCTTACGCCGCTTCGAGATCATCACGACGGGGCCGGTCGTCGCGGTCACGCCGCGGGCGATCACCACGATCACCACGGTCGCCGCGATCCGAACGCTCCG
Source organism: Sphingomonadales bacterium (assembly GCA_038225385.1). GTDB lineage: Bacteria > Pseudomonadota > Alphaproteobacteria > Sphingomonadales > Sphingomonadaceae > Sphingomonas_O. Next base: position 53,093 of record JBBRRC010000010.1, on the reverse strand, counting down.
ACCGTTCCGAACGGCGCATCATGGCCGACGGACCTTCTTCATGCGCATCGACGCGAAGCGACATGTAGCGGATGATGTCCTCGTTGATCTGGGTCTGGCGCTCGAGTTCGGCGACGACGTTGGTCGGCGCGTCGAATTCGATCAGCACGTAATGCGCCTTGCGATTCTTGGCGATGCGGTAGGCCAGGCTGCGCAGACCCCAGGTCTCGGTCTTGACCACGCGCCCACCGTTCGACGTAATGATGTTGGTTGCGGTTTCCGTCAGCGCATCGACCTGTGCCTGGGCAAGATCCTGACGCGCGAGGAACACGTGCTCATACAGAGCCATGCGTTATCGTCCTTCCATGCCGATCGCTGGCGCGGCCCATGCCGACGCCCCTCCGGCTTTCGTGAAGGCGGGCCTATGATCGAAACAGGCGGGGTTGGCAACCCTCGCGTTGCTGCCTAACGCCCGCCGATCAATTTCAAAGGGTCGAACATGAGGGCATTTATCTTTCCCGGGCAGGGCAGCCAGTCGGTGGGCATGGGTCGCGACATCGCCGCCGCCAGCAGCGCCGCCCGGGCGATATTTCAGGAAGTGGACGATGCGCTGGGCCAGAACCTGTTCCGGCTGATGACGACAGGACCTTCGGAAGAACTGGAACTGACGGAAAATGCCCAGCCCGCGATCATGGCCAACAGCATGGCGATGCTCGCCATTCTGACCCGCGAGGGCGGAGTCAGCCTGACCGAAAAGGCGGCCTTTGTCGCGGGGCACTCGCTCGGCGAATATTCGGCGCTGTGTGCGGTCGAAAGCTTTGACCTGCCGACCACGGCGCATCTGCTGAAGGCCAGAGGCCAGGCGATGCAGGCGGCGGTGCCGGTCGGGGTGGGCGCGATGGCGGTCCTGCTCGGCGTCGATTTTGCCACGGCGTCCGAAATCGCGGCAAAAGCGGCGCAGGGCGAGGTGTGCGCGGCCGCCAATGACAACGGCGGCGGCCAGGTCGTCGTTTCGGGTCACGCCGCGGCGGTCGCACGGGCGATGCGGATGGCGACCGAGCGCGGCGCCAAACATTCGATGCTGCTGGCCGTGTCGGCACCGTTTCACTGTTCGCTGATGGAGCCCGCGGCCGAGGCGATGGCGGCGGCCTTTGGCACGGTGAAAATCCAGGCCCCGCTGCTGCCACTCTATGCCAATGTGACCGCCGCACCGGTTACCGACCCGGCCCGGATCACCGACCTGCTGGTGCAGCAGGTAACGGCAACGGTGCGCTGGCGCGAGAGCGTCGAGGCGATGATTGCCGCGGGCGTTACCCAGTTCGTCGAGGTCGGCGGCCGCGTGCTGGGGCCGATGATCAAACGCATCGACCGTGACGTTCCGACGCGCAGCATCCAGACGATGGACGATATCGAGGCATTGGCGAAGGAGCTGTGAGGATGTTCGACCTGACGGGAATGACGGCGCTGGTGACCGGTGCCAGCGGCGGCATCGGCTCCGCCGTCGCGCAGACACTGGCGGGGCAGGGCGCGCGGCTCGCGCTGTCCGGATCCAACGCCGACAAGCTGGAGGAATTTCGCGCCGCACTCGGCGGGGACCATGTCGCGCTCGCCTGTGACCTGGCCGACCCCGTCGCGGTCGATGCCCTGGTCCCCCGCGCGGTCGAGGCGCTGGGCGGCGGGCTCGACATACTGGTCAATAATGCGGGGGTGACCCGCGATAATCTCGTCATGCGGATGAAGGACGAGGAGTGGGATACGGTCATCCGGATCAACCTGGAGGCCGCGTTTCGCCTGATCCGGGCAGCGACCAAGCCCATGATGAAGGCGCGTTTCGGCCGCATCGTGTCGATCACCAGCGTGGTCGGCGCAACGGGCAATCCGGGGCAGGCGAATTATGCGGCGTCGAAGGGCGGGGTGACCGCGATGACCAGGGCGCTGGCGCAGGAGCTTGCCAGCCGGTCGATCACCGTGAACTGCGTCGCACCGGGCTTCATCACCAGTGCGATGACCGACGCCCTGCCCGATGCGCAAAAGCAGTCGCTGACTGCGCGCATCCCGGCGGGCAAGCTGGGCGAGGGAGCCGATGTGGCCGCAGCCGTCCTGTATCTCGCAAGCCGCGAAGCAAGCTATGTCACGGGGCAGACGATCCACGTCAACGGCGGGATGGCGATGTTCTGAGCCGGCGGCGCGAAGGGTATCTGCACGCCGCGCGTTGACGGGCTGAGCGCAACGACATCGCTCTGACTTTGACGTGACATGCAGATATGGGAGTGCAGACATGAAAGCCATGATCCTGATCGCCAGCGCCGCCGTTCTGGCCGCAACCGCCGCGACGGCGGAACCGACGACGAAGACCACGACCTACGACAGTCCCAAGGGACAGGCCACGCGTGTGGTGACACGTGACCCCGCCGCCGGCACCGTCGTCCGTTCGACCGATGCCACCCGCGCGAGCGATGGTGCGACCGCCAGCCGCGATTACAGCCGTACCCGTGCGGACGGCACGATCACCGCATCGGGCAGCTCGACCAATTTCGCCGGACAGTCGCGCAGCTTCGACTATTCGCGGGCACGGACCGACACCGGCTTCACGGCGTCCGGAACCGCGACCGGCCGCGACGGCCAGACCTATGCCTATTCGGGCAACCGGACGCGGACCGACAACGGCTATATTTCGAACCGCAACGTCGTGAACGGCAGCGGTACCACCCTCTACAATCGTGACGCGAGCGTCAGCCGCGTGGGTGGTCAGATCGATCGGTCGGTCAACACGACGCGGGCACCGGGTTTCCACGCGCCCCGTTTCGGTCGTCGCCACTGACCGCAGTGCGGCGTCAGGCCGCGGCGAGTGCACGGTTCTCCCCGAAGGAGAGCCGTGCACCTGTCTTCGACAGGCTTTCGGCTCAGCGGACCCTGAATCGCGCGTCGAGGTTGGCCTTGGCCTCGACATATTCCCGTTCGAGTTGATCGACATAGGCAGCGACGCTCATGCTTGACGTCACGGCGCCGATGCCCTGGCCCGAGCCCCAGATATCGCGCCACGCCTTGGCCGGAGTATTGGTCGACTGTCCGAAATTCATCGTCTTATAGTCGCCCTCGGGCAGATTGTCGGGGTCGAGGCCCGCATGCTCAATGGAGCGGCGCAGGTAGTTGCCGTGAACCCCGGTGAAGAGCGATGAATAGACGATGTCAGCGGCCGCGCCGTCGACGATGCCCTGTTTATAGTCCGCATCGGCATTCGCTTCCTGCATGGCGATGAAGGCAGAGCCGATATAGGCAAGATCGGCGCCGAGCGCCTGCGCCGCGAGCACCGACCGGCCATTGGCGATTGCCCCCGACAGCGCCACCGGGCCGTCGAACCAGGTGCGGATTTCGGAGATCAGGGCAAAGGGCGATTGCGTGCCGGCATGGCCACCAGCGCCGGCGGCAACGGGAATCAATCCGTCGGCCCCCTTTTCAATCGCCTTTCGGGCGAAGCGGTCGTTGATGATGTCGTGCAGCACGATGCCGCCCCAGCCATGCACCGCCGTGTTGAGTTCCTCCCGCGCGCCGAGCGACGTGATCGTGATCGGAACCTGCCATTTGGCGCATGTGGCAAGATCGGCCTCCAGCCGGTCGTTCGATTTGTGGACGATCTGGTTGACCGCATAGGGTGCGGCAGGCTGGTCAGGATGCGCCCGGTTGTGTGCCGCCAGCTCCTCAGTGATGCGGTGCAGCCATTCGTCCAGCAGACCCTGCGGCCGGGCGTTCAGCGCGGGGAAGCTGCCGACGATCCCCGCCTTGCACTGCGCGATCACCAGGTCGGGGCCGGAAACGATGAACAACGGTGATCCGATGACCGGAATGCGGAGGTTCGACAAAATGGCAGGGAGCGTCATGCCCAAACTCATAGCGGCGCTGAAACGAACGGCAAGCATCCCGTCCGCCACGCTTAAGTAATTCTACGGTGCCGCCGTAAAAGGATTGGAAGCAGGGGCGCGTTAGTAAGGTGGCAGGACATGTTTCGCACGCAGGGGTTTGGGATGGCACGCCGTAAAGCGCTTGACAGTGTTTCATTGAAACGGGTGCCCGATGCAGCGCCCGACCGTCGCATCGCGCAGCGCTTTGTCACGATTTACCGGCCCGGCAAGATCGTCTCAGGCGACGACGAAGAATTGTGCCTGGTCCGCAACGTCTCCGTATCCGGTGCCATGGTTCAGGTCAGCGGGTCGTTTGCGAAGGACGACCGTGTCGTGTTGTACCTCAAGCTCGAGGATCCGATCGAGGCGCGCGTCGCCTGGGCGCGCGACAGCTTCATCGGTCTGGAATTCGACAGCGGCATCGACCTGGCGCATCGCATCGGGCCTGACAAGCCGGGCACCCTCCGGTCGCGCGCGCCGCGCCTCAATGTGCCTGCGCCCGCGCGCGTGCAGCTGGGGCGTGACGTCATGCAGGTCGTGACGAGCGACATATCGCAGAGCGGCGCAAAGCTGTGCTGCGCGTTCGACTGTCCCCCCGGGACGCAGTTGCGCCTGACGATCGACAATCTCGGCACGTTCCCCTGCGTCGTCCGGTGGTCACGCAATGGCGTCGCCGGGGTCTCGTTCCTGCGCCCGATTGCGATCTGGGACCTCAACGGCTGGGCACGGTCGGCGCGCACGGGGGTGGGACGGATCGAACGGATCGATGGCACGGCGAAGGTTCCCAACCCGCTGAAATGCGCCTGACGCCGGCGGCCGAACCCGTGCGCGCGTTTTAACCCTTTGCTTCTGTTTGCATGAGTTCGTCGACGGCGCGCCGGGCCTGGTCGATGGCGACATCGGTATAGGCACCGCCGCCGGCGTCCGAATTGGCGATCGCAATCCGGCCAAAGCGGGCGCGGCCGACGATGTGCGGCAGGTCCGCCTCGGGCACTTCAGGCTGCCAGAGATAGTTATATTCGGGCGCATAGCCGTGTGGCCAGCGATTGACCGTGATCCCGGTGATGTCCCGCGCCGGATCGAACCCCGCCGGACCGAGGATCGCACCGAGCTGCATCCGCAGTTCCCGCTCGAATGTCGTGAACGGCGTCGCCAGCAGTTCGGCCCGTCCGGCGCGGTTCTGGTCGTGTTCGGGAAGCCCGGGGGCGCACGGCGTCCGCGTCAGATGGAGCAGGATGGGTCGTCCGGGATCGCGCTCTGCCCGGTAATTGCCGATATCGACCGGCGCGTTCAGCGCCATCGAGCTGAAATAACCGCCGGGTGCGGTGATGCTGCGTACCCCGAGCTTTTTAAAGGGCTGCCAGTTGGTCAGGGCGACGCTCGTATATACGAGGGGGGCCTTGACCAGAGAATGCAGTGCCGCCTTTTGCCGCTCGGGCAGTTCCGGCACCAGATAGGGGATCATGGCGTTCCAGCAGGCGAGGATGACCTGCCTTCCCCGGACGATCCGGTGCGTGCCGTCGCGGACATAGGTGACGTCGACACCCTCCCGCATTGCGGGGTCCCCCCGGTGCCGCGCGGCAAGCACAATGGCCGACAAACGAATACGGACCTCGTTCGCTGGCCGGTCGAGTGCCGTGTAATTGCACGGCGCGGTGACGCTGTCCTCCGCCGTGCGCCCCGGCAGCGTGCCGGGAACAAGCCCGCGCACGAGCAGCCTGGCGATCGTCGCATTGCCATCGGGGAAATGGAATGTGTCGGACCCGCCCTCGATATAGCCGCGCGGGGTAAAGCTCATCCGCGGATGCCCCTTGGGCACGAGCTTCATCCCCTGAAAGCCCGGCAGTCCGAAGCCCCAGCAGTCGAGCGCAGTGATCGCGTCGATGCCGGTTGCCCATTCGCCGTGCGTCCGCTTCTGGTAAAGCGCCAATGTCGCCGGAGCGACGCCGACATGCCGGAGCAGAAAATCGCGATAACTGATCCGCGACAGGAGATCCTTTTTTGCCGCGTCGTCGAGGCCGGGCAGCCAGTCCGTCGTGCCGACCTCGATCTGCAGGACGTCGGCGCGCGTGCGGTCATCGACGGGCGCTTGCGCCAGGAAGGCCTGCCAGCGATCGCGCGCATCGCTGGGCCCGGCCGTTCCGGTTTCGTCGTCCAGTTTTGAAGGGGCACCCGCCACGAGGCGGTCGACCCCGAACATGGCGCGGTCGAAGGCGACACCCTGGCCCAGCCCCGCGTAAATGCCGGGCCGCATCGACGCCCTGGTCAGGGCGACAGGATCGATGCCGAGCGCCGTGAGCAGCCCGGCGGCGACGGCGCTGTAGGGACGGGGGCTGTCGATCATCAGCGTGCCGCCGTTCAGCAGGTGGAGCTTGCCACCCAGTTCAAATTCGTTGCGCTTGGCATGGCCGCCGAAATCGTCGTTATTGTCGAGGATGAGGATCTTCTGGGGCTTGCCGGGATGGGCAGCGCGCCAGAACCAGGCAGCGGCAAGCCCGCTGATGCCGCCCCCGACGATGACGAGATCATAATGTTCACCGGTATCGAGTGCCGGTTCAGGGTGAACGTTGCCGTCGCGCAGCCCGTGCGCCGCCTCGAACGATCCCGGATGGCTGCCCCTGAGGCCCGTTAGTCGCGGCGGATAATAGCCGGGGATATCCTGCGCCGCCGCGTGCCCCTGCAGGGGAACGCACGCGCCCAGCGCCGAGGCGCCGACCGCCAGCGCCATCCCGTCGAGGAAATCGCGGCGGTCGATCGGGCGATTCATGCCCAGCGCGTCATCATTCATGTCCGGTCCCCTATCCGATCCGATCGCGCATGGCGTACCAGAGCATGCCGAGGACATGCAGTGGTCCCCGCAATCCGCCGCCCCCCGGGAAAGCGCCGGGCGCAACGCCGGCAAACCGGTCGAAAGCCGTGGTGTCGCCCTGCACCGCCTGAGCGAGCAGCGCGCCGCCGAGGGTCGAGAGGATAGCGCCCTGCCCGGAATAGCCATGCGCCCATAGCACCGGCCCGTCGCGGCCGATATCGGGCAGGCGGCTCATCGTGACCGAGACAAGTCCGCCCCAGGCATGATCGATCGCCACGCCGCGCAGCTGGGGGAAGGTGCGTTCAAGAAAAACCCGCGTGAAGGCGGCCATGTCGGCGGGCGGCGTGCGGGTGTAGCGTTCGCCGCCGCCAAAGAGGATACGGCCGTCGGGCGTGCGCCGGTAGTAATTGACCACGAACCGGGCGTCGGACACCGCGCGGTCGTTCATGATCAGCGCCGCCGGATCGGGGAGCGGCGCCGTCGCGACGAGGTAGTTGGCGACGGGCATGATCCGGGAGTTGACCCGCTGACTGAGCCCGTCGAGCAAGGCATCGCCGGCAAGCACCACATGCCGTGCATCGATGCGGGCGTGCGCTGTGGCGATACGCGCCCCGTTGGCCGTTCGCTCCAGCCTGGTCGCCGCCGACTGTTCATATAGTCGGACGCCGGCCCCTGCCGCCGCTCGCGCCAGCCCGAGGGTGTAATTGAGGGTGTGGAAATGCCCCCCGCCTTCGTCGACCAGCGCGCCATGATAGGCGCTCGCGACCTCTCCCGCAGTTTCGGCTGCCGTCAGGACGCGGGCGTCACGATATCCCATCACATCCTCGAGCGCGCGCGCCTCCTCCTCGAAATCGCGTAACTGTCCCGGTTTGACCGCCGCCAGCAGGTGACCGCTGAGGCGCAACTGGCAGTCAATGGCATGGCGGTCGATGAGGTCGAGCACGAGCGTTCGCGCCTCCAGCGCGAGCGCGAACAGGGCCTGCGCCCGCTCGCGACCATAGAGCGCGACCAGTTCCGCCGCGCCTTTGCGCAAGCCGGGAATGATCTGGCCGCCGTTGCGCCCGGACGCGCCATAGCCGATGCGGCCGGCCTCGAGCAGCGCGACCGACATGCCCGCCTCGGCCGCGTGGAGTGCGGCGGACAGCCCGGTTGCGCCGCCACCGACCACGACCAGATCGACGGCGTCATCATCGGTCAGTGGGGCAAAAGACAGGTCCGCATTGCGCGTCGCCGCATACCAGGAACGGTCCATGCCGAGGTCGTCATTGGAGAGCGTCATTCGGTCGTTGGGCCCGTCTGTGATCGCACATATGATGGACTTGGCGATCGATACGGGTCAAGGAAGATTAAGGTCTGCGTGGCAGGAACAGCGAGGCTGCCATCGCAGTTCAGATGGCAACGATAGCGAGGACAGGAAAGAAATGGCGGCAAGGATCGACGCTGGTTCGGCATCCTCCCCGACGCCGCCTGCGACATTGCCGTCGGCCCTGCACGCAAGCATTTACGAAGAACTTCGGCGGCGGATGATCACGGGAAAGATCATGCCGGGCATCGGCCTGTCGACGCGCGGCCTGGCGCTCGAAATGGGGGTCAGCCAGATGCCGGTGCGCGACGCGCTCAGCAGGCTCGCGGCCGAAGGGGCGGTCGCGATCCATTCGAAGCGCCGGATCGAGGTGCCCGAAATGTCGGAGAGCCGCTTTACCGACCTGCTCGACTGTCGCCTGTTGCTCGAACCCGCTGCCGCCGTCTGGGCGCTGCCGCACATCACGCCGGCGATGCTGAAACAGCTGCGCGCGACCGACGCCGCCATCGACCGCGCGATGGAAAAGGGCGACGTCGTCGGCTATATGGAGGCGAATTTCGCTTTCCACTTCGGCATTTATCGCGCCAACGGCCGCGCCACGCTCAACCGCGCGATCGAGGCATTGTGGCTGCAGTTCGGCCCGTTCATGCGGGTGGTCTATGGCCGCTATGGCACCAGCAGCCTGGTCGACCAGCACCGCATCGCACTCGACGCGATCGGCGCGGGCGACGCCGAAGGGCTGAGGGCCGCGATCGCGGGCGATATCGCCGACGGGATGGGGCTTGTCGGGAGGACGGTGGTCGGGTCGGGGTGAGGGATGTCTGGTTGTGATGGGACGCGGCAAGGCGGCTCTGCCAGTTTGCAGCGAAGGTGAGCCCGCAATCACGCATCACGAGCAACCTCAGTAATAATTTGCTTTCAAAATCGGCTCCATTTTGGGCGTCCAAATATACATGTCACCGACTTTCGAGGCGTACCCCAAAGAAACCAGATCGACCATCAGCTGCCGACAATCGCAGCTGGTGGTGCCATCGTCGTTTTCATAAAATTTAGCCGCGAACGGTTCGCGTGAAGTTTCGAGCCAACTATCTCCACCGACGTTTACCAACGCGTCCATGACAGCCTCGACTTCCAACCCGCTTGATACGAGGTATTCGGCATAGAGATTCACCGCGTCGAGCCGGATGGCTAAACGATAGCCTTGGCGTCCGTCACTCAATAGTACTCCGACCGACTCGAAAAACTTAAAGAGCTTTTCGCCAGCGCTCATCGAACCATGCCAAAAGAATATGCCTTTCTCATTTACGAAGGAATATACGCCAATCCCAGTGTTATTCCAGAATAGGCTTGCTGTTAACACAAATTGTGTCACGCGCTTTTTTTCAGCTAATAATGTTTCGTCGTGTTCCGCATCAGATCTGCTCATCCGAATCCATTCCATTAGTTTTTGGAGTAAAGGCATTGCATTAGGATCCACGGGTGCAGGGCAAACTAGCCTACGGGCATTAATAGCAGATTGCCTCGTCCGCGATTCCATCAGCCGTCCGCTCTTGGGGCGAAAGCCGTCACAACGCCCTGAGCGCCGGCTCCGCTTCGGTCAGAGCTGCGCCGATCGTATCGACGATGCGGTCGATTTCCGGTTCGGTGATCGTCAGCGGCGGGCTCATCACGATCGAATCGCGAACCGCGCGGACCATCAGGCCGCGTTCGATGCAGATGTCGCGGACGATCGTCGCAGTGCCGCCCTTGCCGAAACGGCGGTTGGTTCCCTTTTCGGCCACGATCTCCACCGCGCCGATCAGGCCCAGCGAGCGGGCTTCGCCAACCAGCGGATGCGCCGCCAGCTCGGCCAGACGCTTGGCCAGATAGGGACCGGTGACGTCGCGCGTACGCTCGACCAGATGCTCGTCCTCGATGATCGCGATGTTGGCAAGCGCCACCGCGGCGGCGGTCGGGTGACCCGAATAGGTATAGCCGTGGAGGAAATCGGCGCGGGTTTCGCGCAGCGTCTCGACGATGAAATCGGCGACGCCGACGGCGGAAATCGGGATGTAACCCGACGACAGGCCCTTGGCCATCGTCACCAGATCGGGGGTGATCCCGTAATGCTGGAAACCGAACCAGCTGCCCAGCCGCCCGAAGCCGCAAATGACCTCGTCACAGCAGAGGAGAATGCCGTATTTGCGGCAGATCGCCTCGACCCGCGTCCAATAGCCGCGCGGGGGAATGATGACGCCGCCCGCGCCCTGGACCGGTTCCCCGATGAAGGCGGCGACGTTTTCAGGGCCGACCGCGAGGATGCGTTCCTCGACCGCGGCGGCGGCGCGTTCGGCAAAGGCGTCCTCATCCTCGCCGAAGCCGAGATCGAAGCTGTAGGGCTGTATGACGTGCTCGAAACCGCCGAGCAGGGGGCCTCCCTGCGCCTGCATCCCCTTCATGCCGCCGAGCGAGGCACCGGCGATCGTCGAGCCGTGATAGGCATTGTCGCGGGCGATGATGATCTGGCGCTGCGGCTCGCCCTTCGCCTGCCAGTAATAGCGGGCGAGGCGGATCAGCGTGTCGACCGCCTCCGACCCCGAGGAGTTGAAGAAGACATGGCTGAAATGCCCGCCGAGCAGTTCCGACAATTTGGTGGCGAGACGGACGGTCGGCGGCGAGACGGTCTTGAAGAAAGTGTTGTAGAACGGCAGTTCGAGCATCTGTTCATAGGCCGCATCCGCAAGCACTTTGCGGCCATAGCCGACATTGACGCACCACAGGCCGGCCATGCCGTCCAGGATCGCTTTGCCCTCGCCGTCGTAGATGAAACAGCCGTCGGCCCGGACGATGATCCGGCTGCCCCCGATGTCGCGGATCATCGCATAATCCTGCTGCGCGGGCAGGTGGTGCGCCACGTCGAGGCGGCGGAGTTCGGCGATGTCGTAGTTGCGCAGGACGGCAGTCATGATCGTTGGCCTCTGATGGAATGTCCGCGAAGCGCGCGGCCGAGCAGGTTGAAGAACATCCGGCTGTCCGGATTGGTGTCGGCGTCCCATTCGGGATGCCACTGAACCGCGAGCACCGTCGACCCGTCGATGTCGGCCGAGACGGCCTCGACCAGGCCATCGGGGGCCTTCGCCTCGACGGTCAGTGCCGGTGCAAGCTCACCGATGCCCTGAAAATGAACCGAATTGACGGTAAGGGCATCGCGGTCGAAGGCACCGCGTAGGATACCCGTAGGCGCAAGCCGCACCTCATGAACATGGTCGAACATCGCGTCGAAGGAGACACCGGCTGGCGCATGGTGCGGGAGCAGGGCGGGTGACTGGCTCGTGTCGCGGCGCAGGGTGCCGCCGAGGGCGACGTTGACCTCCTGAAGGCCGCGACACACGCCGAAAACCGGCTTGCCCGCCGCCGTCATGACGTTGACCAGGTCGAGCGTCATCGTGTCCCGTGCCCGATCGAACGGCCCTTCGGCATCGGTCGCGTCGCCCTGTCCATAACGGTCGGGCTCGATATTCGACGGGCTGCCGGTCAGCAATATGCCGTCGAGGCGCGCGGCGACTTCACGCGCCTGCATCCGTTCGGGCAGGGCAGGCACGAGCAGCGCGGCAGCGTCGGCAAAACGCATCGCGCTGTCGACATAGCGGTTCATCACCGCCTGCGCAGGCTCCGTGCCGACGGTCCGCGTGCAGCAGACGATGCCAAGGACGGGACGGGTCATGACAACAGCACGGCCGGCGAACAGGCATGCCAGCCGAGCCACACCAGCTCGCCGAGCGCGAAATCCTCCTGGTCCCAGCGGGTCAGGTTCGAGCGGAGGACGCGCACTATCCGGCGGTTGTCCAGTTCTACCTCATAAGTGGATTCGCTGCCGAGATAGCTGATGTGGCGTATCGTGCCCGCGACGACATTGTGCCCGGCGGGCGTGTCGTCGAGCACGGGCGCAGCCTGACCCGCGGTCTTCTTGTGCAATTCGATTTTTTCAGGGCGCAGGGCGAGCCAGACGGTGGTGTTCTGGCCGCCGCTGACCCCGTGATCGAGGAACGCGGGTATGCCGAGGTCGGGGGCGTCGACGATGGCGTGGTCGGGCTCGTCGACGCTCAACTGGCCCTCGAACAAATTCACCGAACCGATGAAGTCGGCGACGAAGCGCGAGTTCGGAAATTCATAGAGGTCAGAGGGCGTTGCGACCTGTTGCAGCAGCCCGCGGTTCATGACCGCGCAGCGGTCGGCCAGCGCCAGCGCCTCGTCCTGGTCATGAGTCACGAGCAGGAAGGTGATTCCGACCTGTTGCTGCAACTGGCAGAGTTCGGTGCGCATCGCGTCGCGCAGCTTGGCGTCGAGCGCCGACAACGGTTCGTCGAGCAGCAGCACCCGGGGCTGGTTGATCAGCGCCCGCGCCAGCGCCACGCGCTGCCGCTGGCCGCCCGACAGCTGGTCGGGCTTGCGCGCGCCCAGACCGTCGAGTTTCACCAGCGCCAGCGCCTCCTCGACCCGCACGGCCCGGTCGGTCGGGCCGACGCCGGCAATCCTGAGGCCATAGCCGACATTGTCGGCGACGCTCATGTGGGGGAACACGGCGTAGCTCTGGAACACCATGTTCACCGGACGCTTGTTCGGGGGAACATGGCTGATGTCCTGTCCGTCGATCAGGATGCGCCCCTCGGTCGGGGTTTCGAAGCCGCCGAGCATGCGCAGCAGCGTGGTCTTGCCGCAGCCCGACGGCCCGAGCAGCGCGAAGAACTCCCCCTCGTCGATGGTCAGCGAGACATTGTCGACGGCGACGACCTTGCCGTAGCGTTTGGTGACATTTTCGAACTGAATGATCGGTTTGCGGTCGGACATGGGCGTTATCCTGCGGCCTGGGTCTTGACGATGTCCGACCCCTGGAACCTGAGCGCCACCGCCGTCAGGGCAACCGTCAGCACGATCAGGATCGTGGAGGCGGCGTTGACTTCGGGCGTGACCGAAAAGCGGACCATCGCATAGACCTTTACCGGGAAGGTCGTCGTGTCGGGGCCGGAGGTGAAGAAGGTGATGACGAAATCGTCGAGGCTGAGCGTGAAGGCGAGCAGCGCGCCCGCAAAGAGTGCGGGCCGGATGTGCGGGACCAGTATGTCATTCAGGATGCGCCATTCGTTCGCGCCGAGGTCACGGGCGGCCTCTTCGAGGTCGCGGTTGAACGAGGCAAGGCGCGCGCGCACCACAAGCGCGACGAAGCTGAACGAAAAGCTGACGTGGGCAATCGTGATCGCGCCAAGGTTCAGCGGCCACGGCAATTCCGTCGGCCAGGGCAGAATGGTGGTGAAGAACACGAGGAAGGCCACGCCGAGACAGATTTCGGGGACGACGATGGGCAGCGCGAGCAGCCCCTCAAGCCCGGCCTTGCCCGGAAAACGAAAGCGCCACAGGGCGATCGCAATCGAGGCCCCGAGGATGACGCTGATAATAGTCGACAGTGCGGCGATGGTGAGGGAATTGGCGAAGGCGAGCAAGAGGTCGCTGTCGTCGAACAATTTCCGGTACCAGTCGAGAGTGAAGCCGCGCCACACGATCGTCCGTTTGGAATCATTGAAACTGAAGACGATAAGCGAGGCAAGCGGGAGATAGAGGAACAGGGCAACGGCCGCGACCCAGAGCCGCAGGGGCCAGCGCCCGAGATAGTCGAGCGGGCCAGGCCCGCCGGCGCCGGTGTCGGGCCGTGCGCTCATGCCCGGCGCTCCGCGCGGCGCGACATGATCGCCTGGATCGCGATCGCGACGAACGTCAGATACATGAGCAGGAACGACAGCGCCGCGCCGAACGGCCAGTCGTTCGCCGATTTGAACTGGCGCTCGATGATGTTAGCGATCATCTGGCTGTTCGTCCCGCCCAGCAGGTCGGGCGTCAGATAGGCACCGAGCGACGGAATGAAGGTGACGATGATCCCCGACACGATGCCGGGCAAGGCGAGGGGTCCGACGATGCGTGCGAATGTCGTCATATGGCCTGCGCCCAGGTCAAGGCTCGCCTCGATCAACGACCGGTCGAGGCGATCGAGCGCGGCATAGAGCGGCAGGACCATGAAGGGGAGCTGCACATAGACGAGGCCGAAGACGACCGCGAAATTGTTGTGCAGCAGGTCGAGCGGGACGAACGGGCCAGCGCCCATCGGGCGCGCGATCCCGCCCCAGACGAACGCCAGTGCCGAGTTGATATACCCCTCGGTCCGCAGCACCGCCATCAGGGCATAGGTGCGGATGAGGAGGTTGGTCCAGAACGGCAGCATGATCAGCAGCAGCAGCCAGGGCTTGGTGCGATCCCGGGCGAAAGTGATGGCGATGGCAACGGGAAAGCCGACGATCAGGCAGATGAGCGTGGTGAGCGCGGCAAAGCCGAGAGATTTGCCGATGATCGCCAGATAGAGCGGCTTGATGGCCCGCGCATAGTTGCCGAACGTCCCGCTGATCGCGATTTCGGTAAGCGAGCGGTTGTCGCCGAAGCTATAGGCCCAGACGATGGCGAGCGGCGCCATGAAGAACACGATCAGCCAGAACAACGGCGGGGCGGTGAAGGCCGCAAAGACCCGCCGGGACAGGCGCCAGTCTTCGGTGTGCGCGGCGCTCATGCCGCCATGATCTCGGTTACCGCTTCGTCGACCGCCTGGGTGCGGGCGATCCCTTCGAAATCGCCGTATTCGCTTTTCGCCATGCGGTCGGCGGGCGGGAAGATGACGGGATTGTCGCGGTAGTCGGGCGGCATCAGCGCGAATGCGGCGGCATTGGGCGTGGGATAGCGGATGGTCGACGAAATTCCCGCGCCGACATGGGCGTCGAGGATGAAGTTGATGAACTGATGCGCGTTGTCCGGGCGGGGAGCCCCTTTCGGAATGCACAGGCAATCGGAATTGATCAGCGTCCCTTCGCGCGGCACCACGAAGTCCAGGTCGGGGTCGTCGGCCATCACCTGCGCGATGTCGCCATTATATTCGACGACGATATCGACGTCCCCTGCCGCCAGCAGATCCTGCCCCTCGTCATGGTGGAAAATCTTCACATTGGGTTTCTGGCGGATCAGCATTTCGACAATCCGCCGGGTCATTTCGGGGGTGACGTTCCGGACCGAGGCCCCGAGATATTTCGCCGACAGACGGATCAGATCATCGGCTTCGGAAAACAGGCCGATGCGACCCCGGTAGCGGTCGGAATCGAACACCCATTTCCAGCTGTCGGGGACGCCGTCGACTTTCGACTTGCGATAGCCGATCCCCAGCACCAGCCAGGTATAAGGTATTGAAAAGCGGCGACCGGGATCGAACGGCGCGTCGCGGAATTGCGGCGACAGATTGCGGAAGTTGGGGATCTTTGCATGATCGATCGGCATCAGCATGTCGGAAATGCGCAGGCGGGTGACGAACTCGTTCGACGGAACGATCACGTCGAAACCGGGATTGCCCGCGCGCAGTTTGGAGAACAGCTCGTCATTGTTGCCGAACAGGCTCATCTTGACGTCGATACCGGTTGCCGCCCGAAAATCGGCCAGCGTGGTTTTGCCGGTATAGGTGTCCCAATTGTAGAGGTTCAGCCGCGCTTCCTCGCCATTGGGGCCAAGATGCGCCCGCCCGCTGCATGAGGAAAACGTAAGTCCCGCCGCTACTGCCCCGAGCCCCGCGAGCAGCGAGCGGCGCGACGGTCCCTCACGCATTGCGCAGATACCATTCGTAATCGATGGGCGGGACCTGGGCGAAGAACCGGTCCTGTTCGGTCCGCTTCACGCTTGCGAACATCTTTTGAAAGCGCGTGCCGAGATAATCGGCGATAACCGGCGATGCAGCGAAATCGTCGACCGCGGCGAACCAGTTCGAGGGGAGCCGGGTGCTGTTCGCGGCGGCCTGCGCATAGCCATCGCCAACGATCGGGGGCCCCGGGTCGAGCCGGTGCGAGAGCCCGCGATGGACGCCCGCGAGCAGCGCCGCCAATGCCAGATAGGGATTGGCGTCGGCGCCGGCGACCCGGTGCTCGATGTGACGCGTCGACGGCGCGCCCTTGGGTATGCGGAATGAAACCGTCCGGTTGTCGACGCCCCAGGTCGGCGCGACCGGGGCAAAGCTGTTCGCCTTGAACCGCCGGTAGCTGTTCGCGTTCGGCGCAAAGATGGCGAACGCGTCGCCAAGTGTCGCCACCATGCCGGCGACCGCGTAACGCAGCGCGTCGCTGCCCTCGGCGGCGGCCGATGCGAAGATGTTCTGGCCGTCTGCATCCTCGACACTGACATGGAGATGCATGCCGGAACCCGCATGTTCGGCAAATGGTTTGGCCATGAACGTCGCATCCCAGCCGTGGCGGCGAGCGACGCCCTTGACCAGCCGCTTGTACATCACCGCTTCGTCGGCGGCCCGCAGGGCGTCGTTGCCGTGGCGGAGCGTCAATTCCATCTGGCCGGGCGCATATTCGGAAATGGCGCCCTCGACCGGCACGTTCTGCACATCGGCCGCCGCCCACAGGTCGCGCAGGAAGGCGTCGGCATCGGCGAGTTCGGTCAGTCCATAGGTGCCGTGGGTCGTCGGGCGCCGGCCACCGATGCTGGCGATGCGCGGCGCGCCGCGTTCGTCGCGGGCCCCGGCATCCACCAGATAATATTCGATTTCGCACGCGACGACGGGCGTCAGGCCATCGGCGGCGAAGCGGGCGATGACGCTGGCGAGCACCGCGCGGGGATCGAGGTCGATGACGCCGCCATCCGGCTCGTGCAGCGACGTCAGCACCTGCGCCACATCCGGACCGAGCCAGGGCGCGCGGACCAGGGTGCCCGGCACCGGGCGGGCGACACGGTCGCTGTCGCCCTCTTCCCAGACCAGACCCGTGTCAAAACAGTCCTCGCCGTTGATATCGCTGACCAGGATGGAGACGGGGAGGAACCGTCCCTGATTGTAGACGGGCAGCAGTTCATGACGGCGCAATCGCTTGCCGCGTGGCACGCCGCTCATGTTCGTGAAGATGACCTCGACAAAGGCGATATCGGGATTGGCATCGAGGAAAGCGGTCGCTTCGCCAGGATCGGCGACGGCAATGCCGGTCGTGCGGTTACCCGCAACCTGGCCGGTCTGGCGCTCCGCACTGTCCACCACGCATTCCACCCCGGCTGTGATCACGCTAGCTTGCGCAATGCCCTGTCGCTGTCAAGCAGACCCACGTCAAGCGAAGGGGCGGCGTTGACGAACCAGCGATGGCCACGCTAGACCATCTGTGATCACGAAAACGAGACTGGGACGGCATGACCCTCGACGGCGAAACGACGGCCAGCAACCGGACACTCGATACCGACGCTTATTGGATGCCGTTCACCCCGAACCGGCGATTCAAGGCCAACCCGCGGCTCGTCGTGCGCGCCGCCGACATGCATTATTATACCGCAGACGGTCGCGCCGTCCTCGATGGCACCGCCGGGCTGTGGTGCTGCAATGCAGGTCACGCGCGGCGGCGCATCGTGGAGGCAATCGCGCAACAGGCCGCCGAGCTCGACTATGCGCCGTCGTTCAATCTCGGCCATCCCAAGTCGTTCGAGATGGCCCGCCGTGTCGCCGAACTGACCCCGCCGGGGCTCGACCGTATCTTTTTCGCGAGCGACGGCTCGGCAGCGGTCGATTCGGCGCTGAAGATCGCGATCGCCTATCACCGGGCGCGGGGGCAGGGCACGCGGACCCGGCTGATCGGGCGCGAGCGTGGCTATCATGGCACGGGTTTCGGCGGGATTTCGGTCGGTGGCATCGTCAAGAACCGGATGTATTTCGGTGGGCTGCTGACCGGTGTCGACCACCTGCCGCACACGCACCTGCCCGAGAATGCGTTTTCACGCGGTCTGCCCCCTCACGGCGCCGAGCTGGCCGATGCGCTGGAGCGGATCGTGACGCTGCATGATGCGTCGAATATCGCGGCGGTGATCGTCGAGCCGGTCGCGGGATCGACCGGGGTGCTCATCCCGCCGCAGGGCTATCTCGAACGGCTGCGCGCTCTATGCACCAAGCATGACATCCTGCTGATCTTTGACGAGGTCATCACGGGGTTCGGGCGGCTGGGTGCGCCGTTCGCCGCTCAGGCGCTGGGCGTCGTTCCCGACATGATCACGATGGCCAAGGGACTGACCAATGCGACCGTCCCGATGGGGGCGGTCGCGGTGAAGCGCGAAATCCACGATGCGATGATGGATCACGCCGATGCGCCGATCGAACTGTTCCACGGCTATACCTATTCGGGTCATCCGCTCGCATGCGCGGCGGGCCTCGCGACGCTCGACACCTATGCGGAGGATGGCCTGTTCGACCGTGCCGCCGCCACGGCGCCCTATTGGGAGCAGGCGCTCCATTCGCTGCACGATGCCCGGCACGTCGTCGATATCCGCAACCTGGGGCTGATCGGCGGCATCGAGCTGGCCCCGCGCGAAGGCAAGCCCACCCAGCGCGCGCTCGAGGTGTTCGAGACCTGTTTCGACCGTGGCGTGCTGGTGCGCGTCACCGGCGATATCATCGCGCTGTCGCCCCCGCTGATCATCGAACACAGCCAGATCGACCGCATCGTCGAGACGATCCGCGACGTCCTGTCCCGGATCGACTGAGTTTTCGATCAGCGGCGAGGGCGCAACCCGCTCAGAACTTATAGCCGACCGACATGCCGAGGGTACGCGGCCGGAGAGTCTCCGCCTCGAAAAGTGCAGTAAACTGATCCTGGTGGGTGATGCCAAGCTGGGGGTGACTGTTGAGCAGGTTATTCCCGAAAACCTGGACCTCGAGCTTGCCGAAGGTCATGCCGGCGCGGGCCGAGACCTGATTGGTCTGGGGATCGTTGATCAGCGCGGGGTCGCCGGTCGCGTTGTTCGCCGCCGTCGTCAGATAAGGGTTGCGGCTGGCAAATTCGTAATCGGCCCGCACGAAACCATCCGCGCCGCCGATCGTGAAATCATATTGCCCGCCGACCGTCACCGTCCACGGCGAGACGCCGGGAATGGTGTCACCTTTGTTGGCGAGTGCCGCATCCTGGGTCGTGCCGGCGTAGGTCGTCTTCGAATAGCGCGCTTCGGTATAACCGACCGCAAGATCGAACGTCAGCTGGCGCGTGATCGACGCGTTGAGCTGGACATCGAAGCCCTTGCTCGTCACGTCACCAAAGTTTCCGGTGTATTGAAAGCCGCATGATGTCAGATAGTTGGCCTGCTGGATGTTCTTCCATTTGAGATAATAGGCACTGGTTGCGACGCTGAGCCGCCGGTCGAAAAATTTGTTCTTCGACCCCACTTCGTAATTCCACACGGTGTCCGAATTATAGGTCGACGGAACGGTCGTGATGCCGAGCGTGTCGAGGTCGTTCTGACACGCCTGTTGCGGAAAGGGCGGATTGGCCCCGCCGATCCGGTAGCCCTTCGACGCGGTCGCGTAGAACAGGTCGTCGGGCGTCGCCTGATAGGAAATGTTGAACTTGGGCGTGACCGGATTTTCACTCTTTTGCCCGGTCCCCGAACTGAACCCGATATTCTGAGGGCCGTCGGCAAAATTGTCGAAGCTGAACTTGGTCGAGGCGAAGCGGATTCCCGCCGAGACCTTCAGCTTGTCGGTGATCGCCCAGGTCGCATCGGCGAACACCGCCAGCTGCCAGTCCTTGCCGACCGTGTGGTTGATGTAACTGTCGCCGTTGGCGAGCAGGTCATAGAAATTGCCGTCGGCATCGGTGGAAAAATCCTGCCACGTGCCGCCGAACAGGAGCGGCACCAGCGTCGGCAGCTGGGGATCGTAGATCTCCTCGGTGCTGACCTGGCGATTTTGCGAGTAGAATGCGCCCGCGACCCATTGCAGCCGGGCGCTTGGGTCACCCTGCTGGAACCGTATTTCCTGGGTAAAATTCTGCTGCTGATTGGTGATGAAGACGCGCGCCTGATAGCCGGGCAGCTGGGGCAGGTTGATGCCGGTCGCCGTCAGCAGCGGCAGGCCGTCCTTTGACGCCAGCTGGGTCGGGTTCGTGTAGGGATCGCCGTCGAAATTCTGACCCGTGCTGACGACGTTGCCCTCGTCGTCGGTGTTTTCGTTACTCAGCAGCTGCTGAAACAGCGACAGGTTGTAGAGCGTGCCCGAATAGCCGTTCACGACCTCCTTGCGCGAATAATAGGAGGTGTTCGAGATGATCTTGACCGCGTCGCTGTCGAATTCGATCTTGAGTGCAGGCAGGACGAAATGGTCGCGGTCCTCCTGCCGGTCCGGGGTGCCGTTGAGCAGCGAGCCCGTCGACGGGTCAGAGATGCCGACCCAGTAACGGTCGTTCTGGTGCTGCTTGCGGTCCTGGTAATAGACCGACGGCGTGATCGTTAGCGACGGCGTCAGCGCCCATGCCAGCGCCCCCTGGCCAACGAACGTGTCGGTGTAGTTCGCATCCTTTTCGGTGCGCGCCCGTGTCTGATAGTCGACCCGGTCGATATAGCCGCCGTCGCGACGATACCAGGCACTCGCCCTGAAGCCGAGCTTGCCCTCGGCGATGGGCCCGCCGAACGCGACGCCCCCCTCATAGTTCGGACTGCCCTTTTGCGTCGCCGATCCTTCCAGAAACACACGGCCGCTGTATTTTTCAAGGCTCGGCGCCGTGGAGATATAGCGTACCGTGCCCCCTTCGGAGCCGGCCCCGAACAGCGTTCCCTGCGGTCCGCGCAGAACCTCGACGCGGTCCAGGTCGAATACGGCCGGCAGGGTGTTGTTGGCATTCAGCCCCAGCGCACGCACCTGGATCGGGGTATCGTCGATATAGATGCCGGTCGTTCCGGTCCCGGCTTCCGAACTGATGCCGCGGATCGCGACGTCCTTTCGTTCCGAATTGAATACGACGCCCGGCGTGAACTTGGCCACGTCGGCGAACGATTTGATGCCGAGCACCTCCAGCCGCGCATTGGAGAATGCACTGATGCTGATCGGTACCTTGCTGAGTGATTCGGATTTGCGCGTGGCCGTGACGATGATGTCGGTTTTGTCGACAACTTCCGCGTCGGCCGCAGCAGGGGCAGGGACGGGGGCAGGAGTGGTCTGCGCGGACACCGGACTCAAAGTGATCAGTCCGAGCGTTGTCACGCTGAGGATCGAGCGGATCGATGCCGTCCCGTATTTCATGCCCTTTTGCCGCATCGGAGATTTCCCTTTCCGTATGACGAGTAACGTCACAATTCACGCAATCCCGGTCATCGTCAAGGCTGTGATCACAGGATTTCGGCGGATCGGGAGATCGACACTTCTTCCACCTGACGGTAACGACGATCAAAAGAACGGGCGAACGCAAGGCGCCGGTTCGCCGGGGTCATTCTGTTATCGCAGTTGACATGCCAAGGGTTGGACGGGCAACCGGAGCGTATCCGGAGACCTGACATGACCAATGAAGAACTGGCGAGCTGGATCGCAGGAACGGGAACAGCCGAAGTCGAGTGCATCGTACCCGACATGAACGGCGTCATCCGGGGCAAGGTCGTGCCCGCGCCGAAATTCCTGACGATGGTCAAGGACCGTTCGCTGCGCATACCGTCGAGCATCTTCATCGTGACGGTTACGGGAGAATATCCCGAAGACAACCATATCGCGCCGCTGACCGATCCCGACATGACGCTGATCCCGGACCTGTCCACCATCCGCGTTGCACCGGGATACCGGACGCCGACCGCCTATGTCATTACCGATGCCTACACGCATGATGGCGCGACGATCGATATCGCGCCGCGGCAGGTGCTGAAATCGGTGCTGAAACTCTACGAGGCTCGTGGATGGAGCCCGGTCGTCGCGCCCGAGCTGGAATTCTTTCTGATCGCGACCAACCCCGATCCCGATCTGCCGCTGCAAACCCCCGTCGGCCGGTCCGGTCGCGCCGAACCGGGCAGCGAGCCTTATGGCCTGGAGGCGGTGAACGAGTTCGAGGACCTGATCGAAGACCTTTATGATTTCGCGGAAAAAGCCCGGCTGGAAATCGATACGCTGATCCACGAGGCTGGCGCAGGTCAGCTCGAAATCAACTTCCAGCATGGCGACGCGCTGGAACGGGCGGATCAGGTCCTGCTGTTCAAGCGGATCATCCGCCAGGTCGCGCTGCGACACGGCATTTACGCGACGTTCATGGCCAAGCCGATGCAGAACCAGCCCGGATCGGCGATGCACATTCACCAGTCGGTCGTCGACCGCGACGGTCGAAACATCTTTGCGAATGCCGATGGCGAGGATTCGCAGCTGTTCCTGAATTACCTGGGCGGGCTGCAGCGCTTACTCCCTCAGGTTTCGCCTCTGTTCGCGCCCAACGTCAATAGTTTCCGCCGGATGAAGCCGGTCCACGATGCACCGATCAACGTGCAATGGGGCCTCGACAACCGCACCTGCGGCCTGCGGGTGCCCTTGTCGGGTGGACAGGACAGGCGCGTGGAGAACCGCCTGCCCGGCGCGGATTCGAACCCCTATCTCGCGCTCGCCGCGACCTTGCTGTGCGGGTACATCGGGATGGTCGAGCAGATGGAGCCGCGCGACCGGATCAACGGGTCGGCCTACCGGCTCGCCCGCACGCTGCCGCGGACTCTGTACGAAGCACTGGACCGCTTCGAACAGTGCAAGGCCATCCGCCCTTATCTCGGCGAGATGTTCGTCGATACGTTCGTGGCGATCAAGCAGACGGAGCTCGACGCGTATCAGGACGTGATTTCCTCGTGGGAGCGCGAAAACCTGCTGCTCAAGGTCTGAGCGGTGTTTTCGTCGGCGATTTCGGCGTCACTCGGGCCGCACGGCTCTACCTGAACGGCGGCTCGTTGAACGCGCGCAACTTGCGCGAGTGCAGTCGTGCCCCCTCGCGCTTCAGTTCGTTGCACGCTTCGATGCCGATCTTCATGTGCTCGGCAATCGCGCGTTCGTAGAAGCGGTTGGCCTGGCCCGGCAGTTTCAACTCGCCGTGGAGCGGCTTGTCGCTCACGCACAGCAAGGTGCCATAGGGGACGCGGAACCGGTAGCCTTGCGCGGCGATGGTCGCCGATTCCATATCGATACCGACCGCGCGGCTCTGCGAGAAGCGCAGCGCCGATTTCGAATACATGAGTTCCCAGTTGCGGTCGTCGGTCGTCACGATCGTGCCCGTACGCAGCCGGCGCTTGAGTACTTCGCCGCTTTCACCCGACACGGTTTCGGCGGCGCGGGCGATCGCCTGCTGCACTTCGGCAATCGCCGGGACCGGGATCTCGGGCGGCAGGACGTCGTCGAGCACGTGATCGTCGCGCAGATAGGCATGGGCCAGGACATAATCCCCGATCCGCTGGCTGGGGCGCAGGCCCCCGCAATGGCCGATCATCAGCCATGCCTCAGGCCGCATGACGGCCAGATGGTCGGTAATGGTCTTGGCATTGCTGGGACCGACCCCGATATTGACGAGCGTGATGCCGCTGCGGTCGGGCGCGCACAAATGCCACGCCGGCATCTGGTGCCGACGCCACGCATCGCCCGCGATCACGCTTTCGGCGTCATGGGTATCGCGCGTCACGCGGATACCCCCCGCGCCGGTCAGGTGCGTGTAGGGCGAGTCGCCGCCAAGCTGGCTGAGTGCCCAGCGCGCGAATTCGTCGACATAGCGGTGATAGTTGGTGAACAGGATGTAGCGCTGCACATCCTCAACCGGCGTGCCGGTATAATGACGCAGACGCGCGAGCGAGAAATCGGTGCGCAGTCCGTCGAACAGCGCGAGCGGACGGGGTGCGTCCGGGGCAATGCCGAACACGCCGTCGGCGATTTCGTCCCCGATATGGGCAAGTTCGGTGGCGGGGAACCACCGCGCGAGTTCGGTCGGGCTGATCTGGTCCAGGTCCATTTCGGCGTCGAGGACATAGGGAAAGGGGATTTCCTGACGCCCCGGTCCGACCTCTACGGCCACGTCGTAATCGGCGGTCAGCAGATCGAGCTGTTCGGCGAGATAGTTGGCAAACAGGCGGGGCTGGGTGACGCTGGTGACATAATGTCCCGGCTCGGTCAGCCGCCCGAACGATCGCATCGGAATCGGCTTGTCGTCATTGCCGACATACTGGACGCGAATTTCGGGATAGGCGAAGCTGCCGTCGGTGCGGGCTGCCGGATCAGGTCGGGTGCCGTCGCGGACATAGGCGGCGATCGCGGTGCGAAGGCGGGTCGTTGCCGCCTGGAAGAGCGTGTCGAGCTGGTCGACGAGCTGATGTCCCGTGGTCATCGGGCGGGACTAGGCCGCGATTGTTACACGGGCAACTCCCCCCGCCCGGCCGGGCGGGGGAGATCGCCGCAACCCTATAGCTGTTCGAGCATGTATTCGGCGGCACTGACGCGAAATTCGCCGCCGGCCTCGACGTTGAGCTGTTCGACGGTGCCGTCGTTGACGACCATCGAAAAGCGCTGGCCGCGGGTGCCCATGCCGAACTTGCTGCCGTCCATCTCAAGGCCCAGTGCCTTCACGAACTCCGCATTGCCGTCGGCCAGCATCGTCACCTTGCCCTCGACGCCGGCGCCCTTGCCCCAGGCACCCATCACAAACGCGTCGTTGACCGCGGTGCAGGCGATCTCGTCTATGCCCTTTGCCATAAGATCACCGGCTTTTTCGACAAAGCCGGGAAGGTGCTTGGCAGAGCAGGTCGGCGTGAACGCGCCGGGCACGGAAAACAGCGCGATCCGGCGCCCCGCGAAATAGTCGGTCGTCGAGACGCCCTCCGGTCCGCTCGCGGTGACCTTCGTCAGCATGGCGGCGGGAATCTTGTCTCCTACGGCGATCGTCATTCGATTGGCTCCTCATGCTCGGGTCGAGTCCCCGTCCGCCGAGCGAATGTCGCTCCGTTCGTCGCATTGCAAGCGAAATGGGCAGCGGCGTTAACCTTTTCGTAAGGGCCGTCGGCGACGCTGAAAACCGGCAGAAAAGGGGTGAAATATGAACAGGATGCTCCACGCATTCGCGGCACTTTCCGCGTTGGTCTCAATCCCCGCACAGGCGAGCTGCTGGACCGGACGAGAGATCGCCGCAGCCAAGGTCCGGGACCTCGACACGATGCTGATGGTCTCCGCACTGCGGTGCCGGATGGGCTCGAGCGGCCTGCTCGCCAAATACAATGCGTTCGTCGTTCAGGACCGGGTCGCGCTGACCGCGGCCAACAATATGCTGCGCGCGCATTTCATCGCGGCCGCGGGCAAGGCGCGTGGTCTGGACGTCTACGACTCCTATGTTACGGCGGTCGCGAACAGCTATGGCGCCGGAAGCGAGGGCCTGAGCTGCGCCGACATGGCGTCGATCGTGGACGCCGCAGCAGGCGAGGGGTCGACGCTCGAGGGCCTGCTGGCCGTGGCGGAACGGGCAGGGGTCCAGCCAAGGCTCGACGATGAAACCTGCCCACTGGCGATCGCCTCGCGCTGAAACACATATAAAGACATCTTTATATTTGCGATTGCCTCCGGGCGCGGCTAGGGGTTGGTGAACCCTTTTTGCTGGAGAACCACTCGTGGCCACCGCCGCCGTCCTCGATCGCACCGACTATGTCATCGCCGATATCGGTCTTGCCGATTTTGGCCGTCGTGAGATCAATATCGCGGAAACCGAAATGCCGGGCCTCATGGCGCTGCGCCGCGAATTCGGCGCGTCGCAGCCGCTGAAGGGTGCGCGCATCGTCGGATCGCTGCACATGACGATCCAGACCGCCGTCCTGATCGAAACGCTCGTCGACCTGGGTGCCGATGTGCGGTGGGCGACCTGCAATATTTTTTCGACGCAGGACCATGCGGCGGCGGCGATCGCGGCGCGCGGGATTCCGGTGTTTGCGATCAAGGGCGAAAGCCTTGCCGACTATTGGGATTATGTCGGTCGTATCTTCGACTGGGGCCATGACACGGCGAACATCATCCTCGACGACGGCGGCGACGCGACGATGTTTGCGCTCTGGGGTGCCAAGCTGGAAGCCGGGCACAGCTTTGCCGAGCCCGAGAATGATGAGGAAGTCGAATTTCAGCGCGCCCTGAAGGCGTTCGTGAAGGCACGCCCCGGCTACCTCACCGAAACTGTCAAGAATTTGAAGGGCGTGTCGGAGGAAACCACCACCGGCGTCCACCGCCTGTACGAAATCGCCAAAAAGGGGGAGCTGCCGTTCCCCGCGATCAACGTCAACGACAGCGTGACCAAGTCGAAGTTCGACAATCTCTATGGCTGCAAGGAGTCGCTGGTCGATGCCATCCGGCGGGCGACCGACGTCATGCTTGCGGGCAAGATCGCCTGCGTGGCGGGCTTCGGCGATGTCGGCAAGGGGTCGGCGCAGTCGCTGCGTAACGGCGGCGCGCGCGTAATGGTGACCGAAGTCGACCCGATCTGCGCCCTGCAGGCGGCGATGGAAGGGTTCGAAGTCGTGACGATGGAAGAGGCGGTGACCCGTGCCGACATTTTCGTGACCGCGACGGGCAATGCCGACGTCATCACCGCCGACCATATGAAGGCGATGCGGCCGATGTCGATCGTCTGCAACATCGGTCACTTCGACAGCGAGATCCAGATCGCGGCCCTGTCGAACTATAAATGGACCGAAGTGAAGCCGGGCACCGACCTGGTCGAATTTCCCGACGGCAAGCAGATCATCGTGCTCGCCAAGGGTCGCCTGGTGAACCTTGGTTGCGCGACGGGGCACCCGAGCTTCGTGATGTCGGCAAGCTTCACCAATCAGGTGCTGGCGCAGATCGAGCTGTGGACGAAGGGCGAGCAGTATCAGAATGAGGTCTACACGCTGCCCAAGCACCTCGACGAGAAGGTGGCAGCGCTGCACCTGGAAAAGCTGGGGGTGAAGCTGACCAAGCTGACACCGAAGCAGGCCGGGTATATCGGCGTGCCGACCGAGGGGCCGTTCAAGCCCGATCACTACCGGTATTGACGCCGATGTCGGGCGGGGGTTGGGGGCAACACCCCCTTCCCTAACCGCACACTCTCCCCGTAAGCAGCGGTGATGCGCGTGGCGGTTTCAACATGGTAACGATATCGACGGGCGCGGCCATCTTCGCCGGCGTCGTGCTCGCATTTTGGCTGGCGGCCGCGACCTGGGCGCTGGTGACGGGTTTCGGCCTGCGGCGGCGCGCGGGCTTCGCGAACCGGCAGGCCGACCGGCTGCAGGCGCTGCTCGAAACCGCTCCCGCGCTCCCGGTCGTCGTCCGCCCCGATGGACGGGTGGAGGCACCCGAACGACTGGGCCAGTGGCTGGGGCTGAACAAACCACCGGGGTTTATCATCGATTTCACCGGCAACGGCTCCGGGCTTGCGGAGGCCGATGCGACCACGCTCGGTCAGAAAGTGACCGCTGCCCAGCGCACGGGGGCGCGGTTTTCCTTCGCCGCCAGGGCAACCGGTTCACTGCGTACGTTGCTCGTGCGCGGTGGCCCGGCGCCCGCCACGCTCGGCACGGCCGGCAGTGTCGTCTTCTGGGTTTTCGACGCGACCGAGAGCCAGGCCGAGATCGTGCGGCTCGGGCAAGAAGTCGACCGGCTGACCGCCGCCTTCGAGGCTTTGTCCCAGCTGATCGAGGCGGCCCCCATCCCAATGTGGCATCGGGGGCCTGACCTGCGCCTGACGCTCGTCAACCGGGCTTATGTGATGGCCGTCGACGCGGCGAGCGCGGAGGACGTCGTCGCGCGCGGGCTTGAGCTTGTCGAGGCGGTGAGCGGGGTCACGCCGATCGCAGCGGCCGCCGGCGCCCGGGCGGCAGAAACGCCGATGAGCCGTGATGTGCCGGCGACGATCGGTGGTAAGCGCCGCTCTGTCCGCGTCGTGGACGTGCCGCTGGGCGAGGTGGGCGTTGCCGGATATGCGCTCGATAATGATGAGCTGGACCGGGCGCGCGGGGAATTGCGGCGTTTTGCCGAGTCACAGCGCGACACACTCGATCGCCTGTCCGCAGGCGTTGCGCAATTCGCGGCAGACCGGTCGCTGACCTTTTCCAACCTGCCGTTCCAGAGCATTTTTGCGATGAAGCCCGAATGGCTGGCGGATCGTCCCGAGTTTGAACGCGTGCTCGACCGGATGCGCGAGGCGGGGCGGGCGCCTGAGGTCCGTGATTTCCCCGCTTGGAAAGCCGACCGCCGCGAATGGTTCGTGGCCGAAGAAGGGGCGGAGGAGAACTGGCTGCTCAACGATGGCACCAATCTGCGGGTCGTCGCCCAGCCGATCCCCGACGGCGGCTTACTCGTCATTTTCGAGGATCGCACCGAGCAGCTTCAGCTGGCGAGCGCCCGTGACACGCTGCTGAGGGTCAGGACGGCCACTTTCGACAATTTGTTCGAGGCGGTCGGCGTCTTTGCGGCCGATGGTCGGCTGAACCTCTGGAACAGCCGGTTTCGCGATGTCTGGGGGTTCGACGAGGCACTCCTCGCGCAGCACCCCCGCGTCGATACCCTGGCGGAGGCGGCGGCTTCCGGACTGATGACGCCGTCGCGCGCGGCGCTGATCCGGGACCTGGTGCGATCGGCGACGACGGAGCGCAAGCAGCGTTCGGGCCGGGTGGCCATGAAAGACGGTCGTCATTTCGAATTCGCGGCGGTGCCTTTGCCCGACGGCAATGCCTTGTTCACGATGCTCGACGTGACCGACAGCCGCCGGATCGAGCGGATCCTTCGCGAGCGGGCGGAGGCGCTGGAGGCGGCCGACAAGGTCAAGACCGCCTTTGTCGCCAATATGAGCTACGAACTGCGCACCCCGCTCACCTCGATCGGCGGCTTCGCCGAAATGCTGGCGAAAGGCTATGCCGGCGAACTGGGCGAACCTGCGACGTCCTATGTCGAGGCGATCATCGAGTCGGTCGCAAAGCTGTCCGACCTGGTCGACGATGTTCTGCAGCTGACGCAGAGCGATGCGGGGCTGTCCGCGGTGGACCGCGAAACCGTCGACCTGCTCCAGATCGTCGACGCGGCGATCGCGAGTTTCGAGGATGTCGCACAGTCAAAACAGATCGATTTCGCCTCCGACCTGCATGCGTCGGTCGGGAGGGTGGAAGGCGATGGGCGCGGCCTGCGCGAAGCCGTCGCAATTCTGGTCGAGAACGCGCTGCATCATACGCCCGACAGAGGCCGTGTGCTGCTCCACGCCAGCGGGACCGCCGACAACGCGCAGATTGTCGTGTCCGATAATGGGCCGGGGCTTGGCAAGGCGGCGCAGGCGGCCGCGTTCGGCACGTCGGCGGACCCTACCAGGTTGCGCAACGCGCGCCTTACCGTCGAAGCACATGGCGGCACGCTGACCCTGCTCAGCGAGCCGGGTCAGGGAACGGCCGTTCAGATCGACCTCCGGCGGTGATCAGGCTGAAGGACGAGGAGGCGACGCTCGCGTTCGGCCGGCGGCTGGGCGAACGGCTCATGGTGGGGGACGTGATCGCCCTTTCGGGACCGCTCGGCACGGGCAAGACCGTCATGGCGCGCGGCATCCTGCAGGGGCTGGGGTATGTGGGCGAAGTGCCCAGTCCGACCTTTCCGATCGTCATCCCCTATGACCCGCCCGATGTCCGCTTGCCGGTCGCGCACGTCGACCTCTACCGGATCGACGATGAGGCAAGTGTCGAGGAACTGGGGCTCGACGAGGCGCTCGAAACGGGTGCCGTGGTGATCGAGTGGCCGGCACGGCTGGGCCGCAGGCTTTGGCCGGACGCGCTGCAACTGACGCTTGACGGGCTGGCCGATGGCGCGCGCGGCTTGACAGCGAAACTGCCCCCGGCTTGGGAAATACGATGGCCCTGTCGTTGATCAGCCCGAAATGACCCCTCCTGATTTCGCCGCGCAGTTCCTGGAGGATGCGGGCTGGGGCGGCGCGCGGATAGTGCCTTTGGCCGGCGACGCCTCGTTTCGCCGTTATTTCCGGGTCATCCATGCCGCGCGCACGGCGGTGCTGATGGATGCACCGCCGCCCCATGAAAACCCGCGACCCTTCGTCGCCATTGCGCGCCACTTGCGCGAACAAGGGTTCGCTGCGCCGGAGATTCTTGCCGAGGATATGGACCACGGACTCGTGCTCATTGAGGATTTCGGTGACGAACGGATGCGCGAGACGCTCGACGCGGAGCCGGGCCTCGAGGAGCAGATTTACACCGACGTGGTTGCCTTGCTGGCAACGCTCCACCGCCTGCCGCCCGCCGCCGTGCCCCCCTATTCGCGCGACGAACTGCACCGGGAAACGCGGCTGTTCACCGAATGGTATTGCCCTGCTGCCGGGTTGGAGGTCGACGCCCGGCGCTACGGCCTTGCCTGGGATACGGTCTTTGACCGGATGGACGCGGTTCCCCCGGTGACTGTCCTGCGTGATTATCATGCGGAAAACATCATGCTGCGCGACGGACAAACGGGTCATGCAAAGCTCGGGCTGCTCGATTTCCAGGACGCGCTCGTCGGGCATCCGGCCTACGACCTCGTATCACTGTTGCAGGACGCACGGCGTGACGTTTCGCCGGCGCTGGAGGCGCTGATGCTGTCGCATTACGCCCGGCTCGCAACACCGGAGCCAGGATTTGCGACCACCTATGCCATCCTCGGCGCCCAGCGGAATGCCAAAATTCTGGGCATTTTTGCCCGGCTATGGCGGCGTGACGGCAAGGAACGGTATCTGGACTTCATGCCGCGCGTCTGGGGCTACCTCGAGCGCGACCTGGCTGTTCCGGCATTGCAGGAAGTGCGCCAGTGGTTCGATGACAACGTGCCCCCGGATCGGCGTGGGTCCTTCCTCGTCAACGGCCGGGCATGACGGGCATCGCGATTCCGCGGACGGCCATGGTCATGGCGGCCGGGCTCGGCAAGCGGATGCGTCCCCTGACCGCAGCGCGCCCCAAACCGCTGGTCGAGGTCGCCGGTGCCGCCCTGATCGACCATGTTCTCGACCGGCTGGCTGGCGCGGGCGTCAGCCGTGTCGTGGTCAATGTCCATTATCTGGCCGACGCGCTGGAAGCGCATCTGAAACGGCATGACCATGGTCTGGAAATCATCGTGTCGGACGAACGACGGCAGCTGCTCGAAACCGGCGGCGGCCTGGTCCGGGCGCTGCCGATGATCGATGCCGATCCGTTCATCCAGGTCAACAGCGACAATTTCTGGGTCGACGGCCCGGTGGATGCGCTGTCGCTGCTGGCCGCGCGCTGGGACGACGCGGCGATGGATGCGCTGTTGCTGGTCGTCCCCCTCGCGCGGGCGAACTGCCACGGCGGCAAGGGCGATTTCCACATGGATGCGGGCGGTCGTCTTGCCCGGCGGCGGACGGGTCGGATAGCGCCCTTCGTCTGGACGGGGGTGCAGCTGCTCTCCAAGCGGTTGATCACCGATCCGCCGTCGGCGGCGTTTTCGACGAACATATTCTGGGACCGCGCGATTGCCGCCGGCCGTGCGTTCGGGGTCGTCCATCAGGGCCTGTGGTTCGACGTGGGGACCCCCGCAGCGGTCACGCGCACCGAGGCGATACTCGCCGATGGCTGAGGGTCGGGGACCCGCCGTCTTCACCATCCCGGTCTATCGATCGTTCGCGGACGCGCTGGCCACCGGCATCATCGCCAAATTCGCCGGCGATCGCCTGGCGATGGCGCGCGGGATGGTCCTGGTGCCCAACAATCGCGCGGTTCGCAGCATTACCGATGCGTTCGTGCGTCGCGCCGAGGGCGGGATGCTGCTGCCGCGTATCGTCGCCATCGGCGATGCGGGCGAAGCGCCGGCGACGGCGATCGATGATATCGGCAGCGCGATACCGCCCGCTGTCGATCCGCTGACCCGACAGATGATCCTGGCGCGGCTCGTTCAGCAGGAACGGGCGCTCGCGGGGGATCAGACCGGCGCCGCCGAAGCCATGCGGCTCGCCACCGAGCTCGGCGGGACGCTCGACGAGCTGATTGCGGAGGACCGACGACCGGAAGACCTGCGTTCGCTCGAGGTCGCGGGCGATCTCGCCATCCACTGGCAGAACTCGATCGCGCTGTTCACGAGCGTCATCGAACGCTGGCCGGAGGAACTCGCCCGACTGGGGAAAGTCGATCTCCCCGAGCGGCGCAACCTGTTGCTGAGGGCGCTCGCGAAGCGCTGGCGCACCGGCGCTGCGCCGTCCTTCGTCGTTGCTGCGGGCATTACCACCGCTGCCCCTGCGGTCGCGGAACTGCTCGGCGTCATCGCCCGGATGCCGAACGGCATGCTCGTCCTCCCCGGTCTCGATCTCGCCAGTCCCGACGAAGAGTGGGAGGCCATTGCCGGGATGGGAGGGGGTTCGGCCATCGAAACCCATCCGCAGCATCATCTCTGGCTGTTGCTCGACCGGATCGGGGTGGCCCGTGCCGAAGTCAGCCGCTGGCGATGGGGCGATGGCCGACCGCGCAAGGCGGTGCGGGGACGGGTCGTGTCCAATGCCTTTGCGCCCGCCCAATTCACGTCGAAGTGGGTTGGCCTTCGGCCGCACCTGCTGGCGTTGCCGGGCGTCAGGCTCGCCGAATTCGCGTCGGCGGCGGACGAGGCACAGGGAATTGCCATCGCGCTGCGGGAGGCGCTCGAAACACCGGAGAGGACGGCGGCGCTCGTCACGCCGGACCGCGTGCTGGGCGGGCGCGTCGCCGCGCATCTCCGCCGCTGGGGCATCGAAGCGGATGATTCGGCGGGCCAGCCGCTCGCCGCGACGCCCGTCGGCGTGCTGATCCAGGCGCTCGGCCAGCTCGGCGTCGAGCATTTTGCGCCAGCGGCGCTGCTCGCGGTGTTGAAGCATCCGCTGGTGAGGGTCGGCGATACCCGGCTCAGCTGGCTCGATGGTGCACGAACGCTTGACCTGGCCCTGCGCGGCCCGCGGCCGGCACCGGGAATCGACGGGCTCATGGCCTGGCTCGCAGCGGGCAAAGAGCGAGAGCGTCGCGTTCGACTGCCCGCACTCGAATGGTGGCGCGAACAGGCGGCGCTGTTCCGTCCGCTCGAGGAGGCGTTCGGGCGCGAAGGCGCGACCCTTGCCGACCTGCTGGCGGCATTGTCGGCGACGCTGACCGCGCTGGCGGGAGACGCGGCCTGGGCCGGTGCGGAAGGACGGGCCGCCGCCGACCTGCTTGCCGATCTCGAAGCGCGGGCGACGCTCGGGCCGCTCAGTTTCTCGGTTGCGGACCTGATGCCGATGTTGCGGCAGCTGCTGGGCGATATCGCGATCCGGCCGCCGCAAGGCGGGCATCCACGTATTGCGATCTGGGGATTGCTCGAGGCGCGGCTGCAACAGGCCGATCTGCTGGTGATGGGTGGGCTGAACGAGGGCAACTGGCCGGCCGCCACGGTCGCCGATCCGTGGTTGTCGCCGCGCGTCCGGCGCGAGTTGGGACTGGCCGATCCCGAGCGCCGCGTCGGGCTGTCGGCGCATGACCTGGCAACGGGGCTGGGCGCGCGTGAGGTCCTGCTCACGCGGGCTGCCCGTGATGCCCGGTCACAGACCCTGGCGTCGCGGTTTCTGTTGCGGCTGGACGCTATGACCGGCGGTGTGGCGCGCGACAACACGCTGCCGGCGCTTGCGCACGCGATCGACGCCAATGCGGGGTCCGCGCGCCCGGCGGAAAGGCCGGCGCCGTCACCACCCGCCGCCGACCGGCCTCGCCGGATTTCGGTGACCGAGGTCGATCGCCTGAAGGCTGATCCCTTCGCATTTTACGCACGGTCCATGCTGAAGCTGTCACCGCTCGATGCGGTCGACGCAGAGCCGGGTCCGGCCTGGCGGGGAACCGCGGTTCATGCGGTTCTGCAGTCATGGATGGAGGAAGACGGCCTGTCACCCGACACTCTGGTGCCGCGCGTGCAGGCCTTGCTGGCGGAGGCGGGGACGCATCCGTTGCTGCGAACGCTGTGGCAGCCGCGGCTGATCGCGGCGGTCGAATGGGTAGCAGCGGAGATCGTCGCGCGCCGCGCGGAGGGTCGGGAGCCGCTGATAGCGGAAAAGGGCAATTCCATTACCGTCGCGGGGATCGAGCTGAAGGGCGTGGTCGACCGGCTCGACCGGTTGCCCGACGGACGCCTGGCGGTCGTGGACTATAAGACAGGGACACCGCCGAGCGGCAAGGCGGTTGCCGCAGGGTTTTCGATGCAGCTCGGGCTGCTCGCCGCCATCGCCGAACGGGCAGGGTTTGGCGGTCATCAGGGACCGGTGGCCGCGTTCGAATATTGGTCGCTCGCGCGCAACGCGAATCAGGGCTTCGGGGCCATACGCTCGCCCGTGGGCAAAACGGGCCAGATTGCGAAGGAGGACTTCGTCGATCGCGCGCTTTCGATTTTCGCGGAAGCCGCGGCCCGCTGGTTGACCGGAAGCGAGCCCTTCGTCGCGAAACTCGCCCCCGACTTCGCGCCGTTTGAAGATTATGATCAGCTGATGCGGCGTGACGAATGGTATGGCCGTGAAGATTAGTCCGCTCACCGAGCTCAGAGGCACTCAGGCGGAGGCCTCGTCGCCCGATGCCGACGTCTGGCTGTCGGCGTCGGCGGGTACGGGCAAGACCTATGTGCTGGCGGCGCGCGTCTGGCGGCTGTTGCTGCGCGGCGCGAAGCCGGAATCGATCCTGTGCCTGACCTTCACGCGCGCCGGTGCCGCCGAAATGGCGGAGCGCATCCACGCGCGGCTGGCCTGGTGGGCGCGGCTCGACGATCGCAGCCTCGGCAGGGAGCTGTTTGCGCTTGGCGAGGACAGCGGCCCGGCGTCGCTCGCGCGGGCGCGCATGCTGTTCGCGCGCGTCCTCGAGGGGCGTGGGGGCGGGATCAGGGTGCTGACGATCCACGCCTTTTCCCAGACGCTGCTCGGTGCGTTCCCACTCGAAGCAGGGCTGGCGCCTGGATTCCGTGCCATCGAAGGGCGTGAGCAGGCAGCGCTGGCATCGCGAGTGCTCGCCGACCTTGCGACGCTCGCCGAACATGAAGGGGACGCCCGCTTGATCGCGGCGCTTCGCGCGCTCAGCCTGCGCCTCGGTGAAGACCGGACACGCAGTTTCCTGCTGAGTGCCGCCAAGGCGCTCGACCAGCTGGAGATGCTGACGGACGGGATCGAGGCCAAGGTCCGCCGCGCCCTCAACGTCCCGGCCGATTTCGACGCGATGCATATCCCCAATTTGTGCAGCGATGAGGTGATCGACCGGCAGGGCCTGCTCGATCTCGGGCAGATCCTCAGCAATTGGGGGACGCGCGGTGAGGGGCGTGCCGACAAGATCACGAACTGGCTGTTGGGGTCGGCCGAAATGCGGGCGCAGGAACTGGCGACGCTCGATCTCGTCTGGAACACGGCGCAGGGCCTGCCCCGTAGCGGCAAGGGGCAGGTGCCGACCGACATCGCCTATGAACCGCAAGCCGAACGGTTGCGGTCATGGTGCGCAACGCTGCTCGGCCTCCAGCAACGGGCAGCCTTGGCTGCGGACATCAGCCACGCCCTCTATGCGGCGCGGCGCTATGCCCGGGCCTATGCCGATGCCAAGCGGGCCAACGGCTTCGTCGATTTCAACGACCTGATCGCAAAGGCGGTCACGTTGCTGACCACGCCCGGCATGGGCGCGTGGATCGGCTACAAGCTCGATCAGGTCACCGATCACATCCTGGTCGATGAATCGCAGGACACCAATGTCGCGCAATGGGATATCGTGAAGTCGATCGTGGGGGAGTTCTGGGCCGAGCATCCCGACCACGACGGGCGACTGCGCACGCTGTTCACCGTCGGCGATTACAAACAGGCGATCTTCGGGTTTCAGGGCACCGATCCGCGCCATTATTCACGCGCAGGCGAGGAATTCGACGCCGCGGCGCAAGAGGCCGGGCGCGAACTGGTCAGGTTGTCGCTCGACCAGTCGTTCCGCTCGACGCCGCCCGTCCTCGATGTCGTCGACGCACTGATCGATGACATCGGCCCCGAAGCGCTGGGTATCGCCACGACCGAGCCGCATCGCAGCGGGCGCAGCGGTCCCGGTAGGGTCATGGTCCTTGCGCCGCTGAAGGTAGCGGACGCCGAAACCGACGAAGAAGGGGAAGGGGAGGAGGGCTGGGTTCCGACCGCGACACGAAACCTTGCGTCGCGGATTGCCCAACAGGTCAGTGACTGGCTGCGCGAACCGATGATGCTTGGCGGGCAGACCAAGGCGCTGACCCCGGGTGACGTCATGATTCTGGTCCGACGGCGCAGCGACCTTGCCGCGCTGCTCGTCGCGCGGCTGCAGAAGGAGGGCGTGCCGGTTGCCGGGATCGACCGGTTGCGGCTGGCATCGCCGCTCGCGGTCAAGGATTGTCTGGCAGCGATCCGCTTTGCGCTCCAGCCCGACGACGACCTCAATCTCGCGGCGCTGCTGGTCTCGCCGATCGGCGGCTGGACGCAGGGCGAACTGTACAAGGCGGCGCATGTGCCCCGACAAGGCTCGTTATGGCGGCATCTGCGCGAAACCGCCGAGGCGAGTTCGATCGCCCTCCTGCGTGAGCTGCTGCGGATGGCCGATTATGTGTCGCCGTATGTCTTTCTCGAGACGATGCTGTCTGGGGCAATCGATGCCCGCAAGAAATTGCTGGTGCGGCTCGGCAATGAGGCATCCGACCCGATCGATGAACTGCTCAATGCCGCGCTGGAACATGAGCGTGAGGGGGTTGCGACGCTGCAGGGCTTTATCGACTGGTTCGACCGCGGCGAGGGCGAGATCGTCCGCGATCCGGGCCGCAGCGCCGGTGCCATCCGCGTGATGACGGTTCACGCCGCCAAGGGGCTGCAGGCACCCCTCGTCATTCTGGCCGATGCAACCGCCGATCCTGATGCCGCGCAGGACCGGGAATTTCACTGGCAAATCGACGAAGCGATCGCGCCCTTGCCGATTTTCCGGCCGCGCGAGGCGGAGCGGCGACTGGTCGAAAGCCTTGAGGCCTGGGCGATTGCTTCGGCGCGCGACGCGGAGCGCGAGCACTGGCGGCTGCTGTATGTGGCGATGACCCGCGCCGAGGATCAGCTCGTCATCGCGGGGTCGCTGACCCAGCGGCAAAAGACGGTGCCGGAAAAGAGCTGGCATGCCGCAGTCGAGCGGGCGATGACGGCGATCGGCGCCCAGACGGCGGCGGACCCGCGCTGGGGCAGTGTCCTGAGTTATGGTAGTCCGGGACGGCGGGCGACCAGCTCGAGCGCAGCCACGCCATCCGATGCGGCGCAACGCCCCGATTGGCTCGACCGAGCGGCCCCCGTTGAGACCCGCCCGCCACGCCCGCTCGCTCCTTCGTCGCTGGGGCTCGACAATGTGGCCGATCCGCCCCCGTCGTTGGCCATGCAGACGGCGGCGGCACGCGGCCTGCTGAT
This sequence comes from Sphingomonadales bacterium, assembly GCA_038225385.1. GTDB lineage: Bacteria > Pseudomonadota > Alphaproteobacteria > Sphingomonadales > Sphingomonadaceae > Sphingomonas_O. The sequence goes on along the minus strand of JBBRRC010000010.1, from coordinate 15,854 downwards.
GCACGCGCTGTTCGAGCGGTTGCCCGGCGTTGCACCGCCGAAGCGTCGGGAGGCGGGCGCAGCCTGGCTGTTGCATTCCGCAGGCGTGGACGACGACCAGGTGCGCGCGGACGTCCTCGACGCCGTGATGACGGTGCTGGACGATGCGCGCTTTGCACATCTGTTCGTGCCCGGCGGACTGGCGGAGGCACCGATTGCCGGTGTTGTCGATGGCGTCGTGGTGTCGGGGACGATCGACCGGCTGGTGGTCGGGACCGACATTGTGGATATCGTCGACTTCAAGACGGGTCGGCGTATGCCCGCATCACCCGAGGCGATCCCGGCGCATCACAAGCGGCAGATGGCGGCCTATGCCGCGGTCCTGCGCGGTGTGTTTCCTCAGGCGGTGGTGCGCGCTTCCCTCCTCTACACGGCGGCCCCGCGCCTGTTTGTCCTCGACGAAGCGGACCTCGACGCGCACAAGCCCGGCTTGGGGACAGCGCAGGAGATCTTGCCCGTAACCGGTTGAGGATCACCGAGCGAATTCCTAGTTATCCACCGAACCCGAGGAGCGACCGAAACATGGCCACGACCAAAATCACCGATGCAAGCTTTGCCACCGACGTGATCGGCGCGACCGGTCCAGTACTCGTCGATTTCTGGGCCGAATGGTGCGGGCCGTGCAAGATGATCGGGCCGAGCCTCGAGGAAATCTCCGAAGAGTTGGGCGAGCAGGTGACGATCGCCAAGCTGAACATCGACGAAAACCCGGACGCACCGGGTAAATACGGGGTGCGCGGTATCCCGACGATGATCCTGTTCAAGAACGGCCAGCCCGCCGCCACCAAGGTCGGTGCCGCGCCCAAGTCGCAGCTGAAAGCCTGGCTCGAGAGCGAACTTTAAGCTCGGCTTTTTGTGCTGTCCGCCGGTCAGCTGCGATAGTCGGCGTTGATCGAAATATAGCCGTGCGTCAGGTCGCAGGTCCAGACCGTCGCGCGGCCTGAGCCGAGGCCCAGGTCGACCCCGATTTCGATCTCGCTTCCCCCGAGGTGCGCGGTGACGGGAGCCTCGTCATAACCGTCGACGACGAGGCCGTTTTGGGCGACGGTCGTGTCGCCGAACCGGATCGAAAGCCGGTCGCGGTCGGCCGGTTCGCCCGCCTTGCCGACGGCCATGACGATCCGGCCCCAATTGGCATCTCCGCCGGCGATCGCGGTCTTCACCAGCGGCGAATTGGCGATGCTCATCGCGATGCGGTGGGCGCTGGCGTCCGATTCGGCCCCTTCGACGCGAATTTCGATGAATTTGGTTGCGCCCTCTCCATCGCGCACGACCAGATGGGCGAGCTGGCGACAGAGATCGGTGAGCGCCGCCTGAATGGCGTCGGCACCCGCGTCGTCGAAGCCGGAAAGCACAGGGTTCCCTGCCTGACCGGTGGCAAAGGCCAACACCGTGTCGCTGGTCGAGGTGTCACTGTCGACCGTGATGCAGCGGAAGGTCGACCGATTGGCGGCGTTGAGCATTGTCTGGAGGAAAGCGGGAGCGACCAGGGCGTCAGTGAAGATAAAGCCGAGCATCGTCGCCATATCGGGGGCGATCATGCCGCTGCCCTTTACAATGCCGACCAGGGTCACGGTTCTGTCGCCGATCACCGCCTTGGTCTGCGCGGCCTTCGGAAAAGTATCGGTCGTGCCGATGGCATTCGTGGCGTCGACCCATGTCGCGGCGGGCGCAGTAAAAGCAGCAGCCAGCCCTGCCTCCGCTTTGTCGATCGGGAGAGGCACGCCGATGACCCCGGTCGATGCAACGAAAACGTCCGAGGGCAGGCAATCGAGCTGCCCGGCGACGCATGCCGCAATCGCCTCAACCGCCGCGCGGCCGCGATTGCCGGTAAATGCATTCGCATTGCCCGCATTCACGACGAGCGCCCGCGCCTGCCCGAGGGGCAGTGCCGCGCGGCACCATTCCACTTCGGGCGAGGGGCACCGGCTCTGGGTGGTGATGCCCGCAACGGCCGTGCCGGGCGCGAGTTCGACGAAGGTCAGGTCGGCGCGGTCCCACGGCTTGTAGCCGGCCCGAGCGACGCGGACAGTCGACCCAAGAATCGCGGAAAGAGCGGGGAAGGGCACGGCGAGGGGCGATGGGGCTGTCATAGAATCTGCCTTAGCGTCGCCGGATCGATACACCAATCGGCCGCACAGGTGGACGCGGGACGATCCGCACATTAAGTAAGCGGTCGTGCGCTTGCTTCTTCTCCTTTCCGCGCTGCTCACGGCGCTCACCGGTACCGGATCGCCTGCTTTTGCGGTGAGCGTGCCGGCGCACCGTTCGGCGGCAGCTGTCGTCGAAGCGAGAGTCGCCGAGGCGCAGGCCTCCGTCGGGAGGCGTCCGGTTCAGGAGCTGCCCGGTCTGGCCTCGTTGCTGGACGCCGGAACGGTGGTTGCGGATCTACCCGCATCGCGGCCACGCCTGACCGAGCGGATGCGCGTCTAGCGCGTCGCCGGTTCGCCGGGTCCTCAGGTTTTCACAATTATCTGCCCGGCGATTGCGGCGGGCCTCACCAGACACAGGAATTCATCATGCTGGGCGGTATTGCCAAGGCCATTTTCGGGTCGTCGAACGATCGTTACGTCAAATCGCTGGGCGGACTGGTCAACCAGATCGCCAGTTTCGAGCCGCGGATCGCGGCGATGGGCGATGCCGAACTCGCCGACCAGACGCGGGTGTTTCGCGAACGCCTCGCCAACGGTTCGTCACTCGACGACCTGTTGCCCGAGGCGTTTGCTACGGTGCGCGAAGCGGCCAAGCGGGTACTGGGCCAGCGCCATTACGACGTCCAGATGATCGGCGGCATCGTCCTTCACCGGGGAGAGATTGCCGAGATGCGCACCGGCGAGGGCAAGACGCTGGTGGCGACGCTCGCGACCTATCTCAACGCCCTGCCGGGCACCGGGGTGCATGTCGTCACCGTCAACGATTACCTAGCGCGGCGCGACGCCGAGTGGATGGGCCAGGTCTACAAGTTCCTGGGGCTGACCGTGGGCGTGATCGTCCCCAACATCGCCGACCATGAACGGCGCGACGCCTATGCCGCCGACATAACCTATGGCACGAACAACGAATTCGGTTTCGACTACCTGCGCGACAATATGAAATACGACCGCGCCGACATGGTCCAGCGGCCGTTCAATTTCGCGATCGTCGACGAGGTCGATTCGATCCTGGTGGACGAGGCGCGGACGCCGCTGATCATTTCCGGGCCGACCGACGACAAATCCGATCTCTACATGAAGGTCGATGCGCTGGTGAAACAGCTGGTGCCGGACGATTACGAGCTCGACGAAAAACAGAAATCGATCATCCTGACCGAGGACGGCACCGAAAAGGCCGAGCGGATGCTGGAAGGTGCCGGGCTGCTTGAAGGGAGCAACCTTTACGACTTCGAAAACACGCAGGTCGTCCATCATCTGAACCAGTCGCTGCGCGCCAATGTCATGTTCAGGAAGGACACCGATTATATCGTCAAGGACGGCAAGGTCGTCATCATCGACGAATTCACCGGGCGGATGATGGATGGCCGGCGCTGGTCCGACGGCCTTCACCAGGCGGTCGAGGCGAAGGAAGGCGTCGATATCGAGCCGGAAAATCAGACGATGGCGTCGATCACCTTCCAGAATTATTTCCGCATGTATCCCAAGCTGTCGGGCATGACGGGGACGGCAGCGACCGAAGCGGCGGAGTTCCACCAGATCTACAAAATGAACGTGGTCAGCATCCCGACGAACGTGCCGGTTGCGCGCGTCGATGAAGAAGACACTTTCTACAAGGATACCAACGACAAGTTCAAAGGCATTGCCAAGACGATCGCGGAAAAGGCCAAGACGGGCCAGCCGGTCCTGGTCGGCACGGTATCGATCGAGAAGTCCGAGCTGTTGTCGGAGTTTCTGAACGCGGAAGGGGTCAAGCACAGCGTGCTGAACGCGCGCTTCCACGAGCAGGAGGCGCACATCGTCGCGCAGGCGGGCAGTATGGGCGCGGTGACGATTGCGACCAACATGGCCGGTCGCGGGACCGACATCCAGCTGGGTGGCAATGTCGAATTCCGGGTCGAGGACGAATTGCGCGACATGGCGCCCGGACCCGAGCGCGATGCCGCGATCGAGAAGATCAAGGCCGAGGTCGCCGAGAACAAGGCCCGCGTTCTGGCGGCGGGCGGCCTGTTCGTGCTGGGGACCGAACGGCATGAAAGCCGGCGGATCGACAACCAGTTGCGTGGCCGTTCGGGGCGTCAGGGGGATCCCGGACTGTCGCGCTTTTACCTGAGCCTCGATGACGAGTTGCTGCGCATATTCGGCCCCGACACGATGTTTGCACGGATGATGCGGTCGAGCCTAGAGGATGGGGAGGCGCTGCCCCCTTCGCGCTGGATGTCGAAGGCGATCGAGACCGCGCAGAAAAAGGTTGAGGCGCGAAACTACGACATCCGCAAGCAGGTCGTCGAATATGACGATGTCATGAACGACCAGCGCAAGGTCGTTTATGAACAGCGCGCCGATATCATGGATTCGGAAACGGTCGACGATGTCGTCGCCGATATGCGGATCGAGACGATCAATGGCCTGATCGCCGATGCCTGCCCGCCGAACAGCTATCCCGAGCAGTGGGACTCCGCGACCCTCCACGAAAAGGTGCGGGAGACGCTGGGGATCGACCTGCCGATCCTCGAATGGGTGCAGGAAGAAGGGATTGATGCCGAGACGATCGAACAGCGCGTGCGGGAAGCGGCGGAAGCCCTGATCGCCAAGAAGGTGGCGGACGTTGGCCGGGAAACCTGGGGCTCGATCGAAAAGAGCGTGCTCCTTCAGAATCTCGATCATCACTGGAAAGAGCATCTGGCGACGCTGGACGCCCTGCGTCAGGTTATCCACCTGCGTGCCTATGCCCAGAAAACGCCGATCAACGAGTATAAGCAGGAGGCGTTTGCCCTGTTCGAACGGATGCTGGGCGCGATCCGCGAGGATGTCACGCGGCTGCTCGCCCATGCCGAATTCGTCGCGCCACCCGAGCTGCCCCAGATGCCGGATATCTTCACCAATCTGAACGCATTTCCCGAAATCGACACGAGTGGCAATCTGGTCAACCAGTTCTCGCCCATGTCGCTGGCCCAGCAGTCCGATACCATCACCCTGGGCAGCGATCCTGCCTCATGGGAGGGACAGGTCAGCCGCAATGCCGCCTGCCCATGCGGATCGGGCAAGAAGTACAAGCATTGTCATGGTGCACTAAACGCATGATCCTGCTCGCCGTCGCGTTCTTCCTGACCGCTCTGCTTTATGCGAGCGTCGGGTTTGGCGGCGGGTCGACCTATATCGCGCTGCTCGTCCTCGCTGGCGTCAATGGGTCGCTGGTCCCGGTGATCAGCCCGCTGTGCAACATTATCGTCGTGACGGGCGGCACCATCCGCTTTGCCCGCGCGGGGCTGATCCCCTGGCGGCGGGTGCTGCCGCTCGTGATGGTGTCGGCACCCGCGGCCTATCTCGGCGGGCTGACTCCGATCACGCAAAAGGCATTTGTCGCGCTGCTCGGCGCGAGCCTGCTGGTGGCAGGGCTGTTGCTGATCTTTCAGCGCGCGCGCGCCGATCAGGCATTACGCCAGACGTCGCCGATCGCCGATGGCGCAATGGGGGGAGCGGTCGGGTATCTGTCGGGCCTGGTCGGCATCGGCGGCGGCATATTCCTGTCGCCGATCCAGCACCTGATGCGATGGGCAAGCGCGCGCCAGATCGCCGCGACCGCAAGCGTGTTCATTCTGGTGAACGCGGTTGCCGGGCTTGCGGGCCAGCTCACCAAGCTCGGGACCAGTGGACTGGCTTCGCTGGCACCGTTCTGGCCTCTGGCACTCGCCGTGCTGGTCGGTGGCCAGATCGGCAGCCATGCCGGCATCCGTCTGTTCAGTGAACCGCTGGTCCGGCGTGCGACGGGCATCCTGATCCTATATGTTGCCGTCCAATTGCTGTTGAAAACCTTTCACGGTTGACGCCCGCGCCGATCCCATTGACAATGATGTCAATTAAGGGAGAGCAGTCGTGGAGCATGTCGACGTCCTGATCGTGGGTGCGGGGCTGTCGGGCATCGGGGCCGCCTGGCATCTGCAAAAGCGGTGTCCGGGTAAAAGCTATGCCATCCTTGAGGCCCGCGACGCGATCGGCGGAACCTGGGACCTGTTCCGCTATCCGGGCATCCGGTCAGATTCGGACATGCATACGCTCGGCTATCGCTTCAAACCGTGGACGGCGGCCAAGTCGATTGCGGATGGTCCCTCGATCCTGAGCTATGTTCGGGAGACGGCGAGCGAAAACGGCATCGACCGGCATATTCGTTTCGGCCACCGGGTCACTGCCGCGCGCTGGTCGTCGCAAGAGGCACGCTGGACGATCGAGGCAGAGAGTGCCGGTGAGCCCATCCAGCTGACCGCCGGATTCATGATGATGTGCAGCGGTTATTACAGCTATGCCGAGGGGCACCGCCCCAGCTGGGCCGGGGAAGCGGATTTTCAGGGGCAGATCATCCACCCGCAGTTCTGGCCCGAAGACCTCGATTATGCGGACAAGAACGTCGTCGTCATCGGCAGTGGCGCCACCGCCGTCACCCTGGTTCCGGAAATGGCCAAGGATGCGGCGCACGTCACGATGCTGCAACGGTCGCCGACCTATGTCGTGTCGCAGCCTGGCGAGGACGGCATTGCCAATCGCCTGCGCAAGGTCATGCCTATCGGCCTGGCCTATGGCCTGACCCGCTGGAAGAACGTGCTCTGGCAGCTGTTTTTCTACCGCCTGGCCCGCAGCAAACCCGCCGAGACCAAGGAGCGGCTGATCGCGATGGTGCGTGACCATCTCGGACCCGATTATGACGTCGAGACGCATTTCACGCCAAGTTACAATCCCTGGGATCAGCGGCTGTGCCTCGTGCCCGACGCGGACCTGTTCGATGCCCTGAATGCCGGTCGCGCGTCGGTCGTGACGGACACGATCGAGCGCTTTACGCCCGAAGGGCTGACGCTGGCATCGGGCAAGCAGCTGCCCGCAGACATTGTCGTGACGGCAACGGGTTTGAAGCTGAACCTGCTCGGCGATGTGAAACTATACCGGGACGGCGAGGCGATCGACCTGTCGCACGCGCTGACCTACAAGGGGATGATGGCGAGCGACGTCCCCAACCTCGCTTTCGTGTTCGGCTATACCAATGCATCATGGACGCTGAAGGCCGACCTGACGTCCGAATTCGTCTGTCGATTGCTCAATCACATGGACCGGCGGCATGTGGCGATCGCGACGCCCCGGCGATCGGACCCGAGTATCACCGAAGAACCCTTCCTCGATTTCAGCTCGGGCTACGTCCAGCGCGCGACCGCGATGCTGCCGAAACAGGGGTCCAAAAAACCCTGGAAACTCAACCAGAATTATGCGCTCGACCTGATGACGCTCCGCTTTGGCAGGATCGACGACGGAACGATGGAGTTCAGCAACCCCGTCGCGGCGCAGAAGGCCGCATAACCGTCGCCCCCCTGTTACTGGCGCGCACGCAAGGTGAGGCCAAAGCTGCGAGGATCGCTCGGCGTCCCGACGATCAGACCTGAATTGCCCGCCTGCACGGTCAGGTTCTGGATATAGTTCTTGTCGAACAGGTTGCGGGCAAAGACCGCGACTTCCCAGCGACCGCCTGCGCGAAAGCCGATGCTGGCGTTGACGACGCCATAGCCCCTGATGACCGTATAGGCGGAATCGGTCGGATCACCGAACACGGAGGTTCGCCCATTCGCGTCGGCATGGATATAAATGTCGCCGTGCGTGTTCGCGATCGTCGCGGGCACGGCATAGTCGCCGCCGAGCGTCACCGACCATTTGGGCAGGCTCGACAGGGGCTTCCCGCTCAGGTCGCACCGGCTTGTACCGTTGCCGATTGCTTCGATCGGGCAGGGGCCGTTGGGGTAGGAATCATAGACCCCGTCGGCATAGGCGGCCGACGCGCGAAGTGAGAGGCCGCGTCCGATGTGTGCCGTGGCGTCGGCTTCTATTCCCCTGACGGTAACCTTGGCGACGTTGGCGAGATATGTTCGCAGCGCAACGGTTGCCGACGTATCGGTGACATTGGCCTGAAAGTCGCGAACGTCGGTGTAAAAACCGTCGATGTTGACGATGAGGCGACGGTCGAAGAACTGCGTCTTCAGCCCGACCTCATAGGCGGTATTGCGCTCGGGCCGGACGACGGCCGTGCCCAGCACCGGCTGGTTGTTAGCATCGAGCGGCAGGCCGGACATGTTGATGCCCCCCGATTTTGATCCACGCGCAAAACTTGCATAGCCGAGTGCCTGAGGCGTGAATTGATAGGCGATGTTGGCACGACCGGTGAGACTGCCGTCGCTGAGCCGGGCGCTGTAGGCTTGCGGACGCAGGACCGACAATTTGGCGGCGTTGAGCGCCGTATTTGTCGTCTGCAGACCGCCGAACACAGTGGCTGAATAAGTGCCGGCCTTTTCTTCATAGGTGTAGCGCAGACCGGCGGTCAGGGTGAGCCGATCGAGCGGCTTCCAGTTGACCTCGGCAAAGGTCGCATAGCTGTCCGAGCGGAAGTCCGTGCGACCCGTTGTCCCGTAACCGTCCAGCAGATCGCCCGGAACCGGCGTCGCCGCCGTGCCGGTGGTGCGCCCGATCAGCCAATAGGCGGCAGCCGGACCGTAGATGGATATGGGGTGGCCGATGATGCGCTGGCGAAAGAAATACAGCCCGGCCACATAAGTCAGTCGCCCGTTGCCGTTCGATGCCAGCCGCAGCTCCTCGCTATACTGATCCTGTCGCGAGGGAATGTGCTGGACCAGCTGGATCGGCAGACCAGTGTAGTCGCGGTCGTTTGCCGCATCCCAGTTCCAGAAGCGCCACGCCGTAATCGACGTCAGGGTCGATGATCCCAAAATCCAGTCGGCAATTCCCGAGACCCCGCCCTCATTGGTGTCGACCGCCAGCGGCGCATCGATATCGGTTTTGCGATCGTAAGGGTTCGTGCTGGGCGGCGCGTAGCCGATATATGGCGCGGGGAGGCCAGCAATCAGGCCCGGATATTGCCGGGCGGGCGGACGCAGCGTGGGGGCGGTGCGCACGTACACCTGAGTGCAGCATTCGTTCTGGAAATTGGCGAAATCGGCAATCAGGCGAACCCGGAAACGATCGGCAGGCGCGAACAGCAGCTGGCCCCGAACCGCCTGATTACCCAGATCGTTCTGATAATGGCCGGTCGCGACATTGCGAATAACGCCGTCGCGCCGGGTGCTCTGCAGCGACAGACGAAAGGCAAGCGCGTCGCCGATCGGTCCCGATGCCGACCCCTTGGCCTGGACGAAATTCTGGTTGCCGACCGAAATTTCCTCCCGTGCTTCGGGCGTAAAGCTGGGAGGCAGGGTAGTAATGCTGATGGCACCCGCAGTGCTGTTTTTGCCGAACAACGTGCCCTGCGGACCACGCAACACCTCGACCTGGTCGATATCGGTAAAATCGAACGCGGCAGTGGCGGGGCGCGCGTGGTAGACCTGATCGACATAGAAGCCGACGCCCGGCTCCAGACCGTCGTTGGCCTGGCTGACCGACACCACGCTGCTACCGAGGCCCCGGATCGTGAACGCCGTGTTGCGCGGGTTCGCGGAGCTGTAGCCGAGGCTGGGGATGAGCTGGCTCAGCTGCTGCGTGTTCACGGTGTAGGAGCGGTCGAGCAGCGCACGATCGACCACCGACAGCGAGCCGGGGATCGTTTCAGCGTCCTCGGCCCGGCGGCGTGCGGTGACGATGATCGGCCTGGCTGGCTGCGCATCGACGAGCTCGGTACCGGCCTGCACGTTCCGGGGAATCGCCGCAGCGGAAGCGAATGCCACGAGCCATCCGCACGCCGTTATATATTTCATCACTGACTGCCCCCGCTTCGGTCGCAAACGACTCTGTATTCCGTCGTATATAGAGATAATCACGGGAAAACAGCGTTAGAAGCGATCAGATCAGTTTCGTTCTGACGGCGCGGTCTTCAACAGCGAGGACAGCCTGTCGTGCTTCGATCCGCGTGCCACCTCGGTGATGCTCGCTTCCAATGCACGATAGGCGGCCAGCACCTCGATGCCAGTGGGCGTGATCGACGCACCGCGGACCGCACCGCCACCGATGACGGTTTCGACGAGCCGCTCGGTCCAGCAGCGATTCATGACATCGACGAGCAGCCACGCCCGGCGGTAGCTCATGCCAAGGCTGCGACCGGCCGCTGAGATTGAGCCGGTCCGCGCGATCGCTTCGAGCAGGTCGGCCTTGCCGGGTCCCATCGCAATCTCTTCGCCGCAATAGATCTGCGCTTTGATCTTCAGGGGTCCTATATGCATGACCTGACTTAGCCCCCGTTCGGCGGCGATGCCAAGCTCGCGAGCGAGTATTACTCAGCTTTGAATGAACGCGAGAAGGTCGGCATTCACGATTTCAGGATGCGTCGTGCACATCCCGTGCGGCAGACCCTCGTAAGTCTTGAGCGTGCCATTCTTAAGCAGTTTTGCCGATAGCGGACCCGAAATGGCATAGGGCACGATCTGATCATCGACGCTGTGCATCACCAGGACCGGCACGTCGATGGCCTTCAGATCGTCGCGGAAATCGGTCTCTGAAAAGGCCTTGATACAGTCGTAGTGGGCCTTGATCCCGCCCATCATCCCCTGCCGCCACCAGTTATCGACGACGCCTTGAATGGTTTCCACGCCGTCGCGGTTGAAATTGTAAAAGGGACCTGCCGGCACCTCGACGTAAAATTGAGCGCGGCGCGTTGCAGTCTGGACCCGAAAGTCGTCAAATGCCTCGATTGGCACGCCATCGGGGTTGTCTGCCGATTTCACCATGATGGGCGGGACCGCCGAGATCAGCACCGCCCGGGCGACGCGGCCCGGCCGCGCGCGCGCAACGTAATGCGCAACTTCGCCGCCGCCGGTCGAATGACCGATATGCACGGCGTTCTGAAGGTCGAGAGCATCGGTCAGCGCGATGACGTCGGCGGCGTAGCTATCCATGTCGTTGCCCGTATCGGTCTGACTCGACCGGCCGTGACCGCGGCGATCATGCGCGATGACCCGGAAGCCGTGACCGAGGAAAAACATCATCTGATTGTCCCAGTCATCGGCACTGAGCGGCCAGCCGTGATGGAAGACGATGGGCTGGCCGTCCCGCGGACCCCAGTCCTTGTAGAAAATATCGACGCCGTCGGCTGTGGTGACCGTGCTCATCATGCTGTCTCCTGTGGGGCCGGGATTGTTGTTCCCGGCGGACGACAAATGGCAATTTCGACTAAGTTAGTGCGCCTTCGTGACAGAATTAGCATCGCCGTCGAAAGCGCAAACAGGTTTGCGCTATACGGACGTCAATCTGCGCCGCCGGGCGTCGTCAAACAAGAGACGGGGAAATACACTGGCTCCCCGAGTTGGATTCGAACCAACGACCAAGTGATTAACAGTCACCTACTCTACCGCTGAGCTATCGGGGAACAGCGCACGACCGGGCGTATAACGACGCTCCGCGCCTTTGCAAGTCGCTCAGACCAGGAACTGCTCCATCACGATCCGGTCGTCGAGCGCATGTTCGGGATCGAACAGCAGCTTGAGCGTCTGACCGCGGTCGATCGACACGCTGACCGTGGCGACATCGCGCACTTCGTGCTGATCGGCGACGGCAGAAACAGGGCGCTTGACCGCGTCGAGCACGCGAAAGTCGACGCGCGCGCTTTCGGTAAGGATCGCACCGCGCCAGCGCCGGGGACGAAACGGGCTGATCGGGGTGAGCGCCATCAATGCCGACCCAAGGGGTAAAATCGGTCCCTGCGCCGAGAAATTATAGGCGGTTGAGCCCGCCGGTGTCGCCACCAGAACCCCGTCGCAGACAAGTTCGGGAATGACGACCCGGTCGTTTACGCTCACCTCCAGCTTGGCGGTTTGCCGGGTTTCGCGCAGCAGCGAGACTTCGTTGATCGCGGGCAGGGTAATGCGCTCGCCGTCGATGGTCGTCGCCTCCATCGTCAGCGGCGCGACGTTGAACAGGCGGGCGCCCTCGATGCGTTCATCGAGATGCTTGTCGCGCCATTCGTTCATCAAAAACCCGACAGTGCCCAGGTTCATGCCGAATACGGGCACGATCCGCCGCCGTTCGAGCATGGCGTGGAGGACCTGGAGCATGAAGCCGTCGCCGCCAAGCGCAACCACCATTTCCGCCTGATCGGGCTCGACCCAGTCGCGCCGGGCCTTCAGCCTGACCGCGGCATCCTGTGCGGCTTCGGTCGGCGAAACGAGCAGCGCGCGACGGGGCTCTGCAATCATCCGCCGGTGACGTTCATGTGGCGGCGGGTCGCGGGCGTCGCGATCGCGAAATCATGACGCGCGGGCTTCAGGCGCAACGCCTGGTCGATGGCCGCGTCGAGCGCCCGTTCGTCATTCGACCGCAACGCCGCCCGCAGGTCGATGCGATCCTCATGCCCCAGACACATATAGAGCTGACCCGAGGCCGACACCCGGATGCGGTTGCAGCTTTCGCAGAAATTCTGGGTCAGCGGCGAGATGAAGCCGAGGGTCATGCCGAGTTCGGGAACCTGCCAGTATCGCGCCGGACCACCCGTCCGCTGCGTGCTCGGCACGAGCAGATAGGCCTGCTCTATCAGCTCACGCGCGGCGGACAGGGGAAAGAAATGGTCGGTACGGTCGTCGATCGGGCCGAGCGGCATCGTTTCGATCAGCGACAAGTCGAAGCCACGCGCGGCGCACCACCGCAACATCGGCACGATCTCGTCGTCATTGACCCCCTTCAGCGCGACCATGTTGACCTTGATCGCCATGCCCGCGCCTGCGGCGGCTTCGATACCCGCCAGCACCCGCGAGAGGTCGCCGGTCCGCGTCACATGGCGAAAACGATCGGGATTGAGGCTGTCGAGGCTGACGTTGATGCGGTCGATTCCTGCGGCGCGCAGGTCCGTGGCGTGTTCGGCGAGGCGACTGGCGTTCGTCGTCAGCGTCAGTTCTTCCAGTCCGTGACCGATCAGCTTGCCGATCTCGGTCGCGACCTGCACGGCACCGCGCCGCGCGAGTGGCTCACCACCGGTCAGTCGGATCCGCCGCACCCCTCGCTCGACAAAGCGTCGCGCGAGCTCCGCGATTTCCTCGAGCGTCAAAATCTCTGCGCGCGGCATGAAGATCATGTCTTCGGACATGCAGTACCGGCAGCGCATGTCGCAACGGTCGGTGAGCGACAGCCTGACATAGTCGATCCGCCGGCCGATGCCGTCGTGCATCACGCCCGGTGCTGTCTTGGTCGCCGTCATAGGCGCGTGCTACTCGCACCCGGTGCCGACGACAAGCCGAGCCCGTATGACCGTGCTGGACTTGCCCGTGGCCATGGCTAGCATTGCGTGATCAGAGGAGACGGTTTGAACAGCGCGAGCAACAGCGGCGGCCCGGCGAGCATATTGGCGATGTCCAGTGTCAACCGCAACGCGCTGGTCACGAACTTGTCACGGAGCGGATGGCGGGTCGTCGGGTCACGCGGCTTTGCGAGCCCGCGCGAACGCCTGGCCGACGCCGGGGCAGGGTGCGCCGTGATCGACCTGCGCGACGATGCCCTGCAGGCGCTGACCGCGATCCGGGCGCTGGCCGGGCACGCCAACATACTGGCGATCGTCCCCGGCCGCGACGTCAAATGGATCACTGCGGCCATCGACGCGGGCGCCACGCACTATATGACCAGTCCCTTCCCGCCGATCGAATTATCGCAGGCGGTTCGGCTGATCGCGGGACCGCGCGCCGGTCAGGCCCAGCCGATGCCGAGCACATTGGCGGCGATTGCCGAAGGGGCGGTGGCGACGCGCGCCATCGAGGAGCGCATGGCCGAGGGGCGCGTGTCCGCGCTGCTGATCGCCGCAACGCGTTTCGAGAACGTCAATGCGGCCTATGGCCGTGAGATCGGCGACGAATTGCTGGGCTCGGTCGCGCAGCGGATCAGTGCGACGGTTCGGGAAATCGACCCGGCCGCGACCACCGCGCGGGTCGCGGGGGCCGAGTTCGCGGTGCTGGTCCCTGCGGGCCGGGGCGTGGCGCTGGCGCAGGAGGTCGTCGCGCGGATCGACCGCCCGTTCATGGTGGGCGGACACATCGTCACCATCGGGTGCCGGATCGGCGTCGTCGAAAGCGCAGCCGGGGAGGACGCGGTCGCCCTGTTGCGGCGAGCGAGCGGCGCGCTGGCGCGGGCGCGGCTGTCGGACGGAACACCCGTCTACGCGGTCGGTGCGGAGGACGTCGACGAAGCGTTGTTCGACGCGACGCTGGAGGCGGATTTGCGGCGCGCATTGGCCGCCAACGAGATCGAGATCCTGTTCCAGCCGCAGGTCGAAGTATCATCGGGACGGGTCGTCGGCGTTGAGGCGCTCGCCCGCTGGGCACATCCGGCGCATGGTGATCTGGGCGCGGCGACATTGTTCGCGGTTGCGGCGCGGTCCGACTATCTCGGCGCGCTTTCCGACCATATCCAGCGGCGCGCGCTCGAAAAGGCCGTCGCCTGGCCACCGGCGCTGCAGGGACTGCGCCTGTCGATCAACCTGACCTCGGGCGACATATCCGGTACCGATGCCGCCGAACGCTTTCTCGCGCTGGTGGACGCGACCGGTTTTGCCCGCAGCCGGTTGACGGTCGAGATTACCGAGAGCGGGCTCATCGAGAACCTGGCGACCGCGGCGTCGGTGTTCGCCGCCCTGCGCGCAGGTGGAATCCGCGTGGCGATCGATGATTTCGGCACGGGTTATTCAAGCCTCGCGTGGCTGAAGGCGCTGCCCCTCGACTATCTCAAGATCGACAAGGGGTTGGCGCAGGATATCGCCGGGACGACGCGTGACCGGGTCGTGGTGCGCGGCGTCATCGACATGGCCCGTTCGCTGGGTCTCGCGGTCATCGCCGAAGGCGTCGAGACCGAGGAGCAATTGTCACTCCTCGCCGCCGAGGGATGCAATTACTATCAGGGATTCCTGTTTGCCGAGGCACTGAGCACCGACGCGCTGGTGAAGCGTGCTGGTGCCATCGCCGGTTAGGGTGGGGTCCTACGAACGGCGGCTTGCGCGGTTAGGGCTGAGCGACAGACGTTGGGTGGTTAGGCGACGGTCCGCTTTGCGGCGCAGGTTTACGTTTGCGGCCATTCAGATCCGCCAGCACACTAGGCCCGAATCAACTTCGCAGCGGCTCTATCGCTGTTATCCAAGCCACAAAGTCCGGGTTTTCGACAAGCTCATCGCCTTCGCTAAACTGATAGCGGTCCCGTTCCCCCGGATCGATGGCGTCTAGAACCTTAGCCATCGTGAACATCTCCCCGTTAGTCTGCAGCAGCTTTATACCAGCGGTGATGGATACGCTTTGGACTGTTCCAAAGACCTGTTCTCGTCTTTTGACGACACCATCACGGTCGACAAACGTCAAACCTACGTAAAGCGTCGATCCGACCAGATCGTCCGCAAACTCTGCATCCCAGCCTTCTTCGGGATCGATCTGTTCATACCGATTGTTCTCGTCGTCCTCCGACCAGTTATCTTCCGCATCGTTCATGCGCAGCTACCCGAGTTGCGTCTTGCGCCAGACCAGCGCGTCTGCGCGGAAGGTGAACGAACAGCCGCTTTTAGGCAACCGATCCCCGCGACTGCTGGTCCGCTACTGTGAAGGATATCGGATGCCGGCAGGCGTACGATATCCTCCAAAGCAGGAAGCCGCGGTCCACGAGTGCTGAGCTATGGGCTTTTCGGATTTCGCCGCGTTGTGGCGCGGGCGCACCGGTTGGTGGGACGCG
>JBBRRC010000009.1:0-98035 GCA_038225385.1 Sphingomonadales bacterium | reverse complement strand
CGGCGGTGCCGCCATGTATGCAAACAAGACGATCGTTCAAAATGCCTCCGCCGCCACTAATCTGAGCACGCTCGTCGCCGCGGTGAAGGCAGCCGACTTGGTCGCGACGCTTTCCGGGCCTGGTCCATTCACGGTGTTCGCACCGACGAACGCGGCCTTTGCAAAGTTACCCTCTGGTACGGTCACGACGCTTTTGAAGCCGGAGAACAAGGCCAAGCTGGCGAGTATCCTGACCTATCACGTCGTGGCGGGCAAGATTACTGCGCAGGCCGCGCTGGCCGCCATCAAGGCCGGGGGCGGCAAGGCGACGCTGAAAACCGTGCAGGGTGAGGCACTGACCGCGCGCGTAACCAACGGAAAGATCGTTCTGACCGACGCCAAAGGCGGCAAGTCGACCGTCACGACGGCAGATGTCATGCAGTCCAACGGCGTGGTGCACGTGGTGGACACCGTATTGATGCCCTAAGACAATGGGTGGCGCCGGATGACATACCCCGGCGCCACAAATTGAAACTTGCTCGACAGGTCGGGTACCGATTGGCCGAGGTGTACGGACAACATGGCCTAAAGTCGGTATGGCGCAAACATCGTAGAATGGGGAAGCAGGACTGCGAGGATCGAAACCGTGAACACCATCGATTGATCGATCGTGCGCACCGTGACGGTGTCCTGAGCAAACCTCCGGCAAGCGGACTTTCAAGTCCCGTGCCTTTTCAAGGACTATTTATGACAGAGACGACGCATGACATCGTCGATACCGCCGTTGCTGCGGGATCGTTCAAGACGCTAGTCGCCGCAGTGACAGCTGCCGGTCTGGTAGACACGCTGAAGGGCGAGGGACCTTTCACGGTGTTCGCGCCGACCGACGATGCCTTTGCCGCGCTGCCCGCAGGCACCGTCGATGATCTCGTCAAGCCGGAGAACAAGGAAAAGCTGACCGCAATCCTGCTGCTCCACGTCCTGCCGGGCAAGGTGATGGCCGCCGACGTCAGCGGGAAGGTCATGGACCCCGCCACCGCGGGCGGTTCGACCGTGCATGTCGATGGCACCAACGGCGTTACCGTCAACGGCGGCAAGGTCGTGACCGCCGATATCGCGTGCACCAACGGCGTGATCCACGTGATCGATACGGTGTTGCTGCCCAAGGGCTGAGCGCCGCGCCAATCCTCGACCGGCGGCAGCGATGCCGCCGGTCGTTCGATTCTTGATCGCAGCTAGGAGGCGTCGAGCCCAAGGGAATGCGGATGAATGTTGCGATCGTCGGTGCTGGCATTGCGGGCTTGTCCTGCGCGGTGCGGCTGCAAGAGGGAGGCCATCGCGTCACCCTGTTCGATAAGGGCCGCGGCGCAGGCGGGCGGATGGCCACCCGCCGCGTCGAGACACCCCACGGCAACCTGTCGTTTGATCATGGCGCACAATATCTGACCGCGCGGGATGCAGCGTTCCTCAACGCGGTAAAGGCTTGGGAAGCGGTTGGGGTGATCGCGCGCTGGCCAACCGCAGGACCGGAGGCATGGGTCGGCACGCCGGGAATGAACGCGATCGTCAGACATCTGGCGGCGCATACCGAGGTGCACTGGAACCACGCCGTCGCGGACTTTCGCCGCACCTCGGCCGGCTGGCACCTCGATTGTTCCGCGACGGAAATCTTCGACGCAATCGTGGTCGCTACCCCTGCGGAACAGGCGGCACCGCTGCTCGCGCGGCACGATCCGGCGATGGCGAGTGAGGCGCTGGCGTGCCGATCGACGCCGTGCTGGACCGCAATGCTCGGCTTCGCCGCGCCGCTGACGATCGCCGACGATATCATCAGGGATGCCGGAATCATCGGCTGGGCAGCACACAACAGTGCGAAGCCGGGGCGTTCCGCCGTGGAAACGTGGGTGGTGCAGGCAAACCCAGAATGGTCGATCGCGCATCTCGAAGACCCGGTCGATGACGTCGTCGATGCGCTGATCGCAGCGCTGGCCACACAAATTGCGGGCGCTATGCCTACACCTATCATTCGCGCTGGGCATCGCTGGCGTTATGCCCGCGCCACCGCGACCGATCTGGGATGGCTGTGGAGCGAGGATGAGCAACTCGGCGTCGCGGGCGACTGGTTGCTAGCGCCGCGGATCGAAAGTGCTTGGCTGTCCGGCCGACGGCTCGCCGACCAGATGCTGGCAAGCTAGGCGACTTGGCGTCGATCGGCGGTCTCGGAGGCAGGGACGCCGCCGACGATTGCGGGGTCGATCTCGAAATCGCGCGCAATCTCTCGCGCGGTCATCTTGGCCGACATCATTACCGACGGCGTGCCGCCACCAGGCTGCGTGCCCTGACCAACCAGGTAGAGGTTGCTCACATCCTCGCTGCGGTTGTGCGGGCGGAAGAAGGCGGTCTGCGTCAGCCGCGGTTCGACCCCGAAGCCGTTGCCGACATGCGATCCCAGCACCTGTTCGAAATAATCGGGGCTCACGAAGCTGCGATGGACGATCCGCTCGCGCAAATTCGGGATATAGCCGCGTTCGTCGAGGAAGGTCAGCACCGTGTCGGCAAATCCTTCGCCGACCGCATCCCAGTCGATGTCGCTTTGGTTGTTGGGCACCGGGATCAGCGTGTAGGCGGCGTGGTGTCCCGACGGTGCCAGGCTGGGGTCGGTGAGCGTCGGGATGTGGAGATATTGCGAGAAATCGTCACCGAGGATTTTCCGGTCGAAGATGTCGGTCAGCAGCGCTTCGTAGCGCGGCCCGAGGATGATGTTGTGGTGGCGCAGATTGGGGTCGCCCGGCTGCATCCGGTAGCCGAAATAGATCACCATCAGCGACATACTCTGTTTGCGAAACTTGACGAGCGCGTCGCGGTTGATGCGGCGGTGCGTTTTGTCGATCAGGCGGAGGTAGGTTGTCGCGTAATCCGCATTCGAGACGACCAGATCGGCGGCGAGCGTTTTGCCTTCAGCCAAGGTCACGCCGGTCGCCACCCGCTTGCGCCCACGCCGTTCGACATCGATCCGTTCGACCTTCGTGCCGAGCCTTACCGATCCGCCGAGTTCCTCGAACTTGCGGACCATCGCGGCGACCAGCGCCCCGGTGCCGCCCATCGCATAATGCACGCCCCAGGTCTTTTCGACGAAATGGATCATCGCGTAGATCGCGGGCACTTTGAGCGGATTGCCACCGATCAGCAGCGGTTCGAAACTGAAAACCTGCCGCATCTTGTCGCTTTTGAAATATTTGCTGATCAGCGAAAACAGGGGCTGGATCGCACCGAGTTTCAGCAGGTCTGGCAAGACCGAGACCATCGATCCGATCGAGCCGAAATAAGTGTAGCCGAGTTCGAGGAAACCGCGCTGAAAGATCGCGCGCGCCGCCTCGTGAAAGCGTTCGTAGCCCTCGAGATCCTCGGGCGCGAGCCGCGCGATCTGCGCGCGGACGTTGGCCGGATCGGCATCGTAGTCGAAGAAACTGCCGTCGTCGAAATAGATCCGGTAAAACGGCAGGATTGGCACGATATCGACATAGCGCCGGGTATTGGGGCCGCCGCTGCTGCCCGAGGTTACGCGTTGCCCGTCGGCGAGCACCGCGGCCGGAAAGTCGGGCTCGTCGAGCATCGCGTGATCGCGTTCGAGCGAGAATAATTCCTCGATGAAATGGGGGACGGTGAGGACGGTCGGCCCCATGTCAAACACGAAGCCATCGGCGCGCCGGACATAGGCGCGCCCGCCGACATCGGCGAGTTGTTCGACGATCTGGGTGTCGAAGCCGAGGCTCTGCAGGCGGATCGCGCATTCGATGCCCCCGATCCCCGATCCGATGACAATCGCACGCTGATGGCTCAAGACGGTATTATCCCTGTGACTGATGCGTCTTGACGGTGCCGACCGCGCCGGGCAAGCCGCCGTTCGATCCAGCGCGACAACAGCAGATGCGGCACCGCCACCGCGGCGAGCAACTGGAACGCCTGCGCGGTGATATCGGGAGTAAGGAAACGCGGCAGGCTGGTCGACAATGCGAGCCATCCGACGATCGCCGCCGCCGACATTCCCGCCCCCGTTGCCAGCCAGCGGAACAGCGACATGTCGCGCAGGCTGGTCCGCGCAGCAGCGAGATGCCGCGGCGAATGAAGGAAGACAAAGAATAGCGCGAACCCAGCGACGGGGGGCGCGACGATCAGCATCGCGATCGCGATCGTCATCGCCGCCGCCCACGCGCGCGCACCGTCGCGCCATGCCACGACGATGCCGACAACGGTAACGAGCAATGCGACGGGCGCGACGGCGAGCATGGTGCGCGCGACGATCAGTCCGCCGTCACCATCGGCAATTGCGGCGAACAACCGTGCCACCTCGGTCGGATGGCCGATCGCGGGGGCCGCAATGATCGCGGTGCCCGCCGCCACCTTGAGCAGCGGCTCGCCGATCATGGTCCAGTCTTCGCCGAAATGAACCGCGGCCACCGCCAGAAACACGATGAGAGCAGCGAGCGGCATCGTCAGCCATAGCGCGGCCATCGTTCCGGCAACCGCGACGTAGGCCAGCACGGCAGTTGCGAGTTGGCGTGGGCTTGTCGTGCCGATCCGCGCGAGCAGCGCGATGTCGTACGCACCGTGCGGCATTCCCCCGCCGATAAAGACGAGCGTCGCGACCAGCGTGGCCGACGATCCAGTCAGCGGCAGGCGCGCGAGAAGGGCAAGCGTCAGGCCGGCGGCGGCGACCCAGAACCCCCAATGCACACCGCCACCGCGCCCCATGGGGACGCGGCGGACGGGATCGATGCGGGCATTTGAGGATACGCCGCGGCTCGGTCGACGGTCAGTGAGCGTGAACGACGGCACCATGGGCCTCTGCCTGCGACTTGCGCATTGAGATCATGAAGATCAGCACGCCGACGCCGGCTTTCGCGACGATATCCGCGATCGTGTAGCCAAGCTGGATGACGGTGGTCGCGGTCGCGCCGGTCAGCCCGGCGTAGGGGGCCATGTAGACGATCGGGTAAAAGCCCCAGGACGCGAACGTCAGCAACCGTGCCTTGCGCACCAGATTGCGCGCTTCGACTGGCTGCTGCTCGATCGATTCGCCAAGCCCGCGGAACAATTCCCAGACGATGTAGACGAACGGGATCGCGGACAGCGTGCCCCACAGCGCACGGGTCGGAATGTCGGTCGCGATCTCGCCGGGATAGCCCAGCACGATCATCAGCGCCGCCGCCGATCCCAATCGTAGTGTCTTCGACGAGGTCTGTTCGGGCGACAGCCGCATCACGAGCACGAGTTCGATCAGCAGCAGTGGCACCGTCAACAGCCAGTCGACGTAGCGATAGGCGTCGTTGAACGCGAAGCCGGTCGCGGTGACGAGGCCGTCCTTCAGGACGTAGGCTTCGTTCCAGCTCTGGAAGATACGCAGATAGTGATAGGCCGCGATGCCCGTAACCAATCCCGAGATTGCAACGGCAGTCCGATAGGCGGGCGCGACCTGCGATCGGCTGAGCCACAGAAATGCGGTCGCCGCGCCCATGGCCGCGAGCGTGAACGAGAAGGCATTGTACACCAGCGAAAACTGGAAGGGGGTTACGACATCCATTGGGGTCTCCATCACCGTGATCGCCTGGCTCGCGTCGATGGCGTGCCGGCATGTTGAGGAGGCCCGATGTCGGTACCGAGTTTCGGCGCCCCCCTAAAGATGGCGCCACGGCAACAGCAAGGTGAACGGAGGGGTCGCACCTAAACCAGGAACGGGCTGGCTATGACTGCCCTGGTGCCGCCACCGTGACGACCGACTCTGTGATATAAGACCGACGATCAGGCCGCGATACGGACCTTGGCCCGTACCCGGTCTATCTCCGCGCTATAGCCCAGCTTCGACCGCCAGCCGGATCAGGTCTGCGGTGGTGTTGACCCCCAGTCGGCCCATCAGGATCGCCCGATGCATCTTCACGGTTTTTTCCGACAGGCCGAGTTCGCCGGCGATCTGCTTGTTGAGCAGACCGTTGGCGACAAACTTCAACACCTGTCCCTGCCGCAGCGACAGCGATTTGACCATTTCCGCCGCGCGGATTCGGCGCATGCTCGTCTGCGGCGCGGCATCGGCATCGATCTCGACCTGCGACCCGAGAAAATACATCAGCGTGTCGTTCTCGTCGTAGATCGGCGCGACGAGCACGGCGTTGCGGAACGGTTGTCCGTTGCGCTTGTAGTTGAGGATCTCGACGAGCACCGGGCGATGTTCCCGTACGCCGCGGCGGATCTCTTCGGAAAGCCACGGCTCCGTTGCGGGGCCTGATAGGAACCTACAATTGCGCCCGACCACCTCGTCCGCAGTGTAGCCTGTAAGGTTGCAGAACGGCTGGTTGCACGCGATGATCGGGTTATCGGGCAGCCTGGGATCGCTGATCACCGATGGAATCGGACTATCGGCGACCAAGCGGCAATGCCGATCGCTCGGGCGAAGAATAACGACCTGTCCTCCCATATTATATGCGAATCAGATGCATATATGCTTGTATACCGACGGTGAGACGCTTAGGCACCGAATTATTGAAAACTGCGGACAGCTGCAGTGTCCGTCCCAGGCGCAGGCGCAGCTACCCGGTAAACTCTTCCCAAAACCTGCCCGTCTGCAATCGGCCCAATCTCCGTCGTTCTGCGGTGGCAGTCGGGCAGACGACGGGTGTCCGCTCTTGGCAACACCTGCCGTTCGACACGTTGCTGGTGAACGGCAGGTAAGTCCCAGACTTTGCCCTTCCGGCGAGCCGAAAACCGACTGCGCAGACGAGAGCTTAGGGGAAATTTTTCGGCGGCGGAGCAGTTGAGATTGGAGCGCAAAACAGCCAACATTTTAACTGTCCAACAACCGCTTCTCATAGACCGTACTGATTGCGCGCCCATCCCAGACATAGCACAAATGCCGTTCCTGACGGCAATTCGACAACAGCCGGGGCCGGAAAACGGCGGCACATTCGCCACCAGGATCGCGGACGCTTTCGTAAGCGATGCCGTCCGACCCTGAATGGCGCAAGTTCTGCGCTGTCTCTTGCGACACGGCATAGCTGCTTGGATGATAAAGCGCTGGCAGCGCTTCCCGCTGCCCCCGGATGTCGTGAAGGCTCGCGTCGAGATCGACCGCATAGACCCGCATATCGAGTTCCTGCGCCGGTTCGTCGGTGGCCTCAAGGAAATGCGTGCGGTGATAGCGGGTTTCGGCGATTGCGGTTGCCAGTGTCAGGCCAGCGTAGAAGACGCCGTAGCTCCCGTCGGTGAAACGGTCGCCGACTGGATTGAGGTGGGTGAACGCCGCCATGATCGGCGAGGAACCAGGGCCCGAGACGCGGTCCTCTGGCGGCACGAGCGACAATTCACCCGCCTCGTCGCGCAGGCGGTCATTGGTCATCGCCTCAATGGCATAGACCGCTTCGAGGTCGGCAGGGTCGGCAACCGCCTCAAACAGCGAGATCGGCGGAAATCTGCTCGGGATGATGCGATAGCAGGGCGTCCAGCGGACTTCAGACGTGGGAATGTCCACGGGTCAGCCACGCTGCCCATCAACATACTGGCGCACTACATATAGGTCGGCGACATTGCCCGACATCATCCGTTCGAGCGCCGTGGTGCCGCCAAAGACCTGCGCCTTGTTGGGCTTGCGTACCCAATCATCGGCCGTCTTGGGCAGCAGGATGTGCAGGCCCTTGTAGATGCCCATGACATAGGAAATCCGCTCCAGCGCATCTTTAGGCAACGCCGCAATCACGCCGCGCTTCCAAGACTGAAAGGTCGAGCGGCTCTCCAGACCGAGCAAGCGCATCTGCTCCTGCTCTTTCAGGCCCCAGGCATCGGCAATGCGGAAGAACGTGCGCAGGGCTGGTCCCGTCAGATCCTTGCGATCGAGGCTCTTGGCAAGCCCCTTTGCAGGCGCTTTGGCTGCGGCTTGGATACCCATGTCGGCACGTCCTTTCATGGCTTCATATGATTATATTCTGCACAGAAGTCAATGTGCGAGCTGATATTGCACATTCGAGTCTGTTTAATGCAGCGAGAACCCTCCACTGATACCCGTCCGCTGTTCAGGGCGACGATGCCTCCCGATCCGCCATTGGCTCGGTGTGATGGCTGATTGCTGCTGGGCTACTGGCAGTGATCCGGTGGATGCAAGCGTCAGACATCTGATCAACGAAATCAGCGATTGCCAAAGGTCTTTCATTCTCCGGTAGCGCGAACACCACCCCTCCTTGTCGCCTGTCTGCGGGTCTCGTCACGCCTAATGCCGTCAACCCCATAAGGGGTTCGCCCTTCGCTGGCGCTGCGGTGACGGCGGCTTCCGGCCCCTTCTTTGGGCGCCATCGGGGATGGTCCCCGACAACCTTTAGGAGAAACGACATGGCTACCATCGCAAACCTCACCGTGAAGTCCGACGACAGCTTCGAAGGCAACCTCGCAACACTGACCGTTTCCGCGCCGATCGCGATCATCCCCAACAACCGCAAGACCAAGGACAGCGAACCCGACTACCGCATCGTCAGCCGCAAGAACGGCTTCGAACTGGGTGCAGGCTGGAAGCGCTTCTCGCAGAACACCGGCGCCGAATATGTCTCGGTTTCGCTCTCGGCTCCTGAATTCGGCACGATCTACGGCAACATTGCCAACGCGCCAGGCGATGATCCTTCGAAGAAGGTCATCATCTGGAACCCACCAAGCTAAGGCGCCAGCATCGGCCCCGCTTTCGGGCGGGGCCACCGCTCCTGTTGGTGCTTTACTGCAAATCAGCTCCACAGATGGCGGGCGTGCGTGAAATTCCGCTCTTCAACGCACGCCCGCCTTCATCGAACGTGCAAAGCACGCACGCGGTCGGTCCATATGACGGCCGACCTAGTGGGCTTCATGCGGGTTCGCCGCCACCCCAACACCATGCTTGATCCGCCCCAAAGTGCGGCATCTCATATGGTCCCCGCGCCTATTGGGTCCTATGTAGGCAAATTCGGTTTTGGCTGGCCCACAAGTACGGCCTAGTCGCGGTACGTGGTGGTTGGATAATCGGGGTCTGTAAACTGAAAACGGTGCTTACCCAGTGATTGTTTTCAGGAAATTGTGCCTCAAAAAAGTGCGTTTTTTCAATTTTGAATCAGGATGTTATATGAACTTTGCACCTAAAATCTGGTACTTCCGCTACATCCGGACCTGATCGTTTGCGGCGTTCAGGCGAACTCCCGGTGACCCCGAGAGAAGGTCCTGCACACTATTGCCGCTACGCTCTGCCGCGTTGTCGCCACTGCATCGCACGCGGCCGGCCGCTTTACTTCGGCGTCAGCTTGAACAGCCGTCCCGAGCTGCCGTCCTCCAGCGCATAGATCGATCCGTCGGCACCCTGGGCCAGGTCGCGGATGCGCGTCCCCATCGCATAGCGGGCGGTCTCGGTCGCGCCGGTCCCGGTCCCGCCGAAAACGATCCGCGTCAGCTCCTGGCCGGCGAGCGCGCCGACGAACGCGTTGCCCTTGAACTGCGGAAATTTCTTGCCGCTGTAGATGATCAGGCCTGCCGGGGCGATCGACGGGTCCCACCAGACCTTGGGCGCGGCGAATTCGGGATGGGTATCATGATTCGGGATATCGTCGGTCGGCGAGCCGTAGTTGCGGCCGTTCGACACGACCGGCCAGCCGTAATTGGCACCCCGCTGGATCAGGTTCAGCTCGTCGCCGCCCTGTGGCCCGTTTTCGTGCTCCCACAATTGCCCCGCGGCGTCGAATGCCAGGCCGTATTCGTTGCGATGACCGATCGACCAGATTGCCGATGCATTGGGGTCGGCACCGAAATAGGGATTGGTCGCAACCGGCGTCCCATCGTCGTTCAGGTGGACGACCTTGCCGATCGTGTTGTCGAGCGCCTGAACATAATTGATCGCGACGCGGTCGCCGGCGGTCACGAACAGGGTTTTGTCGGGCGCGAAGGCCATATGCGCGCCGAACTGGCCACTGCCCGAAAGTTTCGGAAACTGCCGCCAGATGACGGTGAAACCCTGCAGCTTGCCATTGAGCAGCTTGCCGCGCCCCACGGCAAGCCCGCTCGTTCCGTTGGCACCGGCCTCGGCATAGCTCAGATAGACGTAGCGATTGGTGGCGAAATCGGGATGGACCGCCACGTCGAGCAGGCCGCCCTGACCCGCGTAGACGACCTGGGGAACGCCGGCGATCGGCTTGCCGACGTGTTCATCGGGATAGACGATCCTCAGATTCCCGCTCTTTTCGGTGACCAGCAGACCGTGGTTTGGCATGAACGCCATCGCCCACGGGTTGCTGAGCGTTGCTACCGTGCGAATCGCAAAGACAGTGTCTGCCGGAACGCTGGATGCCTGACCCTGGCCGGGATTGTCCGCCAGGGCGGACCCGGAGGCGAGCAGCGTGACGGCAAGTGTGGCAGCGAGCGAACGAAGACCGGGCATGGACAGATTCCTCGAGAACAGCGTTAGGGTCCAACGGAGCGTAACGCCCAAAATGAACGAAAAGTTACGGCACCAGATGAACCGATGGCGAAACGGGGCCAGTTGAACTGACCGCGCTCGGCCCTTGCTCTGATGGGCTGACGACGCTATGTCGGACATCTCCTTACATCGGTAACGTTGTTTGGGCTCGGAGCAGAACGCTTCGGGCACGGCAAACTCATATCTCCGGAGCACGGATGGCGGACATCGCCGCATTGACTGACCTGATCGAACCCGAGGCCCGGGCCCTTGGCCTGCGGCTGGTTCGCATCGGCATGTTCGGCGGCAAATCCGATCCGACGCTGCAGGTGATGGCGGAGCGGCCCGACACGCGGCAGCTGACGCTCGATGATTGTGCGGTGCTGTCGCGGCGGCTGTCCGAATTGCTCGACGAGACCGACCCGATCGAGGAGGCCTACCGGCTCGAGGTCAGCTCGCCCGGCATCGATCGTCCGCTCACGCGACTGTCGGATTACGCCGACTGGGCGGGCCATGAGGCGCGGATCAAGCTTATCGACCCGATCGACGGGCGCAAGATGTTCGACGCCGACATTAAGGGCGTGGAGGACGAGGACGTGCTCGTGGTCGCCAAACACGGCGCCATGCAGTTTCCGTTTGCCGCGATCGCCTCTGCAAAACTGATCCTGACCGACAAACTCATCAAGGCGACCGCGCCCCTCAAGGCCGAGGACGCCGACACAATCATCGAAGAGGAAGACGACTGATGGCATCCACTGCTCCCGCCGCCGCCAACAAAGCCGAACTGCTTGCCATTGCCGACGCGGTCGCCAAGGAAAAGCTGATCGACCGCGAGATCGTGATCGACGCGATGGAGGACGCGATCCAGCGCGCCGCCAAGCAGCGCTATGGCGCGGAAAATGACATCCGCGCCAAAATCGACACGACATCGGGCGACTTGCGGCTGTGGCGCGTCGTCGAGGTGGTCGAGCAGGTCGAGGACTATTTCAAGCAGGTCAGCGTCGCCGACGGGCAAAAGCTTCAGCCCGGCGCCGTGGTCGGCGACTTTATCGTCGATCCCCTTCCCAATATCGAATTTGGGCGGATCGCGGCGCAAGCGTCGAAGCAGGTCATCTTCCAGAAGGTCCGCGACGCCGAGCGCGAGCGCCAATATGAAGAGTTCAAGGACCGCGCGGGCGAGATCATTACCGGCGTCGTCAAGCGTGTCGAATTCGGCCATGTCGTCGTCGATCTGGGCCGTGCCGAGGGCGTCATCCGCCGCGATGCACAGATCCCGCGCGAGGTCGTCCGGGTCGGCGACCGTATCCGCTCGCTGATCCTGAAGGTCGTTCGTGAAACGCGCGGCCCCCAGATTTTCCTCAGCCGAGCGCACCCTGACTTCATGAAAAAGCTGTTCGCGCAGGAGGTGCCCGAAATCTATGATGGCATCATCACGATCATGGCGGCCGCCCGCGATCCCGGCAGCCGCGCCAAGATCGGCGTGATCAGCCGCGACAGCAGCATCGACCCGGTCGGTGCCTGCGTCGGCATGAAGGGCAGCAGGGTTCAGGCCGTCGTCCAGGAAATGCAGGGCGAAAAGATCGACATCATTCCCTGGTCGCCCGATACCGCGACCTTCGTCGTCAACGCGCTGCAGCCGGCCAACGTCAGCCGCGTCGTCATCGACGAGGAGGAGGACCGGATCGAGGTCGTCGTTCCCGACGACCAGCTGTCGCTGGCGATCGGCCGCCGGGGCCAGAACGTGCGCCTCGCCAGCCAGCTGACCGGCAAGGCAATCGACATTCTGACCGAGGCCGACGCCAGCGAGAAGCGTCAGAAGGAGTTCGTCGAACGATCGGAACTGTTCCAGAAGGAACTCGACGTCGATGAGACTCTTGCCCAGCTGCTCGTCGCCGAGGGGTTCACCAGCCTCGAGGAAGTCGCCTATGTCGAGGTCAGCGAAATCGCGGGCATCGAGGGCTTCGACGAGGAACTGGGGGCGGAGCTCCAGAGCCGTGCGGTGGAGGCGCTTGACCGCCGCGAGGAGGCCAATCGCGAACTGCGCCGTTCGCTCGGCGTCGAGGATTCTCTGGCCGCGATGCCGCACCTGAACGAAGCGATGCTCGTCACGCTCGGCAAGGCAGGGATCAAGACGCTCGATGATCTCGCCGATCTTGCGACCGACGAACTGATCCAGAAGCGTCGCGTGGAACCACGCCGCAAGACAATGCCGTCGAACGAACCCAAGGGCGGCATCCTGGCCGAATATAATCTTTCGGAGGAACAGGGTAACGAGATCATCATGGCCGCGCGGGCCCACTGGTTTGAAGAGGAGGACGCAGTTGCGGAATCCTCCCAATGACCCGGTAGCGGGGACAGAGTCCGCGACGGCCGCTGATGCTCGCCGGCATGGGAGGGGCGTGCATGACCCCGAACGCACCTGCGTCCTGACGCGTGGCAAAGGCGAACGTGCGCATCTGATCCGTCTGGCGCTCGCGCCCGACGGACGCGTGCTGCCCGACGTGCGTGCCAAAGCGCCGGGACGCGGTGCCTGGATCGGCGTTTCTCGCGCCACTCTGGAAGCGGCAATCGCAAAGGGCAGGTTGAAGAGCGCGCTGGCCCGGGCGTTCAAGACCAGCGACTTCGAAATCCCCGAAGACCTTCCCCAGCAGATCGAGGAAGCACTCGCGCGCGCGGCACTCGAACGGCTGGGGCTCGAGGCCCGCGCCTCGACCCTGGTCACGGGCAGCGAGCGGATCGAGGAAGCAGCGCGCAAGGGCTTGCTGCACAAGCTCTATCACGCTGCCGATGCAGGAGCCGACGGCAACCGCAAACTCGACCAGGCGTGGCGCGTCGGCGCGGATGAGGAAGGCAGCGATTTGCGGGGGTTGGTACTCGCCGCCCCCCGCCCTATCTTGTCGGTAGCGCTAGGGCGCGAAAATGTGGTACATATCGGGGTGATAGAGGCGCGTGCCGCCGAACGGGTGGGCACCGCAATCAATCGGTGGCACGGTTATATCGATCATGCGCGTCGCGCAGAGTCTTGCGAAAACCCATTGCAAGGTTCAGGGCCGCCCGTGCCAAGTGACGTTTGAAGGGTTGTGAATTTTTAGATGAGTGAAACTGAAAAACCGAAGCTTGGCATGCGCCCCTCGCTGGGCATCAAGCGCACCGTCGAAACCGGGCAGGTGAAGCAGAGCTTCAGCCACGGTCGTTCGAACACGGTCGTCGTCGAAGTCAAGAAGCGTCGCATGGTCGGCCGTCCGGGCGAAGTCGAAGTTGCTGTCGAGGCGCCGGTTCAGGCGGTACCCGTGGCGGCACCGCTGGCCCCCGCCGCGCCGGTCGCACGCGCGCCTGCGCCGGCTCCCACCGCCCGTCCGATGACGCCGACCGAGCGCCGGGAGCAGCAGGAACGCCTGCTGCGCGAGGCCGAGGAAGCGCGGATGACCGCGCTCGAGGAAGCGCGCCGCCGCGAGGACCGCGAGAAGATCGACGCGACGGACGAGGAACGGCGTCGCGCCGAGGAAAAACGCCTTGCCGAGGAGGCCGCCGCACTCCTCCCGCCGCCCGAGCCCGAGGCCGAGCCTTCGCCCGCTCCCCAGGTAGAGCCCGAGGTTCAGGTCGCCCAGGCGCGCGAGGAGGATGCAAAGCGCTTTGCCAAGCCCGCGCCTGCAGGAGCCATGCGCCGTCCCGAGCTTGCACGGCCGGCGGTCAAGCCGCGGCCCGGCGAGGATCGCCGCCGCGACGGCAAGCTGACCGTCACCCGCGCACTTGAGGGTAGCGAAGAGGGTGCCCGCGCCCGCTCGCTGGCCGCGCTGAAACGGGCGCGCGAAAAGGAGAGGCGTGCGCACGGCAGCGGCCAGCCCCAGGCCAAGCAGATTCGCGACGTCGTCATTCCTGAATCGATCACGGTCGGCGAATTGGCCAATCGCATGGCCGAACGCGGCAACGACCTGATCCGGGCACTGTTCAAGATGGGCATGCCCTCGGCAATGGGCGACACGATCGACCAGGACACGGCCGAATTGCTGGCTGTCGAATTCGGCCACAATGTCACGCGGGTGTCGGCAAGCGATGTCGAGATCGACGTCGCACAGGACGTCGATGCCGAGGACACGCTGCTGCCGCGTCCGCCGGTTGTCACCATCATGGGCCATGTCGATCACGGCAAGACGTCGCTGCTCGACGCGCTGCGCGGCACCGACGTCGTGCGCGGCGAGGCGGGCGGCATCACCCAGCACATCGGCGCCTATCAGGTGCAGCTGAAATCGGGCGACAAGATCACGTTCCTCGACACGCCCGGTCACGAGGCCTTTACCGAGATGCGCAAGCGTGGCGCAAATGTGACGGACATCGTCGTCCTGGTCGTCGCCGCCGACGACAGCATCAAGCCGCAGACGGTCGAGGCGATCAACCACACCAAGGCGGCGGGCGTACCCATGGTCGTGGCGATCACCAAGATCGACAAGCCCGAGGCCGATGCGAACAAGGTCCGTCAGGCGCTGCTCCAATATGACGTGATCGTCGAGGAATTGTCCGGCGACGTACAGGATGTCGAGGTGTCGGCACTCAAGAAGACCGGCCTCGATGAACTGACCGAAAAGCTGCAGCTCCAGGCCGAATTGCTTGAACTGCGCGCCAATCCCGACCGCCTGGCCGAGGGCAGCGTGATCGAGGCCAAGCTCGACAAGGGCCGCGGTCCGCTTGCGACGGTCCTCGTTCGGCGTGGTACGCTGCGGGTTGGCGATATCGTCGTCGTCGGGCCGCATTCGGGCAAGGTCCGGGCGATGATCGATGACAAGGGTCGCCAGATCACCGAGGCGGGGCCCGCGATGCCGGTCGAAATCCTCGGGCTGTCGGGCGTGCCATCGGCCGGTGATCCGATGTCGGTCGTCGAAAACGAGGCGCGCGCACGCGAAGTCGCGCTCTACCGCGCCAATCTCGCGACGGAGCGGCGAACGGTTTCCGCACCCGTCGACATCGAGAACGTCTTCGCCAATCTGAACGCAGCGAAGGTTGCCGAATACCCGATCGTCGTGAAGGCCGATACGCAAGGCTCGGTCGAGGCGATCGTCGGCGCGGTCAACCGCATTTCCACCGACCTCATCAAGGTGCGCGTCCTGTCGCAAGGTGTGGGAGGCATTACCGAAAGCGACGTCCAGACGGCCGCCGCATCGGGCGCGCCGGTCATCGGTTTCAACGTGCGTCCCAATACCAAGGCGGCGGCACTCGCCAAGCGTGACCGCGTCGAGTTCCAGTATTTCGACGTGATCTATCACCTGACCGACCAGGTCCGGAACGCAATGGCCGGGCAATTGGGGCCAGAGATCATCGAGCATGTCGTCGGCCGCGCCGAAATCCGCGCGGTGTTTCCGGCAGGCAAGACCGGCAAAGCGGCCGGGCTGCTCGTTACCGAAGGCGTCATCAAAAAGGATCTGCGCGCGCGCATCACCCGCGACGATGTCATCATCTACAACGGCAAGGTCAATTCACTGCGCCGGTTCAAGGACGATGTGGCCGAGGTTCGCGCCGGGCTGGAATGCGGCGTGACGTTCGATTCGACCAACGACATCAAGCCGGGTGACTTCCTCGAGACGTTCGAAATCGAAGAGCGTGCCCGCACCCTCTGATCCAAAGGTACAGGAACGCTCCGTCCGCCTGCTCCGCGTCGGCGAATCCGTGCGCCACGCGCTTGCCGATATTCTTGCGCGCGGCGAGGTGCATGACGAGGTGCTGGCCAAGCACGTCGTTACCGTCACCGAGGTCCGGATGTCGCCCGACCTGCGCCATGCGACGGTGTTCGTAAAACCGTTGCTGGGCCGCGAGGAGGAGGCGGTGCTGAAGGCGCTGCGCACCAACACGGCCTATCTGCAGAGTGAGGTCGCGCGGCGCGTGCAGAACAAATATGCGGCAAAGCTGAAGTTCCTCGCCGATGAGAGTTTCGACGAAGGCACGCATATCGACCAGCTGCTCCGCGCACCGGAAGTAGCGCGCGATCTTGGGTGATCGATCGGGCCTGAACGGCTGGATCATCCTCGACAAGCCGCTGGGTCTCGGGTCCACCAGCGCAGTGAGTGCTGTCAAGCGGGCGCTCCGCACCGGCGGATACCCCAAGGTCAAGGTCGGGCACGGCGGGACGCTCGATCCGCTCGCCACCGGGGTATTGCCGATCGCACTCGGTGAGGCGACGAAACTCGCCGGACGAATGCTCGACGCGAGCAAAGTCTATGACTTCACGATTCGCTTCGGCACCGAAACCGACACGCTGGACCGAGAGGGCCAGGTGACCGCAACCAGCGACGTGCGGCCGACGCTCGCCGGGGTCGAAGCGGTGCTGCCCCGCTTTACCGGCAGGATCGAACAGGTCCCCCCGGCGTATTCCGCGCTCAAGGTGGGCGGCGACCGCGCCTATGACCTGGCGCGCGCGGGCGAGGAGTTCGTGCTGGCAACGCGAGCGGTCACGGTCTTTGATTTGTGCATTGCCCCGGGGTTCACCACCGGGGCGATCGACCATGTCACCCTCACCGCGCATGTCTCGAAGGGCACCTATATCCGCAGCCTGGCGCGCGACATCGCGCTCGCGCTCGGCACCGTCGGGCATGTGACGATGCTCCACCGCACCCGGGCGGGGCCGTTCGACCTTGCTCAGGCGATTTCACTGGACAAACTGGACGAAGCCGCTAGGGCGCGCGGACTTGAGGGCGTCTGCTTGCCCCTTGAGGCAGGGCTGGACGGTATCCCGGCTCTCCCCCTCACCCCCGTTCAGGCAGGACTCGTCCGTCAGGGTCGAGTGTTGGACGGGATCGCCGCACCCGACGGCCTCCATTTCGGCTGCGACGGGGCAATACCCGTCGCGCTGGTGAAGGTCGCAACCGGACAGCTGACCGTGGTGCGCGGCTTCAACCTCCGACCCGATACCGCAAAGGACGACACATGACGATCACTGCCGAACGCAAGACCGAAGTCATCGGCGAATATGCCCAGCACCCCGGCGATACGGGTTCGCCCGAAGTCCAGGTCGCGATCCTCACCAACCGGATCGTCGCGCTGACCGAGCATTTCAAGACGCACGCAAAGGATAATCACTCGCGCCGCGGCCTGCTGATGATGGTCAACAAGCGGCGCACGCTGCTCGACTATCTGAAGCGGATCGACATGGATCGCTATACCGCACTCATTACGAAGCTCGGGCTTCGCAAATAGTTTCAGGCGGCTCCTTCGGGAGCCGTTTGTTTATGTCCCGCAATTCGGCGGGGCGCCTCAGGGCCATACCAGCGCCCGCACCGCTCGCAGACCGGCAGTCTGCCTCATAGGCCCCGGTTTACGCATAGGGCGACCGGAGTGAAGGAAGACAGATGTTCAACATGAAGACAGTCGAAGTCGAGTGGGGCGGACAAACCCTCAAGCTCGAAACGGGCCGCATTGCGCGGCAGGCCGACGGTGCCGTGATGGCGACGCTCGGCGAAACGGTCGTGCTGTGCGCGGTTACCGCAGCGCGCTCGGTCAAGGAGGGGCAGGACTTTTTCCCGCTCACCGTCCACTATCAGGAAAAATATT
Source organism: Sphingomonadales bacterium (assembly GCA_038225385.1). Lineage (GTDB taxonomy): Bacteria > Pseudomonadota > Alphaproteobacteria > Sphingomonadales > Sphingomonadaceae > Sphingomonas_O. The sequence goes on along the minus strand of JBBRRC010000009.1, from coordinate 80,076 downwards.
CGGCCGCGGGGCGCATCCCCGGCGGCTTTTTCAAGCGTGAACGCGGGGCGACCGAAAAGGAAACCCTGGTCAGCCGCCTTATCGACCGGCCGATCCGCCCGCTGTTTCCCGAAGGATTTTATAACGAGATCAACGTCATCGCCCAGGTAATGAGCTATGACGGCATCAACGAGCCCGACGTCCTTGCGATGGTCGCGGCGTCGGCTGCGCTGACGCTCTCCGGCGTGCCGTTCATGGGCCCCATCGGTGCCGCGCGCGTCGGTTATGTGGACGGTGAGTACATCCTCAACCCGACCGACGAGCAGGTTGCCGCGGGCGAGCTCGACCTCGTCGTGGCCGGCACGCACAATGCCGTGATGATGGTCGAATCCGAAGCCAAGGAACTGGCCGAGGACACCATGCTCGGCGCCGTCATGTTCGCCCATCGCGGCATCCAGAAGGTGATCGGCGCGATCATCGAGCTGGCCGAACAGGCTGCCAAGGATCCCTGGGAAATGGCGCCGCAGGCCGATCTGTCGGCGGCAAAGGCAAAGCTGCGCGAGCTGGTCGGTGCCGATATTGCCGCGGCATACAAGGTCACCGACAAGTCGCAACGGTCGAACATGCTGAACGAGCTGCGCGCCAAGGCGAAGGCAGCGTTCGCCGACGCCGCGCCGCAGGACCAGATGGCGGCCGGCAAGCTCGTCAAGAAGCTCGAGGCCGAAATCGTACGCGGTGCCATATTGAAGGATGGCCAGCGAATCGATGGCCGCACCACCACGCAGATCCGCCCGATCGAGGCAATGGTCGGCTTCCTGCCGCGCACGCACGGTTCCGCCCTGTTTACCCGCGGCGAGACGCAGGCGATCTGCACGACCACGCTCGGCACCAAGGACGCCGAGCAGATGATCGACGGGCTGACTGGCCTGTCGTACCAGAATTTCATGCTCCACTATAACTTCCCGCCCTATTCGGTCGGCGAAGTCGGCCGTTTCGGCGCGCCGGGGCGTCGTGAAGTCGGACACGGCAAGCTCGCCTGGCGCGCGCTGCACCCGGTCCTGCCGTCGAAGGAAGAGTTTCCCTACACGATCCGCGTGCTTTCGGACATTACGGAGAGCAACGGCTCGTCGTCGATGGCGACGGTTTGTGGCGGATCGCTGTCGATGATGGATGCAGGCGTGCCGCTGAAGCGCCCGGTCTCCGGCATCGCGATGGGCCTGATCCTCGAGGGCAAGGATTTCGCCGTCATCAGCGACATCCTGGGCGACGAGGATCACCTCGGCGACATGGACTTCAAGGTCGCGGGAACATCTGCCGGCATCACGACGATGCAGATGGACATCAAGATCGCCGGCATTACCGAGGAAATCATGCGGGTGGCGCTGGCCCAGGCCAGTGAAGGCCGCGCGCACATCCTGGGTGAAATGGCCAAGGCGCTCGACCAGACGCGGACCGAATTGTCGGCCCATGCGCCGCGCATCGAGACGTTGCAGATCGACAAGGCGAAGATTCGCGAAGTCATCGGCACGGGCGGCAAGGTCATCCGTGAGATCGTTGCGACGACAGGTGCCAAGGTCGACATCGACGACGAGGGGCTGATCAAGATCAGTTCGTCCGACCTGTCGCAGATCGAGGCCGCACGTCAGTGGATCCTGGGCATCACCCAGGAAGCCGAAGTCGGCAAGATCTATGACGGCAAGGTCGTCAACATGGTCGACTTTGGCGCGTTCGTGAATTTCATGGGTGGCAAGGATGGCCTCGTCCATGTCAGCGAGATTCGCAACGAGCGGACCGAAAAGGTCACCGACGTCCTGTCCGAAGGGCAGGAAGTGAAGGTCAAGGTGCTCGAGATCGACCCGCGAGGCAAGGTTCGCCTGTCGATGCGCGTGGTCGATCAGGAGACGGGTGCCGAGCTCGAAGACACCCGCCCGCCGCGTGAAGAGCGCCCGCGCGGTGACCGTCCCGATCGTGGTCCGAGGAGAGACGGGTCAGGCCGCGACGGCCGTGGCGATCGTGGTCCCCGGCGCGAAGGCGGTGACCGGGGTCAGCCCCGTGAGGGCGGCGATCGCGGCCCGCGCCGTGAAGGCGGTGGCTATGGTGGTGGCGAGCGTGCACCGCGTGCCGAAGGATCGAAGGACGACGACGGCCCGGCGCCTGAATTCGCCCCGGCGTTCCTGACCCGTGAAGACTAAGGTCGCTGATCAGCAAAAAAAGGGGTCCTGGCGACAGGACCCCTTTTCGCTGCGCAACGCGAATGAACGCGTGACTATTTAGCGATTGCCTTCTTGGCCATTGCGTTGAGCGTGGCGTTCGAGGCGCCGTTATCGGCCGCCTTGTCAATTTCCTCGGCCTTGTTGCTGCCCTCGGCGCGCATCGTATCGGCCTTGTTTTCGAGCATGTCGTTCACATTGCCGCTGGCATTGTCGGCCATGGCATCGACGTTATCGGCCATGTTGTCTGTCACGTCGGCAACATTCTGTGCCTGCGGCGTTTCCTGCTTGTTGCATGCGCCGAGCGCGATGAGACCAACGATGGCCACGCCGGCGAGAATACGGTTCTTCATGAATGAGCTCCTGTTGCGGCATGCGAATGTCGCGCACGCTTACAGGGCGGGCAAATTCCTGGAGCGGCGATTAGTTCCCGGACAGATGATGATTTGCCGCGGGAAAGCCGGATCGATTGGGGGTTTCTGTTGCTCGGCACCCCCGGGCCGCCGGTTTCCACTTCTGTTGCCCGGTGTGGTCCCTACCGCGCTAAAGCCTAAGTAACGTTATCCGTGAGGACTCAGTTACGCGGCAATTGCGAGCGCCTCGTTATCGTTGGCACTTGTCGTTTTGAACGGTTTTACGGCGCATTCAGGCCGGGCAAAAACACCGATTTTAACGCACGTCGATCCTAGTTCGGCCCCGTCAGGACTCCTGGTTGCCCAGAAGTTTTGGTGGAGCCGCCGGGTACCGCCCCCGGGTCCGCTGCGCTTATTGCGCGGCATCGTTCATCACCATCTCCGGACGAATCCGGCACCGCCGATATAGGCGTCCGCACGTGAAAGAAAAGTGTCAGTAAAAAACCCACCTGGAAACTTGCCGTTCATGTTCGAGGCGTTATGAGATAATATTATGCTTACGCAACGCTCTCGCTATGCGCTTCGGGCGATGTTGGTACTCGCAGGGGAGCGCCACGGTGAACCGCCCGTGCCAATGAGCCGGATTGCCGCCGAAGCGCAAATTCCGCGCAAGTTCCTTGAAATAATCCTCGGCGAACTGCGGCAGGCCGGCTTCGTCCTGTCGACCCGCGGCAAGGCGGGCGGCTTTCACCTCGCGCGCCCGGCGCACCTGATTTCGTTCGGCGATATCATCCGCACGATCGAGGGCCCCCTGGCACTCGTCCCCTGCGTCAGCCGTACCGCCTACAAGCGGTGCAAGGATTGCCGTAGCGAGGCCGATTGCGCGATCCGTCGCGCCATGATGATCGTGCGCGACGATACGGCGCGTATCCTCGACGGCACCAGCCTTGCCAATGCGACCGCCGAGGATCTCGCCGCCGCTTAGCCCTGCGGACGCGTTTTCAGCGCATCGCGGATTTCCCGCAACAGGAGAATGTCGGCTGGCGTTGCGTCGTCGTCGGTCCGTTTCATCGCCTTGTTGGCGGTGCGCACGATCATGAAAATGACGAAAGCGAGAATGAGGAAGTTGATGATCTCGGTAATGAAATGCCCATAGGCGAAGACCGGGATATTGGCTGCCTTCATGGCGAGCAGGGTGTGCGCCGTACCCTCTGGCACCGCGCCGATCGGCATGAACATGTTGCCGAAATCAATGCCGCCGGTCACGAGCCCGAGGATAGGATTGATGAAGTCATCGGTAAACGCCGTGACGATCTTGCCGAAGGCCGCACCGATGATGACTCCGACTGCCAGATCGAGGACATTGCCCCGATTGACGAACGCCTTGAACTCCGAAACCATGCTCACGATATTTCTCCCGGTACACCGCTGTCCTGCGACAATGGCCGCCGGTGACGCTAATGCAACCCGTCCGGGCAGTCAGCGCCATAAAAGGTAACATTGCGCTGGCGTCGTCACCTGGTGTATTAGTCGCACATTACACGTCATCGAACCAGATGAGGAACCCCGAGATGCCCGATCGTCGCCTTGCCCTGCTTGCCCCGCTGGCCGCCGTCTCGCTTGCCGGTTGCGGCCTCAATTCGATTCCGACTGCCGAGGAAAACGCAAAGGCGAAATGGGCCGATGTCCAGGCCGATTATCAGCGCCGCGCCGACCTGATTCCCAATCTGGTCGCGACAGTGAAGGGCTATGCGAAACAGGAATCGAGCGTCCTGGTCCAGGTGACCGAGGCGCGGGCCAAGGCGACCTCGGTTCAGGTCAATGCCGCCGACCTGACCGACCCGGCCAAGGTCGCCGCTTTCCAGCAGGCGCAGGGGCAATTGTCGGGCTCGATCGGCCGCCTGCTCGCAAGCGTCGAGGCCTATCCCGACCTCAAGTCCAATGCCAATTTTCTGGCGCTCCAGTCGCAGCTGGAGGGCACCGAGAACCGCATCAACATCTCGATCAAGGACTATAACGGCGCGGTCCAGGCCTATAACACGCGCATCCGCACCTTCCCCGACGCGATCGGTGCCAAGATATTCTACGGTGCCAAGCCGATGACGACATATACGGCGACCGCCCCCGATGCCGCGAACGCACCCAAGGTCGATTTCAATTAACCCGGGATTCCATTCCCCTGCCGCTCCCGCGAACACGGAAACCCAGCCTTTTCTGTCGGCTCAAGGAAAGCTGGGTTCCCGCTGTCGGGAAAATAATTGGCTGTGGCTGGCGGTTCTGGCGTTTCTCTGCCTCTTTGCGTTCCCGCTCCACGCCCAGACTTTTCCCAAGCTGACCGGACGGGTCGTCGACACCGCCGGGCTGCTGCAACCTGAGCAAGCTGCGGCGCTGGAGGCAAAGCTCGCGGGCATCGAAACGACGACCGGCCATCAGTTCGTCGTCGCGACGGTCCCCGACCTGCAGGGTTATCCGATTGAGGACTATGGCTACCGCCTCGGCCGCGCGTGGGGCATCGGCAAACAGGGCACGAATGATGGTGTCATCCTGCTGGTGGCCAAGAATGACCGCAAGCTGCGGATTGAGGTCGGTTATGGCCTCGAACCGCTGCTCACCGATGCTTATTCGTCGATCGTCATCAACACGGTCATAACGCCTCGATTCAAGACCGGTGACTTCGCGGGCGGGATCGACGCCGGCGTCGACGCGATCGCGCAACAGATCGGACTGACGCCAGAGGAAGCGGCCAAGCGGACCGCCGAACTGTCGGCGCAGCAGCAGACGTCGCACAAGTCGGTCAACGGCGGTGCCTTCATCTTCTGGATCGTGATCTTTTTCTTCGTGATTCTGCCGATGATCGGACGGCTTTCAGGCGGGCGGCGCTACCGCGGAGGAGGCGGGATCGGCAACATCATCCTGTGGTCGGCCCTCAATGGTCTGGCCAATTCGGGGCGCGGCGGCGGTTCGGGCTGGGGCGGCGGCGGTTTCGGCGGGGGGGATGGCGGCGGCTTTTCCGGTGGCGGCGGCTCGTTCGGCGGCGGTGGCGCATCGGGGGGATGGTGATGAGGCGACCGACGCTGGAGGAACGCGACCGGATCAGCAACGCCGTCCATGCGGCGGAGGCGGGCACGTCGGGCGAGATCGTGACGATCGTTGCCGACCACTCGGACGCCTATCACGATATCGCGCTGCTCTATGCTGGGCTGGCCGCGCTGCTGGTGCCCATAATCTTCGCCGCCTGGCCGGTGCTGGCGTCGATCATCCTCGATCGATTTACCGGTGGCTGGGGCGAGGCACAGGTGCGCGACGTGATGCTGCTCGCCTTTTGCGGAATCGTGCTCGTCTTCCTGCTCAAGACGCTTGCCCTCGCCTATCTGCCGCTGCGCCTGGCCTGCGTCCCTCGCGCCGTCCGCCGGCGGCGTGTTCGGCGGCGCGCGATCGAGTTGTTCAAGGTCGGCACCGAATCGCGCACGACCGGTCGCACCGGCATCTTGATCTACCTCTCGCTCGGCGAGCGCATGGCCGAAATCGTCGCCGACGAAGCCATCCACGCCCGGGTTGCCGATACCGAATGGGGCGATGCCATGGCGGTGCTGATCGCCGACGTCCGCGCAGCGCGCATCGCCGACGGGATGATCGCCGCAGTCGGCAAGATCGGTGTCCTCCTCGCCGCCAACCTGCCGCGGGCGGATGACGACGTGAACGAACTGCCCGACCGGCTGATCGAACTTTGAGCGCGCCTGACGAGCCAGAGGAAATTGTCTGGCAGGGTCGTTACATCACGGCCAAACGACGCGGTCGCTGGGAATATGTCGGTCGTGCGCGCAACATCGGTGCCGCCGTCATCCTGGCCGTCGACGAGGGGCACGTCCTTCTCGTCGAGCAATACAGGGTACCGCTCGGGCGTCGGTGCCTTGAACTGCCCGCCGGTCTGGTGGGTGACGAGGCCGAGGGTGAGGATGTCGCCACCTCTGCCGCGCGCGAGCTGGAGGAGGAAACCGGGTGGCGCGCCGAACGGATCGAGATCGTCGGCGAGTTCGCATCGTCACCGGGCATGGTCTCCGAAACCTTCACGCTGGTCCGTGCGGTCGGCCTGACGCAGGTCGGCCCCGGCGGCGGCGTCGAGGGCGAGGACATCATCGTCCACCGCGTTGCGCTGAGCGATGTGCCGGGATTCATCGCAGCGGCGCGCACCGCCGGCATTATGATCGATGCAAAGCTGCTGACGCTTGTCGGCGTTTCGCTTGTCCGCCAGAACGACGGCCCTTCGCACCCATAAGTCGAGCGATGCGTTCGGCAAGCTCGGGCCTCGACCGGCCGTCCTGCCACCCGAATCACGTCAAGCGGCGGCTTGATCACCCGCATCGGTTGACGTCTTGCCGCCAGAGCCATGTTCGAGTCCGACCTTGAGCATTGCCACCATCGGATCGGCGAACATGAGCCCGAGCAAGCCGAACAGCGCGCCGAACAGCAGCTGGGCGCCCAGAATGAGCGCGGGTGCCAGATCGACCGACCGCTTGGCTACGGTCGGCACAATCAGATATCCATCGACGATCTGAACCACCATGTAGACGCCGAAAGCATAGAGTCCGGCATTCCATCCCCCTGAAAAGCCGACGAGAATGATCAATATACCCGACACGATCGAGCCAATATTGGGGAGGAAGGCGAGCATGCCGGTCAGCACGCCGAGCAGTGCCGCCATCGGGATGCCGCCTGCCCACAGCAAGATCCAGACGCCGACGCCCTCGACCGCCATCCCGAGCAATCGCCCGGCCATCAGGCGGCGAAGGGTATGACCCATGTCGCTCATCGTCCTGTAGAATTGATCGCGTGCCCGGACGGGCAGCATCCAGGCAAGGCCACGTTCGTAGAGGCGCGGCTCAACCGCCAGAAATACGCCGATCACGATGATCATCACGCCGCTGGTGACCACGCCGATCGCGGTCCCGACAAATGATGTGACGCGCCCGATCGAACCCAGCAATTGCTTGCCGATTTCGGTCGCGCTGCCCCCGACGCCCCCCTCGAACAGATGGTTGGCGTTGCTCCATTCGAGGATCTTGTTGATCTGGGTCGTGACGACCGTCTGCAACGCTTCGGCCTGCGTGGTCAGTTCGGATCCCGCAAGCATCACCACCCACACGAGGAAGGCGATGACGCCGAGCACGACCAGCAGCAACCGCCAGGCACGCGCGATCGGCAACACGCGCCCCAGCAGGCGCGTACCGCCATCGAGCATCGCGGCGAAAACAACCCCGCCGAAGATCAGGAGCAACGGCTGAGCAAGCAACGCGACCAGCGCGACCGCGACGCCCAGCCCGATCCAGACCGTCGCCCGCTTGAGCTCCTGCCTGACGAAGGGGTCGCGCAGTTCATTGGGTCCGGGCACCTCGACATGCACTGCCCCTTGAGCGTCGGCCACGGTCAGCCGGTCTTACTGGGGTGAAGCGAAGTCCCGGCGCGACCGCCGCGCAAGGCACCGAACCAGCTGAACGGATTCCACCAGCTCTGGCTGCCATCAAGCGAAAAGCTGATGAATTCGGCCCGCCCGCCCAGATTTTCCCAGGGCACCGGGCCCCCCAGCCCGCCGAGCGCCTCCGGCACCCGGCTGTCCGCCGAGTTGTCGCGGTTGTCGCCCATCAGGAATACGTGGTCCGGTGGAATGGTGATCGCGGGATAATCGTCAACTCCCGGATCATAGCCGAGGTCGATGGTGTCGTAGCTGCGGCCATTGGGCAGTGTTTCGCGAACGACCGGCAGCGCACACGTAATTTTGCCCACGGCATCTACCGTGCGGTAATCGGCATATTTGGGGTCGGTACACGGCTCTCCCGCATCGACCGGGATCGCGCGCAGGACGACCGGCGCGCGCTTGATCGGCACGCCGTTGAGGATGACCGTGCCGCTCCTGACTTCGAGCCGGTCACCCGGCAGTCCGATCACGCGCTTGATATAATCCTCGGTTTTGCCGGGGGGCGAGGCGATGACGACATCGCCCCGTTCGGGTAGCCGACCGAGGAGCCGCCCTTTCATGAAGGGCAGCACATGAAAGCTGGGTGACACGAACGACCAGCCATAGGGAAATTTGCTGACGACCAGCTGATCGCCGACCAGCAATCCCGGCATCATCGATTCACTGGGGATGTAGAAGGGCTTGGCGATCAGGCTGTGAAATCCCAGCACGGCCAGGATCAGCAGGAATATGCTCTTGGCCTCTGCAACCCAGTCGGTCTTCGGCTTGTCGCGGGGAGCATCGGTAGCGGCTTCGACGTTCAAGGCATATCCTTCGGCAGCGCTTCGATAATGACGAACGCCTGAGCCCATGGATGATCGTCGGTGAGCGTCAGGTGAATATGTGCCTCATACCCATCAGGGATCAACGCGTCGAGCCGCAGCTTGGCACCGCCTGCCAATGCCAATGTGGGCGCTCCCGACGGGGCATTGACGACGCCGATGTCCTTCATGAACACGCCGCGCCTGAAACCGGTGCCCACCGCCTTTGAAAAGGCCTCCTTCGCGGCAAAGCGCTTGGCATAGGTACCCGCACGCGTGAACGGTCGCCGCGCAGCCTTCGCGCGTTCCGCCGGGGTAAAAACGCGGCGCTCGAACCGTTCGCCAAACCGATCGAGTGAAGCCTGAATACGCTCGATGTTGCACAGGTCGGAACCGAGCCCGATGATCATGCGATCGCCGGATCGCCGCGCGCCGCGTCCATCCGCGCCCGCATTTCGCGGATTGCGGCGTCGAGCCCGATAAAAATCGCCTCCCCCACGAGGAAATGTCCGATGTTGAGTTCGGCGATCTGCGGAATTGCAGCGATTGGCGCGACATTGTCGAAGGTCAGCCCGTGCCCGGCATGGACTTCGATCCCGTTTTTCGTGCCCAGCGCCGCCGCCTCGGTCAGCCGGCGCAGTTCCACGCCGTCGGGGTCGCCATGGGCATAGCGGCCGGTGTGCAACTCGACGACCGGGGCGCGCAGGCGCAGCGCCGCCTCGATCTGCCGCGTATTGGGCTCGACGAACAGACTGACCCTGATGCCGGCGTCCGACAGGCGCGCGACGAGCGGCGCCAGGCGATTATGCTGTCCGGCCGCATCCAGTCCACCTTCGGTCGTCCGCTCCTCACGTCTTTCGGGCACGATGCAGGCGGCGTGCGGCCGGTGGCGGACGGCGATGTCCACCATCTCGTCAGTCGCCGCCATCTCCAGGTTCACCGGCAGCTGCGTCCCGGCCATCAGCGCGTCGAGATCTTCGTCGCGGATATGCCGCCGGTCCTCGCGCAGATGGACGGTGATCCCGTCACCCCCCGCCGCCTCGACAATGCGCACCGCCCGCAGAGGATGGGGATGGTCGCCGCCGCGCGCGTTACGGATCGTCGCGACATGGTCGATGTTGACGCCGAGGCGGAGGGTCATGCCGCGCGGCTCCCCGGCTTGACCGCCGGAATCGCCGCCAGCTCCGGCGGCAGCGCGCCGGCCTCGTACGTCGGCACCGACAGCCGGACCAGCGGGAAAAAGGGCACGCCGAGGTCGACCGCGCCGTCCGAACGGTCGACCAGCGCTCCGGCCGCAACAACGACTCCGCCGGCCCGCTCAATCGCCGCGATCGCTTCGCGCGAGCTGAGGCCCGTCGTTACCACATCTTCCATCATCAGAACGCGTTGTCCCGGTTCCAGCCGAAATCCCCGCCGCAGCTCGAACACCCCCTCGGGCCGTTCCAGGAACAGCGCGTCGACGCCGAGCGCGCGGCCCATCTCATGCCCCGCGATGACACCGCCCATCGCCGGCGACACGACGATATCGATGGCGAGATTCGCTGGCAGGCGTGTCACCAGTGCTTCGGCCAGCCGCGCCGCCCGCTGCGGATTCGAGAGAACTCGGGCACATTGCAGGTATCGCGGCGAGCGCAATCCGGACGACAGAATAAAGTGCCCCTCGAGCAGGGCATCCGCCACCCGGAATTCCGCCAGCACCTCGTCGTCGGTCACATATCGCTCCTCGGGTTAGACCGTTTCCGTAAGGGCGCGATGCATGGCTGACAACTGCCCGACCAAAACACGCGCGAACTGCTTGAGAATGGCGGAAAGCGCGCGTATATGCGCGCTCACCGGGCCTGCCTCGCGCGTATTCCCGCGCCGGATTGCCGCCTGCAAGGATCGCCTTCGTGAGACTGTTCAACGCCGCGCTGATTGCCTTTGGCCTCGTTTTTTCATCGGCCGTCGCGGCCCAGCAACCTTCCGCCACGGCTGCGCCGGTTGCTGTTGCCGCCGCGCCAGCCGCCAAATCGGTCGCGCCAGCAGAGCTCAAACCTGTCGCCGGCATTGGCCAGCCGATTCCCGAGGGGTATTCGCTCCAGCCGCAGGTGACGAAAAACGGCCAGTTTGCCGAGTGGATGCACGACGTCATCCTGATGCCGATCATCACCGCGATATCGATTTTCGTGCTCGGCCTGCTGTTTTGGGTCTCATACCGCTATCGCCGTTCAGCCAACCCCGTGCCCTCCAAGACCTCGCACAACACGCTGATCGAGGTCGTTTGGACGCTGGTGCCAGTGCTGATCCTAGTCGGCATCGCGATCCCGTCGATCGGACTGCTCGCCGCACAGTATAAGCCGGTGGGCAAGAACGCGATCACGATCAAGGCGACCGGCAATCAATGGTATTGGTCGTACACTTATCCCGACAACGGCGATTTCGAGATCGTCTCCAACATGCTGCCCGATGATCAGGCAAAGGCGACCGGCCAGCCGCGGCTGCTCGCGGTCGACAACCGCATCCTCGTGCCTGTAGGTGTGCCGATCCGTGTGCTGACGACATCCAACGACGTCATCCACAGCTTTGCGGTACCGGCCTTCTGGACGAAGATGGACGCGGTTCCGGGCCGGATCAACGAGACCAGCTTCACCGTCGAAAAGCCGGGCGTCTATTACGGCCAGTGTTCGGAACTGTGCGGCGCGCGTCACGGATTCATGCCGATCGCCGTCGAAGCGGTGCCGATGGCCGTGTTCAATCAATGGGTATTGTCGAAGGGGGGCACGATTGCCGGCGCAAAACCCGCTGAAACCAAACCTGTCGGCATGACGCCGGTTGCTGCCGATCCCGCCGCAAGCACCGCTGCAGGTGCCAGCGCCGGTTCGATCACTCCCGTCGCCGCGCCTGCCGCGACCGCGACAAAGTAAGAAGGCCTGCCATGACCGACCTCCGCGCCAACATCAGCGACTTCCAGGCCTTTGCCGACGACCATCATCATGCCGATGCGGACCACAAACCAGCCTTTTTCGCGCGCTGGTTCATGTCGACGAACCACAAGGACATCGGGACGCTTTACCTGATCTTCGCGATTACCGCCGGCATTATAGGCGGCGCGATTTCCGGCCTCATGCGCATGGAACTGGCGCAGCCGGGCATCCAGTATCTGAACACCTGGTCGGCGATCATGGGCAACGACCCGACCAACCTCAACGCCGCACTCCACATGTGGAATGTGCTGATCACCGCGCACGGCCTCATCATGGTCTTCTTCATGGTCATGCCCGCAATGATCGGGGGGTTCGGCAACTGGTTCGTGCCGATCATGATCGGCGCGCCCGACATGGCGTTCCCGCGGATGAACAATATTTCGTTCTGGCTGCTGGTACCGAGTTTTATGCTCTTGCTGGGCTCCTCCTTCTTCAGCGGCGGCAGCGGTAATGGCGCGGGTACGGGCTGGACGGTCTACGCGCCCCTGTCGACACAGGGGTCGGTCGGCCCTGCGGTCGATATGGCGATCCTGTCGCTTCACCTTGCCGGCGCCTCGTCGATTCTCGGCGCGATCAATTTCATCACGACAATCTTCAACATGCGCGCACCCGGCATGACGCTGCACAAGATGCCGCTGTTCGTCTGGTCAGTGCTAGTTACCGCATTCCTGCTGTTGCTCGCACTGCCGGTGCTGGCCGCCGCGATCACGATGCTGCTGACCGACCGCAATTTCGGCACCGCCTTCTTCGACGCATCGGGCGGTGGCAATCCGGTGCTCTATCAGCATCTGTTCTGGTTCTTCGGCCACCCCGAAGTCTATATCATGATCCTGCCGGGCTTCGGCATCGTCAGCCAGGTCATCTCCACCTTCAGCCGCAAGCCTGTCTTCGGTTATCTCGGCATGGCCTATGCGATGGTCGCGATCGGTGTCGTCGGCTTCGTCGTGTGGGCGCACCACATGTTCACGACCGGCCTGAGCGTCGACATGAAGATGTATTTTACCGCGGCGACCATGGTGATCGCGGTGCCCACCGGCATCAAGATTTTCTCCTGGATCGCGACGATGTGGGGCGGCTCGATCAGCTTCAAGACGCCGATGCTATGGGCGATCGGGTTCATCTTCATGTTCACCGTGGGCGGGGTCACCGGTGTCGTGCTCGCCAACGGCGGGATCGATACCTACATGCAGGACACGTATTACGTCGTCGCGCACTTCCACTATGTGTTGTCGCTCGGCGCGGTGTTCTCGCTGTTCGCGGGCTTTTATTACTGGTTCGGCAAAATGTCGGGACGCCAGTATAACGAGTTTCTCGGACAGGTGCATTTCTGGCTGTTTTTCCTCGGCGTGAACGTGCTGTTCTTTCCGATGCACTTCCTGGGCCTCGATGGCATGCCGCGGCGCATTCCCGATTATCCCGATGCCTATGCCTATTGGAACCACGTCGCGTCGGCCTATGGCTATTCGATCATGGCGGTGTCGATGGGCGTGTTCTTCGTGAACCTGTTCTGGTCGCTCGCCGCTGGCAAAAAGGCTGGGGACAATCCCTGGGGCGAAGGCGCGACGACGCTCGAATGGACCTTGTCGAGCCCGCCGCCCTATCACCAGTTCGAAACGCTGCCGGTGGTCGACTAAGGACCCGCATCGCCCCGGCGGAGGCCGGGGTCGCCCTGATCCGAGGGCATTCGCGATTGAAACGGCCGTGGCCTCCGCCAGGGCGACGTACAGGCATTAATGACCACAACCGCTCTTGCCCCTGTGCTGCCCGCCCATTGGCGCGATTTCCTCGCGCTGACGAAGCCCCGCGTCATGCGCTCGGTCGTCTTCACCGCAATCTGCGGACTGGTTGCCGCGCCCGGACACCTGCCGCTCGCGCTGTCGATCGCCGCGATCGTCGCGATCGCGCTGGCGGCGGGGGCCGCCGGGGCGCTGAACCAATGGTATGAAGCCGATATTGATGCGCTGATGCGGCGAACGGCGAACCGCCCGCTCCCCGCCGGGCGCATGGATCATGACAGTGCGCTGCACTTCGGCGTCGCACTCGGCGTTTTCTCGGTCGTCTTGATGGGGCTGGCGACGAATATGCTGGCCGCCGCCCTGCTTGCCGCCTCGATCCTGTTCTACGTCCTGATCTACACCGTCGGGTTGAAACGCTACACACCCCAGAACATCGTGATCGGCGGGGCAGCAGGGGCGTTTCCGCCGCTGATCGGGTGGGTCGCGGTGACCGGCAATATCAGCCTGCTGCCGATCCTGATGTTCGCGATCATCCTGTTCTGGACCCCGCCCCACAGCTGGGCGCTCGCGCTGCGCATCCGCGATGATTATGCGGCGGGCGGCGTACCGATGCTGCCGGTCGTGGCGGGCGCAAGAACGACGCGCTGGCAAATGCTGGGCTACGCCGTCGCGATGGCAGTGACCGCGGTTGCCCCCTGGACGCTCGGCCTGGCCAGCGTCGGCTACGGCCTGTGCGCCGCCGCCCTGTCGGCGATTTTCCTCGCGCTCAACGTCTGGGTGGTGGCCGATGCCGCGCAATCGACCAAGGCGATGCGGGCAGAGCGTGCCTTGTTCCTCTATTCGATCGGCTATGTCCTGCTGATCTTTGCCCTGCTGGCGACCGACCGGGTGATGGCATGAACGACCCGGAGTTCAAGCGTCGCCGCCAGCAGCGCGCGATCGTGACCGCCGTCCTGCTGCTCGCGATGGTCGTGCTGTTCTATTTCATTACGTTTGCGCGCCTCGGCCTGGTTCAGGCATGAACAGCCGCCTTGTCACCGACCCACGCAAGCGCACGGCGTTGCTCGCCACGCTGATGGTGTTCGCGATGGTCGGATTGGGCTTCGCCAGCGTGCCGCTCTATCGCCTGTTCTGCGCCGCCACGGGGCTCGAAGGCACGACGCAGCGCGGGACCGGCGCCGGGCTGAAACCGGTCGTTGGAAAGACGGTCGAAATCCGGTTCGACGCCAACCACGTGCCGACGATTCCGTGGTCTTTCGAACCCGAAAAGCCGAGCCAGGTCGTCACGATCGGCGAAAAGAGCATGGCATTTTTTGTCGCGACCAATCACGCGCGCTACCCCGTCACGGGCCGCGCCACCTATAATGTCACGCCGACGCAGGCGGGCGGCTATTTCGCGAAGATCCAGTGCTTCTGTTTTACCGAACAGACGCTGCAACCGGGCCAGACGGTCCGCATGCCGGTCATCTTCTACGTCGACCCGGCGCTCGCCAAAGACCCCGATACCCGGGACGTCGAGGCCATCACCCTCAGCTATACTTTCTACCCGATAGACGCGCCCCAGGTGCGTGGCTAAAGCGACAACAAAGAGACCTCAAGGACCGATCATGGCCAGTGCCAAGAACCACGATTACCACATTCTTCCGCCCAGTATCTGGCCGATCATCGGGGCATTTTCCGCGCTGTGCATGGCGGCGGGCGGCATCATGTGGATGCACAAGGCGGTAGCGGGGCCGTTCGTCTTCGGGCTTGGCGTTGCCGCCGTGCTGGCGACGATGTTCGGCTGGTGGGCGCAGGTCGTGAAGGAAGCGCATGCGGGCGATCATACGCCCGTCGTTTCACTTCACCTGCGCTACGGCATGATCCTGTTCATTGCATCCGAAGTCATGTTCTTCGTCGGCTGGTTCTGGGCGTGGTTCGACTTTTCGCTGTTCCCGGCGACAATCGACGCCATCGGCGGCGTCTGGCCTCCCAAGACCATCGAGGTCATTAATCCGTTCAACTTCCCGCTGCTCAACACGCTCATCCTGTTGTGTTCGGGAACCACCGTCACATACGCGCATCACGCGCTGATCCACGGCGATCGCAAGGGGTTGAAGGCCGGCCTGTGGGCGACGATCCTGCTCGGCATGCTGTTCACCAGCATCCAGGCCTATGAATATGCGCACGCGCCCTTCCCCTTTGCCGGGCTGAATTATGGCTCGTCGTTCTTCATGGCGACGGGTTTCCACGGCTTTCACGTCATCATCGGCACGATCTTCCTCGCGGTGTGCCTCTACCGGACCTACCAGGGCCATTTCACGCCCCGCCAGCATTTCGGGTTCGAGGCGGCGGCCTGGTATTGGCATTTCGTCGATGTGGTGTGGCTGTTCCTGTTCATCAGCATCTATGTCTGGGGCGGCTGGGGCGGCACGGTCCACGCCGGATGAGCCCGAGCGTCCCCGGGTTGATCGGGGACGCTGTCAAGGGGCGCTGCCCGCGTTGCCGGGCGGTAACGCTCTTCGCCGGGATCACCGCCTTCGCACCGCGCTGCACCGATTGCGACCTCGACTATTCGGGCTTCAACGTCGGTGACGGGCCGGCGGCCTTCCTGACGCTGATCGTTGGCGCGCTGGTCGTGCTTGGCGCGGTCACCCTCGAACTCGCTGCCGGTCCGCCGTTCTGGGTCCACCTCCTCATCTGGCCTCCGGTCACCCTGGGCCTCGTGGTCGGCTTGCTCCGCGTGGCCAAGGCGGCGTTGCTTGCGGCGGAGTACCGCAATGCGGCGCGCGAGGGGCGCATCCAGCCATGAGGCGCGTTCCGGTCTTTGCCACCTGCGTCGTCGTCGCCGCCGTTGGGGCGATGGTCGGGCTTGGCGTCTGGCAGCTGCAACGCGCCCGCTGGAAAGAGGCGCTGATCGCCGAATATACCGGCAATCCCGGACGGCCCCCTATCGCCTTCCCCGCGCTGGCGCCCGTCCCCGCACAGGCGATGTTTCGTGAGTCGCGTGCCGTCTGCCTCCAGGTAATTCGCTGGCGGGTCGAGGCGGGCCGCACCCCAACCGGACAGCCAGGATATCGCCAGATCGCCGAGTGCCGGACGGGAGCCGAGGGACCGGGGCTGCTCGCCGACATGGGCCTGACCGACAATCCGCGGTTCAAGCCGCAATGGCGCGGCGGCACCGTCGACGGCATCATCACCACGGAACCGAGCCATGCCAGCCTGTTCGCGACGCTGATGGGCCGCGCGCCGGTGCTGCGCCCGATGCTGGTCGCCGACGTCCCAGCCCCCGGCCTCGCTGCCAGTGCGCCGCCGAGCATCGACAGCATTCCCAACAGTCACCGCGCCTATGCGGTGCAATGGTTCATTTTCGCTGCCGTCGCTGCAACGATCTATCTCCTCGCCCTGCGCCGTCGATCCTAGAACACGACCCGTCTGGAACCAGGAGTGGGCGTCACGAATAATTAGCCCCGATCAGCGCGGCCACCGCCTCGCGCTCCACGGTGCTTAAATCTGGGTGCCAAATGTCGAAGATCAGGACGATGCGGAGGTCGTCACTCGAGTTCGAGGCTTCGTGCTCGATCGTGTCGTCGAAGACGAAAGCCGCGCCGCGTCGCCAGTGCCGGGTCTCTGCCCCCACCCGAAACCAGCAACCCGCGGGCACAATCAGCGGCAGATGACAGATAAGTCGCGCATTGTTGACCCCGACGTGGGGCGGGATCACCGTATGCGGCGCCAGCAGCGAAAACATCGCGTTCGGCCCCTACAATGATCGGCTTCGGGAAAAGCATCAAGAAAGGGCGAGTCCTATCGAGACTCGCCCTTTCTTATTTAATCGTCAACGATCATTTCCTAGAACTTGACAGAAACGCCAGCAAAGAATGTCCGCCCTAATGCATCATATACCTGAGGGAACGTATTCCCGGAATTGTACGCTGTACCTCCGGCGGTACCACCCACGATAGGCGGATCTACATCAAAAAGATTGTTTACACCAACGTGAACAGACAATCCTTCTTTCAACCGATAAGCAATGGTCGAGTCAATGTAGCTATATGATGGTATTTTACTCAGAAGAATATCGGTACCAGCATCCTGCTTTACCTGGCCAATAAGACGCCAGCGCACGAGCCAAGACAGACCACCAACATCCAGAGTTGCGTTAAATGTATGCTTGTATTTAGGTATCGGGTTCAGATTACAAGCAAAGCCAAAAAGACCGGCGCATTTGATCGGCGCTAAACCAGCGGCAGGCGTAAGATCATACTGAATGGTATAATTTCCAGCATAGTCGAGCAAAAGCTTGCGGTCTCCGCCCAACCCTATCGAATAATTCACCGATACATCAACGCCACGTGTTTTAAGTTGTGACGTATTTGCCAAGCTCTCCAGTACACCGAACTGGATACCACCCGACAACTGACCATTGAAGGTGTTTCGAATGAAGGCTTGGCAGTAAGCTGAGTTTCCTTGATTATAGCATTGATCAGATAAGTTGTCGATGCTTCCGCCATTGGTGTTGATATAGTCTTTAATCGTAATTGAATAATAGTCAGCGGTGATATTTAGGCCATGCACCATGCGGGGCGATAAAACTACGCCAGCTGTCCAGGTATTTGCTTTTTCGGGCTTCAGCAGAGGATTGCCTCCTGAAAGCGCATTAACCTGACCAGAAATGGGTTGTTTGATTAAGTCCCCTCCGTTCGCGAACGAATTTGCTGGCGCGCCCTGAGCGATACAGATCGCCTGCTGCGCCGCGGTCGGCTGCGCCGGCACGCCGGGGTGATCAGCGTCAGGGCCGGCGCAAATGTCCGTAGCAAGATTGTCGGTTCCGGAAGTAACCGGGGCATTCAATTCGGACAGGTTGGGGTCGCGGATGGCACGATTGAAGAGTGCGCGTATCCGCAAGCCTGTCACAGGCGTCCAATCCCCTCCGAATTTGTAGGTGGTAGCATTGTAGGTGTTTTCGCCGACGGAAGTCCGATTTTTGTAATGTGAGTAGCGAATGCCGCCTTCGACATTAAGCTCCTCAAAGAAGGGTTTATCGGAAACAAGCGGAAGACGAAGCTCACCAAACGCTTCCTTTGCGTTGAACGCCGCAGTTGGTACGTTTGTCCCCTGGCCGTAATATATTAGATCACCCGAGCCGTAGTTTGCATCGACAAGCTGATTTCCGGTTTCGCTCCGATATTCGACGCCAACTGAAACGGCTGCGGGCTTTTCTGCAAGGGGACTTTTGAGAAAGCTGAGGTCACCACTTAGCGATGCGCCTGTAACGAACTGTGTATATTTGTTCGACTGCGCCGCATCCCGGAGGACGAAAGCAAGCTGGTTGGCTGGAATAGCGTTGGTTGTGAAAAGGTTGAGCGGAACACATCCTCCAGTCGGGTCGGCGCATACCGGGCCATTTGGCCCGGGAACAGCGTTTACAGCCTGAGAGACTGCATTGTAGCTCAAGTCGTTCAGATGATTGGCTGTGGTCTTGGTCACACCATATTGCGCGAATACCTCGTAATGAAACGTTCCCACATCGCCTCGAAGGCCGCCTATACCGAAATAAACATCACTGTTATATTTTTCAACACGCCCGCCAGTTTCGATTGCGCGCCGCCTAATGCCTACGTTTGCTGTGCCATCAGCATTCAAGTTATTAGGATCACTAAAAATCAGATTCTGCTGCTGGGGTGTCAAAAACGGATTATCTGGCGAAATAACAAAATTATATCCGGCCGTAGCTGTTGGCGCAAGCGTGTCAGTAACCTTCGAATTAGTGTAGCTGCCACGAGCAAAAAATTCGATGTTGTCGGTCACTTCGTAATTAAATAATGCTGTCGCACTCAACCGTTGGAAAGGCACCTGAAGATAATTTGCTGGGTTGAAGTTGTAAGGCTTATAGTAATCAACAAAGTCATTCACGGCACCCGGCTGACTTCCGTCGTTGAGCTGGAACCGGCCTGCGCTAATATCAATTACCGTCGGTACGGCGTTGCTAGAGCCGCTTGGGGCCTGGCCTCCCGGTCCGGAGCCCGCCGAGCTTGAGTTTGTATTCACAGCGGAATATCCGCGAGCGCTCTGATAGACTCCCTCACGATGGGTAAAGTCACCTGCTACAATGAAGTGGCCGCGCTCACCCAGCTTGATCCCCGCCGCAATCGAGACGTTCTGTTCACCAGCGTCGCCCTTGTCAGTTACCTGGGTACTGCCGTCAACGTTCAACCCGGTGAACTTCTCATCAAGTACGAAGTTGACCACACCTGCGACAGCATCAGCACCATAAACCGATGATGCACCACCAGTCAGCACTTCGATACGTTTTACAAGTATTGCAGGAATCGCGTTGATGTCCACCGCGCCTCCGATGTTGGCAGGAACCATACGTTTACCGTCGATAAGCACCAACGTTCTCTGCGAACCCAGGCCGCGTAGATCGACCGATGCCGTACCATCCGAGCCGTTGTTCGTGGTCGAAGTGTTGGCCGCCACAAACTGCGGCGACTGGGACAGGTAGGACTCAATGGTGACCGAGTTCGTTGCTTTAAGAGTGTCCGACGAAATGATTGCTACGGGGCTGGAACTCAGGAGATCGGTCCGCGCAATGCGTGAACCGGTCACGATAATTGTCTGGTCCGCGCTTGCTTCGGCGACTGGCTCAGCGCCCGTGGCTGGAGCGTTCGCCGTCTGTGCCATAACGGGCGCAGCTATGAACATGCTTGAAATCACAGTGCTGGCAAGCAGATGCCGACGGTTACAAAAAGTCATCTATCGTTCCCTTCCCTAGTGAGACGTGGAGCGCAACCGTCCGTCGCGCCGTTCTGTCTCGGTCGCGCTGACGCAACCAGATGGATTTTGTTGGGACGAAGCGACGCTGCCTGTAAAGGCTTGAAAGGGCTTTTTTACAGCACTGTGACAGATATACCACGCTTCCGTAGCCCGTTGAAACCTCAGGGTTAAGCGTAACGTAATGAGCTACGCATCGGCGCCGGGATATATGTCCTTGGCTGCGCCTTGTCCGCAGCAATCACCCCGCAAGAGTCCGGGTCGCAATCTCGGCACTGGCATATGCCTCCTGCCGCGCGACGCTCCAGTAGCGCAGGTCATCGAGGGCGATGGGGGCGCCGCTGACCGCGCACAGCACGTGATCTCCCGGCACCAAAGTCCGGTAGCCGTTGGCCATGTAGTGGAGGCGGGCAAGGCGACCCGCAGGAGACATCAGCATCGGTCGGACCCATATTCGCTCAGAGCAAACTGCCCTGATGCGGCGCTGACCCTTCATAGGCGCGCTGCGCCTTGCGCTCAACCCGGGCGTCGACCCGCCCGTCACCGAAGACGATCACGAGCGCGCCAGCCGCGGTTGCCGCAGCGGCACTGGTCACCGCCTTGCCTCCCCGCCCCTCGACTCGCGCATAACCCCGCAACAGGACAGTGTCGGGGTTGAGCGACGAGGCCACACGCCACAGCCGGTCCAGCCGGTCGCGCGCCTGATCAAGGGAGCGCTGGACGGCGCGATGATCAAGCCTGGCCGACCGCAATCGGTCGATCGATCGATCGATCCTTGCCCGCAGCAACGGCGGTCGCAGTGCCGCCGAAGCGTGGGCGAGGTCGCCCCGCGCCTCCGCCAGCGAACGCCCCAGCGCCCGTTTCAGGCGCTCGCCGAGCTCGTCGACGCCTTGCCGTCGGCTGGCGAGCAGGACATCGCCGCCGGGCAGGCGCGCACCGATCGCGGCGAACTGCTCACCTGCTCGCTCACGGTAGCGTTGGATACAGCGCAACGTCCGCGTGCTCAGTCCCTCGACGATCGCGAGCAGGTCGGCACGAACCGGCACGGCCATCTCGGCCGCCGCCGTCGGCGTTGGCGCGCGCACGTCGGCCGCAAAATCGCACAGCGTCGTGTCCGTCTCATGCCCGACAGCCGACAGCGTCGGAATCGACGATGCCGCGACGGCGCGGACAACGTGCTCATCGTTGAAACTCCACAAATCTTCGACCGACCCTCCCCCGCGGGCAATGATGACAAGGTCGGGCCGGGGAACGGGGCCGCCTGCCGGCAGCGCCGAAAACCCCGCGACGGCAGCGGCGACCTGTTCGGCGGCACCGGCCCCCTGAACCAGGACCGGCCAGACCACCACATGCGTCGGCAGGCGATCGGCGAGGCGGTGAAGAATGTCACGGATCACGGCACCGGTCGGCGACGTCACGACACCGATCACCCCCGGCAGAAAGGGCAGCGCACGCTTCCTTGAGCGGTCGAACAGCCCCTCGGCGGTCAGCCGCACCCTGAGCTTTTCGAGCAGCGCCAGCATCGCGCCTTCACCGGCCAGTTCCATCGAGTCGATAATGATCTGATATTTCGACCGGCCCGGATACGTCGTGAGCTTTCCCGTCGCGATGACCTCAATTCCGTCGGCCGGGGCAAAAGCCAGACGCGCCGCCGACATTTTCCACATGACACCGTCGAGGGACGCGCCCTCGTCCTTCAGCGACAGATAGCAATGCCCCGAAGCCACGCGTTTCCATCCCGACACTTCGCCACGCACGCGTACATGGCCGAACGCGTCCTCGACATGCCGTTTCAGCCGGCCCGACAATTCGGTGACGGTGAAGGGGGACGAATTGTCGCCGGGCGCGTCCTCGGCTAGCAGCGCGCCGGCAGGCTCGTTTTCGGAAGGATTGGCGGAATTGGGCATGAACATCCTGCTGCTGGGCGGGGGTGGCCGCGAACATGCGCTGGCATGGAAGCTGGCGCAATCACCGGTGCTGACGAAACTCTATGCGGCGCCCGGAAACCCCGGCATTGCGCGTCATGCCGAGCTGGTCGTCCCCGATCTGGAGGACCACCAGCAGGTCGTAGAATTTTGTCACGCTCACGCAATCGACCTCGTCGTCGTCGGCCCCGAGGGGCCTCTGGTCGACGGAATCGTCGACAGCCTGACGGCCGCCCGCATTGCCGCCTTCGGACCGACCAAAGCGGCCGCGAGACTGGAGGGGTCGAAGAGTTTCACGAAGGCGCTGTGTGACGAATGCAATATCCCCACCGCCGCCTACGCTCATTGCAGATCGCTGGCCGATGCCCAGCTTGCGCTCGGCAAGTTCGGACTGCCGGTCGTCGTCAAGGCGGACGGGTTGGCGGCCGGCAAAGGAGTCGTCGTCGCCTCCACCCGCGATGAAGCGGACGCAGCACTGATCTCATTGTTTCAGGTGCCGGGTGCAGAAGTTGTCATCGAAGAATGCCTGAACGGCGAGGAGGTCAGCCTGTTTGCGCTGAGCGACGGCCGCGAGGTCATGATCTTTGCGACCGCCCAGGATCACAAGCGGATCGGGGAAGGCGACACCGGCCCCAATACCGGCGGCATGGGTGCCTACAGCCCCGCCACTATCCTCACCCCCGCGCTCGAACGTCGCGCGATGGACGAGATCATCCGCCCGACGGTGGCGGCGATGCACGCGCGCGGCACGCCGTTTGTCGGCGTGCTCTTTGCCGGGCTGATGCTGACCAGCTCGGGCCCGAAGCTGATCGAATACAACGTCCGTTTCGGCGATCCTGAGACGCAGGCAATCCTGCCGCGTTACCAGGGTGACCTGGCGTTGCTTCTCGCGTCTGTTGCCCGCGGCGATTGGGATCCGGCCTCGCCCGCCGCTTTCGACCCGCGCACGTCGCTGACCGTCGTTATGGCGACTCCCGGCTACCCCGGCACGCCTGTTCTGGGGCAACGCGTCGTCCTGCCGGAAGGACGACAAAAAGATGCCGAAATTTTCGTCGCAGGATTGAAGAGCGATAGTGAAGGCATGATCACCGCGGGTGGGCGCGTACTCGCCGTAACAGGGCTCGGCGATGATATTGCTGCGGCACAGGCGGCTGCCTATGCGACGACTGCCTCAATCGACTTTGCTTCGGGTTACTTTCGTCGCGATATCGGCTGGCGCGAAATTGATCGTCTCAACGCCGGCCCTAGCTGAACCGAACTTCATCTTTACATATTGTCTTGCCTTGTTACTTAACCTTCGCTTCGCGAGTGAGGGGCATCACTTTTGTAACGATGAGGATGGAGTACGATCTTCATGGCCAGTCTGAATTTGTACGAATGGGTGGGAATTGCCCTTGGGGTGCTGGTCATGGCGGGGATTGCCTGGCGGGCTTTGGGGGCACGGCGTCATGTCGATATTTCCGGCCCGGAGCTGGACGCGTCCGTCGCGTCGCCAACGCTCGCCCGCAACCGGACGATTGCAACCGAAAGCGCACCGGCCGAGGTCGCGACACCGTTCGAGCGCCAGCCACTCATTCCGGAAATTCCGCCTGACGGGCCCGAGTTTCGACCGACGATCGTTCCAGCAATCGGCGAGTCGGATGACCTTACTCTCGTGAAGGGTATCGGCCCGAAGCTCGCTGCCCTGCTCAACAGTCTCGGCGTCCGGCGTTTCGACCAAATTGCCCAATGGTCCGATGAAGACATATCGGAAGTGGACCGCTATCTGGGGACGTTTTCGGGACGCATCCGCCGCGACCATTGGATTGATCAGTCGAAAATGCTCGCTGAGGGAGACATCGAGCGGTTTGAAAAGCGCTTCGGAAAACTGGATAAACCCATCAGGTGACGAACCGTCCGCTGCAACGTTGCATCGTCCTGGCAGGCACATGCGCCCTGCTCGGCGCTGCAGCGAGCTCGGCGACCCCGCCTGACGACCCACGGGCGACGCTCGCCCAGGCTGAGGCGGCAGGGCGCCTGGCGAGCCAGCGCGCGGCTCAGCTATCGCTGGCGGCTCAAACGGCAGGGGAAGACTCCGCGCGCGCCCGTGCCGCCGCCGTTGCCGTCGCGGCACGCATTCAGTCCGCCGAGGCCGACATTGCGACTGCCGAAGCGCGGATAGGCTTCGTCGAGCAGCTCCGCGCTGTCCAGCGGACCCGGCTCGCCGAAAAACAACGTCCGGCCGTCAAACTCATGACGGCGCTCCAGACAATGGCACTTCGTCCCCCCGCGCTCGCACTCGCGCGGCCGGGCACGATGAGTGATCTGGTTCACGTCCATGCTGTCCTTGCCGGACTTGTGCCGGTCCTGCGATCGCGCACCCTGGACCTGCGTGCTGACGTCGAGCGCGGCCGTCGTCTGCGCATTACCGCCGACGCCGCGCTCGATGCACGACGTCAGGCTCAACAGTCCCTGGTCACCGAACGCCAGCGGCTGGTGGCCATCGAAGCAAGAAGGCGCGTCGCCTCCGTCGCCTTTGCCTCCGTTGCCATGACCGAACAGGATCGCGCCATCGCAATGGCCGAAGAAGCGCGCGATATCACGGATCTTATGGGTCGGATCGATACGGCCACCGCAATCCAGAGCCGACTCGCCTCGCTGCCGGGCCCCCTCATGCGCCCCGGACAGCCGGGTAATGCGCGGAGCCTGCCAGTCGACGGCATCGTCCCGGTCGCCGCGCCGCCTGCCTATCGCCTGCCGGTCGTGGGTCGGGTGGTCTCCGGCCTCGGCGAAATGTCGGAAAATGGGGTACGCGCTCGCGGGCTGACGATCGCTACCGCTCCGGCTGCTCAGGTGGTCGCTCCCACCTCGGGCCGGATCGCTTTCGCTGGTCCCTTTCGCGGTTATGGCATGGTTGTGGTCATCGATCATGGCCTCGGCTGGACCACGCTGCTCGCGAACCTGGCAACACTCGATGTCGCAACGGGCGACCAGGTCGACCGGGGATCACCAATCGGACGCGCGGGCGACCGCGATCCCACGGTCACCGTCGAGCTGCGGCGGCAGGGACAGCCGGTAGATATCGCCAAGCTTGCAGGCTGATCTGCGGCGCATTGTGAAAACCGGTTGGGTTGCGCTACTATATCGCCGGCTTTCAAGGATCTCCCATGTCGCGTCCAATCATCCGTACTGCGCTCGCCGTCTCCGCAATCGCGATCATTCCGGCGTCCACCGCGACCTTCGCCGCCGTCGACAGCTCGACCTACCGCGAGCTCGACGCCTTCATGGCGGTATTTGAGCGGGTCCGCGCAGATTACGTCGACAAAACCGATGACAAGAAGCTGATAAAGGGCGCGATCGACGGGATGCTGGCTAGCCTGGACCCCCATTCGTCTTATCTCGACGCGCGCGATTTCGAGCAGATGCGTACCCAGACCGACGGGAATTACGGTGGCCTCGGGCTGACCGTGACGATGGAGGACGGCGCGGTCAAAGTAATCACGCCGACCGAGGACACGCCCGCTTACCGGGCCGGGATCAAGGCCGGCGACTATATCACTCACCTCGACGGCACGCTCATCTTCGGGGGCACGCTCGATGAGGCTGTGGAACAGATGCGCGGCAAGCCCGGCACGCAGATCAAACTGACGCTGGTGCGGTCCGGCCGTGACAAGCCCTTTGACGTGACCCTGACCCGCGAGATCATCGAATTGAAACCGGTCAAATGGGAAGTGAAGGGGCAGGTCGGCTACATCAACATCAATGCCTTCTCAAAGAACACCGGGAATAATGTTCGCGCCGCGCTGATTGGTATCGACAAATCGCTCGGCCATCAGCCGCTCGGCTATGTTGTCGATCTTCGCTCCAATCCTGGCGGCCTGCTCGACGAGGCGGTTTCGGTCAGCGACCAGTTCCTCGACCGCGGCGAGATCGTGTCGCAACGCGGACGCGAGCGCGACGATATCGAACGCTATTTCGCCAAGCCGGGCGATTTTGCTCATGGCCTGCCGATCATCGTGCTCGTCGATGCGGGGTCCGCTTCGGCGGCGGAAATCGTTGCGGGCGCTCTTCAGGACAATCACCGCGCACTGGTCATGGGCGAGCGCAGCTTTGGCAAGGGGTCGGTACAGACACTCATCCCGCTTGACCGGACAACTGCCCTGCGCCTGACGACCGCACGCTACTATACCCCCTCGGGGCGCAGCGTTCAGGAGGGAGGGATCGAGCCCGACCTCCAGGTCCCCCAGCTTAGCGATGCCGACTATAAGACCCGCCCGCGGTTCCGCGAGGACGACCTGCGCCGTCACCTGATCAACGAGGCCAAGGTCGACAACTCCTTGCTGGAGGGCGATGTCAAATCCGACCCGCGCTTCTCGGCAACCGCTGACCAGCTGAAAGCAAAGGGGATTACCGACTTTCAGCTCGATTACGCATTGAAGGCAATTGCGCGTGTGGCAAGCGTCCCCATGGCGAAAGTCGCGGCACGTTGACACGTCCATCGAGCGCCGGCTTGTTGCGCGCCAATGCGCTGGCGCTCGCACTGCCCTCGGCCCTCATGGCCGGTGCCCTCGGCTCGCAATATATCGGTGGCCTCTACCCGTGCGAAATGTGCCACTGGCAACGCTGGCCGCATTACACGGCGATTGCCCTCGCGCTTTTCGCATTTTTGCTTAAGCCGCCCGCTCGTCCTGTGATGGTTGCGCTGGCCGCGCTGGCGATCCTCACATCAGGCGCAATCGGCGTGTACCACGCCGGGGTCGAGTATCATTGGTGGCGGGGCATCACGACCTGCTCATCGACCGCTGCGGGCACCAGCCTCCAGGACATATTGCGCGCACCGCTCATCCGTTGCGACCAGGCGCAGTGGACATTTCACGGCGTGTCGCTCGCGGGATTCAATGCCCTCTTCTCAATCGTCGGTGGCATTGCCATCTTGGGGATGCTGAGGAGAATGAGATGACACCCGATCTCGACTCGATGATCCGCGTCAACCAGGCTGGCGAATATGGTGCCACGCGCATTTATGCGGGCCAGCTGGCAGTAATGGGCAGCCGGACCGCACTGGCGCGCCAGATTGCGGGTATGGCCGCACAGGAGGAAAGGCACCGCCGTACGTTCGACGCGATGATCGCCGACCGGCGCGTTCGGCCGACGTTGCTCTCCCCCTTGTGGAGTATCGCAGGCTATGGCCTTGGCATGGCGACCGCGCTGATGGGCCCCGCGGCCGCGATGGCGTGCACCGTGGCCGTCGAGACCGAAATCGACCGCCATTATGGTCAGCAACTCGAAGCGCTGGGCACGAGCGACGCCGAACTCAGCGAGGCGATTGCCGACTTTCGCGCCGAAGAGGTCGAACACAAGGAAACGGCGATGGCAGCAGGGGCAGAAAGTGCGTTCGCCTTCCCCGTCATGACCGCCGCGATCCGGCTGGGCTGCCGTGCCGCCATTGCCCTCTCAAAACGCATCTGAATCGGCAAGCGTGCGTTCATCGACCGAGGAACAAGGATAACCCCATGCTCAAGAAATTGCTCTCAGTCGCCTGCGCCGCAATCGCGATGGTCGCTGTCCCCGCGCTCGCGCAACAAACCGATCGCGTGCTGATCATCTATGGCAACGACAAATGCCCGACCAACGCCTCTGGCGAAGAGATCGTCGTCTGCTCGCGCCAGCCCGAAGCCGAAAGGTACCGCATTCCCAAGGAATTCCGTCAGCCGACGGAGATTGCGCCACAGAATCAAAGCTGGGCCGCACGCGCCCAAAGCATCGATCAGCTCGGTCGGTCCGGCACGGGCAGTTGTTCGGCCTCAGGCGCCGGTGGCTGGACCGGCTGCTGGGCGCAACAGATGCGCGCCGCCAAGGCCGAGCGCAAAGCAGGTCTGGCGACGACCGATCCTCAACCCTGATTGCTGGCCTGTTCGGCCGCGATCCAGTCGTCGATCTGAGTTGCGAGGACGTCGAGCGGCATCGCGCCACCCCCGAGCACGGCATCGTGGAACCGGCGCAGATCGAATTTGGGGCCCAGCGCCTTTTCGGCACGGGCGCGCATCTCGACGATTTTCAGTTCACCGATCTTGTAGCCCAGCGCCTGCCCCGGCCAGCTGATATACCGATTCACCTCGGCCTCGATATTGGCATCGGATAGCGCAGTATGCGCGCGCATGAACCCAATCGCCTGCGCCTTGGTCCACCCCTTGGCATGTAATCCGGTATCGACCACCAGCCGGCACGCCCGCCACGATTCCAGACTGAGCCGCCCCATTTTCTTGGCTGCCGTGTCGTAGAGTCCCATTTCCTCGCCCAGCCGCTCGGCGTAAAGCGCCCACCCTTCGACAAAAGCGGTAAACTGCACCTGTCGGCGAAAGGGGGGCAGGTCCAGTTCCTGCGCGCGCGCAATCTGGTTGTGGTGCCCCGGCACGCCCTCATGCGCGGTCAGCGCTGGCAATTCCCAGAGTGGCCTCTGGTCAAGCTTGGCGACATTGACCCAGAGCGTGCCGGCAATGCCCGCCGCAGGGGCGCCCTGACCGTAATAAGCCGCTGTGGTCTGGCCGGCGATCTCCGCCGGGATCGCCCTGATCCCGTAGGGCAGGCGAGGCAGCGTCGCGAAATAGCGCGGCATCAGCCCGTCATGCTTCTTCGACTCCAGCGCCGCGGCCCCGAGCAATGCGTCCACCGTCGTCGCATAGCTGGCGGGGTCGGCGCGCAGGTGCGCAGAATAGGCAGCGGCGTCGGCAAATCCGGCGCTTTTGGCAACCACGTCCATCGCCTTGCCGATGCGGTCGACTTCGGCGAGCCCAACTGAATGAATGGCGTCCGGCGTCAGATCCGTCGTCGTGTGGATACGCGCCTGCAGGCGGTACCAGTCTCCGCCCTGCCGCAGCGCCGAGGCGCCGACGGTGGCACGGCATTTCGGCTGATATTCGGTGGCGTAAAAGTGCGAGAGGGCGCGGTATTCAGGCTCAACCACCTTTGCGATGAGATCGCGTGCGCGGCCTTGCAGCACGGCCCATTCGGTTTCGCCGACATCGCCGGGTCGCGTCCGGGTGAAGGGTTCATAGAAGCGCGATTGCGATGCCTCTGGCGCAATCACCCCGTCGATCGACTGCTGGATGCCGCCGAGGACGCTACAGGGCTGCACATATCCGCCTGCGATTGCCGCCCGCGTGATGCGGATCGCCTCCTGGTTTTCCGAGGGGTAAGCCGCCAACCGGTCAAGATAGCTCTCGTAATCGCGCTTGCCCGCGAATGGGGAATTGTCGGCGAGGGCCGCAAAATCCTGATACCAGCTGGCATATGTCGTAAAGAGCATCGAGCGCTCGCCGAACCGGTTCGACGCGACCGCATCGCCAAGCGCCCGCGCCAGGATGGCCTTGTTGGTCTTGGCCGCGCCACTGAGGGTTGCATCGGGAATCGCGTTCAGCCGGTCGAGAAACGACTGTGCGACCGCGGCGCGGCGGTCCTCGGCCGCGAGCGATATGTCACGCAGCCGCCCATCGCCGCCATGTTCGCCCAGGGCTGACGCATCGACAGGATTGTCGGCCAGCCACCACCGCCAGTGATCGGCCAGCACCGAGTCGAGGTCGGTCGCCGGAGTGGCATGGGCCGCGCCCGCCAGCAAAAGCGCCATAAGGAACATCAGCCGATGCATCATTATTCTCCCGATGGTTCCTGCGATGCTGCCAGCGCCATCGGCGATGCAACAGAAAGTTCGGCGTAGCCCAGTGGCAGCGGATGGGAGCGCGCTGCGCTCGAGGCGCGTGTTGGCCTGCTTGCGGGCAGTGCGTAACCAATCACCGCTTGATCGAAGGGCTCCGCCCGCCCACATGATCTTTCATGTTGATCGAAACCGAAACCACGCCGAACCCGGCGACGCTTAAGTTCCTCCCCGGGCGCACTGTCATGGACGTTGGCACGCGCGACTTCGCGACACCCGAGGAAGCCGCGGCCTCACCGCTTGCCGAGGCGCTGTTCTCGCTGGATGATGTCGAGGGGGTGTTCTTTGGTCGCAGTTTCATCTCGGTCACTGCTTCACCAGGCACATCATGGGTAAATCTCAAACCGGACGTACTGGGCATCCTGCTCGATCATTTTTCGGCGAACATGCCGCTATTCAAACCGGCAGCCGCCACGACTATCCCGGTCGCGCCAGAAATCAGCAATGATGACCCCGCGGACGCCGACATCATCGACCAGATCAAGGATTTGCTCGAAACGCGCGTGCGGCCCGCCGTGGCCAACGACGGGGGCGATATTATCTACCGCGGCTTTGACAAGGGGCGGGTCTACCTTCAGCTGCAGGGTGCCTGTTCGGGCTGCCCCTCCTCAACCGCGACGCTCAAGGGCGGCATTGAATCACTGTTGAAATATTACGTTCCCGAAGTGACCGAAGTCCTCGCGATCTGATCTCCCGGAGTTTTCATGGCAGACCCTCTCGATGCGGCGGCACTCGATCAATTGTTCCGCACGGCCCGCACCTACAACGGCTACACCGACCGACCGGTCACGCGCGAGCAGCTCGTTGCCATCTGGGATCTGATGAAGTTCGGGCCGACGTCGGCCAATATCCTTCCTGCGCGGCTGGTCTGGTGCGAACACGATGATGCCAAGCAGCGACTTGCCGCTTTCGCGAGCGACAACAACAAGGCCAAGATTCTGAAGGCACCGGTCACGGTGATCATCGGCATGGACCTCGAATTCTATGAAAATCTGCCCGAACTTTTCCCGCCAGCCGACGCAAGGAGCTGGTTCGTCGGCAATCAGCCGCTGATCGACACGAGCGCATTGCGCAATTCCTCGCTTCAGGGCGCTTATTTCATTCTGGCCGCCCGCGCCCTTGGTCTCGATACCGGACCGATGTCCGGGTTTGACCAGGCAGGTGTTGATGCCGAATTCTTTGACGGCACGCCGATCAAGTCGAATTTTATCTCGACGCTCGGTTACGGTGATCCGGCGAGCATTTTTGGGCGACTCCCGCGACCGGACTTCGACCGTTTCAACACGGTTTTCTGACGCGAGCCGCGTGCGTACACTGGTAATCGAGACAGCGTCGGCTGCCTGCTCGGTGGCCCTGATCGACGACGGAACGGTCGTCGACTGGTGTCATGAAATCGTCTGCCGGGGTCATGCAGAACGGCTGTTACCGATGGTCGCAGGCCTCCGGGATGGGGGCCGGGCAGACCGGGTGATCGTTGATATTGGCCCCGGAAGCTTCACGGGCGTTCGGGTGGGGGTCGCCGCTGCTCGCGCGCTGGGCTTCGCATGGGGTATTCCCGTCACCGGCTATTGCTCGCTGGCCCTCCTTGCCGCAATCGCCGGGCATTCGGGTGAGATGCTTGTGGCGATCAACGGTGGACACGGAGAATTGTTTGTCGGTCGCTACTACGGTCAGCCGCTCGATGAGATCGAGCCCGCCCGATCCCTTGCTCTTTCGGATGCCATGCGTCTGACCGCTCCCCATATTACCGGCAATGCCGCGCATCTCATAACAAAGGCAGGCTCAGGAGAAGATATTGTGGCTGACGCTCGCGCGACCACAAGACTGCCTCAGGCGCTGACCCAGCTGGCCCCGGCCCCCTTCTACGGACGGCCAGCGGACGCCAAGCCGATGCGGCAATGAAGGTGCCGACGATTACGCCGCACGGCCTCGAGGGTCTCGACCAGGCGATGACCGTGATGCGCGACGCCTTTGACCCGCAATTCGGCGAAGCGTGGACGGCTGCACAATGCATGGCGATCATGGCAATGCCTGGCGCTCAACTGTTCGTCGCGCGTAATCCCGATGTTGTTGGCTTTGCCCTGCTGCGCACCGTATTGGACGAAGCCGAACTGATGCTGCTTGCGGTCACGCGCCAAGCAAGAGGGGCAGGTATCGGCAGCGCCCTTTTGCAGGCAACAATAGATCACGCGTTCGAGCAGGGGGCTTCGGCTTATTTCCTCGAAGTGCGTCAGGATAACCCGGCAGTAGCGTTCTACGAAAACCGGGGACTGAAAAGGGTTGGTGTCCGTTCACAATATTATCGTGGTGCTGACGGTATTCGGCGGGACGCTCTGACCTACCGAAAATCGCTGCGCTAAAATTGGGTCATAGGCGACATTGCGATTGCAGCGAAGCAAGACTAACGATCTCTCGCTTTGTGCTGATCATAAAGCGTTTTACAGCACGTCAAAGGGAACGGAAAGAAAATGGCTGACACTACCGAAATGCAGGAAACGTTCATTACGCTGACTGCCGACATTGTCGCAGCACATGTCAGCAACAACAGCGTGGCAGTGAACGACTTGCCGACACTGATCTCCAACGTGCACACGGCACTGGCCGCACTGACCGGCCCGGCACCCGTCGAACCAGCGCCCAAGCAGGAGCCTGCGGTGTCGATCCGCGCTTCGATCAAGCCCGACTATGTCGTATGCCTGGAAGACGGCAAAAAGCTCAAGATGCTTAAGCGTCACCTCATGACCCACTATAAATTGACGCCCGACGAGTATCGCGCGAAATGGGGTCTTCCCGCCGACTATCCGATGGTCGCGCCAAATTATGCCGAACAGCGCCGGACGCTCGCCAAAAGCATTGGCCTCGGCACCAAGCGTCGCAAGCCGCGCTGAGCGGAACAAGTATCGCTGCTTTGCGGTGACGCCAGCTTTGGTCTAGCGTCACCGCAATGCACCGCAGAATCGATATTGAGGCGCTCTGCGCCGACAAGGGTTTACGCATCACCGAACAGCGTCGCGTAATCGCGCGCGTGTTGTCCGATGCCGAGGATCATCCGGATGTCGAGGCCCTTCATGCCCGGTCTGCGGCAATCGATCCGGGTATTTCGATTGCGACCGTCTATCGAACGGTCAGGCTGTTTGAAGAGGCTGGCATTCTTGAACGACATGATTTCGGCGATGGCCGCTCGCGGTACGAAGCAGCGGCAGAGGCGCATCACGACCATCTGATCGATGTCGAAACCGGTCGCGTCATCGAATTCGTCGATCCCGAACTCGAGTCGTTGCAGAAAGTGATCGCCGAAAAACTGGGCTTCCGGCTCGTCGATCACCGCATGGAACTCTATGGCGTCGCAATTGACCGCAAGGGTTGATGCCGCCGCTGGCCGCCCCCCTCCGATCGATCTGCTCGGCCGCATGCGCATCGGATGGCGAACCGCCGGCATCGCCGTCGTGCTGCTCCCCTGTCTCGTCTTTCACTATATCTGGCGAACCGTACGGGCGTCGTCGCCCTGGCCGCGTATATTTCTCGGCACCACTGCACGCATCGTCGGGGCGCGGGTCGAACGCTGTGGAACGCATCTGACGCGTGACGTCATCTATATTTCGAACCATGTGAGCTGGATCGACATATTGGCGATTGCCGGTGCCTGCGGCAGCGCCTTCGTCGCCAAGGCGGAGATACGCGCCAGCCCGATCGTCGGCTGGCTCGCGACGCTCAATCGCACGATCTTCGTCTCGCGCGAGGACCGGCTCGGCGTTGCCGAACAGATCAACCTCCTGCGCGACGCCCTTGCCGAAACCTGGTCGGTGACGATTTTCCCTGAAGGCACGGTGACCGACGGCCGTTCGATGCTCCCCTTCAAATCGACCTTGCTCAAGGTTCTCGAGCCACCGCCGCCAGGCATCATGGTTCAGCCGGTGCTGCTCGATTATGGCCTGACCGGTCCTGACATCGCCTGGCTGGGCGTCGAGCGCGGAAAGGATAACGCGCTGCGTGTGATGGCCCGGCGCGGCAGCTTCAAAATGCGGGTTACGTTTCTCGAACCCTTCTCCCCGATCGATTATGCCGGACGCAAGGCCATCGCCGCCGAGAGTCGCGCCCGGATAGCGGCGGCGCTGTCAAAGGTTTTGGGCCGGCCGACACCCTTGTTCGTCGGCCATGACGTCTGGGCGGGCGCGCCGGTCCCCGCCGCGCCGTCGCCTCGTCCCGAAACGGGTTTGGCAGTCGGCGAACCAACGCTATGATGGACAGGATGACCGGACCCCGAACATACAGCATCAAATCCTTTGGCTGCCAGATGAACGTCTACGACGGCGAGCGGATGGGCGAACTGCTCGACGCAGAAGGCATGGTCGCCGCGAGCCGGGGTGAGGATGCCGAGCTGGTCGTCCTCAACACCTGTCACATCCGCGAGCGTGCGGTTCACCGCGTCTATTCGGAGATCGGGACGCTGCGCCGCGAAGACGGCAGCCGCCCGATGATCGCGATCGCCGGCTGCGTCGCGCAGGCCGAAGGGGCAGAAGTTGCCCGCCGTGCGCGCGATGTCGATATCGTCGTCGGACCGCAGGCCTATCACCGCCTGCCTGCCCTGATCGCCAATGTGCGCAGCGGCAAGGCTCAGGTCGATACCGACATGCCCGCGGCCCTCAAATTCGGAGCGCTGCCGGCGCGCGGCGTCCAGCGGCCATCGGCATTCCTTACCGTCCAGGAGGGCTGCGACAAATTCTGCACTTATTGCGTCGTACCCTACACGCGCGGCGCGGAAGTTTCGCGGTCGTTCGCGGAGATCGTCGAGGAGGCCCATGCGCTGGTGGGTGGCGGCGCCCGGGAGATCACCGTGCTCGGCCAGAACGTCAATGCGTGGGACGATCAGGGCAAGGGGCTGCATGATCTGATCGCGGCGCTCGACCGGGTTCCGGGCCTCGCCCGCATCCGTTACACGACCAGTCATCCCAATGACATGCAGCAGGGGCTGATCGACGCGCACCGTGATGTCGAAAAGCTGATGCCGTTCCTGCATCTGCCCGTCCAGTCGGGCAGCGACCGCGTGCTGAGGGCGATGAACCGCAGCCACGACCGCGACAGCTATCGCCGCCTGATCGACCGGGTGCGCCTTGGCCGACCCGACATTGCGATCTCCGGCGATTTCATCGTCGGCTTTCCGGGCGAAACCGATGCCGAGTTCGAGGAAACGCTGAGCCTGGTCGCCGAGATTGGCTATGCGCAGGCGTTCAGCTTTGCCTATTCGCCGCGTCCCGGAACGCCGGCGGCAACGATGGACGGGCAGGTGCCGAAGCCGGTGATGGATGAACGGTTGCAGCGGCTCCAGGCCGTCCTCAACGAGCAGCAGCACGCCTTCAACCGCGCCAGCATCGGGCGGCGGACGTCGGTCCTGATCGAACGGCGCGGAAAACTTCCTGGCCAGGTCCTTGGCAAGTCGCCCTGGCTCCAGTCGGTCCATGTCATCGATCCGACGCTTGCCGTCGGTAGCCTGGTCGACGTCGACCTCGTCGCCGCCGGTCCCAACAGCCTTACCGGAGTCCTGTCCATGAACCCGTCCGTTTCGTCCCCCGCCGCAATGGCCGCCTGAGTGCCCAAGAAACCGGTGCCGGCCCAGGCCGGCGATCGCAGTCGCCTCGAGGTGGTGTTCGACCGCCCCCAGCTGCTTGGCCGCGTCTTCGGCGAATATGACCAGAACCTGGTCGCGATCGAAAACCGCCTTGGCGTCTACATCGCGGCACGCGGCAACAAGCTGCAGATCGAGGGCGAGGCGTCGGCGACAGCCCGCGCGCGCGACGTGCTGACCGGCCTCTATAACCGCATCGTCCAGGGCCAGGACGTCGACAGCGGCGCGGTCGAGGCGGTGATCGCGATGTCTGCCGAGCCGACGCTCGACGGCATCATCCGCCACGACGTCTCCGAACCGCCAAGCGTCATGATCCGTACCCGCAAGAAAACGATCGTACCGCGTTCCGCCACTCAGGCCCGCTACATGCAGGCGCTGAACGCGCATGACATCATCTTTGCGCTGGGCCCGGCGGGCACCGGCAAGACCTACCTCGCCGTGGCACAGGCCGTGTCGCAGCTGATTACCGGCAGCGTCGACCGCCTGATCCTGTCGCGCCCCGCGGTTGAGGCAGGTGAGAAGATCGGCTTCCTTCCCGGCGACATGAAGGAGAAGGTCGACCCCTATCTGCGCCCGCTCTACGACGCGCTGTACGACTGCCTCCCTGCCGAACAGGTGGAGCGCCGCATCGCCAGCGGCGAGATCGAGATCGCGCCGATCGCCTTCATGCGCGGCCGCACCCTGGCCGAATCGTTCATCATTCTCGACGAGGCGCAGAACACGACACCTGCCCAGATGAAGATGTTCCTGACCCGGTTCGGCGAGCACAGCCGTATGGTCGTGTGCGGCGACCCGAACCAGACCGACCTGCCCGCCAGTCAGGAATCGGGGCTGAACGATGCAGTCCGGAAGGTGGAGGGGCTGGAGGGCATTGGCGTCGTGCGCTTCGGTATCGCCGACGTCGTGCGCCACCCGGTCGTCGGCCGCATCGTCGAGGCCTATGAGGGACCAACGGCGTAAAGCGCGACGGGACTGCAGTCCCGACAGCGGCCCCGACGTCGGTTAGGGGGTCAGCCCCAGTGCCTTGCGCAGAAAGGCATCGGATTTTGCAAGCAAGTCGGCCCGAACCCGGTCGTCGGGAAGATGGTGATCGAGCTTGGCATATTCGACGTAATCGACCGGTTTTCCAGCACTCCGCAATTTTGCCGCCATCGCGCGCGATTCATCGACGGCAACGTTCCAGTCCCGATCGCCGTGGAACATCATCACGGGTGCCTTGATCGCCGCCACATTCTGCAACGGCGACCCCTCGCGAACATGCGGTCCGTGCCCGATCTGCGCGTCGACCTGGGGAAAATTGACGTAGTCATGCGACTCGGTCCGCAACATCTCAAGGTCAGTTACCGGGGCCACGGCGACGATGGCCTTGAACAGCGACGCGTCGAGCACCGACGCCTGCAACGCCGCATAGCCGCCGTAGGACCAGCCGACGATCGCGAGCTTGCCTGGTGCCGCAATCCCCTGTGACGTGAGCCAGCGGCCGCCGTCGTTGACATCGCCGATCGCCGTCCGCCACGACTGAAATCCGTTCTTTTGGAACCATTGGTCGCCGTAGCCGGTCGAACCGCGATAATTGGGCTGGAGCACGGCATAGCCGCGGTTGGCGAAATACTGGGCCAGCCAGTCGAAGCCCCATTCGTCGCGCGCGTCCGGCCCGCCGTGCGGCATCACGATCGCCGGCAACCCCTTGCCGGTGCCGCCGGGGAGCAGGGTCAGATACGCCGGGATCGCCGTGCCGTCGGCGGCGGGATAGGTCACTGACGTGACCTTCGCCAGCGTCGTCTTGGCGAGTTGCGGCCGCAGCGGCAGCAATTCCTCCAGAGTGCGCTTCGTCTTGTCGTACAGATAGTAATGGCCGGGATCGTCATCCGACCCGGCAAACAGGATCAGGCGGGTTTCGTCCGCGCTCGCGTCGACAAAGCTGACCAGCGGCAGGCCGGGAATGGCCTTTGACAGCGCCGCGCCGAGCTTTTTCAGGTGGGGGTCGAAGAACATCGTTTGCCGGCGATCGGTAGCATAGCTGACGCCGACGACCCGGCGCTGCCGCCCGACGCGGATGAGGTCGTCAACGTCGACATGGGCATCGGCGAAGACGAGTTCCCGTTTCAGCGTGCCGTCGAGCGAAATGCGGTAGAGCGCCTGGCGCCCGTCGAGGACGTCGAATCCGTAGACGACGTTCAGGTCGCGATCGACCGCATAGGGTTCGAAGCCGGTGGAGACGTCCCCGGCGATCGTCACCGTCGACAGCGATTTCCACTCGCGCGACCCCGCAAGCCGGTAGCTGTAGTAAACCCGGTTGCTGTCATAGCCGGTACTGGCGGTCGCCCGGACACCCATGACACGCACCATCCCGTGCCCGTCGGTGATATATTCACGCGCGCCGGGGCGTGGCTGTTCGATGATCGTCCGTTTCAGCGTCGCGGTATCGACCCGCTCGACGGCCAGCCCCTCGCGCTGCTCCGCCAGGTGCGTGCCGGTCGAATATTCGGGAATGACGGTACGCGTCATCAGCACGCTGCCGGCGGCGGCCGGGGTGTCGTCGGCCAGCCAGTCGATCACCGCCCCACCATATTGGTCGAAACCGAGCGCATCGGCGCTTGTGGCGGCACTCAGCCGTTTCAGGTTCGCACCGTCGGCGTCGATCGCGACGAACCGGTTGTAGCCGATCGCATCCCGCGCGCCGTTGGAGCGCAGCGTGATCAGGCACACCAGCCGCGTCGCCCCGGCCCAGCGACAATAGCGCAGTTGGTCGAGATCGCCGGTCGACCGCAGGATCGGTAGCATCTTCGTCCCGTCGAGATCGAAGACCGAGAGGGCACGGCCGCGCGTGCCGTCGGGCCGGATAAAGGCCACCCGCTTGCCGTCGGGCGAAATGCTGACGTCCTCGACATCCTCACGCGCGCCGAAGGCATCGGCTGCATTGAATTCTCCGGCGGCCCGCACCGGCAGCCCGGACGACGCCAGCCAGAGAGCAAGGCCAAGGCGCGCTGCCTTTGCGAACCGATGTCTGCTCATCCCCTGCCCCCCGACGCAAAACTCACTCTCGGCTCCATAACTTGCTGCCGGGGGGCGTCCAGCGGGCAAATGGTCCGTTTGGCGAGCGGAACCGTAACGAACGGGATCGGGCCGACAGCGGCTAACGGATGATCCGCGCGTAGAGCTGGTTCCGGGCCTCCGCAGGCAGTTTGCCGCGAGCGCGCTGGCGATAGGTTTTGACCGTGCAGGGACGCAGTCCGAGATCGCAGGCAATTTCGTCTACCGAATTGCCCAGCGTGTAGCGCGCCAGAACGGCCACCTCCTGCGCGGCGAGGCCGGGAAAGTCTGCGGCGATCCTGCGTTCCAGACGCTGCGTAAGCTCGGCTGGAGAACTCACGGCGGGATGCGACAGGCAATGTGACAGCGCCAGATTGCCCAGCCACGCGACATCCGCGACCGCCCGCTGCTGCCAGGGCCAGGCCGAGCGCGAGTAGAAGCTCATCACCAGCAACGCATCGCGATGACGCCAGCGCACGCTGATTTTGCCCCGGAAACAGGGTGTGTCGAAGCACAGGCGCCGATAGTCGGACGGCCGGACATCGGGCGAGGCGATTTCGCGGTGGCCCGGCCCGTCGGCTGCATCGCCGAAGAGCACCGGGTCGAAGCGGAAATAGCGGCTGCGATAGCGGCTGATCCGATCCTCCTGACCGGCCAGCCGCGACGCCCGAACGAGTTCGTGCGGACCCATGCCCGGACGGGCGACATAGGCGAACAGCTCGTCGATATCGGCGACCTGGCGGCTGGCCGCCAGCAGCGCCTCGGCAAAACGGGGTGTGCCGACCCCGTCGGCAAGCCCGGCAAGCAGCGCACCCGGCGCGTCGAAGACCGTGCCGTGGTCCCGCGAACGCATCACCGGTACCCCGGCCGTCTGTCATCCCGGTGGATGACAGAAGCCGGCGTCAGCACGGCTATAGTCGGGCTTGCCGATATCATTACGCGGGAGCTGCGTGTCATGGCCAAACCCTTTGCCTCATCTACCGACGTTGCCATCAAGACCGAGACATTGGAATGTCTTGCCGACGGCGTATACGCCCTTACCGCCGAAGGCGATCCGAACGTCGGGGCAATCGAGGGCGAGGATTTCCTGGTCTGCATCGAGGCGCGGGCGACGCCCGCCGCAGCGCGCGACTGGCTGGCCAAATTGCGCGAACATACCGACAAGCCGGTCAAATACCTCGTGCTGACCCATTATCACGCCGTACGCGTCCTGGGCGCGAGCGCGTTCGACGCCGAACAGATCATCGCCAGCGACATGACCCGCAACCTGATCGCCGAACGCGGCGAGCAGGACTGGGCAAGCGAATGGGGCCGGATGCCGCGGCTGTTCAAAGAGCCGGAGGGCATTCCCGGCCTGACCTGGCCCACCATCACGTTCAGCGACCATTACCGGATCGACCTTGGCGGGAACCGCGGTCATCTCGAGCTCAGCTTTTGCGGCCGTGGTCATACCGCGGGCGACATCGTCGTCTGGCATCCGGCGTCGAAAACACTTTTTGCCGGCGACCTCGTCGAGGCCGAAGCAGCACTCTACACCGGTGACGCGTTTCATTTCGACTGGTCGGGCAGCACGCTCGATCGGATCAAAGCCTTTCGCGCCGAACAGCTGGTCGGTGGCCGCGGCGCGGTCGCACGCGGGGTCGACGCGACCGACCAGGCGATTGAGCAGACGCGTCAATTCCTGGTCACGATGATCGCCGAGACCCGCGCGGTGCACGCGAACGGCGGCACGCTCAAACAAGCGTTCGAGGCGTGCCATCTGATGCTTGCCCCCCGCTTCGGTCGCTGGCCGATCTTCGAACATTGCCTGCCGTTCGACGTGAAGCGGCTGTGGGATGAACTCGACGGCAAGGACTGGCCGGAGATCTGGACGATGGCGCTCGACCGTCAGGTCTGGGACCAGCTTCAGAACTAGGCAAACCTCATGGCCGACTGGCGCAACCGCATCCCCGTATGGCGCACGTTCGATCCTGCGCCGCTGCCCCCGCAGGCGCCGCACGATGCGGCACCGGTGGTCATCGTCGGGTCGGGCCCCGTCGGGCTGGCGCTGGCCATCGACCTTGGCATGCGGGGGCACCGCGTGGTCGTGCTGGCTCGTTATGATTTCGTGCCCGCGGGGTCGAAGGCGATTTGCTTTTCGAAGCGCTCGCTCGACATTCTCGATCGCCTCGGGGTCGGCGACGCCGCCGTTGCCAAGGGGGTGGTGTGGAACGTCGGCAAGGTTTTCCGGCGCGACCGGCGCACCCCCATCTACGAATTCGACATGCTGCCGATCAAGACCAGAAGATGCCGGGGTTCATCAACCTGCAGCAATATCACCTCGAGGATCTGCTGATCGCGCGACTTGCCGAGCTGCCCGGCGTCGAACTGCGCTGGGGGCATGAGGCGACGGGCGTCGCGCCCGCCACCGACGGCGTGCGCGTGGACGTCGCCAGTACGGACGGCCGCTATGCCATCGACGCCGAGTGGCTGATCGCCTGCGACGGCTGCCATTCGCCGCTGCGCGACATGCTCGGCCTGGATTTCGAAGGCCGGGTGTTCGAGGACAATTTCCTGATCGCCGACATCCGCATGGCTGCTGCGCGTCCGGCGGAACGCTGGTTCTGGTTCGATCCGCCGTTCAACCCCGGCCAGTCCGCCCTGATGCACAAGCAGCCCGACGATGTCTGGCGGCTCGATTTCCAGCTCGGCTGGGACATCGACCGGGCGGCCTGCGTGCGCCCCGAAAATGTCGATCCGATGATCCGCGGGATGCTGGGTGCGGACATCGACTATGAGCCGGTGTGGTACAGCGTCTATACGTTCCAGTGCCGGCGG
Source organism: Sphingomonadales bacterium (assembly GCA_038225385.1). GTDB lineage: Bacteria > Pseudomonadota > Alphaproteobacteria > Sphingomonadales > Sphingomonadaceae > Sphingomonas_O. The sequence continues at coordinate 38,718 of JBBRRC010000009.1, read as the reverse complement.
ATGGCGCGGTTCGTCCACGGCCGGGTGATTTTCGCGGGCGACAGCGCGCATCTCGTCTCGCCGTTCGGTGCGCGCGGGTGCAACGGCGGCCTGGCCGACGCGGACAATCTTGGCTGGAAACTCGACCTGGTACTGCACGTCAGGGCGGACACCGCGCTGATCGAAAGCTATGATCGGGAGGCGACCGCAGCTGCCGACGCCAATATCCTGCAGTCCTCCCGATCGACCGATTTCATGAGCCCGAAGACCCCGGTCAGCACTGCGTTCCGCGACGCCGTGCTGGAACTGGCGGGCGAGCTGCCGTTTGCCCGGACATTGGTCAATTCGGGACGGCTTTCGACGGCGATCCCCTGCCCCCAGAGTGCGCTCAACACGCCCGACGCCGACGACTGGGGCGGCCAGGGGATCGCGCCCGGATCGCCGATGGTCGACGCGCCTGTCGGCGACGGCTGGCTGCTCGCGCGCCTCGACGGACGCTTCGCCGTGATCGCCCATGGGGTCACGCCGCCGGTCATCGCGGGGATCGCGACGATCATGATCGACGCCATCAATGCGCCGCTCGCCATCGAACGGCTCGGCCTGGCACCGGGCGGCGCCTATCTCCTGCGCCCCGATCATTATGTCGCCGCACGCTGGCGCACCCCGACGCGCGCGGTCGTCGATCTGGCGATCGGGCGGGCCACCGGAGACCCATCATGCCGCTGATCGTCGAACCCAATCTCGACGATCCCGACGGTTTCTATGCCGATCTGGTCGCCCTTCATGCCGACCTCGACCAGGTGGCAAGCGAGCGGGTCAATGCGCGGCTGATCCTGATCCTGGCCAATCATATCGGCGACCGCAGCATCCTTGCCTCGGCATTGAGCGCGGCGGGTCGCCAAGGAGACGGATGATCGTCACCCGGTCGCGTCGTCGATTCTGGGTGGCATGCCGCCAACGTCGGTGACGATCGCCGACAATGACGATTCCTCGATCACCTGACGGCGGCTGCGGTCGATCATCAGTCGCAACACGTCCGGACGCGCATAATGACCAACCGGATCGGCGGCCGCCTTGGCCAGCACCGCCATAGTGGGATCGATGTCGGCGTAGATCAGCCCCTCGACAGTGTCGGGCAGCGCCTCGGCGAGCGGCCGCCCGTCCGGCCCGAAGATCATCGAATAACCACCGCCGGGCTGGCCGGTGCGCGGGTTGAGCAGATGCGCCTTGGCGGGCGTGTCGCAGAGCCGGTCGAACATGTCCTGCCCGGCAAGCGCACTCGCCGCGATCACATAGCTGCTGCCCTCGACCGCATAGGTCATGCTCGCCGCCAGATTGGCTTCGGGACCGAGCGCATAGGCCATGTCGCGATAGAGCGAGAAACTCGGCCAGGCGGCGACGTGCACCAGCTCACGCTCGCCGTGCATCGCCATCTTGACGAGCGGCTGAAGGTGTTCCCAGCAGCACAGCCCGCCGATCCGGCCAAGCGCGGTATCAACGGCGCGGAGCCCGGATCCGTCCCCGTCGCCATAAACCGTGCGCTCGACATGGGTCGGGCGCAGCTTGCGCCGCGTCAGCAACAGGTCGCCGTCGGGACCGATCAGCGCCTGGGCGATATAGCGGCTGCCGCCGTCGCGTTCGGAAAAGCCGATCATCACGTGGACGCCGACCCGGTGCACGGCGGCGCAGAGCCGCCGCATCTCCGGCGAGTCGATCGCCAGCGAATTGGCGTGATAGTCGGGGATGAACTGCAGTCCCCAGATCGGCGCATCGAGCCAGATGAACGACGGATAGCCCGGCAGGAAGCATTCGGGAAAGCCGATCAGATCCGCGCCGTTCCTGGCCGCTTCCTCGATCAGGGCGATCGCCTTGTCGATCGACGCATCGAGGTTCATGAAAACCGGCGCGGCCTGAACCGCCGCCGCCCGAAACGTGCCCGCCATCGGAACCTCCGCCCTGTTTTTCACGTCCTGGCGAATGCCAGGCATGGCAGGAGTATCACGCGGACGAATGCGGTCTTGTCTGTCCCGGCATCAGAATTTAATTCACCCGGCCAGCAGGCCCTTGCGATAATCGCGCGGCGAAACACCGTAGCGCGTGCGAAATATGCGGCTGAAATGGGACAAGTCGTTGAAGCCGGCATCGAAGGCGATCTGGGTGATCGACTTGCCCCGCTGCGCGCAATCGCCGAGGTCGCGGCGAGCAAGCTCCAGCCGCTGCGACCAGACCAGGACTGACACCGACTGGTCGGCACCGGCGAACAGCTTGTTCAGATAGCGCAGCGAAATGCCGTTGGCCGCCGCGATGCTGCCCGGGTTGAGGTCGCTGTCGCGGGCGTTGGCTGCAATATAGACAAGCAACCGCTGGCGCATCGCCAGCACATGGCTCGTTTCCGCCATTGGGGCAGTGCCCTGAGCCTCGGCCAGGGCATCGCAGATCAGGTCGGTCGCGGTGCGGCTGATCCGGCCGTGCAAATTGCTCGCCACACGGTCGAGCTGCTGCCACATGCTGACAATGTAATGGAACGCCGCCCGGGACAGCGGCGCACCATCGCCCAGCGCAATCGCGGTCATCCGTTCAGGGCAAGCCATCTGTGCGCCGACCAGGTCGCGCGGCAGCCGCACGGTGATCGATTCGAACGGCCCATCCATTTCGAGTTCATAGGGCTGACTGCTGTCGTAGATCGCGAAGCGGCCCGGGTTCAGCGCCGCGCTGCGCCCGTGCTGCCGGATGATGCACTGACCTTCGAGCTGAAACGATGCGAGAAAGAAATCATGTTGTGAGCGCCGGCTTTGCGAGCGGCGGGTGACGTGCTGCGAATTGGATCGCACCGCGGCCAGGCGGATATCATCGACTTCGCGACACCGCAGCAATCCCTCGATGCGGGCGGGATCGGGCGACGTGCAATCGAGTGCGACAAAGACGTCTGAGATCGTGTCGCGCCAGAAAGCGAGTCGATCGGCCGGCTTGACGCTCTGCGCATCAAAGACCCGATCGACGGTTGTCAGCATCGCTCCACGACCTCCCTTTCGAGATCGTAAAACAGGCACGTGTCCGTCGCAAGCACCGGCTGAGCGTTGGTGGACGACCTCGCGGCCACGCGCGCGCGGCGGAGAAACCGCCCGATTCCGCAAAACTTTGTACCGATGCAGTCAAGCATTGTCGCGCGCCGATCTTTTAGATCACGACTTTGCCTGTGCCCGATCAGAACCGGGGCGGGCCGACCGGGGGGTAATCAATGCCAGCTGACAGCAACGTACGACGGATTTTCAAAAGCGATGCCCTGGCCGCGATCCTGTCGCTCGCATCGGTCGCCGCAGCGGCACCGGCGGCGGCGCAGGAAGCGCCAGCCGCGCCGACCGAAACGGGTGACATCGTGGTCACCGCGCAGCGACGGTCGGAAAGCATCGGCAAGGTTCCTTTGACCATCCAGGCCTTTTCGGGGGACCTGCTTCGCGCGTCGGGCGTGACTGACGCATCGGCGCTCCCCCAGGTGACGCAGGGGCTGACCTTCGCGCGCTCGGGCAGCAACACGCCGATCCTCACGTTGCGCGGCGTCGGCTTCAACACGCCCAACCTGTCGTCGACGTCGCCCGTCGGCATCTACACCGACGAAGTGGCCCTGGCCTATCCCTATATGGTCAACGGCCCGACGTTCGACCTCGAGCGGGTCGAGGTGCTCAAGGGGCCGCAGGGCACGCTTTACGGCCGCAACACAACGGGCGGCCTGATCAACTTCATCGCGGCCAAGCCCACGCGCCAGTTCGAGGGACGCGTCGCCAGCGAATTCGGCAATTACGATACCTATAATTTCGAGGGCTATCTGAGTGGCCCCGTCACCGACACGCTGGGTATCCGTATCGCCGGCAGGTCGGAAAATTCCGACCGGGGCTGGCAACGCAGCGTCACGCGCGACGACCGGCTGGGCAAGAAGGACCGGCTGGGCCTGCGCGCCGTGGTCAGCTGGAAACCCGTGCCGGCGTTGTCGGTCGACCTCATCGCCAGTTACTGGCGCGACCGGTCCGACACGGTTGCCGGCCAGGCCGTCCGGCTGATCCCCAATACGCCGGGCTTTGTGCAGCCCGGCGTCGCCGAAGCCGTGCGCGCCGACTGGACGACGGGGACCGCCGACTGGGATCCCAATGACGGCTCACACGATCCGTTCAAAATCCGGTCGGACTTTTATTCGATCAGCGGGCGCATCTCCTATGCGCTCGATCCGCATCTCACCGCGATTTCGCTGACGGCCTATAACGATCTGAAGCGGCACGACGTCAACGATGTCGACGGGACCGCACAGCAGGTGTTCTCCTACACCGCCGACGGCAGCGTCCAGTCGTTCTCGCAGGAGCTGCGCCTGGTCGGCGAATACGACCGGGTGAATTTCACCGTCGGCGGTTATTATTCACGCGACGTGATCCGCGACAATCAGTTCGGGTCGTTCGAGCAGGCGTCGGTACTCCATTTCCTGCGGTTCGTCTCGCAGAACCTGGTCGATCCGGGCAACCAGCTTTACACCGCGCAGCAATATGCAACCGGGTTCCGCACGTTCGAGCTGGCCCAGGACGAAACCAGCCGCGCCGCCTCCGCGTTCGCCAACGCCACCTATCACATCAACGATCGGCTCTCAGTCAACGCCGGGGTGCGCTATACCGACGACAAGCTGACCGCGCGCGGCTGTTCGCGCGATGTTGGCGGCAATGCCGTGCCGATCTGGAACACGGCCGTCCCGGCGGCGGTCTTTCTGGCGACAGGCACGTTTCCGGCCGTAACGATCACGCCGAACGGCTGCCTGGGCTACAACCGTAGCTATACCGGCCCGTTCGATCCCAACCGGCCCCCGCTGGCGGAAAACAATGTCGCCTGGCGGGGCAGTCTGCAATACGACCTTCCCGGCGGAAACCTGGTGTACGGGTCGGTCAGCCGGGGCTATAAATCGGGTGCCTTCCCGCTCATTCCGATCAACAATGAAGCGCAGGACGACCCGGCGCGCCAGGAGCATGTGATGGCGTATGAGGTCGGCGTGAAGGCGCACCCGATCGGCCGCGCCTTCCAGCTGAACATGTCGGGCTTTTACTATGACTACCGCAACAAGCAGCTGTTTTCCGAGATTCCCGACGTCGTGTTCACGACGCTGACCCGGATCGTCAACATTCCCCGGTCGGAAGTCTATGGCGGCGAGCTGGAGGGCAGCTGGCAATCCGACTTCGGCCTCGGGCTGAGGCTCGGCGCTGCCTACACCCGGAGCAAGGTCCTCGAATACGCGGGCTACGATCGCGCCGGTCAGCCGCTCGACTTTCGCGGCGCGCGTTTCTCCAACACGCCCGAATGGCAGCTGACCGGGGCCGTCAGTTACGATCATGAGATGACAGCGGCGCTCGGCCTGCGCGCCAACCTCAACGCCAGCTACCAGTCGTCGACGTCGAGTTCGCTGATCGGTGAGGCCGGGTATGAGATCAAGAGCTATGCCATCGTCAACGGCACGGTCGCACTCTACGGCACCGCTCGCGGCTGGGAAGTCGGCGCTTATGTCAGGAACCTGTTCGACACCTATTACTGGACCTCGGCCAATTATTATGCCGACACCGTCTACCGTGTCCCCGGCTCCCCGCGTAGTTTTGGGGTCCGGCTCGGCTATCACTTCTGAAAGGGGGAAGCACTGCCATGACCGAGATCGCTGCTGCCGAAGCCACGGCCCAGGAACGCTATCGCTCGCGCCCGGCGACCTATGAGCCGCCCTATGACGCGCACACCTCGATCTTTCCGGCGGGATGGACCGACTATGTGATGGGCATGTTCGCGGTGCAGACCGGGAGCGGCGTCGACGGGGCAATGCTGGCCAGCGGGCTCGACGACGTGCTTGGCCACGCACCGATGCCGCTGCACGTAGAACGCGTGCGTGAAACCGATGCAGACGGTGCGGTCAACGATATCCGGATCGCCTATTGGCAAACCGGCGACGAGTATCGCGCCTGGATCGCCGCGCCTGCGGTCGCCGCCTTTTTTGCCCAGCCGCTCGCGGGCGGTGCCGGCCTGTGGCGCGAGGCGCTGGTCGCCCCGGCCGACAATGTCGACCCCAGCGGCTTTGCCCAGCGGCACGTCTGGGGCGTCGGCCGCCACATCAAGCAGGTCTGGGAGAAGTATCACGCCTATTATGGCTCGATGCGTGACCGTATCCCGAATGGTCATTCGGCGGCGATCGAGGGCGACGACAGCCCATTGGTCGAAAGGACCGGCGTCGAAAGCCGCGGGCGGCGGCTGCGGGTCGATGCGCCGCACAATATCTGCCTGATCCGGGGCGTTTTCGGCTGGCGCAATGCCGATCCTGCACAGCGCGGCATCTTCATCGACGAAATGCTGCCCGTCTATGAACGCGGCGCCTATCATTTGCGCGACTATCCCCAGGAAACGCTGTGCATCAGCGCACGGGTATCGCGCGAAATCGATACCGATCCCCCGACCGGAATCGATGCCGAAACGATCGCCTGGTTCACCTCGCTCAAATCGCTGGAGGAATGGACGCATCATCACGAAACGCATGCCGCGATCTTTCGCAAGAGCCACGAGATCGGGATGCGCTTCGATTTCAAGCTGACGCTCGATTTCGGGCATGAGGTCGTCGTGGTTCCCGCCGGTGGTCTGGACGCCGAATACAACAACTGCCACCCGCGGACCGGACTATTGCGCTGGTTCGACGCCTATCCGCCCGACTGACTGCGTCGGGCCGCCGGCAGCCCGCTGCATCTAACCGCTTCGTTTTCGGCGCGAGTCGGCTAAGGCGCGTCGATGCAGTCGGATTTCCAGTGTGACCTTGCCATCGTCGGCGGTGGCCTCGCCGGCGGTTTGCTCGCTTATGCGCTCTCGGTGCGGCGCCCTGACCTCAGCGTTCGCCTGATCGAGCCGCAGGCGACATTCGGCGGCAATCACATCTGGTCGTTCTTTTCGGCCGACATCCCGGCCAAGGACCGCTGGATCGTCGATCCCTTCATCGACCACAGCTGGCCGGGTTATGAGGTTCGGTTTCCCGCGCACCGCCGCCGCTTTGACACGGGCTATAACTCGATCCGGTCGGACAGTTTCGACAGACGCCTGCGGGACCTGCTGCCACCCGACTGGTCGATCGCGGCCAGTGCGGTCGCCGTGACCCCGACACGGGTCGGCCTCGACACGCAGACCAGCGTCGCCGCGACCGGCGTGATCGACGCCCGCGGGGCATCGGCGGGCGACATGCTCGAAGTCGGCTGGCAGAAATTCGTGGGACAGGAACTGCAGCTGGCCCGGCCACACGGCCTGACCGCGCCGATCATCATGGACGCAACCGTCCCCCAGAAGGACGGCTTCCGCTTCGTCTACGTCCTGCCCTTCGCGCCCGACCGGCTGTTCATCGAGGATACCTATTACAGCGCGGGTCGCGCCGTCGACCGTGACGTACTGGCGGGCCGGATTGCCGATTACGCCCGCGCCAGCGGCTGGGCAGTGACAGCGGTGATCAGCGAGGAAACGGGTGCCCTGCCCGTCGCGATGGGCGGCGATTTCGAGCGTTATTGGGCGTCGGGCGGCGAGGCCGCGAAAATCGGCATGCGCGCCGGACTGTTCCAGGCGGCGACCGGCTATTCGCTGCCGCTGGCGGTGCGCACGGCGGCGCGCATCGTCGAAATGCCCGACCTGTCGGGCGCGACGCTCGCGCGCGAACTGCACCGGCTGGCGACCGACGAATGGCGCACCGGCGGTTTCTATCGCCTGCTGAACCGCATGGCGTTCCGCGCGGCCGAGCCCGATGCGCGGTTCCGGATCTATCAGCGTTTCTACCGGCTGCGGCCGGCGCTCATCGAGCGATTTTACGCAGGACGCTCGACAGCGTTTGACAAGCTGCGCATCTTGGCGGGACGGCCCCCTGTCCCTATTGGCCGTGCCCTGAGAGTCCTTAAGGAGACATGAGTTGAAGCGCGCGGTAGTGATCGGGGCCGGTTTTGGCGGCCTCGCACTGGCAATCCGGCTACAGTCGGCAGGAATTGAAACGACACTGATCGAATCGCGCGATAAACCGGGAGGGCGGGCCTACCACTGGGTCCGCGACGGTTTCACCTTCGATGCCGGGCCGACGGTCATCACCGATCCCGACTGCCTCGAACAATTATGGGCATTGTCAGGCCGCAAGATGGCAGACGACGTCGAGCTGTTGCCGGTCTTTCCATTCTACCGGATCAACTGGCCCGATGGCACCAATTTCGATTATTCGAACCGTGAGGACGAGCTCCGTGCAGAGATCGCCAAGCTCAACCCGGACGACGTAGCGGGCTATGAACGCTTCCTCGCCTATTCCTCCTATGTTTATGAGGAGGGCTATAAAAAGCTCGGCACTGTCGCATTCCTCGATTTCAAATCGATGATCGCAGCCTCACCGGCGCTGATCAAAGCCAAGGCCTGGCAATCGGTTTATTCACTCGTTTCGTCGTTCGTGAAAAATGAGAAGCTGCGCGAAGTCCTGAGCTTTCACACGTTGCTCGTCGGTGGCAACCCGCTCAAGACCAGCAGCATCTACGCGCTGATCCACAAGCTGGAAAAGGTCGGCGGCGTCTGGTTCGCGCGCGGCGGGACACAGGCGCTGATCGCGGCGATGGTCACCCAGTTCGAGCGACTGGGCGGCGTCGTGCGCCTCGACGACGGCGTCGAGGAAATCGAGACCCACGGCGACAAGGTGGTCGGCGTCCGGACCCGGAGCGGCTGGCGGACCGACACCGACGCGGTCGCATCCAACGCCGATGTCGTCCACACCTACCGCGACCTGATGCCGGCGTCGGCGCGCGCCAAGCGGGCAACGCGCTCGCTGATGAAAAAACGCTATTCCCCGTCGCTGTTCGTCGTCCATTTCGGATTGAAGGGGGCGTGGCCGGGCATCCCGCATCACGTTATCATGATGGGCCCGCGCTATGCTGGTCTGCTGAAAGACATCTACGACCACGGCGTGCTGGCCGAGGATTTCTCGCTCTACCTCCATCACCCTACAGTTACCGATCCCAGCCTGGCGCCGGAGGGATGCTCGACATTCTACGTGCTGTGCCCGGTGCCGCACATGGGGCAGTTTCCCGCTGATTGGGACGGCCATGTCGGCGAGATGCTGAAGGAGCGCATTCTCGACGAAATCGAAAAGCGCTTCGTGCCTGATATCCGCAGCCGCATCATGACCGAGTTCTTTTATGCGCCAACCGATTTCGGCCGCGACCTGAACGCGCATCTGGGCAGCGCCTTCAGCCTCGAACCCGTGCTGACGCAGAGCGCGTGGTTCCGCGTCCACAACCGGGACGACGCCATCCCCAACCTCTATTTCGTCGGTGCGGGCACGCATCCAGGCGCGGGCATTCCCGGCGTCGTTGGCAGTGCAAAGGCAACGGCGGCACTGATGCTGGAGGATATGAGGTGACAGCGCCGACAGCAGGCCGCCGCCGCTTGGGAGCGGGAAAGACTCGATGAGGCGCCTGGCCGTCTATTGCGGCTCCGCCTCGCCTGCCGATCCCATTTACATCGAAACCGCCCGTGCGGTCGGCACGGCACTTGCGACGCGCGGCATCGGTATCGTCTATGGCGGCGGGCGGCTCGGCCTGATGGGGGCGCTCGCCGATGCGGCACTCGCAGCCGGGGGCGAGGTCACCGGCATCATCCCGCAGGCGCTGGTCGATGCCGAGGTCGCGCACCGGGGCTGCACCGAACTGCACATCGTCGCCGGCATGCACGAACGCAAACGCCTGTTCACCGACCTGTGCGACGGTTTCGTCACGCTGCCGGGCGGGGTCGGGACGATGGACGAATTGTGGGAAGCGGTCAGCTGGGCACAGCTCGGCTATCATGCCAAGCCCGTCGGGTTGCTGAACGTCGCGGGCTTTTACGACGGGCTGATCGCGTTTAATGCGCATATGGCCGACGTCGGTTTCGTCCGCGCCGCGCACAGCCGCATTCTGATTTCGGCCGACACGCTCGACGAATTGCTCGACCGGATGACGGCCTATCAGCCGCACGACACGATCTTCAAGCTGACGGCCGCGGGATTGTGACGCCCGACCGCGCGACGATCGTCGCCGCCGCCGCCGCCTCGATCGCGCAGGGGTCCAAATCCTTTCATTTCGCCAGCCAGCTGTTCGATCGCCGGACGCGCGAGCGGGCCTGGCTGCTGTACAGCTGGTGCCGGCGCTGCGACGACCTGGCCGATGGCCAGGACCATGGCGGCGCGCGCCAGATCGTCGTCGATCCGCAGGCCCGCCTCGGGACGATCCGTTTCCTGACCGACGCGGCGCTCGCGGGCCAGCCGACGGGCGACCCCGCCTTCGACGCGCTGGGCATCGTCGCCCTCGAATGCAACATTCCGCGCCGCTTCATCGAGGATCATATCGCCGGGTTCGCGCTCGACGCCGATGACTGGCAACCGCGCAGCGAGGCCGATCTGCTGCGCTATTGCTATCATGTGGCGGGCGTCGTCGGCTGCATGATGGCGGTGGTCATGGGCGTCGATCCTGAGGACGATGACACGCTCGATCGCGCCTGCGACCTGGGGCTGGCGTTCCAGCTTGCCAATATCGCGCGCGACATCGGTGAGGATGATGCGGTCGGCCGCTGCTACCTGCCGGTCGACTGGCTGGTCGAGGCCGATATTCCTCCCGGCGAACACATGCGCCCGCATTTCCGCAGCCGCCTCGCCGACATGGCGTGGTGGCTGGCGAACATGGTCGGCGATTATGAGGCATCGGCGCGCGTCGGTGCCGCCAGACTGCCGTTTCGCGCCCGCCTGGCCGTGCTCGCCGCCGCCGGAATCTATGGCGATATCGCGCGCAAGGTCGATGCCCTGGATCAGGCCGCATGGGACAGCCGCGTGGTAACGACGCGTCGTGAGAAACTGGGATGGGTGGCGCGCGCGGTCGTGCAGGCGACGACCAACCGCCCAAAAGCGTTCAGCCGCGACGGCCTTTGGACGCGGCCGTCGAGGGTCGGCGGTCAGGGCGGCAGCGTGTCAGGGGATCAGGTAACAGGACGCAGATAGTCAACGTGGCTGGGCGGGCCTACCGCCCCCGACCGCTGTTGAACCGCTTGGTCTTGCCGAACCTGTCCTTCCGCGTCCCCGGCTTGCCCTCATTGCTGCGGCCCATCACCGGTGCCTTTTGCTCATGCCCCGGCAACCCCAGCTCCTCCTGTTCCAATGCGCGGATTTCGTCGCGGATACGGCCTGCGGTCTCGAACTCGAGGTCGCCTGCGGCCTTGCGCATCTGCTTTTCGAGATCCTCGATATAGGCGCGCAGATTGTGGCCGACCATGTGCGGGCGATCTTCGTCGATTTCGATCGTCACCTGGTCGCGGCTCGACAAATGGCTGATGACGTCGCTGATGTTGCGCTTGATCGTCGCGGGCGTGATGCCGTGTTCGGTATTGTAGGCCAGCTGTTTCTCCCGCCGCCGGTCGGTCTCGCGGATCGCCCGTTCCATGCTGCCCGTCATCCGGTCGGCATAGAGGATGACGCGCCCGTCGACGTTGCGCGCGGCACGGCCGATCGTCTGGATCAGCGACGTTTCCGAGCGGAGAAATCCCTCCTTGTCCGCGTCAAGGATGCATACCAGCCCGCATTCGGGAATATCCAGCCCCTCCCGCAACAGGTTGATCCCGATCAGCACATCATAGACCCCGAGGCGCAGGTCGCGGATCAGTTCGATGCGCTCCAGCGTCTCGACATCGGAATGCATGTAGCGGACCCTGATCCCCGCCTCGTGCAGATATTCGGTCAAATCCTCCGCCATCCGCTTGGTCAGCGTGGTCACCAGAGTCCGGTAACCCTGCGCCGCCGTCTTGCGAATCTCGTTGATGCAATCGTCGACCTGATCCTCGACCGGCTTGATCTCGACGGGCGGGTCGATGAGGCCGGTCGGGCGGATGACCTGTTCGGCGAACACGCCGCCCGACTGCTCCATCTCCCACGGGCCCGGCGTCGCCGATACGCAGACCGTCTGCGGCCGCATCGCATCCCATTCGTTGAAGCGCAGCGGCCGGTTGTCGATCGCCGAGGGCAGGCGGAACCCGTATTCGGCGAGTGTCAGCTTGCGCCGGTGATCGCCGCGCGACATGCCGTTGATCTGGCCGATCGTCACATGGCTTTCGTCGACGAACAGCAGGGCGTTTTCCGGCAGATATTCGAACAGCGTCGGGGGCGGTTCGCCGGGCATGCGGCCGGTCAGAAAGCGGCTGTAGTTCTCGATCCCCGCACAGCTCCCGGTGGCGGCGATCATCTCAAGGTCGAAATTGGTGCGCTGTTCAAGCCGCTGCGCCTCGAGCAACTTCCCCTCCGCGACGAGCTCCTTCAACCGCTCGGCCAGTTCGTGGCGGATCGCATCCATCGCCTGCTTCATCGTCGGGCCGGGCGTCACATAATGGCTGTTGGCATAGACGCGCACCGAGTCGAGCGTCGCCGACTTCTTGCCCGTCAGCGGGTCGAACTCCACGATCGTCTCGATCTCGTCGCCAAAGAACGAAATGCGCCACGCGCTGTCCTCATAGTGCGATGGAAAGATTTCGAGATTGTCGCCCCGAACGCGGAAGTTGCCGCGCTGGAACGCCGCGTCGTTGCGCTTGTACTGAAGCGCCACGAGCTTCCGGATGATCTCGGACTGCTCGACCGTCTGGCCCTTTTTCAGGTCGAAGATCATCGCCGAATAGGTCTCGACCGACCCGATGCCATAGAGGCACGAGACCGATGCCACGATCAGCACATCGTCGCGTTCAAGCAGCGACCGTGTCGCCGAATGGCGCATCCGGTCGATCGATTCGTTTACCGACGATTCCTTCTCGATGTAGGTATCGGAGCGCGGCACATAGGCCTCGGGCTGATAATAGTCGTAGTAGCTGACGAAATATTCGACCGCGTTATCGGGAAAGAACGACTTCATCTCGCCATAGAGCTGCGCCGCCAGGATTTTATTGGGCGCCAGGATCAGTGCAGGCCGCTGCAATTCCTCGACGACGCGCGCCATCGTGAAAGTCTTCCCCGATCCGGTGACGCCAAGCAGCACCTGGTTGCGCTCACCCTCGCGCGCGGTCGCCACCAGTTCGTCGATCGCGGTCGGCTGATCCCCCGCCGCGCTGTAATCGCTGACCAGCTTGAACCGTTTCCCGCCTTCGGCCTTGGGCGGACGCGCGGGCCGGTGCGGGACGAAGTTTTCGGCCGTTTCATGTTCGGCGAGGCTGGTGCGGATCTGAATCGACATTCCACCGGATATGGGCGCGCCGGCCGCGTGTCGCAATGCAGCGGGCAGCCGTTGAACTCAACGCCGAAGCGGGTATCATCGCGGCAGGATCAGTCAGACGCGCCACCGCGCAGAAGAAGGAAATTTCCCGATGAAGTATTCCGCCCTGCTCGTGCCGCTGACCTTGTCACTGCCGCTCGTCGCGTGCAATTCGGGGCCCTCCGTCACCGCGACCAACGCATCGGTGACCGAAGTGTCGGACAAGGTGAAGGCGGCGGTTGCCGACGGCGAGTTCGTCGCGCCCGGCCGCTGGGAAACCGTCATGACGATCGAGGACATGCAGATCCCCGATATGCCACCCCAGATGGCCGAGAAGATGAAAGCGCACATGGGGCAGGGCATGAAGCATATCAGCTGCCTGACGCCCGAGGAGGCGAAACGGCCCAAGGGTGATTTCTTCGGCGGCGAGAAGGAATGCCGCTACGATCATTTCAAAATGGCAGGCGGGACGATCGACGCGAAGATGGTCTGTGCGATGCAGGGTGCGACACGGACGATGACGATGAATGGCAGCTATAGCGCCAATACTTATCACATGGCGATTACGTCAGCCGGCACCGGCCCGTCGGGGGCGATGGGCAATATGTCGATGAAAATGAAAATCGACGGCAACCGCACCGGCGTGTGTACCGGGAAGGAGAACGGGTGACGCGGGGGGTTGCGGGCCGCCCCTAGTCCCCGATGATCAGACTTGTCCGCTTTGTCTCGGGCAGCATCAGGAAACCGATTGTCGCCAGTCCGATCACGGCGGTGACATACCAGTAGAAGCCGCTTTCGAGCCGCGCGCCCTTGAACAGCAGCGCGACCGATTCCGCCGTCCCGCCGAACGCCATGTTGCCGATCGCATAGGGCAGGGCGACGCCCAGCGTACGGATATGCGGCGGGAACAGCTCTGCCTTGATGACGCCGCTGACCGATGTGTAGGCACCGAGCAGCACGAGCGGGATCAGCGTCAGGCCGAACGCACCGAGCGGCGTCGTGACGTGCCCTAGCGCGGTGAAGACCGGCACCGACACCGCCATCCCGCCAAAGCCGAAGATCAGCAGCAGCGGCTTGCGCCCGAAGCGGTCGGCGGCCAGGCCCCATAACGGCTGGATGAGCATGAACACGATGAGCGCCGCGGTCATCACCTGCGTCGCGACGGGCGTCGTGAATCCGGCGGTATTGACGAGGAACTTCTGAAGGTACGTGGTGTAGGCGTAGAACGCCAGGCTGCCCCCGGCGCTGATCGCAGCCACGATGACGAACTCACGCGGATGCTGGTTCCAGAGCGCGCGCAGCGTCGATTTGGGGCGATCGGCAGCCATGGCCGTAAACGATGCGGTCTCGGCCAGCCGGCGCCGGAGCCAGTAGACGCCCAGCGCCAGTGCCGCACCGATGACGAAGGCGATGCGCCAGCCGCCCCCGGCAATGCCGCTTTCCCCGATCGTTGACTGCATGACGAGAACGACGGCGAGCGCGCACAGCTGCCCGCCGATCAGCGTGGTATATTGGAAACTCGACCAGAAACCGCGTCGTTCGCGTGTCGCCATTTCGGATAGATAGGTTGCGCTGGCCCCGTATTCGCCGCCGACCGACAGCCCCTGCAGCATCCGCGCCACGACCAGAATGACGGGCGCGAGGATACCGACCCGGTCATGTCCCGGCGCAACCGCGATCAGCAGCGAGCCCGCGCACATCAGCCCGACCGAGAGCGCCAGCCCCGCCTTGCGCCCGTAAGTATCGGAATAACGGCCCATCAACCACGCACCCGGGGGTCGCATGATGAAGCCGATCGCAAAGATGACCGACGTGCCGAGCAGCTTTGCCGTCCGGTCGCCCGCGGGAAAGAATACCGGCGCGAAATAGAGGCTGAGCGCGGCATAGGCATACCAGTCGTACCATTCGACCAGATTGCCTGCCGACCCGCCGATGATCGACTTGAGGCGCTTGCCGTCGATCACCATTCGTCCCCCGCTCCCCTGAACACCCGGGTTATGCGACGAGCACCCGTCAGCGGCAAGCGCGTGGGTTGTGCCCTGGCGACCAGAGCAATAGGCATCGCGCGTATGAAGTATCCGCGTCTCCTGGCCCTTCTCGCCGCGATCGGCCCGGCGGGCTGCGTACCCCCGCCGCGCGTGCCGCCGCCGACCCCGGTCCGACCGCCGAGCGTTGTGCCGCCCCGGCCAACGGTACCACCCGTCGTCGACGCCAACACCGTCTCCCCCGGCGCATGGAGTTATGCACAGGACAGCCGCGCTACCCGCGCGACGTTCGGCGTGGCGGGCGGCATGGCCGACTTTTTCGTCAGCTGCGACCTGGCGACGCGGCGTATTGTCGTCGCCATCCGTGACGTCCCGGGTCAGGCGCCGAGCGCGACAATGACGCTGCGGGCGACGACCGCGACCGCAACCTATGCCGCCGTGCCCGACGCATTCGGCTACCACCGCGCAGACCTCGCGGCGACCGACCCGATCCTCGACGCGCTCGCCTTCAGCCGGGGCCGTTTCACGGTCATTGGAGGGTCGCTCGAACGACGCCTGCCGACCTGGCCTGAGTTCACCCGCGTGGTCGAGGATTGCCGCGGCTGACGGTTTGCCGACAGACACCGTTACCGTGACGGCAAAAATATTTTTCCACAGGTCTTGCGCGACCCCTCGCGATGATTCAGATTCGTGGGCGTGCCTGGTGGTGGGCACGGGCTTTTAGCGAAAGGAGGTGATCCGATGTCTCATGGTTCAGCACAGAGGTCGGAGAATTTCGTTCGGGAGAATGCCGCCTGATTGCGGCCATGGTCTCCCGGGCTTGAGAGTTCATCTCCGGCCGCTGACCATGCAAAGGGGTTGCCGGACTCAGGTCCGGCAACCTTTTTCATTTTGGCCCTTTCATTTGAGAGCGCCCTATCCGTTGACGATGGTTCCGCCGTTGGGGTGCAAGACCTGTCCCGACATGTAGCTGGAATCGTCGCACGCCAGGAAAAGGAAGGCGGGGGCGACCTCGTTCGGCTGGCCCGGGCGACCCATCGGCGTGGCCTCCCCGAACGTCGCCAGCTTTTCGGGCGACGCGCCGCCACTGGGGTTGAGGGGAGTCCAGATGGGACCCGGCGCGACGCCGTTCACCCGGATGCCCCGCTCGACGAGGTTCGCCGACAGCGACCGGGTAAAGGCGGTGATCGCCCCTTTGGTCGCTGAATAGTCGAGCAGCTCCTTTTCACCCTGATAGCTGGTGATACTCGTACAATTCACGATTGCCGACCCCTGCGACAAATGCGGGACGACCGCCTGCACCATGTAGAACATCGCAAAGATGTTGGTCTGGAACGTCCGCCGCAGCTGGTCATCGGTGATGTCGCGGATGTCCTTGTCGGGATGCTGCTCCCCCGCATTGTTGACCAGGACATCGACCCCGCCGAGATGCTCAACTGCCTGCATCACAGCATATTGGCAGAATTGCGGGTCGCCGACGTCACCGGCGATCGCGACCGCGTTGCGACCCTCGGCCTCGACGATCCGCACGGTTTCCGCCGCATCGTCATGTTCATCGAGGTAGATAATGGCGACGTCGGCGCCCTCGCGCGCGAACAGCGCGGCGACTGCACGGCCGATCCCTGAATCGCCCCCGGTGATGAGTGCGGCCTTGCCATCCAACCGGCCCGCCCCGGGAAAGCGTGGCTGCCATGCGGGGCGGGGTTGCAGGTGCGATTCATGCCCGGGGAGGGCGTCTTCGTGGATACGGGGTAAAGTGGCCATCGGGTGCTCCAGCGCAATAGAGCCAGAGAACGCGCGGCGATGGCCGCGGTTTCACGCCTTGCGGTAACGCGAGACCAGATGATCGAACACGGCGATGTGCAGGGCATTTTCGAAGGCGCATCCGTAAAAGGAGCCTTCCGCCCAGGCCACACGCGCCTCGAGCGCGGCAAGGCCCGGGATCGTGACCGAGACCGTCTGTCCGACGTTGAGGCGGAACGCCGTCTGAAAACGAAAACCCGTCAGCGACAGGTCGATGATATCGATCGTGAACCGCTGCGACGATCCGAGTTCGCGCAGGGCTGCATTCAGCCGCACGTCGAGTCGTGTAGCATAGCGGTTGTCGCGTCGCGCGCCCGGCATCCGCATTCAAATCATCCGATATGTCGTGTCCCGCCGCCGCGGTTGGCATCCCGACCTTTCCGGGAAGTTAAGGCGCGGGGCAGGTGTTGGCACCGCCCCGATCCGGCACATTATTTCGGCGCGCGCACCGCCGACAGCGTGCCCTCGACATGCCCCTCGGGCCGCATCTGCGACAGGACAAAACTGATCTTGCCATTCTGGCCGATCACGAACGACGTGCGGTTCGACCGTCCGATGAGCGGCAGTTTTACGTCATATCCCGCAATCATTGCCGGGCTGGCGACCGCAACCGGAAACTTGCTGCGGCACGCTTCTGTCGAAAAACGCTGCAGCTTTTCAATGGGGTCGGCGGCGACACCGATCAGGGTGGCATTCGCCTTATGGAACGCATCGCTCGCATCCGCGAAGGCCTTGGTCTCGATCGTGCAGCCGCTGGTGAAGGCGGCGGGGAAGAAATAGAGGACGACCGGACCCTTCTTCAGGGCCTGCGACAGCGAGAACTGGAAAGTCTTGCCTGCCAAGGCACCCTGCGTCGAAAAATCGGGCGCGACGGCACCGACCGGCAGCGCGGCGAAGGCGGGCGTGGCGACAACGGCGGTCGCGGCGAACATAAGCGGTGTGAAACGGCGGAACATGAAATTTTACTCCGGGAGGGTTACGCGCAGCGCCCCCTTCTAACCAAGGATCGTGGTTCGGCCAAATCATGAGTGAAATCCCAGTCCAGACGGCCGTTATCGTGGAATGGCGGCAATCGTCCCGAACCGAACCAGTCCCGCCGGGGCACGCGCTTGGCCCGCCGGATGGCTGGCCCGTGGCGCAAATGACGTTCACGGCGGCAGATGATGATGGTTGCTGTTTCCTTAACCCTGCTGGCGCTGGCACCAGCCAGTGTCCCCGCCCCGGTCACCCGCACCGAGGCCCGGGTTTCGGCAACGATCACCCACGGGGTTATCCTGCGGAGCGATGGCGAACAGCGCGAGAAACCGCCATTGACGGGCGTTCCGCGCCTGCGCCCGTGCGGTGCCCAGACCACCGTCCAGACCGCCGCCGCGCCGCCATCCTGCCGGCTCATCGTCTACGACCTGCCATAAAACTGGACTTGGGCGGCATGCGCCACCACATAGTCGCTAATGCCGCCGATCGTTGAGACGGGCGACGCAAATCCCGCCGGGTTTGCTACGCTCCGCCGTTTCCTTCCCTACCTCTGGCCCGCCGACAATCGTGCACTGAAAACGCGTGTCGTCCTCGCGCTGGTGCTCGTCGTCATATCGAAGGCGGTGACCCTGTCGATGGGCCTGCTGTACAAGGACGCGATCGACCGGATGACGCCCGCGATGCGACCCGAAGTCGCAATCGCCGTCGCACTCGTCGTCGCTTATGCGGGCGCGCGGTTTGCCGGCGTGCTGTTCGACAATCTGCGCAATGTCATTTTCGAACGCGTCGGCCAGGATGCGACCCGTCACCTGGCCGAACATGTCTTTCGCCGTTTGCATACCCTGTCGTTGCGCTTCCATCTCGACCGGCGGACCGGTGCGGTGGCCAAGGTCATCGAGCGCGGCACCAAGAGCATCGACACGATGCTCTATTTCATGCTGTTCAACATCGCGCCGACGGTGCTCGAGCTGATCGCGGTCTCGATCTTTTTCTGGATCGAATTCGGTTTCGGCCTAGTCGTTGCCACCCTCGCGATGGTGGTCGCCTATATCGCCTTCACCCGCGTCGTGACCGACTGGCGTGCGAAGCTGCGTGAGGACATGAACACGATGGACACCGGCGCGGCGGCCAAGGCGGTCGACTCGCTGCTGAACTATGAAACGGTCAAATATTTCAACGCCGAGGAGCGCGAGACGACGCGCTACGCCAACGCCGCGCGGGCCTACGCCGATGCGGCGGTCAAGTCGGAGAATTCGCTCGCCTGGCTCAACATCGGGCAGAGTTTCATCACCAACCTGATGATGGCGGGCGCGATGGCGTTCGTCGTCTGGGGCTGGGCAAAGGGGCGCTTTACGACCGGCGATGTCGTGCTGGTCAACACCTGGCTGTCGCAGCTCTTCCGCCCACTTGACCTGCTCGGCATGGTCTACCGGACCATCCGGCAGGGGCTGATCGACATGGCGGCGATGTTCGACCTGATCGACACGCCGGCCGAAATCGTCGATGCCCCCGGCGCATCCCCGCTCCACGTCGGCAGGGGCGAAGTACGGTTCGAAAACGTCCGCTTCGGTTATGAGCGCAACCGCGAGATTCTGCACGGCATCGACTTTACCGTGCCGGCGGGCGGCACCGTGGCCGTCGTCGGCCCCTCGGGCGCGGGCAAGTCGACGCTCGCGCGGCTGTTGTTCCGTTTCTACGACGTAACGGGCGGGCGCATCCTGATCGACGGCCAGGACATCGCCCAGGTGCAGCAAGCCAGCCTCCGCGCGGAGATCGGCATCGTGCCGCAGGACACGGTGCTGTTCAACGACACCATCGGCTACAACATCGCCTATGGCCGCGACGGCGCGGATCAGGCGCAGGTCGAGGCGGCGGCGCGCGGGGCGGCGATCCACAGCTTCATCGCCTCCACGCCCGAACAATATGCGACCAAGGTCGGCGAGCGGGGACTGAAACTGTCGGGCGGCGAGAAGCAGCGCGTGGCGATCGCGCGCACCCTCCTGAAGAATCCGCCGATCCTGATCCTCGACGAAGCGACCAGCGCGCTCGACAGTCGCACCGAAGCCGAAATCCAGTCGACGCTGCGCACCATCGCCGAGCGTCGCACCACCATCGTCATCGCGCACCGGTTATCGACGATCGTCGACGCCGACGAGATCGTGGTGCTCGACGCCGGGCTGGTCGCGGAACGCGGCACGCACGCGGCGCTGCTGGAGCAGGGCGGCCTCTACGCCGAGATGTGGGCACGGCAGCAGGCCGAGCGGGACGAGGCCGTGGCGGCGTAGTGTCGGGTGCCGCGCCACTTATGGCCATTTAGGAAGCTGGACGGCGATACTAAAAGCAGCGATCTTCGAGGCGTGAACAAACCGCCTTTCACGACTAAAGTTTGGCTGTTTCGTATTGTGGCAGCGGTTTGGATGGTAACCGCCATTCCGATAACGTTGTTCAGTTTCTTGCTTTTGGAGATGCCGCTCTGGCCCTTATTCGGCCCTGAAAGCACTCCCGAGGGCATTGCGCTGTGGGCCGTATTTGCCGCTTGGTTCTACGTAACGCCCGTCGTTCTGCTCATCACTGGTCGCCGATGGAACGGACGGTCCGCTTCCTAAGCTCAACAGTCTAAAAGGCGACTGTCGCCTAACCACCCAATCGCGGACGTTCGTAACTTGCGCGTCAACGGCGTCACCCGTAACGCAGGCACATGGGATTTGAAAAGCCTCTGACCAGTGCCGGGCGTGTCGCCAGGCATCGCGCGGCGTCGCGCGCGCAAGGGTTGCGGCCACGAGACCGATCCGGCGGACCTTGAGCGGATCGAGCGTGCAACACCGGTCTTCCTCGACTTTCATGGCTGACTTGACCCCCCTCGACATCCTCAAATCCACCTTCGGCTTCTCCGCCTTCCGGGGCCGCCAGTCAGAGGTCATCGACCGCGTCATGGCCGGGCAGAACACGCTCGCGGTGATGCCGACCGGCGCGGGCAAGTCGCTGTGCTATCAGGTGCCTGCCCTCGCGCTGCCGGGCACGTGCATCGTCGTGTCGCCGCTGATCGCGCTGATGCACGACCAGCTCCGCGCCGCGACGAGCTTCGGGATCCGTGCCGCGACCCTCACCAGCGTCGATACCAACCAGGCCGAGACGGTCGAGCGGTTCCGGTCGGGGCAGCTCGACCTGCTTTATGTTGCTCCCGAGCGCGCCTCGGGCAGTGGCTTTGCCGAGCTGCTGACGAGCAGTCCGCTGGCGCTGTTCGCGATCGACGAGGCACACTGCGTCAGTGAGTGGGGCCATGACTTCCGTCCCGATTATCGCCTGCTGCGCCCGCTGCTCAACCAGTTCGCGCAGGTGCCGCGCCTCGCGCTGACCGCCACCGCCGACGCGCACACCCGCGACGATATCCTCGCGCAGCTCGGTATTTCCGGTGACGGGCTGATCCTGGCCGGGTTCGACCGTCCCAATATCCGCTACGCGATCAGCCCGCGCAGCGGCACCACGCGCCAGGTGGCCGACCTGGTCGCGGCAACGCCGGGGGCGGGCATCGTCTATGTGCCCTCACGCGCGGGGACCGAAAAGCTGGCGGCGGCGCTGGCGACGACCGGCCGGCCGGTCCGCGCCTATCACGCCGGGCTCGACGCGTCGGTGCGCGCCGCCAATCAGCAGGCGTTCGTCGCGTCGGAGGATATGATCATGGTCGCCACGGTTGCGTTCGGCATGGGCATCGACAAGCCCGACGTGCGCTTCGTCGCCCATGCCGGGCTGCCCAAGTCGATCGAGGCCTATTATCAGGAGACCGGCCGCGCCGGCCGCGACGGCGACCCTGCCAGCGCGCACCTGTTCTGGGGTGCCGACGATTTCGCGCGCGCGCGCCAGCGCCTGGTCGAGGTGCAGGAAAGCCGCCTGCCGGGGGAGCGGGCACGGCTGTCGGCGCTTGCCGGCCTTGTCGAGACCGGGGGCTGCCGCCGCGCGGTCCTGCTGCGGCATTTCGGCGAAGTGCCGGCGGAAAGCTGCGGCAATTGCGACAATTGCCTTAATCCGCCGGCCCGCACCGACCTGACCGAACTCGCCCGCAAATTGCTGTCGGCGGTCTATCGCACCGGGCAGATGTTCGGCGTTCAGCATATCGAGGCGGTGCTGACCGGCCATGCCAACGACAAAGTGGCGAAACTTGGCCACGACCGCCTGTCGGTGTTCGGCATTGTCGGACGTGACGAAGCCGCGCTGATCAAGCCCACGGCGCGCGCGTTGCTGCTCCGCGATGCGCTGGGCCAGACCGAACATGGCGGGCTTGAGCTCGGACCCGCGGCCCGTCCCATATTGAAGGGGGACGCCGATTTCGCGATCGCCGTGCCGCCCCGCACCGGTCGGCAGCGGCGGCGCGACCAGGGCGCAAACCCGCTTGGCGACCCGCTGTTCGAGGCGCTGCGGGCCTGTCGCCGCGACCTTGCGGCCGAGGCGGGGGTACCCCCTTATGTCATCTTTCACGATTCGACCCTGCGCGACATGGCGGCGGCGCGGCCGGCGGCGCTTGCCGACCTCGGCCGCATTGCCGGCGTGGGCGCGCGCAAGCTCGAAACCTATGGCGATGCCTTCCTTGCCGTCCTGAGACATTTTTGACACTGTCGTCCGCCGGTACGACGTAGCTGCACCGCGCGCCGCCGAGACGATGGGGAATTCATGTTCAGAAAGCTCGACGACCAGATATCGGTATCGCCGCAAATCGATGCCGACGCGGTTCGCGCGGCGGCGGCACAGGGCTTTGTGCTGATCGTCAACAACCGCCCCGACGGCGAGGCGCCCGAGGAGCCGCAAGGGCCGGCAATCGAAGCGGCGGCACGTGCCGCCGGGCTGGGCTATGTCGCCATCCCTGTCGGCCACGGCGGCTTTTCGCGGCCCCAGATCGACGCGATGCGCGCCGCGCTCGAGGGCGCGGGCGGACCGGTGCTCGCCTATTGCCGCTCGGGCACGCGGTCGACCCTGCTGTGGTCGCTCGCCCGCGCCAGCGCCGGCGACCCGTCCGATGCCCTGCATGAAAAGGCCGCGGCCGCAGGCTATGACCTGGCACCGGTTGCCACGCTGATCGATATGCTGGCGGGCGGACAGTGAACTGGCCCATGCTGCTCGGCTCGCTGGCGGCGGTGCTGGTGATGGCGGCAGCCGCGCGCCTGCTGCAGCTCGGCGGCGATACCCGGCTCGACCGTAATGAGGCACTGCATCTCGCCCGTGCCCAGGGTTTCGACGTCGTCGATATCGCGCTCGACCGCGCCGGCCTCGCGGCGCTGGTCCGCGACGCCGCCAACCGCTTTCTGCTCGTCCGCCGCCATGGCGCTCATTTCGTTGCGCAGCCACTGACCCCGCCGCTCGATGCGCGGCTCGACCATCGTTTCCTGACGCTGGGCAGAGTGACGCTCGACCTCGGTGATCAGGCCGGGATATGGGCGGCCAATCTGCGACGGATCGCGCGATGACCCTGCCCAATCCCGTCGATTATGCCGTACCCGCCTTCGTCGTGCTGATCCTCGCCGAGATGCTTGTCGCGCGTGCCCGCGACCGCACCCGCTACGAACCGCGCGATACACTGACCTCGCTGATGTTCGGCTTCGGATCGTCGGTTGCGGGGCTCCTGACCGGCGGCTTTCTGCTGGCGCTGTTCGGCTGGCTTTACCAGTTCCGTCTGACGACCATTCCCTACGCGTGGTGGGCGTGGCCGCTGTGCTTCGTCCTCGACGACCTGGCCTATTATGCCTTTCACCGCAGCGCACACCGCGTCCGCTGGTTCTGGGCCTCCCATGTCAACCATCATTCGAGCCAGCATTACAATCTCTCGACCGCGCTGCGCCAGACGTGGACCGGGTTTTTCGCGATGAGCTTCGTCTTTCGCCTGCCGCTGCTCGTGCTCGGCTTTCCCCCGGCGATGATCGTCTTCGTCGGCGGCCTCAACCTGATCTACCAGTTCTGGATCCACACCGAGGTTATCGACCGGATGCCGCGCTGGTTCGAGGCGGTAATGAACACGCCCTCGCACCACCGCGTCCATCACGCGGTCAACCCACGCTACCTCGACCGGAATTATGCGGGCGTTTTCATCGTCTGGGACAAATTTTTCGGGACGTTTCAACCCGAGCTTGCCGACGACAAATGCCGTTACGGAATCGTCAAGCAACTGGGAACATTCGACCTGCTGACCTCGGTCTTTCACGAATGGATCGGCATCGGGCGGGACTTGTGGCGCGCGCCATTGCGTTTCAAGCTGATGTATCTGGTGGGCCCGCCCGGGTGGACCCATGACGGATCGCGCGAGACGTCGGACATGATCCGCCGCCGCTGGCATGAGGATGGCGGGTGGAAGAATTCGATATTGTCGTCGTCGGTGGAGGTTCGGGAGGAAGCGCCGCCGCAGGCCACCTGAGTGAAGGCGGCCGGTACAGCGTCTGCCTGATCGAGGCGGGGGGCAACAACGACAGCTTTGCCATCAAGGCACCCGGGATGATGCCCTTCATCCCCGACGCATCGAACTACCGTTATGAAACGGTGCCCCAACCCGGTTTCAACGGGCGTCGTGGCTATCAGCCGCGGGGTCGCGGGCTCGGCGGGTCGAGCGCGATCAACGCGATGGTCTACATCCGCGGCTGCGCCTGGGACTATGACAATTGGGCACGGCTGGGGGCGACGGGCTGGAGCTATGACGACGTGCTGCCCTATTTCAGGCGCGCCGAACACAATGAGCGGGGCGGGGACGCCTGGCACGGGAACGCCGGGCCATTGAACGTGATGGACCAGAGCTGTCCGCATCCGGGCAGCGTGGCATTCGTGGAGTCAGCGGCATCGCTGCAAATGCCCCGCAATGACGATTTCAACGGCCCCCGGTTCGAGGGGGTGGGCCTGTACCAGGTCACGCAAAAGGGCGGCGAGCGGTGGTCGGCCGCACGCGCATATGTCGAACCGGCGAAGGCCGCGGGGCGGTTGCACGTCATGACAGGCACGATCGCCGAGCGCATAGGTTTTGCCGGCGGTCGCGCGACGACCGTGCACTATCGCCGCGGACGCCGTCGGGGCCAGATCGGCGCACGCCGTGCGATCGTCCTCGCGGGCGGTGTGTTCGGCACGGCGCAGACCCTGATGCTGTCGGGGATCGGGCCGGCCGCTCACTTGCGCGAGCACGGCCTCGACGTGCTGGTCGACCGGCCTGCCGTCGGCAGCGACCTTCAGGACCATGTCGATTACGTGTCGGGCTATGAGACCGACGGCATGTATTTCCTGGGGCAGACGCTGCGCGGCAATGTGCAGTCGCTGTTCGGCATCGTCCGCTGGCTGCGCAGCCGCAGCGGGCCGCTGACGACGCCCTATGCCGAAGCGGGCGGGTTCGCGCGGACGCGGCCCGACGTCGATATCCCCGACGTCCAGTTCCATTTCGTGCCGGCCGTGCTCGAGGATCACGGCCGGACGAAGGTCAGGGCGCACGGCTTTTCCTGCCACGTCTGCGTGTTGCGCCCTGAAAGTCGCGGCACAGTCAAGCTGGCGAGCAGCGATGCGGGCGCGTCGCCGCTGATCGATCCCCGCTTCCTGAGCGATGACCGCGATGTCACGACCCTGCTCGCCGGCGTCAAGCTGATGCGGCGAATCCTCGAGGCACCGCCGCTTGCCGGACACCGGGGCCGCGACCGCCACACCGCCGGCATCACCGACGATGACGCGCTGATCGACATTATCCGCAGCCGCGCCGACACCGTCTATCATCCCGTCGGCACGGCGCGCATGGGGACCGACGATGCAGCGGTCTGCGACCCACAGCTGCGCGTGCGCGGCGTGGACGGGCTCTACATCGCCGACGCGAGCGTCATGCCGCGCCTGGTCAGCGGCAACACCAACGCGCCCAGCATCATGATCGGTGAGCGCTGTGCCGATTTCGTGCGCGCCGATCTGGGATAGCGGGCGTTTCGCCGCCCAAAAAAGAAGGGCCGACAGATTGCTCTGTCGGCCCAGTGGTTCGCAGGAGGAACCTGGTTTGGGGTGGCGACGTCCGGGGGAGAGAACCCGCGCCGCACACCCCAAGCTCGTCAATAATTGTAGGCGCGTTCCCCGTGATCGGAGAGGTCGAGACCCATCTGCTCGGCTTCTTCGGTTGGACGCAGCCCCATCGTCTTGTCGACGATGAAATAGAGGATCAGCGAACCGAGGCCCGACCAGACCAGCGTCATCAGGATCATTTCGACCTGACTGGTCAACTGGGTGGCGTAACCGGGGAAAGCAAACACGGCGGAGCCGGGCTTGCTGGCGTAATCGGCAACGCCCTGGCCACCAAGTGCGGTGTCGGCCAGGATACCCGTCGCCAGCGCACCGAAAATGCCGCCGATGCAGTGCACGCCGAAGACATCGAGCGCATCGTCGTAGTTCAGCTTGTTCTTCACGAAACTGACGAAGAAGAAGCACAGCGGCGACACGAGGAAGCCAAGCACGATCGAACCCATGATCCCGGCAAAACCCGATGCCGGCGTCACGGCGACAAGGCCCGCTACGACGCCCGAGGCAGCACCGAGCAGCGACGGCTTGCCGTGCATGACCTGATCGCACAGCGCCCATGACAGCCCGGCGGCGGCAGTCGCCATGAAGGTGTTCATGAAGGCCACCGCCGTGACGCCGTTCGATTCGAGGTTCGAGCCCGCGTTGAAGCCGAACCAGCCGACCCACAGCAGCGAGGCACCGATCATGGTCATGGTGAGCGAGTGCGGTGCCATGACGTCCTTGCCATAACCCCGGCGCTTACCGATATAGAGGGCACCGACGAGGCCCGCGATCCCGGCGTTGATGTGGACGACCGTACCACCGGCAAAGTCGAGCGCACCCTTTTGGAAGCCCCAGCCGGCATCGCCGTTCACCAGATCGAGCGCGGCCTTGCCCTTCAGCGCAGCAGCGGCGATCGCGTCGGGACCGTCCCAATACCAGACCATGTGGGCGATCGGGAAATAGACGCACGTCACCCAGAGAACCATGAACACCATCATCGAGCAGAATTTGATCCGCTCGGCAAAGGCGCCGACGATCAGCGCGGGCGTGATGCACGCAAATGTCATCTGGAAGGCCACATAGGCGAGCTCAGGGACATAAACGCCGTTCGAGAAAGTCGCGGCCTGCGAGTCGGCGGTGATCCCCATCAGGAAGGCCTTGCTGAACCCGCCGAAGAACTGGGCGGTGACGCCCGAGCCGCTGGTGAAGGCCATCGAGTAGCCGTAGCAGCACCACAGCACCGCCACGACGCAGACGATCATCAGCACCTGCATCAGCACGCTGAGCATGTTTTTAGTGCGGACCAGACCGCCGTAGAACAGCGCGAGGCCGGGGACCGACATCATCAGCACGAGGGCAGACGAAATCAGGAGCCATGCCGTATCGCCCTTGTTCACGGTCGGCGGCGGTATCGGCGAGGGTGGTGCAGCCGCGGCCGCCGCTTGCGCAAATGCGGGATGAGAAAGCAACGCGGCAATGCCAGCGGCTCCCACACCCATACCCACTCGACGAAGCATTTTCATCATTCCCCCTTTGCTTTTTGTCATCGACCCGGCCCTCACAGCGCGTTCGCGTCGGTTTCGCCGGTGCGGATGCGCACGGCCTCACCGATCTCGAGGACGAAGATCTTGCCATCGCCAATCGCCCCGGTGTTCGCCGCCGCCTGAATGGCTTCGACGACGCGGGGACTGAGGTCGGACGGACAGGCCACCTCGACCTTCAGCTTGGGCACCATGTTGGTCGAATATTCGGCACCCCGGTAAATCTCGGTCTGGCCCTTCTGACGGCCAAAGCCCTTGACCTCGGTCACCGTCATGCCGGTGACGCCGAGCTCGGTCAGCGCTTCGCGCACCTCGTCGAGCTTGAACGGTTTGATGATTGCAACGACGAGTTTCATTCGGCCCCCTGAAGCTTTGCTCGTTGTGCATAGCAGCAAGAGCCATGCCAAAGCGCGAGACGGGCGCAGGACGCCAGTTCGACCGCGTCGCAAATTAAGAAAGGCTTAACTTTTGTGCAGGTGCGAAGGAACGGGTGCCTATAAAATAGGCAATTCGGCCCGTGCCGCGTCGATATCCTCGGCGAGAACCATCACGCGGGTCGGCACCAGCCAGCCCGAACTGTCGGCGACGTTCATGCCGTGGTCGAAGATGACGGAGCCAATCCCGGCGGCATCAAGCACGCCCTTGACCATCATCGCCTCCATTGCATTCGGGAAGCGAGCGAGCTCGACCAGACCCGCCATCAGCCTGCCGGTTCCTTGGTAACCGGATCCAGGACGCGGTCGATGCGGGCGGCAGCGATCGGGTGATAGGTCCGCCTGGCCTCGCCATAAATCCGCCGGGCGATCGGCATTCCCCAGTCGCCCTGATCCTTCAGCCCCTGGTACAGCGGCACGATCAGCAGCATCCGGCCGACGCTCAGCAGATGCTGGCGCAGCGCCGGTATTGCCGGATCGTAACGATTGGCGATGGCAAGGCGCAGCCAGGCACAGCGGATATAGGCATTGGGCGATCCCGACAGATGGAGCGCGGCGTCGAGTTCGGCGAGGCGCGCAGCAGGCAGAACGCGCGGCAGGCCGTTCAGGAACCGCAGCCATTCCTGAGTCGTCCAGCGGCGCGTATCGACCGCGGTGACGGGTGCACCGGCGATGATCGAGGCCAGCTGCGTATCGACCCGCGCCAGCGTTGCCGACCGGATGTGAACCGCATTATCCGGTAGCCCCGGCTGATACGCCCATCGGTCGAGTTGCAGCCGCTGCTCAAGGGTCGCATCGTCCCGGATCAGATGCCGGCGCAGGTCGGCCAGGAACCCGGCGGTCGTCTGTGGCTGAAAGGCGTGGCGGTCGAAATAGCCGCGCAGGTAAATGTCCCAGCGCGTTCGCCCGACGGCCCGCTCGATCGTGCGCAGGAACGTCGAGCCCTTGTCATAATCGATCTCGCCGAACGATCCTGACGGATCGCCGTGCAGCCGCGTGTCGGGCGATGAAGGGCCACCCGCACCCTTCAGGTCGCGCTGAAGGTCGTCCCACTGCAGATCGGCCTGCGTCGCCGCGCGCTCGGGCCCGTACAGCCCCTCGACGATGCGGTTTTCGAAATAGGTCGTGAAGCCCTCGTTCAGCCAGCTGTCCGACCAGGTCGCGTTGGTGACGAGATTCCCTGACCAGCTGTGCGCCAGTTCATGCGCAATGACGTCGACATTCGATTTGTCACCGGTCAGGATCGTCGGCGTCGCAAAGGTCAGTGTCGGATTTTCCATGCCGCCGAACGGGAACGACGGCGGCAACACGAGTACGTCATAACGGCCCCAGCGATAGGGACCGTAGATGCCCTCTGCCGTGTCGACCATCTTCTCGGTATCGGACAGCTCGGCGGCCGCACGCGCCAGCGTCGCGGGCTCGGCCCAGACCCCGGTGCGGCTCCCCAGCGGACGAAACGCGAGGTCGCCCACGGCCACCGCAATCAGATAGGGCGGCACGGGATGCGTCATGCGGAAGCGGAAGGCATGCCGGCCGCGCGCCGCAGGCTCGCCCCTGATACTCAGCCGTTCGCCGCTCATCACCGCCGTCAGCGCGGCCGGAACGACAATCCGCGCCGACCATGTCTGGCGGATGCCGGGACTGTCCTGCGTCGGAATCCAGCTGCGGTTGTTGGTCGGTTCGCCCTGGCTGAACAGGAAAGGCTGCCGTTTGCCCGCGGTCAGCGCAGGGGACAGCCATTGCAGCGCACTGGCATCGGGACGTGAACGATAAGAGATGACGACGCGCCGCGCCCCGCCCATCCGGACGGTCAGCGGCGCGCCCTTGTCAGGGTCGTCTGCACCGACCGACCAGTCAAGCGCGCGGCCACGGCCGTCGTGCACGGAAGTGATGACCAGACCCCGGTCGTCGAGCACGATGCGGTCGGCGCCGGGTGCGGCGACAATATCCAGCGTTGCGGTGCCCGACACCGTGTGACCGGCAAAGTCGGTCGCAAGATCAAGGCTGACATTCGTCACCCGGGCAACCTCGGGCTCCGCATAGCTCAATACATCCCTGGCTTCGGGCGTCGTCAGAATGGGTGATGGCGTCGCCGCCAGGGCGACCGTGCCGGTAATCGCTGCCAGCCCGCCGGCCAGTCGCACGAGCCATAACGCCATTCAGGCCGCCGTGCCGCCAACGGTCAGCCGGTCGACGAGCAGGGTCGGCTGACCGACGCCGGCGGGCACCGACTGACCGCCCTTGCCACAAATGCCGACACCCTCGTCCAGGGCGAAGTCGTTGCCGATGCCCGTCACCCGCGTCAGTACGCTCGGCCCGTCACCGATCAGCGTGGCGCCCTTGATCGGCGCGCCCAGCCGCCCGTTCTCGATCTTGTAAGCCTCGGTGCAGCTGAACACGAATTTGCCCGAGACGATATCGACCTGCCCGCCGCCGAAACTCTTGGCAAAAATGCCCGATTTGACGCGTGAGAGCAGCTCGGCCGGATCGGCGCTGCCGTTCTTCATGAAGGTGTTGGTCATGCGCGGCATAGGCGCATGGGCATAGCTTTCGCGACGGCCATTGCCCGTGGCGGCGACGCCCATCAGCCGCGCGTTGAGCCGGTCCTGCATGTAGCCCCGCAGGATGCCGTCCTCGATCAGGACCGTCTCGCCCGTCGGCGTGCCCTCGTCATCGATCGACAGCGAACCACGGCGATCGGGAATTGAGCCGTCGTCGACCACGGTGACGCCCGGCGCCCCGACACGCTCGCCGATCCGCCCTGAAAAGGCGCTCGTCCCCTTGCGATTGAAATCGCCCTCCAGCCCGTGGCCGATTGCTTCGTGGAGCAGGATTCCCGGCCAGCCGGGGCCGAGCAACACCGTCGTTTCGCCAGCGGGTGCCGCCACCGCATCGAGGTTGACCAGCGCCTGCGCCAGCGCCTCGTCGATCGCGCGGTTCCACACCGCCTCGTCGAACAGATGGTCGTAGAGATAGCGCCCGCCGAGCCCGAAATTGCCCGATTCGCGCCGGTCACCCTGTTGCGCGACGATGCCGACGTTGAGGCGGACCAGCGGGCGGATGTCAGTCGCGACATAGCCGTCGGCACGCACGATCTCGATCACGCTCCAGCTTCCGGACAGCGAGACCGAAACCTGCGCGACGCGGGGATCGCGCGCTCGCGCCGCCGCATCGATCCGCTGGCAAAGCTCAACCTTTCTGGCGAAGGGCACGAGATTAAGCGGGTCGGCGTCGGTATACAGGTGGCGGTTGCTCCTTCGCGGCGGCGAATCCGACGTCGTGGCCGAAGCATCGAGCAGCCGCAGTGTCGCCGCCGCACGCCTGATCCCGGCGGGCGAAACATCGTCCGAATGGGCAAAGCCAGTCGCCTCTCCCGCCACGCCGCGCAGCCCGAAACCGCGATCGGTCCCGTAATCAGCCGTCTTCAGCCGCCCGTCGTCGAAGCCGAACGCTTCGGATGACCGGTATTGAAGATAGAGTTCGCCGTCGTCGCAGGCGGCAAGCGCGGCTTCGGTCAGCCGCTGGGCCTCGACCGGATCAAGGTTTTCGCCGTAAAGCAGTGCGCGCGGATCATTGGTCATGATGTCGACATAGTACGGCTATCGCCCAAGTGCATCCTCTCCATGAGGTTCGATGTCACCCGGCGCACCAATTTCTCCCGAGATATCATATCCGCTGCCGATCAGGACGAAGCGGCGGTCGCAATAACCGCATTCGACAAAGCCCTTCTCATCGATCTCGAGCCACACGCGCGGGTGGCCCAGCGCGGCGGGGACATCGCCGGAACCGTCGCAGGCGACGCGGCGGCTGGCGGTACGGATCGTTTCGGGCGGCGGCAGCATGGCGACCGTCTAATACGGCAGCAGGAACGCCGCAATGGCGTCAGGGATAATCGACCGTGACGGCGAAGCTGCCCAAATAGGCACCGTCACGCTGGTTGGCGGCAATCGCAAGGCGCCCGCCGACTCCCAGTAAAAGCGTGCCCGTGGCGGGAATCCGCCGCGTCCGGCCGCCATTCATCGTGAGCGCGGTGACGGCCATCGTCTCGGTGCCGCTCACCCGGGTCAGCAGCGGGCGCGGTCCCAGCGTAATGACCGCATTGACGTCCGGCGTACCCGTCACGGTGAAGCGTGCCGCGCCGGGTGTGCCACCGGCGAGGACGACGCCACCGCCGCGCGTGCGCGCATCGGTGTTGGCGTTTATCGTCACCGTTCCCGCAGTCGTGCCACGAACGATCGTCCCAAAGTCCAGCGCACGCGTATTGACGATCGTCAGGGGACGCACCGTGCGCGCCCGGCCATTCGCCGCCCGCGTCGCGCCATCCGCCGTCGTCGTGACCGCCGCCAGGAAAACCGCAGCAACGAGGGTCGCGCGGAACATCAGAAATAGGTGACGGTAATGTCGAACGTGGCGCTGTAGCTGCCATCGAGCTGGTTGGCGCCCACCGCGAGCGTGCCACCGACGCGCAAATCGATGATGCCCGCGGGGTTGATGACGCGCGTGGTCGGGCCGTTCAGCGTCAGCTGAGTCACGCTCATCGTCGCACCGCCCCCGGCCCGGTTCAGCACTGGCAGCGCACCGCGTGTTACCTGCAGGATCGACCCCTGGGTGCCGTATGTGATGAAGTCCGCGGCGAGCGGCGTTCCGCCCGCGACCGTCGTTCCCCCGGTCGTGGACCGTGCGTTCGTCGTCGGATCGACGACGACGGTACCTGCCGTGGTGCCTGAAATCATCGTGCCGAAGTCGAGGTCGCCGAGTTTCACGATCGAGAGCGGCTTGATCGCAATCGCCTTGGCAGCGGCCGGCGTCGCAACGGCATGCGCTGGCCCTGCGGAGAGCAGCGCCCCCGCAATCGCATAGCCAGCCGCAAAGCGGCGCGCCTTATGTCCCCCGAAAGTCCCCACATCACGCTGGTTAGTGCGTCCGCCACAAATTGGTGTGAATCGTCAAGGTTAATGGCATCGAAATAAATGTCGGCCTTGCGCATGGCTCCCCCGGCGCTAATTCAGGCCGATGACAACCGCCGCCATCGAAATCGTCGACCTGCAAAAGACCTATGCGGGCGGCAAACGAGCACTGGCAGGTGTTACCTTCGACGTGCCGCGAGGACAGATTTTCGGCCTGCTCGGTCCGAATGGCGCCGGCAAGTCGACCCTCATCAACATCCTGTCGGGAATGGTGATGAAAACGGGCGGCTCTGCACGGATCTGGGGCTTCGACATCGATGAGCACCCGCGTAACGCGAAGGCATCGATCGGTATCGTCCCGCAGGAAATCCTGTTCGACCCCTTTTTTTCGCCCTTTGAAGCGCTCGAGCTTCAGGCCGGACTCTACGGCGTGCCCAAAGCAAAGCGGCGATCGATGGAATTGCTGCGCGCGGTACACCTCGAGGATAAGGCCAACGCCTATGCCCGCACCTTGTCGGGGGGCATGAAACGGCGGCTGCTGGTCGCAAAGGCAATGGTCCATTCGCCCCCCGTGCTTGTCCTCGACGAGCCGACCGCGGGCGTCGACATCGAACTTCGCCAGCAGCTTTGGGACTATGTCCGGTCGTTGAACGCGCACGGCGTCACCGTCGTGCTGACGACACATTACCTCGAGGAGGCCGAGGAATTGTGCGACCGGATCGCGATCATCAACCACGGCCAGCTGATCGCCAACAAGCCCACCCGCGAACTGGTCGGCATGGCGCAGGAAAAAATCGTCGAGGTAACGGTCGACCGCGACCTGAGCGAAGCGCCGGTATCGCCAGTTTTCCAGAAGGTCGAGCTGAAGGGCGAGCGTATCCTGTCGATCACCTATTCAAAGCAACGGGTGAACGCCGGCGATGTCATCAGCGCCGTCAATGCGGCGGGCCTGGGGATCGTCGATGTCTCGACGCGCGAGGCCGATCTGGAACATGTGTTTCTGAATCTTACCAGAGCAGACGCGGTTGCCTGAGGCGTTCGACGCGATCGTCATCGGCTCGGGAGCGGCGGGGCTGACAGCGGCAATCACGCTGGCGCAGACCAGGCGCGTCGCCGTGATCGCCAAGGGCGGGCTATCGGAAGGGTCGACCGCCTGGGCGCAGGGCGGCATCGCCGCCGTCCTCGAAGCAGGCGACACGTTCGAAAGCCATATCGAGGATACGATGATCGCCGGGGCCGGCCTGAACGACCGGCGGACCGTCGAATTCGTCATCGAGGGCGCGCCGGCGGCGATCGAGCGACTCGCCCAGCTCGGGGTGCCGTTCAATCCGGGTGAGACCGAACGCTGGCACCTGACGCGCGAGGGGGGCCATAGTCATCGCCGTATCGTCCACGTCGACGACGCGACCGGCTGGGCCGTGCAGCAGGCGCTCGAGAAAGCGGCGAACGCCAATCCCAACATCGTCCTCATCCCCGATATGGTGGCGATCGACCTGATCACTCAGAAACATGTCGAGGATGCGACGGCCCCGCGCGTCTGGGGGGTCTATGCCTTCAACCGCAAGACGAGGCGTGTCGAGGCGATGACTGCCCCGGCAACCGTGCTCGCCAGCGGCGGTGCCGGCCGCTGCTACCTGTATTCGACCGCGCCGCGCGGTGCGACGGGCGACGGCATCGCGATGGCATGGCGAGCAGGGGCGCGCGTATCGAATATGGAATTCATGCAGTTCCATCCGACGTGCCTCTACAATCTTGAGGTCAAGAACTTCCTGATCACCGAGGCGATGCGCGGCGAGGGCGGGCAGCTGAAGATACCGCCGAATGCCCAGGGGGGAGGAGTCGAGGCGGGCCGCAGGTTCATGCCGGACTTCGACCCGCGCGAGGAGCTGGCGCCACGCGATATCGTCGCGCGGGCGATCGATCATGAGATCAAACGGCTCGGCCTCGATTATGTCCACCTCGATATCAGCCACCGCGACCCGGATTTCATCATCGAGCATTTCCCGAGCATTCATGCCAAGCTGCTCGGCCTCGGCATCGACATCACACGCGAACCGATCCCCGTCGTGCCGGCGCAGCATTACACGTGCGGCGGCGTACTGATCGATCTCGACGGGCGGACCGACCTGCCGGGCCTCTATGCGGTGGGCGAGGTCAGCCAGTCGGGACTGCACGGCGCCAATCGCCTCGCCTCAAATTCCCTGCTCGAATGCTTCGTATTCGGCGAGGCGGCGGCACAGCATATCCTTGCCCATCCCGGCGACGGCCCACCTGCTGTCCGCGCGTGGGACGAGAGCCGGGTCACCGATTCGGACGAAGAGGTCGTGGTCCAGCATAACTGGCGCGAGATCAGGCGCTTCATGTGGGACTATGTCGGCATCGTGCGAACAACCAAGCGGCTGGAGCGCGCAGCACACCGGATCGCCCTGCTCCGCCAGGAAGTCGCCGATTATTATGGCAATTTCCGCGTTACCCCCGACCTGATCGAATTGCGCAACCTGGTCGAGGTCGCCGACCTGATCGTCCGGTCGGCGCTCGCTCGCCACGAAAGCCGTGGATTGCACTACACAACCGACTTTCCCGAGCTCCTGCCTGTCGCGAACGACACCATTTTAACACCGTAAGTACTGGTTGCCGCGACCTTTTTTTGGCGCGGCAAGCACGCTTCGCGGTGCTTTAGCTAGCCTCACCCACGGGCGCCGCGAGCATCCCGGCCCCGCTCAGCGGCTTTGCCATAACCCGGCGGAGCAGCGGCTCGAAGAACTCCAGCGGCTCTGACGGGTAATCGGGATCGAATGCCGCCTGATCATATTTCGCGCAGAATTCGGCGCAGGCATCGAAATGGGGCGAGCCGCGGAACGCCTCTCGCGCGTCGCGATCCATGCCCAGATAGTGGAAATAATAATATCCCTGAAACACGCCGTGGTTGGCACAGATCCAGTGTTCCTGCTCGGTGACGAACGGCTTGACGATGGCGGCGGCGACATCGGGATGATTGTAGCTGCCCAGCGTGTCGCCGATGTCATGCAGCAGGGCCATTGCCACGTAGGTTTCACCGCGGCCGTCGCGATAGGCGCGGGTCGCCGTCTGCCGACTATGCGTCAGCCGGTCCACCGGGAACCCACCGAAATCGCCGTCGAGCAGTTTCAGATGGTCGAGAACCCGGTCCGCCACATTGGCCGCGAACGGGCGAAAATGGCTCGCGATGACCGCCCAGTCGTCCTTCGTCGCTTCGGTCATCGACCGGAATTGTGCGCGTGCGTCAGCGTCTGCCATCATGGCCGCTCCTCGTTTTCGGTGTCATTCTACCAACCTCGTCGCAAATCGACTAGTGAAAGGCGATGGTAACGGCACCGCCCACCCCGGCAGCATTTTTCGACGACAAGAATCGCGCCTTCTGGATGCTGCAGGGGGCGGGCTGGACCGGCTATTTGCTGCTGCGCCTGACCAGCGGTATCGCCAACGGCCTCGGCCTGCCGTTCCTTATTCAGGTTCTGGTCTCGGCGGCGACGGGGTATTCGATGACGCTGGTCATCGCCGCGCTTTATCGGTGGCTGATCCGCAAATCGCCGCTCGTCATCTGGACAGGGAGTCTTGCGACCGTCGCCATCGCCGTCGTCGCCTATTCGGTGATCGACGCGTGGGTCTACGCCATGGTTAACCAGGGAAGGACCGTGGTGCAGGTCGATCTGTTCCTGGGGTCCGCGACGCTCAACACCCTGCTGCTGGGCGCGTGGTCGGCACTCTATTACGGGATCAATTTCTTCCTGATTGCAGAGCGGCAGACGCTGCAACTGCTCCAGCTGAAGGCGACCGCGTCATCGGCCCAGCTGGCCATGCTGCGCTACCAGCTCAATCCCCATTTCCTGTTCAACACGCTGAACTCGATCTCGACGCTCGTCCTCTTGAAACAGAACGACCGGGCCAATGCGATGCTGGGGCGGCTGTCATCGTTCCTGCGCTATACATTGGTCAACGAGCCTGAAGCTCAGGTCACGATCGAGCAGGAGGTCGAGACGCTGAAACTCTATCTCGACATCGAGAAAATGCGGTTCGAGGAACGGCTGCGGTCACGTTTCGATATCGATCCGCGCGTATCGAAGGCGCGGCTGCCCTCCTTGCTCCTCCAGCCGCTGGTCGAAAACGCGATCAAATATGCGGTGACACCACAGGAAGAGGGGGCCGAAATCGCGGTCGCGGCGCGGCTCGCCGGGGAACGGGTGCAGATCACCGTATCCGACACCGGTCCCGGGTTGAACGATACGACAGTCCGCCCCAGTTACTCGACGGGTGTGGGACTGGCCAACATACGGGACCGGCTCACTCAGGCTTACGGACCCGACCACCGCTTCGACAGCGGCACCGCGCCCGGAGGCGGGTTCGTCGTTACGGTAGAAATTCCCATGGTCGTCGAGACCCAGATATTAGAGGCTGCATGACCATTCGCACCATAATCGTCGATGATGAGAAACTCGCGATCCAGGGGATGGAGCTTCGGCTGGCCGCCCATGACGATGTCGAAATCGTCGACACCTGCTCAAACGGTCGCGAGGCCATCCGCTCGATCAAAACCCACAAGCCCGACCTCGTGTTCCTCGACATCCAGATGCCGGGCTTCGACGGCTTTTCCGTGGTCCAGGGACTGATGGAGGTGGAGCCGCCGCTGTTCGTGTTCGTAACGGCCTATTCGGACCACGCCATTCGCGCTTTCGAGGCCCAGGCGACCGACTATCTCATGAAGCCGGTGGAGGAGGCGCGGCTGGCCGATACCCTCGACCGCGTTCGCCAGCGTCTCGCCGAAAAACGAGGCGCGGAAGAAGCAGGGCGGCTGATGGAGGTCCTGACCGAGCACGCGCCCGATGCGGCGCATGAACTCGAATCGGACATGGCCGATGCCAGTGACACACCGTCGGCGAGCCGCTTTGAAAAGCTCATCAACATCCGGGACCGCGGCCAGATCTTTCGCGTCGACGTCGACAGCATCGAACGGATCGACGCCGCCGGCGATTACATGTGCATCTACACCGGCGACAATACGCTGATCCTGCGGGAAACGATGAAGGACCTCGAACGCCGCCTCGACCCGCGCCGTTTCCAGCGGGTCCACCGCTCGACCATCGTCAACCTCGATCTGGTAAAACAGGTGAAACCGCACACCAATGGTGAATGCTTTCTGGTGCTCGATTCGGGTGCGTCGGTGAAGGTATCACGCAGTTACCGCGACGTCGTCGCGCGCTTCGTCCACTAAGGTCCGGCTCGTCACCTCGCGAAAGATCTCGCGGTAGCGCGGGTGTTCGGTGCCCATCGCGCGGTCCCACCAGGTGAAATACAGGCCATAATTCGACCCGAAGCCACCCGAATGGTGCAGGTCGTGGTGGGTGGTCGTTGTGAAATTGCCCCAGAACCAGTGATCGGCAAAGCCGCGCGGGTGCAGCTCGATGCCCAGATGTCCCCAGGCATTGCGCAGGATCGAAATGCCGAGCGCGATGAAAAAGGCACTGTTGGGCGTCGGGATCAGCAACTGCCAGATCGCGAAATACAGCGCCTGGATAAATGATTCGCGGGCATCGAACGCATAGGCGGCAAACGGCGTGGGCGTCACCGAACGGTGGTGCGTACGATGCCATTTGTAGAAGCGCGGCATGTGCAGCAGGCGGTGAGTCCAGTAAAACCAGCTGTCATGGCCGACCAGCAGCGCCACGACGTAGAGCGCGACCAGCCAGGCCGGCGATCCCGCCATCCGCTGCGCCCCATAGCCGTTGAACACCAGCCACAGCACGGGCGTGAACATGACCGCATAGACCAGAACGCTCCGCATCGAGGCGATCATCTCCCGACGATAATCG
>JBBRRC010000008.1:0-102299 GCA_038225385.1 Sphingomonadales bacterium | reverse complement strand
TGGCGGAGCGGGAGGGATTCGAACCCTCGAGGAGCATTGCTACCCCTACTCACTTTCCAGGCGAGCGCCTTCGACCACTCGGCCACCGCTCCGCGTGCACTGG
Organism: Sphingomonadales bacterium; assembly: GCA_038225385.1. Taxonomy (GTDB): domain Bacteria; phylum Pseudomonadota; class Alphaproteobacteria; order Sphingomonadales; family Sphingomonadaceae; genus Sphingomonas_O. The sequence continues at coordinate 102,196 of JBBRRC010000008.1, read as the reverse complement.
AACGGGCCGCGCTTAGGGGGGGCAGAGCGGTGAGGCAAGTTTTCGCTGTCCTACGGCAATTGTGCTCGCCAAGGTGTCATCTACTCAACGGGGGAGGAGCGTGACCATGGGCCGGACAAAATTGGGGCTTGGTCTGCGCACGCTGCTGTTGTCGCTCATCCTGATCGGCGCAGCGCCCGCGCCGGTGCCGACGCCGAACGAGATCGTTGCGACGGCCAAGGCGGAGGAGTGGGTGGAGATCGCACCGTCCGACCTGATAGTGATGGACCTCGCGCCCGACCGCGACGGCCGTAACCGCCGCGTCGTCATCCAGCTGATGCCGCCGCCGTTTTCGCAAGGGTGGGTCGGCAACATCCGCAAACTTGCCGCCGCGCACTGGTGGGACGGGACGAGCGTCAACCGCGTACAGGACAATTACGTCGTGCAATGGGGCGATGCGAATGGCGAGGACAAGGCGAAGGCGAAAGCGCTGCCGGGGGGGTTGGTGACGGTTCCGGAGAGTGAGTATGTTGCTCAAACGGAAGGCCGCAGAGGGCTGGTTTGGCCGTTCGAGCTTCCAGTCGATCCTTATTCGGGCGCTGCCGGTTTCTCTAAAGGCTTTCCAACAGCCGGATCGTTTCCAAACTTCCGCCAAATATGGCCCGTCCATTGCTACGGCATGGTCGGCGTCGGGCGCGATATGCCGCCCGATACTGGCACCGGCGCTGAACTCTATACGGTTATCGGCCAAGCGCCGCGCCACCTCGACCGCAATATCGCGCTGGTGGGCCGTGTGATCGCGGGCATCGAGCATCTGTCGAGCCTGCCGCGCGGGACGGGTCCGCTGGGCTTTTACGAAAAGCCCGAACAGCGCGTGACGATCACCGCGATCCGGCCGGGCAATGAGGTCGCGGGCCTGCCGCGCTATCAGTATCTATCGACCGAAAGCGCGACTTTCGCGAAATATGCCGACGCCCGGGCCAATCGCCGCGATCCGTTCTTCATCATGCCCGCCGGTGGGGCGGATATCTGCAATATTCCGGTGCCGGTAAGGGTCAGGCCCTAGCCGACGGCGCTTTCGGGCGTTACCCGCTCACCCTGATGGATTATATCAGCACCAGGGGCCGTGCGCCCGCACTTGGTTTCGAGGATGTGACGCTGGCCGGGCTCGCCAGCGACGGCGGGCTCTATGTGCCGCGCGAATGGCCGAGCCTGAGCCGCGACGAGATCGCAGGCCTTGCCGGAAAGTCGTATGTCGAGACGGCGGTCACGGTAATGCGCCCGTTCGTCGCCGGGGCGCTCGACGACGATGCGTTGCGGGCGCTGTGTACCGAGGCCTATGGGCGTTTCGGCCACGACGCGGTGGTACCGCTGGTCCAGCTCGACGCGCGGCACTGGCTGATGGAGCTGTTCCACGGCCCGACGCTGGCCTTCAAGGATGTCGCGCTGCAGCTGCTCGGCCTGATGTTCGAACGGTTCCTGAGCAACCGCGACACCCAGCTGACGGTCATCGGCGCGACGTCGGGCGATACCGGTTCGGCCGCGATCGACGCGCTGGCGGGTCGCGCCAAGGTCGACGTGTTCATGCTGCATCCGGCGGGTCGCGTGTCGGAGGTTCAGCGACGCCAGATGACCACGGTGCTGGCGCCCAACATCCACAATATCGCGATCGAGGGCGATTTCGACGACGCGCAACGCATCGTGAAGGCGATGTTCGCCGATGCCGCGACGACCGGCAAAGTGACGCTGTCGGCAGTCAATTCGATCAACTGGGCGCGGCTGATGGCGCAGATCGTCTATTATTTCTACGCGGGCGTGCGCCTGGGTGCCCCGGACAAGCCGATAGCGTTTTCGGTTCCGACGGGCAATTTCGGCGACGTGTTTGCAGGCTATGTCGCGGCGCGGATGGGACTGCCGGTGGCGAAGCTGATCGTCGCGACCAACGTCAACGACATTCTGGCACGGGCGCTGACGAGCGGCGATTATTCGTGCGGGACGGTGGTGCCGACCGCGACACCGAGCATGGACATTCAGGTCAGCTCGAATTTCGAACGGCTGCTGTTCGATCTGGCGGGGCGCGACGGGCCGGCGCTGGCGGCGATGATGACCGGGTTCGAGGCGACGAAGCGCATGACCATCCCGCACGACATGCTCGCGGGCGCACGGGAATTGTTCACCGCGACCAGCATCGACGGCGACGGTATGGCGGTCGCGATGCGCTGGGCCAACGATCGCTGCGGTCAGCTGATCGACCCGCACACCGCGGTCGGCCTGGCAGCGGCGCGGTCGGCGGACCTTGCCGACGACATTCCGGTTGTGACGCTGGCGACGGCGCATCCGGCCAAGTTCCGCGACGCGGTCGAACGCGTGACCGGCGTCCGCCCGACGCTGCCTGTGCGAATCGCCGGGCTGTTCGACCGGCAGGAACGCTATGACACATTGCCCGCGACGATGGAGGCGGTGCGCGCCTATGTGCTCGAACGGGCGGCGTGACGCTCGACAGCCTGATCGGCGAACCATGGGACGATTATGCGCTGATCGATAGCGGCGGCGGCCGCAAGCTGGAGCGTTACGGGCGCTACCGGTTCATTCGCCCCGAACCGCAGGCGATGTGGGCACCCGCGCATGACGACTGGGATGCCGACGGCGAGTTCGTGCCGGGTGCCGATGAAGACGGCGGCGGGCGCTGGGTATTCGCGCGGCCCGTGCCCGGGGAGGGCTGGCCGCTGGAGTGGGACGATCTGAACTTCACCGCGCAGACGACGCCGTTCCGCCATCTGGGGTTTTTTCCCGACATGATGCCGGTGTGGACCTGGGCACGCGGGCGGCTGGCGGGGCGTCAGCAGCCGCAGGCGCTCAATCTGTTCGGCTATACCGGCGTCGGCACATGCGCACTGGCGAGCAAGGGCGCGTCGGTCACGCACGTCGACGCGTCGAAGAAATCGGTCGAGGCGGCAAAGGGCAATGCCACGCTGTCGGCGCTGTCCGACCGGCCCGTCCGCTGGATCGTCGACGACGCGGCCAAATTCACCGCGCGCGAAGTCCGGCGGGGGCGGCGGTACGATGCCATCATTCTCGACCCGCCCAAATACGGGCGCGGGCCGGCAGGCGAGGTCTGGCAGCTCGAACGTGACCTCGCCCCGCTGATCGCCGACGTGCGGCGGCTGGTCGATGCCGACAGCGCCTTCGTCTTCCTGACGGTCTATGCGATCCGCTTGTCGGCGCTCGCCATCGGTGAGTTGCTGCACCAGGCATTCGGCGATTTGCCCGGCCAAGTCGAATGCGGCGAACTGGCCGTGCGGGAGGAAGCGCGGGGACTCGCCCTGCCGACCGCGATTTGGGCGCGCTGGGCAAATGGTCCCGTCACCCCCGTGGCGACCGGAGTCGATCGGGACGTGCAGGCGGTTCGGCCGTAAGCAACCGCCTGCGGCGATGCGGTGGCCTATTCCCGTCCGGCCCGGATCGCCGCTCCACCGGCAAACGGCGCCAGCGCGACCAGCAGCAGCGACGCCGCCGCCAGCAATTCGAGCGCACCGCCATCGACCGGGGCCAGTGTGCCAGCGCCGAAGATCAGGATCGGGATCGCGAGCGGTAGCATCAACAGTCCGGTCAGCGCCGATGCGCCCCTGAGGCCCATGGTCAGCGCCGCGACCATCACGCCGAGCGCCGCCAGCCCCGGTGTTCCGACGGCAAGGCCGACCTCCAGCTTGACCAGCACCGCGGCATCGAGCCGCAACAGTGCCGATGCAGCAACCGTCGCGATCAGCAGCGCAGGTGCGAAGGCGAGCCAGTGCGCGGTGATCTTGGCAAGGATCACGACCTCGTCCGCGATGCCGCGCACCGCCAGCTGGTCAAGCACGCCGCTTTCGGCATCGGGCGCGACCAGCCGGTCGACCGGCAGCAACGCCGCCAGCAAGGCCCCGACCCACAGCATCCCGCCGCCCGTCGCCCCGAGCAGTGCTGCATCGGGCCCCACCGCAAACGGGTAGAGTGTCGCCACCAGCAAGAAGAACACGACCGGCAACAGCGCGCCGCCTCCCGCAAACGACCGCGACAGATCGCGCATGACGAGGCGGGCGAACACGCTCATCCGCCGATCGCCAGCGTCTTCGCACCGGGCAGCGCGACCGGCTGGTGCGTCGCGACGACGACGATACCCCCGTTCGCGCGGTGCGCTGCAATCAGCCCCTCGAGCAGCGCGACACCGGCCATGTCGAGCCCGTTGGCCGGTTCGTCGAGCAACCAGATATCGGCGGCGCTGGCCAGCGTGCGGGCGAGCGTCGCGCGGCGGCGCTGGCCGGTGGACAGCATCCGCACCGGCACTTCACCCAGATGCGCCATGCCAACGCTCGCCAGTGCCGCGCTCGCGTCGCCGCCGTCGATCCCTGCCCAGAAACCGAGCGCATCGATGAGCGAGCTGGCCGGGTTGAGCGCGGGGTATTCATCGGCAAGGGCGACCTTCCCTGCCCGTTCGACCGTTCCCGTTTCCGCCCTCAACAAACCCGCTGCCAGACGCAGCAGGCTCGACTTGCCCACGCCATTCGGTCCCGACACGACCAGCGCCTCGCCCGCCACCAGCCCAAAACCGATGTCGGCGAACAGCACGCGCCCGCCGCGTATGCACGTTACGTTGTCGAACATCAGGCTCATGCGAATTGACTGCCCCGGCACATGGCGGCAGGCATAAGCGACAACCGGGGAGCGACGCAAAGATGGTCGAACAGCTTGACGAGGATGCCCGCGCCGCCGCCATCGATGCGCTGGGCGAGTGGGACTATGACGATGCCCGCGATGCCCTGACCCGCCAGTTCGTTTTCGCCGATTTCGTCGAGGCATTCGGTTTCATGACGCGCGTGGCGATCCTCGCTGAAAAGGCCGACCACCATCCCGAATGGTCGAACGTCTATAACCGCGTCGATGTGCTGCTGACCACGCATGATGCGGGGGGCCTGTCGGTCCGCGACGTGGCGCTGGCAAAGGCGATCGACGCGCTGGTCGACTGATCAGCCGGCCAGCAGCGCAATCGTCACCCATGCGCGCCGTTCCTGCTCATTTCGAACGTCCCCTATTCCTTTGGCGCCAGTCGCCTCGGCAACAGCCAGGGTGCCCAGGTGACCGCAAATTTCAGCCGCCGGGCGGTCTTGCCGACCAGCGTGTGCACCCTGTTCCCATGGGCTGCGTCCCAGACCGCCTGCGCAACCTGTTCGACGGGCGTAAATTCCAGCCCCGCCTCGCGCACAGTGTCGCGGATCGCCTGGTTCGATCCCGCGCTCGTCTTGTCGAGCAGCGGCGTATCGATGAAGCTGGGCATGATCGTGCGTGCCTTGACCCCTGCGTCCCGCCACTCGCGGTCGAGCGATTCGGTCATCGCGCGCACGCCGAACTTGGTCGCGCAATAAGGCGACATGCCCGGGCCGGCATAAATGCCCGCCGCCGACGACGTGCTGACCAGCGCCGACCCCGGCGTTGCCTTCAGATAGCGAAAGCCCGCCTGGGCGCCCCAGAACACGCCCTTCAGGTTAATGTCGAGCACGCGCTCGATATCGGCGGGGTCCATCAGCTCGATCGGACCCCCCGCGCCGATCCCGGCGTTGTTGAACAGGACATCCAGCCGTCCGCCGCTCGTCGTGGCAAAGTCGGCGAGTGCGGCGTCCCAAGCGGTGCGGTCGCGCACGTCCATGACATGCTGCGTCGAGGCGCCTGCGGGTAGCAGCCCCGCTGTTTGGGCAAGGCCCGCGGCATCGACATCGGCCAGACCAACCAGCCAGCCCTTCGCGGCAAAGAACTGCGCGGTTGCCCTGCCGATGCCCGACCCGCCGCCGGTAATAAAGATGGCCTGTCGCTCGGTACTGGCTGGCATGGCTTTATTTCTCCCCTCCGCTCCTTCACACCCCATAGGGTGAACGCAGGCAAGCAGATTCGGGGGCCACATGTCACGCTGGCCGGCGTCACCCGGCGCTACGCCACCGCGACCGCCCTCGACGCGGTATCGCTCGATGTTCCGGCCGGACAATTCGTGGCGCTCGTCGGCGGGTCGGGGTCGGGCAAATCGACGCTGATCCGGACGATCAACCGCCTCACCGATCCGGATTCGGGCATGGTCAGTCTGGACGGCACCGATGTCCGTGAGGGCGATGCTCATGCTCTGCGCCGCCGCATCGGCCATGTCATCCAGGGGGTCGGCCTGTTCCCCCACATGACCGTCGGGGCGAATATCGCCGTCGGATTACGCATCGCCGGCGTTCGCAATACCGCGACGCGGGTCGCCGAGCTCCTCGACCTCGTCGACCTGCCCCGCGATTTCGCCGGTCGCGCGCCCGCGTCGCTGTCGGGTGGGCAGCGCCAGCGGGTCGGCGTCGCCCGCGCGCTCGCCACGGCGCCCGGCCTGATGTTGCTCGACGAACCGTTCGGGGCGCTCGATCCCGTGACCCGGGATGCGCTTTCGCGCGCCTATCGCGCACTGCACGACCGCCTTGGCCTGACCAGCATCATGGTCACGCACGACATGGCCGAGGCACTGCTGACCGCCGACCGCATCATTGTCCTGGCGCGGGGCCGGATTGTCGCCGATGCCGGACCGGCGGCTCTGCTTCGCGGTGACGGCGGCGCAGAGGCGCAGGCGCTGGTTGCCGTGCCGAAGGATCAGGCGGCACGCATCGCGGCGCTGATACGATGAACGGGCTGCTCGAGCGCCTGTTGCCGCTGATCGCCAGCCACGTCCTTGTCGCGAGCACGGCCCTGGCGCTTGGCCTGCTGCTCGCGCTGCCGCTCGGCGTCCTCGCGGCACGCCACCCGCGCTTCGGGCAGGGCGTGCTCGGCTTGGCGAGCCTCATCCAGACGATTCCGTCGCTTGCGCTGCTCGCGCTGTTCTACCCGCTCTTGCTGGCAATCCGCACGCTGACCGGCATACCGCTGTCGCCGCTCGGCTTTCTGCCCGCGCTGATTGCGCTGACGCTGTATGCCCTGCTCCCGATCCTGCGGAACACCGTCGCCGGACTGCAGGGCCTCGACCCCGATGTCGTCGAGGCGGCCGACGGCGTCGGCATAACCGCCTGGCAAAAGCTCCGCTATGTCGAGGCACCGCTTGCCCTGCCGATTATCATGGCGGGGATCAGGACCGCCGCCATCTGGACGATCGGTGCGGCGACGCTGTCCACGACCGTTGGTCAGCCGAGCCTCGGCGATGTCATCTTTTCCGGGCTCCAGACGCAGAACTGGGAGCTGGTCATTGCCGGTTGCGTCGCGGCGGCCCTGCTCGCGCTCACCGCCGACGCGCTGCTCGCGCTGGCCGAGCGCGGCATTGCGACCGGGCGCCGTCTGCTGTGGGTCGGGTCGCTCGCCGTCTTCGCCGCCGGACCCATCGCCGCGCTCGTCGTGCAGGCCCCGACGCCGCAGCAGACCGTGATCATCGGTGCCAAGAATTTTTCCGAACAGTTCATCCTCGCCCGCGTTATCGGCGACCGGCTGACCGCGGCGGGATATCAGGTCCGCTACAAGGAAGGTCTCGGATCGGCGGTGATGTTCGGCGCGCTGGCTAGCGGCGATGTCGACGTCGGCGTCGATTATGCCGGGACGATCTGGACCAACGAGATGAAGCGCAGCGATCACCCGGCGCGTGGCGCAATGGTCGCCTCCATTGCCGGCTGGGCGCAGCAGACGCGCCACATCACATCGCTCGGCCCGCTCGGCTTCGAAAATGCCTATGCGCTGGCGATGCGGGGCGAGGTCGCGCGCACCCACCATATCGCCAGCATCGACGACCTCGCGCACGCGGCCCCTGCCCTGACACTGGGGACCGACCTCGAATTCCCCGACCGACCCGAATGGGCGACGATCCGTGACACGTACGGGCTGGTGTTTGGTCGACAGCGCACGTTCAGCCCGACCTTCATGTACGATGCGCTCCAATCGGGCGATGCCGATGTCATCTCCGCATTCTCTTCGGATGGCCGCATCGCCGCCGACGGCCTGATCGTGCTAACCGATCCGCGCGGCGCGATACCAAGCTATGATGCGCTGTTGCTGGTCGGCTCAAAGTCGGCGCACGACGCACGGCTGGTTGCTGCGCTGAAGCCACTGGTCGGCCACATCCCGGTCGAGGCGATGCGCCGGGCCAATCTGATGGTCGACCGCGCGGCGGACAAGGCCAGCCCCGAAGCCGCAGCGCGCTGGCTGGACCGGGCGATCCGCTAAGGCTTCGTCACCGCGCCGTTCCAGACATCGGCGTCCTGCACTTCGGCCGTGCCCGTCCCGGGCTGGTCGACAACGCGCGTTTTCTGCCGACACACGCCGTGCTAACGGCTCCACGTCCAGTCCGATGCCCGTGCCCGGCACCCGCCGCCGGACGCACCGGTCCACGCGCGTCCACGGACGATCTGCCCGGTCGGCGCGCCCGTCGGCTTGCCGTCGCGCAGGGCAAACCGGCCATTGACGATCACCTGATCAACGCCGGTCGACAGCTGGTGCGGATCGGCAAACGTCGCATGGTCCTGCATTTTCACCGGATCGAACACGACGACATCGGCCAAATACCCCGGCTTTAACCGGCCGCGATCGGCGATCGACAGAGTGTCGGCGGGCAGCGATGTCAGCTTGCGGACGGCCTCCTGCACGGAAATCACCTTTTCGTCGCGGACATATTTGGCGAAGATCCGCGCGAAATTGCCGTAGGTGCGCGGATGCGCTTTCGACTGCAGGAACACGCCTTCGGGCGCGGGGGCCTCGGCGTCCGATCCGAACGCGACCCAGGGCAGCGCCACCTCGCGCCGGATATTGTCCTCACTCATCAGGTAATAGGCCGCGCCCACCCGGCTGCCATCCTCGATCACCAGATCCATCGCAGCCTCTTCGGGCGTCGTGTGACGAAGTCGGGCAACTTCGGCCAGTGATTTCCCCGCGAGGGGGCGCAGTGCCGGATTCTTGAAGCCGAGCACGATGACGCCATCGGCGCCTGCCCCGCCATAGAGATTTTCCCAGCTTGCCGGATGCGCGACACGCATTTCGGCGGCCACGCGCGCACGGATCGCGGGGTCGCGCAGCCGTTCGATCCATTTCTCGAGGCCACCGTCCTGCACCCAGGTGGGCATCGCCGCATCGAGGCCGGTCGCGCCCGCGGTATACAGGTACATGTCCGCGGTGATCCGCGTCCCTGCGGCCCTCGCTCCCTCGATCCGGGCGACCGCGGCGTCGATCTTGCCCCAGTTGTCGCGGCCGGCCATCTTCAGATGATAGATTTCGGCAGGCGCACCTGACGCGCGGGCAATCTCGATCGTTTCGTCGATCCCCTCGATCAGGCGGTCGCCCTCGCTGCGCATGTGCGCCGTATAGATCCCGCCGCAACGCGCCGATTCCTGCGCCAGTGCGATCAGCTGGGGCGTCTTGGCAAAGGTGTCGGGGGCATAGATCAGTGCCGTCGTCAGACCGACCGCGCCTTCCTCCATCGCGTGGTCGACCAGGGCCTTCATCTGCGCCAGCTGGGCGGGCGTCGGCTCCACGTCGTTTTCGCCCACTACGGCCGTGCGCACCGTGCCGGCACCGACAAAGCTGGCGATATTGGGACCGATGCCACGTGCCTTCACGAGGTCGAGATATTCCCCCAGGGTCGTCCAGTTCACCGGATACGTCAGGTCGGACTGACGCTGAACCATCGTGGTTTTCATTTCAGGCGACAGCGGCCCCATTGACGATTCGCCCAGGACTTCGAGCGTCACGCCCTGGGTAATGTCGCTGACCGCGCGCCCGTCGATCAGGATGGATTCTTCCGGATGGGCGAGCATGTTAATGAATCCCGGCGACACCGCTTTGCCGTGGGCGTCGACCTCGGTTGCGCCCCTTCCCCTCAGCACGGGGCCCATCGCCGCGATCCGTCCATTGGCGATCGCGACGTCGGCAACATAGGGCACGCCTCCTGATCCGTCATATACCGTGCCGCCCCGCACGACGATATCCCAACGCGGCGAAGCGGTCGCCGCCACGCTCAAACTCAGCGCGAGCGAGCCGCACAAGATGGTCTTGAACCGTCGCCGTGGCATCGCCCGTCCCCCAAAACCATTTTTGTTACCGCTGTATTTTAAACGGTCGCAGCGTTTGGACAACCCCCGCCGCTTGCGGAGATGCACTGTCCATACCATGTCCGACAGCACCGTGCCCGGCCCTTGCTGCGCGCGAACAAATCTGGAACAACTGCCCTCATGCTGACCCACATAAGCGTTCGCGGTGCCCGCGAACATAATCTGAAGGACGTGTCGGTCGACCTGCCGCGCGACAGGCTGATCGTCATTACCGGGCTGTCGGGGTCGGGGAAATCAAGCCTCGCGTTCGACACCATCTATGCCGAGGGTCAGCGGCGCTATGTCGAAAGCCTGTCGGCCTATGCGCGCCAGTTCCTCGAACTGATGCAGAAACCCGATGTCGATCATATCGAGGGCCTGTCCCCGGCGATTTCGATCGAGCAGAAGACCACCAGCCGCAACCCGCGATCGACGGTGGCGACCGTCACCGAGATCTATGACTATATGCGCCTGCTGTGGGCGCGGGTCGGCATCCCTTATTCGCCGACGACCGGCCTGCCGATCAGTGCGCAGCAGGTCAGCCAGATGGTGGACCGCGTCATGGCGCTGCCCGAGGGCACACGGGCCTATCTGCTTGCGCCGGTCGTTCGCGGTCGCAAGGGAGAATATCGCAAGGAGCTGCTCGAATGGCAGCGCGCCGGCTATACCCGCGTCCGCATCGATGGCGCGTTCCACGACATCGATTCAGCACCCGCGCTCGACAAGAAATACAAGCACGACATCGAAGTCGTCGTGGACCGCATCGTCGTGCGCGAGGGGATCGAGAGTCGTCTTGCCGACAGTTTCGAACAGGCCCTGAAACTCGCCGACGGGCTGGCTTATGTCGATCCGGCGGACGTCGAGGCGGCGAGTCAGGAGACCAAAAAAATTGCCGGCGAATACGCGCCCGACGGCCGCATCACCTTCAGCCAGAAATTCGCCTGTCCGGTTTCGGGCTTTACCATTTCCGAGATCGAACCGCGGCTGTTCAGCTTCAACGCGCCACAGGGTGCCTGCCCGTCGTGCGACGGCCTCGGCGAAAAGCTACACTTCGACCCGGCGCTGGTCGTTCCCAATGAAAACCTGAGCATAAAAAAGGGCGCGATCGTTCCCTGGGCCAAGTCCAACCCGCCAAGCCCCTATTACATGCAGGTGCTGGGCAGCTTTGCGACCCATTTCGGATTCAGCCTCGACACGCCGTGGAATGAGCTGCCGGAAGCGGTCGTCACCGCAATTCTGTTCGGTACGCGCGGCCAGCCCGTCGTCCTGAAATTCATCGATGGTCGCAAATCATATGAGGTCAGGAAACCGTTCGAGGGCGTCATCGGCAATCTCGACCGGCGGATGCTTTCGACGGAAAGTACCTGGATGCGTGACGAATTGTCGAAATATCAGACATCGATGCCGTGCGAGACGTGCCATGGTGCGCGGCTGAAACCCGAGGCGCTGGCGGTGAAGATCGCGGGTGAGGATATTTCGATGTCGACCCGCCGCGCCGTGGGTCCGGCACTTGAATTCTTCCGGTCGCTCCCTGCCAAACTCACCGCCCAGCAGAACCAGATCGCCGAGCGCATCCTGAAGGAGATTGTCGAGCGGCTGGGCTTTCTCAACAATGTAGGGCTCGACTATCTCAACCTCGATCGTACGTCGGGAACGCTCAGCGGCGGCGAGAGCCAGCGCATCCGGCTCGCCAGCCAGATCGGCAGTGGCCTGTCCGGCGTGCTCTACGTCCTCGACGAACCCTCGATCGGGCTGCACCAGAAGGACAACGACCGCCTCCTCATCACGCTGCGCCGGCTGCGCGACCTCGGCAATACGGTCATCGTGGTCGAACATGACGAGGATGCCATCCGTACCGCCGACTGGGTGGTCGACATGGGGCCGGGTGCCGGCGTCCATGGGGGCGCGGTCATCGCGCAGGGAACACTGCAGGATATCCTCGACAGTCCCGACAGCCTCACCGGCGATTATCTTTCCGGCCGCCGCACCGTTCCCGTTCCCGCCAAACGACGCAAGGGCAACGGCCGCAAGCTGACCGTACGCGGCGCCCGCGCCAACAATCTGAAGGATGTGACCGCGAGCATCCCGCTCGGCACCTTCACCTGCGTCACCGGCGTCTCTGGCAGCGGCAAGTCGAGCTTCACGATCGACACGCTTTATGCGAGCGCGGCGCGCACGCTCAACGGCGCGCGCCTGCTCGCCGGACATCACGAAAAGATCGAGGGGCTCCAATATCTCGACAAGGTCATCGACATCGACCAGTCGCCCATCGGCCGCACGCCGCGCTCAAACCCCGCCACCTATACCGGCAGCTTTACCCAGATCCGCGACTGGTTCGCCGGCCTCCCCGAAAGTGCGGCACGCGGGTACAAGCCCGGCCGGTTCAGCTTCAACGTCAAGGGCGGCCGGTGCGAGGCGTGCACCGGCGACGGCCTGATCAAGATCGAGATGCACTTTCTGCCCGACGTCTATGTGACGTGCGACGTGTGCCACGGTGCGCGCTACAACCGCGAAACGCTCGAAGTGAAGTTCAAGGGCAAGAGCATCGCCGACGTGCTCGACATGACCGTCGAGGATGCGGTGGAGTTCTTCAAGGCGGTTCCCAGCATCCGCGACAAGATGGCGATGCTCGCCGAAGTCGGCCTGGGTTACGTGAAGGTCGGGCAACAGGCGACGACGCTCAGCGGCGGCGAGGCGCAGCGCGTCAAGCTCGCCAAGGAACTGTCACGCCGCGCGACGGGCCAGACGCTCTACATCCTGGACGAGCCAACGACCGGCCTGCATTTCGAGGACGTCCGCAAACTGCTCGAGGTGCTCCACGCGCTCGTCGAACAGGGCAACACCGTGGTCGTGATCGAGCACAATCTAGAGGTGATCAAGACTGCCGACTGGATCCTCGATCTCGGCCCCGAGGGGGGTGTGCGCGGCGGTGAGGTCGTCGCCGAAGGAACGCCCGAGCAGGTGGCGAAGGCGGCGAAGAGCTACACCGGCCATTACCTCGCGCCGCTGCTGGGGCTGGAGAGTGCCTTGGCCTGAGGCACGCCAATTCCTGAACGCGCCGTTCGAAACAGGTTCAGTTTCCGTGCGTTACCTGTTTTCATATCGGGCGCACATCGCCCGTGCGGACGGAGACGAGATATGAAGATGTTGAGGAAAGCGGTGCTGGGTGCAGCCCTCGGCGCGTCGGCGCTGGGCCTGTCGGCTCCCGCATCGGCAGAGCATTACGGTTATGGCTGGCGTCACCACGACGGGGGCGATGATGCAGGGATCGCCATCGGGGCAGGCGTGATCGGGCTGGCCCTGGGCGCGGCGATCGCGTCGAACAACAATGATCGCTACCGGGACCGGGGTTATTATTACGACCGCGACCGCTATGACGACGGTCATTACTACTACCGCCCGCCGGTGCGCTATTACTATCGGCCCTATGATCGCGGCTATAGTTACCGCCATTGCTGGACCGAGCGGGTGTGGGACGATTACCGCCGTGGCTGGGCGCGGGTCGAGCAGTGTCGCTGACGCAATAAGACCGGGGGCGTTGGTGCCCCCGGGTTGTTATCGTTCCAACAGCGCCAGCTGAACCACATCCGCGCCGAGCACGAAGCGAGGAGCAACGGTGGCGGGAGCCGCGACGATTTCGGTGGATTTCGATGCCGGGTAAATGAAGCCGAACGTCGGGTTTACCCGCGTGCCCATACCGCTGCCATAGCTGACGCGGACTTTGCTCCAGTCGCCTGCCTCCGAAACGTCGATCGCGCGGGCATCGCGTTCGATGCCCCCTCGCCGCGACCAGTTGGCATGGGCGATACGCAATTCGCGCGACGACAGAACTTCACGGACGACGGCAACATGACCGGCGCGCATCCCCGGCTCCGATTTGAACGCGAGGACCGCACCGGGCGCAGGCGTCGTGCCGCGCGCATAACGGCCCTCGGCCTGACCCCACCAGGTGTTGGCATTGCCGCGGATCGACACGTCGGTGATCGTCCGGGCATAGGTCACGCACTGCCAGCCATGAGCCTGGGCCGGCGCGACGGCACATATGGCGGAGAGGCAGGCCACCAGCCCGAATGTCTTGATCATGCTCAACACGGTAATTGTCCCCGACTCCGTGATGTGCCTCTGCACAACCTGTGGATGTCATCAAAGCGTCACGCGACAGGATGCCGGGGGATCAGGACGAAACGAATTTGCAGGCAGGAGAGCTTTACCTCGTGGGGCGGGCAGGGCATGGCACGGTATGACCGATACGCCTCCAGATCGCCTCGCGGCGCACCCCTCCTCGCCCTATTACAATGCCGAACTGCTCGCGCGCGGCATCGGCGTACGTTTCAAGGGGCAGGAGCGGACCGACGTCGACGAATATTGCATTTCGGAAGGGTGGGTGCGCGTCGCGCTGGGCAAGAAGGTCGACCGCAAGGGTGCGCCGCTGACGATCAGGCTCAGCGGCCCGGTCGAAATATGGTTTCACGATCGTCCGGCCGAAACGGATGCGGAGCCCGCGCCTCAAGTCGCGCCAGACGAATGACGTCGGTGCCGAGCCGGTAGCGATCGCGCGGCGGCGCGCGCTCCACGTCGTCGACACGTTCTGGATAGATGAAGCCCTCTACCGGCCATGCGGTTGTGCCGAGGTCACCAAGCGGGGCGTACCACACCCGCACCTGGCTCCAGTCGCCGGCTGCGGACACGTCGCGGACCAGCACGTCATATTCGATCTGGCCGCGAGTGCCGTCGATCGGCGACCAATTGGCATGAGTAACGGTGATGTCGCGCGCATCGACGATGCCGGTCACGGTCGCCACATGACCCAGCCGCATCGGCCCATAGGGGATGAACGCCATCACAGCGCCGACGCGGGGCATATAGCCGCGCTTGTAACGCCCGTCCGCCTTGCCCCACCAGTCGAGGGCGTCGGCGCGAATCTGCAGGCCCGAGAACTCGCGGGCAAAGGCTGCGCATTGCCAGTAATGCTCCTGCGCGACGGCGGGCACGGCGGCGACCAGCAGGGATGCAAGGACAGCGATTTTCAGGCGCATGAATGAATCCGGCTGGTAACGGTCGTCCTACCGGCTAGACTGATAAGGTTAATGCGGGGTTAGGCGTTGCCGGGGGTGCTGGTGCAAATCCAAGCTGTGCTGACCGGGCGGATCGTTCCCTTCGGCCCCGAAACGAGCGCGATCGCCAAGACCCCGGTCATCGGGCCGCATACCGTGGGATTTTTCGGGATCGAGGGCGATGCGCAGGCGGACCTGACCGTGCACGGGGGGCGCGACAAGGCGATCCACCATTATCCGCGTGACCATTATGACTGGTGGCTGGAACGGTTGCCCGGCCGGGCGGTGCTGGCGGCGGCAGGCGCGTTCGGTGAGAATATTTCGACCTCAGGCCCGACCGAGGCGGACGTGTGCATCGGCGACCGCTACCGGCTGGGGAGCGCATTGGTCGAGGTGTGCCAGGGACGGCAGCCATGCTGGAAACAGGCGTACCGGCTTGGCGACAAGTCGGTCGTCGCAGCGATGGTCAAATCGGGCCGCAGCGGCTGGTATTATCGCGTGATCGAGGAAGGGAGCGTGGCGGCAGGCACGACGCTTTCGCTCGTCGAGCGTATCCACCCCGAATGGACCGTGGCGCGGGTAACCGGCATGGTGGTGGCGGGGCGAGCCCGCGACGATGTGGCCGCCTGGCGCGAACTCGCCGGGATGACCGCACTGGCGGACGGATGGCGCGCGCGAGCGCTGGGGATGATGCGATAAGCGCCGGTTGCGGTGTCCGTGACGATCTCGTGGCCGGCGCGCCCCCGCTCCGCTCTACCCCTTGGCCTTCAATGTTGCCGCCACCGCGAACCCGTGCTTTTCCAGCCCGGCGACGATCTTCTTCGCGCCCTCCAGGTCGCCCCAGAACATCGGACCGCCCCGATAAACCGGCCAGCCATAGCCGTAGATCCAGACGACATCGATGTCGGAAGCACGCTGGGCCTTGCCCTCCTCGAGGATCAGATAGCCCTCGTTGACCATTGGGTAGAGCGTGCGCTCGATGATTTCCTCGTCATCGATGGCGCGTTTGGGCAGGTTCGATTTCGCGGCGAAATCGTCGATGATCTTCTGCACCTCGGCACTGGGCGTCGGATTACGTTTTTCGTCGTAATCGTAAAAACCCTTGCCTGTTTTCTGCCCCCAGCGTCCGACCGCACAGAGCGCGTCACGGACATTTTCGATGCGCGTCGGGTCGCGGTGCCAGCCGATGTCGACCCCGGCGAGGTCACTCATCTGGAACGGGCCCATCGGCATGCCGAAATCGGTGTGAACCTTGTCGACCTGCTGCGGTGTCGCCCCCTCCATCAGCAGCTTCATCGCCTCGACCTGACGCGGCATCAGCATGCGGTTGCCGATAAAGCCGTGGCAGACACCGGCGACGACAGCGACCTTACCGATCTTCTTGGCGATCTGCATCGCGGTCATCAGCGCGTCGGGTGCGGTTTTGGCACCGCGCACGACTTCCAGCAGCTTCATGACGTTGGCGGGCGAGAAGAAATGCATGCCGAGCACGTCCTGAGGCCGCGACGTGCTCGCCGCGATCTCGTCGATGTCGAGATAGCTGGTGTTCGACGCCAGGATCGCCCCGGGCTTTGCGATCTTGTCGAGCTTGCCGAAGATCTCCTTCTTGATCTCCATCTGCTCGAACACCGCCTCGATGATCAGGTCGCAATCGGCGAGGTCGTCGAGCGACAGCGAGGGCGTCAGCAGCGCCATCGCTCCTTCGGCCTGGGCAGCGCTAATGCGGCCCTTGGAGGCGCTCGCCTCGTAGTTCTTGCGCATCACGCCGGTGCCGCGCTCCAGCGCGTCCTGCTTCATCTCGACGATCGTGACCGGGATGCCGGCCGACAGGAAGTTCATCGAAATGCCGCCGCCCATCGTCCCGGCACCGATGACGCCGACGCGCCTGATGTCGCGGGGTTTGGTGTCGTCGGGGAGGCCGTCGATCTTCTGCGCCTGGCGCTCGGCGAAAAAGATATGGCGCTGCGCCGCAGACTGGCTGCCGAACATCAGCTTCATGAACTGTTCGCGCTCGAACTTGATGCCCTCATCGAACGGCAGGCGGGTCGCCGCCTCGACACAGGCGATGTTGGCAGCGGGTGCGTCGAACCCCTTGAATTTCCTCGCATTTGCCTTCGCATAGTTTTCGATCGCGGCGGGGTCGCCTTTGACTGGCAGGCCGCGGCTTGGCCGGGGGCCGTGCGCGATCATTTCGCGGGCGAAGGCAATTGCGTCGGCCGCGAGGCTGTCCTCGCCGGCGAGCCTGTCGATCAGTCCGACCTCGAGCGCCTTGGCAGCACCGATCGGCGCGCCGCCGGCACACAGCTCGACGGCAGTTTCGATACCGGCAACGCGCGGCAGGCGCTGCGTACCGCCCGCACCGGGAAGCAGGCCGAGCTTCACCTCGGGGGTGCCGATCTTGGCCGAGGGCACTGCAATCCGGTAGTGCGCGCCCAGCGTGACTTCGCATCCACCGCCAAGGGCGGTACCATGAATCGCCGCAACGACGGGCTTGGTACAGGCCTCGATCGTGTCGACCACCTCGGGCAATTGCGGCATGACCGGCG
Organism: Sphingomonadales bacterium; assembly: GCA_038225385.1. Taxonomy (GTDB): domain Bacteria; phylum Pseudomonadota; class Alphaproteobacteria; order Sphingomonadales; family Sphingomonadaceae; genus Sphingomonas_O. The sequence goes on along the minus strand of JBBRRC010000008.1, from coordinate 84,568 downwards.
GCTTGGTGAATTCGGTGATGTCGGCACCCGCAAAAAAGGTGCGCCCGTCACAGCGGATGACGACCGCCTTGACGCTGTCGTCGGCCATCGCCGCCTTGATCCCGGCGTCGAGGCCGATACGCACGGCAGCACCGAGCGCGTTCACCGGCGGGTTGTTGGAAACGATGACGAGAACGTCGTCGTGCTTTTCGGTGGTGATCGGACTGTCGGTCATTGACGCTCTCCAAAAGTTCAGCCGGTAAGGGCCGAATACAGCATGGTCTTGATCTCTCGGCGCACGGGGTAGGCGCTCGACGGCATCAGCTGGGTCATGAAGATCATGATGATGTCGTCGACCGGATCGACGAAGAACCCCGTCGAAAACATCCCGCCCCAGTAAAAATCGCCCGCGTTGCCCGGCATCATCGTCGCTGACGGATCGATGGTGACGCCGAAGCCGAGACCAAAGCCGGCCCCGGCATTCTCCGCCTCGCTGAACAGCGATTTCGACATTTGCGTCAGATCGCCGCCGCCAGGCAGGTGGTTGGCGGTCATCAGTTTCAGCGTGTGCGGGGCGACGATGCGCGCGCCGTCGTCTTCTCCCCCGTCCAGGAGCATCCGGCAGAACCGGTGATAGTCGCCGAGCGTCGACACCAGGCCGCCGCCGCCGGAGAAATAATCCGCCGGTTTGCGCCAGGCCGTCGTCGCGCCGGGATCGTAGAGTTTCATCCGCGTCTTCGGATCCCAGACATAGCAGTCGGGCACCCGGTCGAGCTTGTCGACCGGCACGACGAAGCCGGTATCGACCATGCCGAGCGGGCCGAAGATATGGTCGGCGAAATAGGCATCGAGCGACTGGCCCGACAGCCGCTCGATGATCGCGCCGAGCATGTCGGTCGATACAGAATAATTCCACGCGGTGCCGGGGTCGAACTCGAGCGGTATTTTTGCCAGCCGCTCGACGAAGCTGGCGATGGGTCCGCCATCAAATCGTTCGAAACCGGCGGCGCGATAGGCGGCATCGATGTTCGAGCGTTCCTGAAAGCTGTAGGTGAGGCCCGACGTATGACGCAGCAGGTCGATCATCCGGATCGGTGATGTGGGCGGCCGCGAAACGAAGGGCGTCGTGCCGCCGCCGCTTACGAATACGCCGGTATCGCCGAATTCGGGCAGGACCTTGGCGATCGGGTCGGACAGGGCAACGCGGCCCTGCTCGACCAGCTGCATGAAGGCGATCGAGGTCACCGGCTTGGTCATCGACGCGATACGGAAGATGGCGTCGGGCTGCAGCGCCTTGCCGGGCCGCGCGTCGCCCATCACCGACAGATGCGCGACCTCGTCGCCGCGCCCGATCAGCAGGGCACAATGCGGATAACGCCCCCCCTCTATATATTTGGTGCGCAGATGATCATCGATCCGGGCGAGGCGCGCCGGGTCGAAGCCGAGATCGACCGGATTGGAGACGGTTGCGATCACCGCGCCACTTCGCCCAGGATCGCCTCGGCCCGCGCAAACAGCGCCGGATCGATGTCGCGTCCGCTTGCCCGCGCATTCTCCGTCACCTGTTCGGGGCGACTGGCCCCGACGATCGCGCTCGCCACATTTGCTTCGCGCAGAACCCAGGCGACGGCGAATTGCGCCAGCGCGCATCCGGCCTCTGCGGCGACCGGCACCAGGCGCTGGACCGCCGCCAGAATATCGTCGCGCAGAAAGCCGCCGATAAAGCCGCCCATTTCGTCGCTCGTCGCCCGACTTCCCGCGGGCGGCGGCGCGCCCGGCCGATACTTGCCGGTCAGAACACCCTGCGCGAGTGGCGACCATACGATTTGCGAGATGCCGTTCGCCGCGCACAGCGGCATGACCTCGGCCTCCGGCGCGCGCCACAACAATGAATATTGCGGCTGGCTCGACACGAATTTCGTCGTGTTGGGCACGGCCCGCGCATCGCGAATATTTTGCGGCGACCATTCGGAGAAGCCGATCGCGCGTGCCTTGCCTGCTTTCACGACATCGGTCAGCGCGGCCATCGTCTCTTCGATCGGTGTGTCGGGATCATAGCGATGGCACTGATAGAGATCGACATAGTCGGTTTGCAGTCGCGTCAGGCTGGCGTCGATCTGTTTTTCGATCTGCGCCCGCGACAAGCCTTGATCGGTGTCGGTCATCGGAAAGAACAGCTTGGTCGCCATGACATAGCTGTCGCGCGGACGTCCCCTAAGGGCCTCGCCCAGGAAGGTTTCCGCCGCCCCCTTGCCATAGATGTTGGCAGTGTCGATGAAATTGATACCCTCCTCGAATGCCTGGTCGAGGCACGCGCGTGCGTGGTCGGTTTCGACACCGACACCGTAGGTCAGCCAGCTGCCGAGGCAGATTTCGGAAACGCTGATCCCGCTGTCGCCGAGTTGCCGATATTTCATGCTGCGGTCCTTCCGGTTTCCTGTCGGGTCACGGGATGCGATGTCGACAGGCCGCCATCGACGGCAATCGCCTGGCCGTTGACATAGCTCGACGCATCGGAGGCAAGAAACAGGGCGGTCTGGGCGATCTCGATCGGCTGGCCCGCGCGGCGCAGCGGATTGAGGCGGCCGATCTTGTCGGTCACGCCCTTTTCCCGCGCATATTCAAAGGCTCGTTCGGTCATGCCGGTTTCGATAAGGCCAGGGCAGATCGCATTCACGCGCACGCCTGTTCCCGACAATTGTTGGGCCGACGTCATGACCAGGTTGATGACGCCCGCTTTCGATGCCGAATAATGTGCGCCGCCGGCGCCCGAGCGGATGCCGGCAACACTCGCCGTACAGATGATCGAGCCGCCCTTGCCGGCGTCCATCATCGCGCGCCCTGCATGCTTGACCATCAGGAACGGGCCGATCAGGTTGACCCGCAGGATTTCGGTCCACTCGTCGGTGGTCAGGTCGAAGATACCGGTAAGCCCGCCGGAAATGCCGGCATTGGCATAGGCGACGTTGACGCCGCCGAATTCGGCCGTCGCGGTGGCGACCAGGCCCGCGACGTCATCTTCCGATCCTGCATCGATGCGCTTGGCGATGACCGTGCCGCCCGCCGCCGCGATGGCGCGGGCGGTCGCATCGACACCGTCGGTCCGGTCCCCGATCACAAGCTTCGCCCCTTCGCTCGCAAACAGGATGGACGTTGCCCGGCCAATGCCCGAGCCTGCCCCCGTGACGATCGCAACCTTGCCGTTCAGCCGCCCGTTCATACGACGACACCCCCGTCGACCACGATCGTCTGGCCGGTCATGAAGGTCGACGCGTCGGACGCGAGGAAGACCGCCGCCCCTGCGATCTCATCCGGCTCACCGATACGGCCCAGACAGGCGCTTGCCGTTGACGCCTTCAGATTGTCGGGGTTTTCCCAGAGGGCACGAGCAAAATCGGTGCGGACCAACCCCGGCGCGATGCTGTTTACCCGGACATTGTCGATGCCGTATTCGCGGGCGAGGTTCTTGGTCATCTGGATGTCGGCCGCCTTGGTAATCGCATAGGCCCCCAGGATCGGCGAGCCGCGCAAGCCCCCGATCGACGAGACGATAATGACCGACCCCGACTTGCGCGCGCGCATTTCGGGGACGACCATCTGGATCAGCCAGTGCTGCGCGACGATGTTGTGATCGAGCGTCTTGCGGAGCTGTTCGTCGGTGATCGTCGCCATCGGCCCGTAATGGACACTGGAAGCCGCGTTGCAGACCAGAGCGTCGACCTTGCCGAACGCGGCCCGGCTTCCGTCGACGAGCGCCTGAAGCGATTCCTTCGACGACAGGTTGGAGGTCATGGCGATGGCGGCGCCTGGACGCTTCGCGTTGATGCTCGCCGCGACTTCCTCGCAAGGACCGATGTTACGACTGGTGATCACAACGCTGGCGCCGTGGTCGGCCAGTGCTTCGGCGATCGCCCGACCGATTCCCCGCGATGATCCGGTGACGATCGCTACCTTTCCGGTCATGTCGAACTGGCTCATGCGCCTGCTTTCCTCGCAAAATCCCATGCCCGCGCGGCAAGAAACGGCACGCGTGTCGCCATCTCTGCCGCGTGAGCCGAAGATGCCGTGCCGTCGATCACGCGCTTCTTGATGCCCTGGACGATCGAGGCGAGTCGGAACAGGCCGAAAGCGAAATACCAGTTGAGATCGGGAACACCGTCGCGCCCGGTCGCCGCGCAATAACGCGTCACAGCCTCGGCTAGTGTCGGGATGCCGAGCGCGGGCAGATCAAGTCCGGCAAGACCCGATCGCTGATCGACGGGCGTCAGCCAGTTCATCATCAGATAGGAGAAATCAGCCAGCGGATCGCCCGTGGTCGACAGTTCCCAGTCGAGCACCGCGAGTACCCGGGGCTGGGTCGCGTCGAAGATCATGTTGTCGATCCGGTAGTCGCCGTGGACAATCGACGTGCGCGTCTGCGCGGGGATGGTGCGCGGCAGATAATCGATCAGCTGCTCCATATCCTCCAGCCGCTCCGTCTCGCTGCCGCGGTATTGCTTGGTCCAGCGCCCGACCTGCCGCTCGAAATAATTGCCCGGCTTGCCGTAGTCACCCAAGCCCGCCGCTGCATGATCGATATTGTGAAGCGCAGCGAGCGTGTCGATCATCGCATTATAGATCGCGGTCCGCTGCGGCGGTGTCAGGTCGGGCAGGCTGCCGTCCCAGATCGTCCGGCCCTCGACCATTCCCATGATGTAGAACATCGACCCGATCACGCTGTCGTCGGTGCACAGGCCATAGGGCTTCGCGACGGGAAAGCCCGTCGGGTGCAGGCCAGCGATTACCGCATATTCACGGTCCACCGCATGGGCGCTCGGCAGCAATTGCCCGAATGGCTTGCGCCGCAGGACATAGGCGCCCGATGGGCTGACCAAGCGATAGGTCGGGTTCGACTGGCCACCGGCAAATTTGCGAACGGTAACGGGCCCGGCGAAGCCAGCGATATTGCCCTCCATCCAGGCCGCAAGCCTGATCTCGTCGAGCCGGTCCGGTCCCTGGGGCTCGATCGTGCCCACAAAATCCTTCGACGCGTCCATCAGAAAATCACCACCGTTCGCACGCTGTCGCCGGCGCGCAGGTCGTCGAACGCCTCGTTGATGGCGGTCAGCGGCACTTGCTTCGCGATGATCGAGTCAAGGTCGAGCAGGCCCCGCTGGTAGAAGTCGACCAGGCGCGGAATATCGATCGGGAAGCGGTTGCCGCCCATCAGTGCACCCTGCAACTTCTTGCCCGACAGCAGGTCCCTCGCGCCCAGGCTGACCCGGTGATCGAGCGGCATCATGCCAAGGATCGTCGCAGTGCCCCCGCGCTTCAGCGCACTGACGGCGAGGTCGCCCGACGCGGGCCGGCCGACCGCCTCGATCGCGTGATCAACACCACCGCCGGTCAGCGCGACGATCTGTTCGGCAGGCCGCTCCGACGCCGTATCGATTACATCGGTTGCGCCGAGCTTCATCGCCAGCGCGCGCTTGTCGGCCACGGGGTCGCAGGCGATGATGCGACCCGCGCCCGCGATCTTTGCCGCATTGACCGCTGCCAGACCGACACCGCCGCAGCCCACGATGGCGACACTGTCGCCCGGCGTCACATCGGCGACATGGAACACGGCACCCGCACCCGTCACGACCGCGCAGCCGAGGATGGCCGCGCGGTCGAGCGGCATATCGGGATCGACCCGGACGCACGCATGTTCGTGGATCAGCATCATTTCGGCATAGGCCGACAGGTTGAGCATCTGGGCGACGGGCGATCCGTCCGCCTCGCGGGCCAGGCGCGACGGTTCGGTTTTGCCCCGTCGAGTGTCGCCGCCGAGGCACAGCGACATCCGGCCGGTAACGCAGAATTCGCAGTGGCCGCAGAACGCCGACAGGCAGGTCACGACGGCATCGCCGACCTTGACCGTGCGCACCTCGTCGCCGACGGCTTCGACAATTCCCGCCGCCTCATGGCCCGGAACGCAGGGCATTGCGTGTGGATAGACACCATCGACGAAATGGAGGTCCGACCGACACACCCCGCATGCGACGGTACGGACCAGTACCTCGTGCGCCTTGGGCTTGTCGACGCGCAGCTCCTCGATGGTGAGTGGCGTTTTGGCGGCGGTCAGGACGGCGGCCTTCACGGACGTTTCACCTCGCCAGAGGTCGGTCGCATCATGCCGCCTTGTACTTCCCGAACTCCATGCGCGCGATCGAGCGGTTATGCACTTCGTCCGGACCGTCGGCGAGGCGCAGGGTCCGCTGCCCGGCATAGGCATAAGCGAGGCCGGGGTCGGTCGTGACGCCCGCACCGCCGAACGCCTGAATGGCATCGTCGAGGATGCGCAGCGCCATATTGGGTGCGGCGACCTTGATCATTGCAATCTCGGCCTGCGCGGCCTTGTTGCCCGCCTTGTCCATCATGTCGGCCGCCTTCAGGCACAACAGGCGGCACATCTCGATGTCGATCCGCGCCGTGGCAACGCGCTGTTCCCAGACGCTATGTTCCGAAATCCGCTTGCCGAAAGCCACCCGCGACGTGAGGCGCCTGACCATCTTTTCGAGCGCGACCTCGGCTACACCGATGGTACGCATGCAATGGTGGATGCGACCGGGACCGAGGCGGCCCTGCGCAATCTCGAACCCGCGACCCTCCCCCAACAGCATGTTCGACGCGGGGATGCGGACATCCTTCAACTCGATTTCCATGTGGCCGTGCGGTGCGTCGTCATAGCCGAAAACCGGCAGGTGACGCAGGATGTTCACGCCCGGCGCATCCAGTTCCATCAGCACCATCGACTGCTGCGCATGTCGCTGTGCCTCGAAATCGGTCTTGCCCATGACGATCGCGATCTTGCAGCGCGGATCGCCCGCACCGCTGGACCACCATTTGACGCCGTTCAGGACGTATTCGTCGCCCTCGCGACGGATGGAGGTTTCGATGTTGGTCGCGTCGGACGACGCAACGGCGGGCTCGGTCATCAGGAAGGCCGACCGGATTTCGCCCTCCATCAGCGGCTTCAGCCAGCGGTCCTTCTGCTCGCGCGTGCCGTAACGGTGCAGCACTTCCATGTTGCCGGTGTCGGGCGCAGAACAATTGAATACCTCCGCCCCCCAGCCGATCCGGCCCATCTCCTCGGCACACAGCGCATATTCGAGGTTGCTGAGCCCCGGACCATCGAATTCGAACGAATCGTCGACGTGGACCCGGCCCGAGGTCGGCGGCATGAACAGGTTCCAGATGCCTGCGGCCTTCGCCCTAGCCTTTTCCTCCTCGACGACGGGCAAGACCTTCCACCGCGACCCCTCGGCCTGCTGATCATAATAATCCTGCGCGCGGGGAAAGACATGGGCGGCCAGATGATCACGGACCCGGTCGCGCCAGTAACGCTGGCGTTCGGTAAGATCGAAATCCATGGCGCTCTCCCGTGTTGACGCCAGTGGCTGACGTTCGCGTCAAGCCTATGCCCCCGCAAAAACCGCTTTGCCTAGTCCTTTTCGCGTGCCGCTACGGCAAGCTTGGCAAGCCGCGCCTGATGCTCGGTCCGCCCGAAGGGAAAGCGCAGAAAGACGAGCGCGGATGTCGCCGCGAGTCCCAGCGTCAGACAGGAAAAGATCAACGTCATGCGATCGAGAACCGCAGGCGACACCTGTCCGACCACTGCCCGTTCCGGAAATCCCGACAGTCCGAGGATCATGCCCGACAGCGCAATGCCGATGCCCGAGGTGCATTTCATCATGAACAGCGCGCCGGCGAAGAACAGGCCCTCCTCGCGGCGGCCGGTATGCTCCTCCGATGCTTCGACCACGTCCGACATCATCGATCCGCCGAGAATCATGATGCCAATGCCGAGACCGGTCGCGAGGCCGAGGCAAACCAGAAATGCCGGGAGCATCCACACCGATCCAAGCGGCGGAAACAGTCCGGCGAGGCGGAGCAGATAAGGAGCGACCGCGGTCGTCGACGACAGCACACTGAGCAGTGCCGCCGCATGCTTCTTGCCCAGAACGGCCGCCAGAGGCGCGACGCCAAAGAAGGCGAGCATGACGCCGGCGAACAGGACCGCCGAATAGATCGAGAATTCTCGCGCGCCGAAATGCCACACATAGCCGAGCAGATAGTTGGACATGGCAAAGCTCATGCCCTGGTTCGAATAGGCAAAGACCCCGGCCAGGATCAGCGTGAGAAAGGCGCGGTTGGAAAGCGCCTGGCGCATCTGGCCGATCGTCTGCCTGAGCGTCGCGGATGCGATCGGCTGCGCGGGCGGATGCGCCGTGCGGCGATGCGTGCCCACTGCGGAGACCAGTACGCTGGCCGCCATGATGATAGCGCCGGCAATGGCATAATCATGATAGCCGGGTGATGCCGCCGGTCCGGTCTGACGACCGGCGAGGAACACCGAATAGGCGAGCACCAGCATGATCAATCCCGCCGCCCAGCCGAAGACATAGCGGTAGCGCAGCACGATCGTGCGTTCGTCATAATCGCGCGTCAGTTCGGGCGCCATTGCGTAGGATGGCACTTCGTTGGTCGAAATCGCCGCGCGCGTGAGCACGGCAGCGAGGATCAGATAGCCAAGCACCGTTCGGTGGGAACCGGCGGGAGGGTTCCACAGCATCAGCCAGGTGAGCGCGATCGGGAGGGCGGAGGCGTAGAGCCAGGGGTGGCGACGGCCCCAGCGGGTGCGGGTGCGATCGCTCAGCGTGCCGATGACCGGATCGACAAAGGCGTCGATGACGAGCGCGAACAGGATTGCGAAGCCGACCTGGCTTGCCGGGAGGCCCACGACCTGATTGTAGAACAGCAGCAGAAAAACCGAAAAACCATTGTCCTTGATGCCGTAGGCGATCGCGCCGGCCCCATAGGCGAGTTTCGTCGAGAGCGGCACCCGCTCGCTTATGCCGACCGCAGAATGCCCGCCTTGGCTATGGTTCAAGCCCGATCCTCCCGACCGCCACGATGTATGGCGATTCGGGGGCGGTCAACGTGAACCGACGTGCCGCTACGGAAAGCGGGGCCCTGCGGGACAGCTTGCCGTTTACGTAAACTAGGCATAGCATGCCGCCAAAATCCGCCGATTCTTGGGAGAGCGACATGGATGAGCTGGCGAGTTTTCGCGTTGAGACGCGTGCCTGGCTGGAGGCGAATTGCCCGGCGGAGATGCGCGAGCCGGTCCGCGACGAAACCGACGCCTGTTGGGGCGGGCGTGAGGCTGTGTTCAAGTCGCCTGCGCAAAAGCAGTGGATGGACGTGATGGCCGCCCGCGGCTGGACCGTCCCCGACTGGCCGCGCGAATATGGTGGCGGCGGCCTGAACCCGGCGCAGGCCAAGATCCTGCGCGAAGAGATGGCCCGGCTGAAGTGCCGATCGCCGCTGTCGAGCTTCGGCATCTGGATGCTTGGCCCGGCGCTGCTGAAATTCGGGACCGAAGCGCAGAAAGTCCATTATCTGAACCAGATTGCCAAAGGCGAGATCCGCTGGTGCCAGGGCTATTCGGAACCGGGGTCGGGCAGCGACCTGGTATCGATGCAGACTTTTGGCGAAGACATGGGCGATCACTGGCTGGTCAACGGTCAGAAGATCTGGACGAGCTATGCCGACAAGGCCGACTGGATTTTCTGTCTTGTGCGTACCGACAAGACCAACAAATATCAGGGCATCAGCTTTTTGCTGTTCGATATGAAGACGCCGGGCGTCTCAACCAAGCCGATCCTGCTGATCAGTGGTAACTCCCCGTTCTGCGAAACCTTTTTCGACAACGTCGTCGTGCCCAAGGACCAGATCGTCGGCGAGGTGAACCGCGGCTGGGACGTCGCCAAATATTTGCTGGGTCACGAGCGCGAGATGATTTCGGGCGGTGGCCTCGGCACCGACATGATGTCGATCGGGGCGCAGTTCAAAAATGTCGCGGCCGAGGAGCCGGTGCTGCGCGCCGACATGGCCGATTTCGACGTCGAGGTCATGGCCTTCCGCGCGATGAGCGAGAAGTTCGTCGACGAGGCCAAGGCGGGACGCGCGCATCCCGCCCAGCCCAATATGATGAAATATGTCGGCACCGAGCTGAACAAGCGTCGCCATGAACTGATCATGGCGGCGGGCGGGTCGGACGCGCTCGAATGGGACAGCGACGCATCGCGCGGCGGCGCGAAGGCACGCACCTGGCTACGGACCAAGGCGAACAGCATCGAGGGCGGGACGAGCGAGGTCATGCTCGGCGTGGTCGCCAAGCGGATACTGGAGCTGCCGGGGGCTTAGTTGACCTGAACGCCTACGCTGCAGCCTCGGCCATTGTTGACAGATTCATGCCCACCCTCCCCTTGATGGAGAGGGGCTTTAGGAAAAAGATATGCCCCTCTACCACGACGATGATCAGACGATGCTGCGCGATACGGCGCGACCGTTCATAGCGGAGGCGGCGCCGGTCAGGCATCTGCGCGCGCTGCGCGACACCAACGACGCGACCGGGTTCTCCCGCGACCTGTGGAAGCAGTTCGCCGACATGGGCTTTACCGGCATCATGGTGCCCGAGGCGCACGGCGGGCTTGGTCTCGGCCAGGTCGAGGCCGGGATCATACTTGAGGAGATCGGCCGCAACCTGACGCCGTCGCCGTTCCTGACGACGGCGGTCGCTGCGGTCGAGGCCCTGAAGGCGAGCGGCCGGCTGTCCGAGGAATGGCTGCCAAGGATCGCCAGGGGCGAAACCATCGTCGCACTGGCCATCGACGAACATGCCAAGCATCATCCCGAGGCGATCACGATGAAGGCCGAACGGTCGGGCAACGGCTTCCGCCTGTCCGGCGCCAAAACCTTCGTGCTGAACGGCCATGTCGCCGACGTGCTGATCGTGGCGGCACGCACCACGGGGAGCACCGGTCGCGAAGGGCTGACGCTGTTCGCTGTCCCCAAGGATGCCGGGCAGACTGCCGACCCCCGGCGGCTGGTCGATGCGTCCCTTGCCAGCCACCTGACGTTCGACGGTGTCGACGTTGATGCCGACGCGGTCATCGGCGACGTCGACGGCGGCTGGGCCGTGCTGACCAAGCTGCTCGACGCCGGGCGCGTGGGGGCCGCAGCCGAGATGATCGGCGTCGGCGGTGCGGCGATGGACATGACGGTCGATTATCTGAAGCAGCGCAAGCAGTTCGGCAAACTGATCGGCGAATTCCAGGCACTGCAGCACCGCGCCGCGCACCTTTACGGCGAGATGGAAGTGGCGCGGGCCAGCGTGCTGAAGGCGCAGCAGCTGCTCGACAGTAACGATCCGCGTGCCGAAATGATGGTGGCCGTCGCCAAGGCCAAGACCGGCAAAGCGGTGCGGCTGAGTTGCCAGGAGGGTATCCAGATGCACGGCGGAATCGGCATGACCGACGAATATGACATCGGGCTCTACATGAAGCGCGACCGAGCGCTCGAGGAGTTCTTCGGCGACGCCCGCTATCATGCCGAACGGGTCGCGCGGATGAACGGCTATTGATGGCGCTCGATACCGAAACCTTTGACGCGCTGCTCGACACGATCCGGCGGTTCGTGACCGAGCGCCTGCGGCCGATGGAAGCCGAGGTCGCCGAAAGCGACGACATCCCGGCGTCACTGGTCGAGGAGATGAAGGCGATGGGCCTGTTCGGCCTGTCGATCGATCCCGAATATGGCGGCCTCGGCCTGTCGATGGTCGAGGAATGCCGGGTGGCGATCGAGCTCGGCCGGACATCGCCCGCGATGCGCTCGACCTTCGGGACAAACGTCGGGATCGGCTCGCAGGGTCTGGTCATGGCAGGGACCGCCGAACAGAAGGCGCGGTGGTTGCCCCGGATCGCGAGCGGCGAGATCATCACGAGTTTTGCCCTGACCGAACCCGACGTCGGATCGGACAGCGCCAGCGTGAAGACGCGGGCAACCCGGTCGGGCAATCAGTGGAAGCTGACGGGGACCAAGCGCTACATTACGAACGCCGACCGCGCGTCGCTGTTCACGGTGATGGCGCGGACCGGAGAGCCGGGGTCGAGGGGCGTGTCGGCGTTCCTGGTGCCCGCGGACTCGCCCGGCCTCACGATCGGTGCCCCCGAAAAGAAAATGGGACAGCAGGGCGCGCACGTCTGCGACGTCAACATGGATGATGTCGCGGTGCCCCCTGAGAACATGCTGGGTGCAGAGGGCGATGGATTCAAGGTTGCGATGCGTGTGCTCGACCGGGGGCGGCTGCACATCGCCGCGGTGTGCGTGGGAGCGGCGGAGCGGCTGATCGCCGATTCAGTTGCCTACGCCAGCACGCGCCAGCAGTTCGGCAAGCCGATCGCCGAGCATCAGCTGATCCAGGGCATGATCGCCGACATGAAGACCGAGGCGCTGGCGGCACGGGCGCTTGTCCTGCAGACCGCTGCTGAAAAAGATGCCGGTGCCAATGTCACGATGGAGGCGGCGGCGGCCAAATATTTCGCCAGCGAGATGGTCGGGCGGGTCGCCGACAAGGCGGTCCAGATCTTCGGCGGTGCCGGTTATATCGCCGATTACGGGATCGAACGCTTTTACCGCGACGTCCGCATCTTCCGCATCTACGAGGGCACCAGCCAGATCCAGCAGCTGATCATCGCGCGCGAAACCATCAAACGAGGGGCATGACGTGGACACCAGCAAACTCTTTCGCCTCGACGGGCGTGTCGCCCTCGTCACCGGCGGTTCGCGCAACATCGGCAAGTGGATCGCCGAAGGATTCGTCGCGCAGGGGGCGAAGGTTTATATTTCATCGCGCAAGGCCGATGCATGTTTTGCAACCGCCGCCGAACTGGGGCCGAACTGCATCGCCCTGCCGCAGGACGTCTCGACGGTGGCCGGGTGCAAGGCGCTGGCCGAGCAATTCGCCGCGCACGAGCAATCGCTCGACATATTGGTCAACAATGCGGGCGCGGCGTGGGGTGAGCCATTTGACCAGTTTCCCGAAAAGGGCTGGGACAAGGTCATGGACCTGAACGTCAAATCGCCGTTCTTCCTGACGCAGGCGCTGTTCGAACCGCTGAAGGCGGCCGCGCGCGCCGACCGCCCGGCAAAGGTCATCAACATCACCTCGATCGACGGCCAGCGACTGAACCCGTGGGAGACCTACAGCTACCAGACGTCGAAAGCGGCGCTGATTTATCTGACCAAGCGGATGGCCGCGCGGCTGGTCACCGACCACATCAACGTGACCTCGATCGCGCCCGGGGCCTATCCCAGCGACATGAACCGTGCAGCGCGCGATCATGGCGAGGCAGTCGCCGCAGGTATTCCCGCCAGGCGCGTCGGCCAGCCCGAGGACATGGCGGCCGCCGCAATCTATCTGGCATCGCGTGCGGGGGATTATGTGATCGGCGATACGATCACAGTCGACGGTGGCCTCGTCCACGGATCACTGGGATCGAGCATCGACGCCTGACGACGCAGGTATCGCATTCGCGAGTTTAGTAGCTCTCGAAGCTATTCGAACGCCATCATCTGATCGAGCGACAGGGGTTTGTCGAAGGTCAGGCCGATATGGCCGTCACGAGCCCATGCGGTCTTGCCGGTGAAGGTGCCGATCGATTCCACATCGACCGAGACGGGCCGTCCCGGCACGAAGTTCGCTGGCGTTTCGATCATCATCCCCGAAGCCGATACGTTGACGACCGATACCTCGACGCGCTTGCCCGGCGCGGCAGCGAGCGTTGCCCGCATCTGGACATAGGTTCGCAGCGACCGGCGGTCGTCGTTCGGCAGGGCAGCAGCGTTGGACTTGCTCATGCGTCGATTTCCCCTGGTCTCGTTGCCATGGTGTAGAACGGCGGCGGTTAAAAAACGGCAAACCTGTCAGAGCGGGGCAAGTGTTATGGGGAGGCCGTCGCGCGGACGCGGGATCGGCCAGGCCTGCCAGTCGGCACCCGATGCCCCGGTGACTTCGATACGGTGCGCGCGCAGCATGTGCCAGGCGAGGATTTTCATCTGCATATAGGCGAAATGCAGCCCGAGGCACATGTGCGCCCCGCCACCGAAGGGCACCCAGGCGTATTTGTGCCGGCCGCGCGAATTCTCGGGCGAAAACCGCATGGGATCGAACCGCTCGGGATCGGGCCAGTGCTCGGGCATCTTGTGCACCGCCGCCGGGCTGATCCCGACAAAGGTGCCTTTCGGGAAAACATACCCGCCGAATGAAAAATCCTTGAGCGCGCGGCGCGGCAGCGAAGGTACCGGCGGGATCAACCGCAGCGATTCCTTGAAAGCATAATCGGTGAGGACGAGGTCGCCCAACCGGTCGTAGGGCAGTTCATCATCATTGATGCCCAGCCCGTTCATTTCGTCGCGCAGCCGGTCCTGCCATTCCGGATTTCGTCCGAGCAGCATCGCCAGCGATGTCGCCGACGACGTGATCGTGTCATGCGCCGCCATCATCAGGAAATTCATATGGTCGACGATTTCCTCGACGGTCAGCTGGCTGCCGTCCTCGTTGGTCGCGCGGCAGATCTGGCTGAACATGTCCTCGCCGTCGCCAGCGCGTCGCATCGGCACTTCGCGACCGAAAACCTCGACCAGATAAGCGCGGGCGGCGACCCCGCGCCCCATTGCAGTACCGGGCAGCGGCAGGCGGATCACGGCGATGGTCGCCTGGACCATATCGACGAACGCCTTGTTCACACGCTGCGCTTCGGGACCGAAGGGAATGCCGAGGAACGACGTGGCCGCGAGGTCCAGCGTCAGGTCCTTGATCGCGGGATAAAAAGCAAAGCTTTTCCCCGACCATTCGGCAACGCGCGCCCGGATGCCTGAATTAAGCGCTTCGGCGTACAGCTTCATCGGCTCGGGCTTGAACGCGACCGACAAGGTCCGGCGATGGACGCGATGTTTTTCGAAATCCATCAGCATCAGCCCGCGCGGAAACAGCTGGTTCAGCATCGGGCCCCAGCCCTGTTCGGACGAGAAGATCTTGTCGCGGTCGAACAGCACCAGTTCGTTCGCGTCCGGCCCGAACATCGTGACATTGGGGCCGCCGAAACTGCAATGGCGGTAGATATTGCCATATTTCGCCCGCATCGCCTTGGCATAGCCCAATGGGTCGGCAAGCAGTTTCAGCGTGTTGCCAATGACCGGCCAGCCGTTTTCCCCAGGGATATGGGCGAGGCTCTCACGCGTCGGTACGGGCAGCCAGTGCGGGTTGGCGGCAAAACTGTCGGCGCGGGCCATCGGCATCTCCGTTACTTACACTCATATCAGTAAGCGCCCGATCCGCTGGAATCTAGCCGTATCGGAGTAGTATCATACTGCCCTTAAACACTCGATAAGGTTAAGCATTTATCCTGGAGATATGGAGCCGATGCCTTCGCCCGACGATGTGCGCGGCGCGGAGCGGCGCCCGGTGGGTATCCGTGCCCAGCTTCGCGAATCGGGTTCAACGCGGCTTGATGTTCTGGTCCTCGACCTGTCGATATCCGGATTTCGTGTCGAAAGTATTTACGGCATCGCCGTCGGCGCACGGGTTTTCCTGACAATTCCCACTTTCGCCCCGCTCGAGGCGCTGGTCGTCTGGCGCCGCCAGACCGGCTATGGTTGCTGGTTCGTGCATCCCCTGCACCCGGCGGTGTTCGACACGATCTGCGCGCGCCATCCAACGTAACGATTATTCGCGCCGTGCGGGACAAAAGTTGCTAAGCCGCCACGGGCGAGCATGTCGTTCGCAAAGGAAGCGACATGGCCAAGAGCCAGAAAAAATCGAACCGTGAAGTCCGCAAGCCCAAGGCAGAAAAAGCACCGAAGGCCAATGCCTCCAACCCGTCGACCAAGGGCCCGGCCATCGGCATGGTGACGATCAAGGGCTGAACCGCGCAGCGGGCCATCAATGCAGTGAGCTGTCCGGGCGAAGTCGTCTGATATTGCTAAAAAATCCCCGATTTGTCACGTTGCTGCGCGTGACAAACGGGAGCCCGGCGTGTTCACCTACTTTCATGATCTGCTCACCTCCAAGGCCCTCGCCCCACACGGTTATTGCCTGCTGTGGCGGCCCGAACTCGTCTGGACGCACGTCGGTTCGGACGCGGTCATCGGCCTGTCGTATGTTTCGATCGCGATTGCCCTGCTGAGCTTCGTGCGTCGCCGCACCGATGTTGCGTTTGGCTGGATTTTCTGGAGTTTTTCGGCCTTTATTCTGCTCTGCGGAGCCACTCATATCTTTTCGATCTGGACCTTGTGGCATCCGGATTACGGGGCGGAAGCGCTGGTCAAGCTCGCCACCGCCATCGTCTCGGCAATCACGGCAATCCTGTTATGGCCGTTGATCCCGAGGGCACTTGCCCTGCCCTCGCCGCAGGCCCTGCGGCTCGCCAATGAGGCCTTGCTCCAGGAAATGGATGCGCGCAGTCGCAGCGAAGCGATGCTGCGCCAGTCGCAGAAGATCGAGGCGGTCGGACAGCTGACAGGCGGTGTCGCGCATGATTTCAACAATTTACTGACGGTTATCGGCGGCAATATCGAACTGGCGACGCGCTCGCTGGGCGGTTCGTTGAGCGAACGCGTCACGCGCTTTCTGGGCAACGCGACCAAGGGGGTCGATCAGGCGAAGACGCTGACCACCCAGTTGCTGGCCTTCTCGCGCAAGCAGACGCTCGATCCCCGACCCACCGACGTCAACGCCCTTATCGATCACATGTCGAAACTACTTGACCGCGCGCTGGGGGAGACCGTCGTCATCAGGACTGAACTCGATGCCGATCTGTGGACGGTCGCGATCGATGCCAACCAGCTCGAGGCCGCCCTGCTGAACCTTGCGGTCAACGCGCGCGATGCCATGACCGAAGGGGGCCACTCGGGCGGAAAACTGACCATCGAGACGGCGAACAGCAGACTCGATGAGGGCTATGCCGCGCTCCATGCGGAGGTGTCTGCCGGAGACTATGTCGTCGTCTGCGTCAGCGATACGGGCGTCGGCATGGACCCCGACACGATTGCCCGCGCGCACGAGCCATTTTTCACGACGAAGGAAGTCGGACGCGGCACTGGCCTCGGCCTCAGTCAGGTCTTCGGCTTCATCAAGCAGTCGGGAGGTCATCTGAAAATCTATTCGGAACCCGGCCATGGTACGACCGTGAAACTCTATCTTCCCCGCCTGATCGAAACAGAACAGCCGCGCCTGATAGAAAGCGAACCGCGTTCCCAGGTAACCCGCGGCAGCGGAGAAACGATCCTGGTCGTCGAGGACGATCCGGGCGTGCGGAGCTATGTGGTCGAATCGCTGCGCGAACTCGGCTACCGCGTCATCGAGGCTCACGACGCCGAGGCAGGTCTGGCCGCGATCCGCACGCACGCGGAGATTGAATTGCTGGTGACCGACGTAGTGATGCCCGGCCGCAATGGTCGCGAACTGGCCGATGATGCCGCCTCCATGCGTTCGGACCTGCGAGTGCTGTTCATGACGGGCTATGCGCGCAACGCCATTTCGCACGCCGGCAAGCTCGACCGCGACGTCCACCTCATCGTCAAGCCGTTCGCCTTCGGCGATCTCGCCACGAAGGTCCGCGAGACACTGTCATCCCCGGGCTGGGTCCGGCGGAATCACTGACGGTCAGGTAAAACACCTGGATTCTCATCACCGGTGCGTGTGATAGTCGAACGATGCACCGCCTCCGTGTTCTCAGTTCCCGTTCAACGTTGCGCAACTTCCTGCGTACCGAGGCAGCAGGCGGCATCGTGTTGATCGGTGCCGCGGCGATGGCAATGATTGCTGCCAACAGCCCGCTTGCCCACGACTATTTTCATCTGCTTCATCTGGCGACCGGCCCCGTGCTCTCACCCGGGCTGGGACCGATGACTGTCCACCTGTGGATCAACGACGGTCTGATGGCGATCTTCTTCTTTCTCGTTGGCCTCGAGATCAAGCGCGAGTTTCTCGACGGCCATTTGTCGAGTTGGGCCGACCGGCGCCTGCCGTTCATCGCCGCAGTGGCGGGCATGGCGCTCCCGGCGCTCGTCTATCTCGGCGTCGCTGGCGGCAGCCCCGACCTGACCCGCGGCTGGGCGATTCCGGCAGCGACCGACATCGCCTTCGCCCTCGGCCTGCTCGCGCTGCTGGGCAAACACGCGCCGGGGTCGCTGAAGCTGTTCCTGACCACCGTCGCGATCGTCGACGACGTCGGCGCGGTCGTAATCATCGCACTCTTCTACACGGCGAGTATCGACGGCTGGGCGCTCGGTGCTGCGATGGCGACATTTGCCGCGATGATCGCTATGAACCGCCTGGGGGCAAAGCATCCCGCCTGGTATGCGATCGCTGCTGTGCTGCTCTGGATATTCATGCTGCGCTCTGGCATCCACGCGACAGTGGCAGGCGTGCTTGCAGCGCTGACGGTGCCGATCAGCAAGACGCCGGGGATGCCCGACGATGTCGAATCGACGCTCCACCGCCTCGAACATGCCCTCCAGCCCTGGGTTGCCTTCGCCATCGTGCCGGTGTTCGGTTTTGCGAATGCAGGTGTGTCGCTGGCGGGCATCGGGATGGCCCAGGCGTTCGCCCCGTTGCCGCTTGCGATCGCCCTGGGGTTGTTCCTTGGGAAACAGATCGGTGTCTTCGGCAGCGTCTGGCTTACCGTCCGCCTGAAGCTTGCGCGGCGCCCAGGCAACACGAACTGGCGCCAGGTCTACGGTGTAGCACTGTTATGCGGCATCGGGTTCACGATGAGCCTGTTCATCGGTGGCCTCGCTTACCCGCTCGCCCCACAGGCCGACGCGGTCAAAATCGGTGTGCTGATGGGTTCGCTGCTTTCGGCGATTTGCGGGGTAGCGGTGCTGCGGATGTCGTCACCGCACCGCTGATGAGCGCAAAGAAACGGGGCCGGAACCATCCTGGTTCCGACCCCGCACCGATCGTCTAGGATGATCGCTCTTAGAACGCGAAGCTCAGCTGTGCCGAGACCCCGTGACGGGTCACGTCGTCGCGGATCGCGGCCTGATACCCGACCGAAACCGACGCCTTTTCACCGATGCCATAACGCAGGCCGAGGTCGATATCGGCTTCCGAACGGCCCGGCGTCACGCCGCTGACGGTGAAAGCCGACCCCGGAGCGCCTGCGAAATTGGCGGTAATCGCCCGGTTATTGTCGTTGGCACGATAACGATAGGTCAGTCGGCCATAGGGGGCCAGCCCGCCGAACTTACCCGAAGCCTCGATACCAGCGAGCAGGTCGGTCCGGTCGGCATTGATGTCGTTGACGCTCAAGTTGGCGGCTCCTGCGCCGGTTTCGGTAAAGGCCTTCGCCTTGCCCGTCGAGAAATCGACACCGACGAACGGCCGAATCTTCACGTTATCCTTGCCCAGGTCATAGCCGACCGTGCCGACTGCCTTGAACAGATTGCCGTCGAACGAGGCCGAGGTTGCGCGGTTGACCGTGCCGGCCACGATCGACTTCGTCGCATCGAACTGACCGTTGATATAGGCCAGCTGGAGGTCGGCACCGATCGGACCTGCCTGATAAGCGGCATAGCCGCCGACCTGCCAGCTCTTGCTCTTGCCGCGCGAGTTGCCGAGGCGGTATTTAATGGTCGCCTCCGAGTAACCACCGGCCGCGCCGACGGTCAATGCGCCCATCCCGAAATCGATGCCGATCACACCGCCGGTGATGTCCGCATCGGATCCGATGCGGTAGGCATCGTCCTTGCCGCTGCCCCACTGACCATAGAGCTGGCCCCACAGGCTCGTGCGGGGTTCCTTGGCCCCGACCGAACCCAGGCGCAGCGCGACCTGGCGGGTGAACAGCTCGCCCTGGTCCTGCATGGCCGTCGCATAGGCACCATAGGCCTCGGGGCTGACGTCGTCGAAGAAGGTTGCCGCCTGGGCCGCCGACATGTTGTCGACGCTGGTGATCAGCGTCGCGGTGTCGCCGGTCGCGCCTGTAACCAGAGTCTGCAGGCCGTTGGCAACCGCCACGCGATTGGCATTGGCCGAGGCGCCGAGGCCGACCGCGTAGTTTGTCCGGCTGACGGTCAGGCGATAGGCCTGCTGCGTGCCGGTCGTCGTCACGATGCCGGTCGGCGTCAGGCTGAGGAACGGCGAAATCGTCCCCCCGGTGACGGCCGCAAACGCGCCCGTAATGCCGCCGTCGGCCAGCACGATGTCATAGGTCGTGCCGTTGTTGTACAGGCCCGGCGTCGCCGCGATCGCCAGCGTTCCGTCGAGTGCCGCGGTGCCCGGCGCGCCGGTCACACGCACCTGATCGAAATTGGTGCCGGCAACTGGTGCCGTCGCCGATGGCGTGATCTGGATCGCCAGCGTCCCCGCCGCAGTCTGGGCGTAAGACCCCGCGATCGTGATGACGCCCGGGCTGTTGCCCGGTGCGACAGTGCCCGTGTTGGTTACCGCACCGGTGATCAGACCGCTGCCCGACAGCGTGCCCGCGTTATCGATGTTCCCGATGACCTGGCCGTTGACCCTCGCAAACGATCCCGCCGCCGTCGTAACGTCTCCGGTCAGCAGGCCGCCCGGGGTCGTCGTCTCGCCATCGTCGGTTCCTGGCTGAACATCGAGCGTTGCGCCCGACGCTACGCTGGTCGTCGCCGTGTAGTTGCCGCCATCGGCGATGGCGAACGTCCCGCCCGTCACTGTCAGGCCACTCGACAAGTTACCGGTGCCCGATACCGTAAACACGCCCGTGCCGATCTTTTCGATCTGGCCGCCCGTCGCCGTGCCGGAGAACAGCGTCGAGGTGTTGTCATTGCCGGTGATCAGGTGATCTGCGGGATCATTGACCGAGAAATCGCCCGCGCCGGCCAGGCTGCCGATCGTTTCGGTCACCGCCCCGCCACCGCCGCCGATCTCGAATTCGGCGCCGCTCGCCACGGTCACCGCCGACAGGTCGCCGATACCGGTCCCCGACGACGCATAAAGTGCGCCCGCGGTGATCGACGTCGCCCCGGAATAGGTGTTGTTGCCGGAGAAGATCACCGTGCTCGTGCCCGCCTTGCCGACGGTGCCGGTGCCCGACAGGTTACCGGCATAGGTGCCATCAAAGCCCTGATCGAAGACGACCGCGCTGTTGTCGACGACATCACCCTGGATCGACACCGTGGTACCGGTCAGCGTTCCTGCCGTAACCGTCGTGCCGCCGGTGTATGAATTCGCCCCGGCAAGCGTGAGATTGTCGGTGCCCGTCTTGGTCAGCGCGCCCGCACCGTCGATGACGCCCGACAGCGTCGTGGCGGCATTGGTCTGGATCGTGCCGCCGCCCTCGTTGAGGGTGATGGGGTTGGCGAGCGACAGGGCGCCCGTCGTGATCAGCGTGCCGCCGTCGAACGTGAGCGGCCCCGTGCCGATGTTGGTCGCCGCACCGATCGACAGTGCGCCGCCGTTGATGTTCGTCGTACCGGTGAACGCGCTGTTGTCACCCGACAGTATCAGGATGCCAGCGCCAGCCTTGGTCGTCGTCCCCGTGCCCGACAGCGCACCACCAAAAGTGCCGTCGGTCGGCTGCGTGAACAACAATGTCCCCGCCGCATTGACCAGGATCCCGCCCTGCAGCGATGTGCTGTTGCCCTCGAGTGTCCCCGCATTGACGACCGTGCCGCCCGCATAGGTGTTCGCACCGGTCAGCGTGAAGACGCCGGCACCTTCCTTGATCAGGCTGCCATCGCCCGAGATGATGCCCGCATAGCTGGTGCTCGTATCGTCGCCACCTGTGGTCAACCCGGAGGTCAGCACCACGGAGCCGCCGTTGCCCGACAGGCTACCGATCGTCTCCGCATCGGTGACCAGCAGTGTCCCCGACGTCGCCGGCGCCGTCGACGACGCATTGACGATCACCGCCGTCGTGTCGCCGATCGCCGCCCCGCCCTGAAGCTCGAGCGTGCCGTCGGTCACCGTCGCCGGACCGGCAAACGTGTTCGCCCCTGCCAGCACCAATGTGCCCGTCGTCGTCTTCGTCAGGCCGTTTGCGCCAGAGATCGTCCCGGCAAACGAGCCGCTACCAACCGTCAGCGTCCCGCCCGACAGCGTCACCGCTCCCGTCGGTACCGCGCCGTCGGTCAGCGCGCCGATCGTCTCGCTCTCGGCAATGTCCAGCGTCCCGGTGCCGCCAACCGCGACCGTGCTGGTGTCGCCGATCGCCGAACCACCCGTCAGGCTGAGCGTCCCGGACGATATGGTCGTCAGACCAGTGTAGGTATTCGTGCCGGAAAAGGTCGTGACACCTGCGCCGGTATCGACCAGCACGGCACCCGTTCCCGACATATTGCCCGAGTAGGTGCCGTCGGCGCCGCCGGTGAATTCGAGCGTCGCTGAGTTGACGATCGTGTTCGCGCCGAGGAAGCTGGCGTCCGGCGTGATCAGCGTGCCGGCGTTGATGTTGATCTTGTCGGCAAGCGCGACCGCGCCGCCCAGCGTCCAGCTGCCGGTGCCGTCCTTGTTCAGCACGTCGAAATTAGTGACCGGGATGTTGAGCGTCGCGGCGCCCGTGCCCGTCAGGCCGATGGTGTTCAGCCCGGCCGGGTCGGCGGTCAGCGTTCCCGTCGGCAGTGATGCCGTCGAATCGAAAGTGATCGAATTGGTGCCGGCACCCATGTCGACATTGCCGGTCAGCGTGCCGGTATTGACGATCGTGTCGTCTCCCGCTCCCAGGATGATATCACCCGTCAGCGAGCCGTTGTTCGTCAGGGTCGTATTACCCGTCGACGAGACATTGCCGGTCAGCGAGCCGCTGTTCGTCAGGGTCGTATTGCCTGCCGACGATACATTGCCGGTAAAATCGCCCTCGTTGTTGAAAACGAAGGCACCGCTCGACGTCACATCGCCGGCCACAGTTCCGGTACCCGCGACAGTCATATAATTGTTGAACGTGTTGACCGCCGTTCCTGTCGGTGCGGCAAAAATGATGTTGCCGGTGATCGGACCGGTCGAAGTCGCGGCATTGCTCACTGTGCTGCCGCCGCCGACCGATATCGCCGTCTCGCCCGCAGCAACCGTGATCGTGCCCTCATTGTTGACGGCACCGGCCACGCCGACCGACAGGAGCGGCCCCGTCGCCGCTACACCACCGACAGTTGCGCCGTTGTTGACGTTGATCGTGACCCCATCAATCACCGGATTATCGGTGCCGGCCCGGTAGCCGTCGGGATCGTTGGTGATGCAGGTGACCGTCAGTCCGGTTGCATTCGGCAGGCAGTCGGCCAGCGCTATGCCGGGCAACATGACTGGCAGCAGAGCAGTGGTGCGCAAGAGCCGAGTGATGACTGAGGCCGTTTTCATATGGAGATTTCCCTTTGAGATTGATTCTATGTCGAGTGACTTGGTGGAACCGGCGTGATGCTAGGTTTCCGATATCTGCCTGACGGTGAAGATAACTGCGACCAAGGACGGCGCGGCCAGTTGGCGTTCCGCCTTTAAGCTCCCCGCTGGTGGATCCATCGATACCAACCCTTTAGGTATGATTAGTGGTCAAGATTTATTAATAGCTTTGGTTAATGGATCGTTCGGCATTCGACAAGAGTCCGCGCGCATTTTCTTTCGTCAGGGCGGTATGTGTGCATGACGGAACGCTTTCCCGGAGGTTCGATCGTGCGATCACACCTCACAACAGGTGACGAAAATTCGCGGTTTGAGCGCAAACTTGACCCCTCGAGACCGGCACATCGGGGACTGTCCGCAAAATTTGCAGCGGGAGCGTGGACATGAATTCGTCTTGACCCGTCAGCCGCGCACAGGTCCGCGCAGCATCCACGATATGACAGCCGACCGTTTGCAGACTTTGAGCTTGGCGAAAATTCGGCGGAGGTGTTCACGCACGGTATAGCTGCTGATGCCGAGCTGCCGCGCGATTTCCTTGTCGCATTTGCCGTCGGCGATCAGTGTGGCGACCTGCAGTTCGCGACATGTCAGGCATTCGGCGATGGGCGGCAGATCGGTTTTGCGCTCCGCGACGCTGCTGAACACGTCATACTGGATGTCATCTGCCGAGATCCGTCCGATGATCGCGCCGTAGCCGTTCGCCGGCGTCGAGGATGATGGCCCGCGCAGCCGCCGCTCCCCGCGTGGCCGCGTATCCATTGCGGTAAACCGTCGTCCGTCGATCATGAAACTGAACACGCCGGCGGCGTCGCCAGCGACCGACGCGCCGGGCTTGCCGCGTCGGGGCCGCGCTTGCATTTGGTCGAGGGTCGTCGACATACCGATCAAGCCTTGCTTTGCCAGTTACGGATTAGCTGCACGTGCTTTTGCGACCCGTTCGCCGGGCACCGATGGCACGTCCGCTGACGGTTCCGACTCGGTGCATCCGACATGACGCGCTTGATATGACAGTTTTAGCATAGGTCGGCGCCGGGCTGCGTTACAATTAGGTCCACTTGCGGCGAGCCGTGCGGGTTCGGGGGTCATGACGATCATCCGCCCCGAAATCCGCGGTTGATCGCCTGATGCAGTGCCGGGGTCAGCCTGACGCCGCGGTTGAACAGGCCTGCCGGGGCCAGCGGGACGCCCGGTCGGCACCCCCAGGCGCCACCGGCGTGGGGTGTCGGGCCCGCGGTATGGACGGCGATGACCTCGGCCGGACCGCCGCGCATCCGGCGAATCCACACGGGCGAACCGCTGTGTCCGGGGCATGTGTCGACACTGTAGAGCAGCTGGTGCGGCGTGACCCGGTCGATGCGTTCGGCATGCTCCCACTGCGTCCCCTTTGGCTTGTCCGCTGGATAGCCGGAGATATGCGCCAGCAGCCGGCCACGCAGGCGGTTCAGGTCGGCGGTCGATGGCGTATAGACGCGGAAATAGCCGGGACACGGCCGGAACGGGCGCGCCAGTTCGATGACGGCGATATCGGTCAATGCCGACGGCTTGCGCAGATAGGCTGGATTGACGTGCCAGGATTTGGCCCATTGCATGCCGAAGGGCCGGGCATTGAGGCCCGCCTTTCCAGGCACCACCCGGATCCGGGTTGCGATATGCGGGAGGCCCAGACGCCGCCTCAGCGGACTCATGATGCAATGGGCGGCGGTCAGCAGCCGGGTCGGCGAGATCAGGAATGCGGTGCAGCCGGTCAGCCGCCCGTCGCCGAAATCGCGCTCGATCTGGCAGACCGCGCTATGCGGGCGTCGATTGGTATGGACGACGCGGGTCCGGCCGTCATCCGGGCCGACGACGGCATAATCGGCCTCGTCGGTGAAACGGTCGAGCGCGAAAACGGGGTCTTCCTGCTGGTAGAGGCTCATGTCGGGTCCTCCTCTGGCCGCGGTGCCTCCGAAGTGGGGGCCTCGGTTTGCGGTTCAGGCTGGGGCGCGGGTGGGGCGTCGACGGCGCTGGCCGACGTGATCCGCCGCTGCAATTCCTCGATCAGCCGCGCCGGGTCCGCATGACGCAGCAGAAATGCCGTGGCCTGTTCAAGGAACAGTGCCTCGTTGACTTCGGGCTCGACCACCGGGCGCGGGCGTCGCCGCAGGACGAGTTCGACCTCGGCATCGACCAGCGCGTCAAGCGCATCGCGTTCGGCCCTTCGATACCCATCAAGCGCGGACATTGTCATACCTCCTTGTCAACCGGTTCAGATGAAATTGATGTCGTCTTCGCTTTCGAATGTCGTCGTATTCGGGCTGTAGAGTTCGGGCCGCTCACGATCCTGGAGCCAGTTCTCGTAGCTCTTGGCACGGCGCGGGTGCATGCCGTTGCGGTCGAGGATGCCTGCCTGCACGAGGATTCGGTCCGCCGTCATCGAGCCGAACGCACGCCGCACGTTGGGGTCGCCCTGGCTGCCTCGGAAATGCTCCATCATGCGCTGGTAGATCGAATTGCTGATCGTCATGCCGATGTTGAGCGGCCGCGCCGTATCGATCCCGGCGCGCGTGATGCGGTAGACGCGCGACCCGCGATCGAAGAATTCCCGGTAGAGGTTTTCGGCAGGCGTGCCGTCTGCCGCGATCAGCGTACTGAGCCGGACGGGCGACGACCAGCCTCGCCAGGCGGGTAGTTGCGTACCCACGGCGTTCGGGGGCGTCGCATTGCCGGCGGCGGGCAGGCCGCCCGATTCATCCGCCTCGTCTCGCTCGCGTCCGCCACCACAGCTCACGCAGACGCAGCTGCAGCCGCCCCCGCAGCCCGTGCCGCAGCCGCAGGCGTCGTGACCGATGCGGCGTCTGGACACGGCCAGAGGCCTGATCGGCCGATGACCGCGCCCGCCCATCGGCCGCACCGGCATCCGCTGCTGCCGCCTGGCCAGTTGCGCCACCATTTCGTCGAGCTCTTCTTCAGGCGAAGTCATGCGCGATCTCCCGTGGCAGCCGCTGCCGCGCCCGCGCCGCTTCCTGACGCTCGCGCATGGCCAGCGGGATGAAGCTGTGGGGTGGGCGGGGGTCGCGGATATTGAGGTATCGGGCGATGTTGGCGCGCGGGTCGAGGACCGGCACGATCACCGACGCCGGGGCCGAGAGCAGCGAGACGACGCCCGGCCCGTGCCCGGCAACCGTGCTCTCGCTGTGCACGATCACGCCGATCGACACGAACCCCTCGAGCCGCGACCGGCCATAGCGATTGTCGGCATCGAGGACGGCAACCAGGTCGCCGTAGCGCAGGGTGCCGAGTTTGTGCCGCGCAACCATTACCGGGTCGGACATCTGGATGTCGTAATCGCCGCGCAACACGTTGTTGCGCCCCAGGCCCGACCCCATCAGCCGGGCCGGCACGCGGTGCGTCACGGGCACCATGATCCGGCCGTTTTCGACGCGCGGCGCCCAGCGCGTCAGCAGACGCGGCGCACAGTTCCAGATCGCAACCTCCGGATGGTCGGGCAGGCGCAGGCCCAGGCCATAGGACCACACCTGAATTCGGTCGCCGATCGCCATCCGCCGCATCGCGGCGACTGGAAAATCAACGAGTACATTGTCGATCCCACCGTGCTTCCCCGTGACGACACCCCGCGCGCCGCGCGCCGCGCCCGACACGACGACCGCGCCATTGCCGACGCAGGCATAGGTCTGGAGCGCCTGGTTCGCGGCATCGGTACCGCCTGTCCGTTTTTCATTGCGGATCGACACGCCAGGCTCGATGTGATCGCCGGCAACGCCGACGGCAGCATCCCCGACGCGGTGGTTGAGGACGATCCCGCCGGTGCCAGGCAAGGCGCGGGGTTTGCCGTCCTGCCCGATCCGCCACGGGGTTCCGCGCTCCAGCGGCGAGGCGATCTCACCCATCACGCTGATCATCACCAGTTCGCGGGCGTTGGTGCGCAGCGTGCCCGATCGTCCGGGGACGAGGCGCGGACTCATCGCGTTCATGCCGCCTGCTCCAGTGCGGCCAGCGGTTGCCACAGCGCGCAGGCGTTGCGCCATACGTCGGCGGTCTCGCTGGCGAGGCCAGTGTCCTCGCCAAGCCCCCAGTCCGCATCGTCCCAGCTGTCGGGCAACGTCAGCACGCCCGGTGCGACGATCTGCAGCATCGCCGCAAACAATCCCCCCGCCTCGAGCGGGACCAGCGCGGCCTCGAGCGGCGGCGTCGACGCCAGTCCGCCCTGGCGCCGCCGCACGCCGAAGCCGAGCGCCACCAGCAACGCACACAACGGCGGTACGCCGCCCGCCTCATGCGGCGGCGTCAGCAGGACAACCGGATCGGGCTGTAATGCCGCCGCGAGCGCCACGGCGTCGCGCGCGCATTCGTCGAGCGGCGCGGTCGGCGGATTACCGTCGGCCACCATCAGCGCGTCCAGCGCGGCGGCGCAGTGTTCGAAGCGCGGCAGCAGCCCGGAATCCTCGCGGTCGGCCAGCGTACTTTCGGCCCGTGCATCGCCGATCCAGTGGACCCGCGCCGACAGCTTGCCGTAATGCCACGCACGCTGCCACGCGGGCAGTTCCATCGCCATCGCCGCCAGCCGGTCCGCGCGACCCGCCTCGGGCAACCACGCACCCCCCATTTGATCGGGCGCGCGGCGGTAGAGGCTGTCGTTGTCGAGGAGGGTCAGCAGCCCCCGGGGTAGCCAGACGGCGGCGTGCCGCGCAAGCGCCATGGTGACGAGCAACCCCATCGGGGAAAGCGCGAACCCGGCATCGACGACGAACGCCTGCGGCGCACCGCCGAACCGGACCGACACCGGAAAGGGCGTCCCCACCGGCCCGCACTCACGCGGCGATGCGCGTGTTCGAACGCTGGCCGAGGCCCGGCGACCAGCGCATATGGCTTGTCGTCCCGCCGAAACGCCGGCCTTCCGGCGTCAGGCGATAGGCGGCGATCCAGGCGTCCGCCGCCGCGCCGACCTTTTTGGCATCCGCCTCGAACACATGCGGGTCGATCGACGTACGGAAGTCGTTTTCGGCGATGTAGAGCAGCACGCGCCGCCCGGCATCCGCCATTTTCGCCCGCTGCGACATGTCGGCGGCACCGCCCAGATGGCGGTTCGCCACCGCCTCGACGACATCCCATTTCGTGTTGGCATCGAACGAACGCTTGATATCGGGCGTGTCGAGCAGCTCGAAGATCTGCTGCATATACTGGCCGACTTCCTGCGTCAGCGCGAGGATATTGCCGTAGCTCGCCCGGTCCAGCTGGTAACGCAGGTCGGTGCCGACACGCTGGACGGTCGACAGTGAGGCGAACGGGCGGTCGTTGATCGTGTCCGCGCCGCGAATGACCTGGCCGATCGTCAGGTCGGTGAAATATTGCGACATCGCCGACATGAACGCGACCAGCTGGAAATGAAAGTTGCGGTTGATGATCGCCCCGCCGGGAATGGGCGCCGTCCCGTAGTTGAACGCACGGCGATAGGCGATCATCCGGTCGCGCCGCGTGTAGCGGATCGGCGTCCATTTCTCGAGGATATAGAGCCCGCGCGCTCCGGGTCCCCGCTGGATGCGGATCTGCCCGTTCTGGAACAGCCGCCGCAGCACGTCGACCACCTGGAACAGCCGCATCCGCTCCATCTGATAGATATAATAGAGTTCTGCCGACGCCTGCAGCTGCGGCTGGATCACCGACTCGTCGAAATCATTGCGCAGCATCGGCATGTCGAGCGCATCGAAAGGCTTCAGCGGGCCGGGGCCAAAGCCGACGAGATCGGCAAAGCTCGGCGCGGTGGTGCTCGACGAGCGCTGGAGCAGCTCACCATAGCGATCCTCGAACTCGCTCTCGAACGCGGCCCGCTCGCCTGGCGACAGGCCGGGGAGCTCGTCACGGAAAAAGCGCTGAAACAGCCGCTTGATCACTTCGTTGGATTCGTTCGCCATGTCGGACCTCGTTTGTTGAGCAGTTGGTGCTGTGTCGGTGCCTCAGGTGGCAGGGGACTGGTCATCTGCGGGGCCGGCCGCGTCGGGCGGTGACCCGATAACCTCGCAGACTCCCTTCGCCAGCCGTACAAATCGCTGAAAATCCCTGATCTCGAGCGCGGCAGCGAGCGGGGATGCCATAGGCCGCAACACGTCGAGAGCCGCAATGAAGGAACCCAGCGAAGCGGCATTTTTGCCGTCAAGCGTCGCGATGTCGCAAATCCCGGGATCGACGCGCCATAGGCGGGCCGATTTGGGCTTGGCATCGAGCCAAGCATCGACGATCCATTTGCCGATTGCGTTGTTCTTCACGATTACGCCGCTGGTATCGACTGCCGCTGCGTACAGCGCCGCAACATAATCGATATCGTCGCGATCGAACTTGCCCAGCGTGGTGTCGATCTTTTCCAACTTGCGTTCGATCGCCCAGAGTGCAGGCGACACATGATCTTCGGGCCTTTCCGACTGGATCTCGACCAGCCTGCCTATCCCGTGTTCGATTGCACCCTGCGCGTCACGCTGTTGGGCCAGCAGCCGCTGCTCGCGGGCGATTGCCGCGTAATAGGGATTGGGCAGCTGATGATCCTCATCGTCGGCCGGCCCGGCCGGCAGGAGGTCGCGAAGCGCGACCGGGCCTGCGTCCATCACGACACCTTCGTCTTCGGCGTCGCGCTGTCCGACTTCGTAAATCTCGATCTGCAGTTCGTCGTCGGGCATCGTCATCCTCCTCAGAGAGCTATGGCATCACTGGCCGTAATACGGGTCGCCCCAGCTGACCGCGCCTTGGGACCGGGCGACGGTCTGCGGGATATTGACCGGTTGGCGGATGCCGACATCTGCACCCGGCATAATCTGGGCGAAGGTCCGGCGGATGAGCAACCGCACCAGTGAATCCTCTCGCTCGTCAAATCTGCGCAGCGGGACCAACGGCAGAAATTGGACAAAACCACCAAAATTCGGCCGGAACACCAGGCTGTCCGCGCACCCCGCGATCAGGTTGCGCACCAGCGTCTCGGTCTGAAACTCCGCCGCATAGGCAATTCGCAGCTCGCGTGCCGCGGCGGCACGGCGATCAACACTCAGCAGCGCCGGCGTATTGGCGAACGGCGTCAGCAGCTCGTCACGCACCTGTTGCGCGGCCGCGGCAATGTCAGGCGTGACGACGCACAGTGCCGGCCAGCCGACCGTCTGAGGTATGCCCTGTTCGCCAGCGGCAAAGCTCTGCATCCGGATGCAGAGCAAGGCGGCAGCGATGGCGCGCCGTTCCGCCTCACCATCGCCATTTGGATCGGTACCGACGGCAAGCAGGTCGATTGCGTGATCCACCATCGACAGGACGAAATCGAACATGACAAGGCACTGCACGCCCCGCATGTCGCACCCACATCCCGCGAAACAGTCTATCGCGGCTGCCAGGTTACCGCGCGCAACGGTCAGGTCGACCAGTCGCGTTGTCAAACGGCGGTCTGGCGCACCGTACAGTCCATAGGAAAGGATCGGCGGCCGCGCGAGATACAACAGCCGGCTGCTGCCCGAGGTGGTGAAGGCGTCGTTGAACAATTGCAGCGCGGCCACGAAATTGAGCAGCGGCGGAGACTCGGGCGAGGGCCAGGTTCCATTCGGCAACCGCCCCTGAGGAACCGCGCGACCATATTCGACCAGCCGCGTAAACCGGTGGGTCAGGAGCGACGCGGTGGTCGACAGCTCGCGGAGGCCCGCCACGCTCGCCCCCGTCGTCAGGTCGACGAGCTGGTCCATCGCCGCAGCCAGCGCGTTTTCTTCAAGCAGAGCGCGCAGATCGGCCTGTCCACCTGATTCAAGACGTTCGACGAGCATCTGGTAACCGACGATTCCCCGCGGATAATCCTCCTGCCCGAGGGTCGCGTCCACCGAACCCGTCAGCCCGCGCAGTGCCGTGATGACGGCGTTGCGCCGCGTCTGCAGTTCGCTTGCCGCGACGCGCACCATTGCCGTCGATCGGGTAATCCCGCTGGCCGCCATGCCCTCGCCGATCGCGACCAGGATCAGCGCGCCGAGGACGTCGCAGCTTTGCGCAAGGCGGCGGAAATAGAGGCCGCTGCCGTCCGACATCGCCCCGACGAACCGCGCCAGCCGCGCATATTCGGTCAGCGTGCGCCGCGCCGAAAGGGCGGTGTCGCGGTTGACCGAATCGAGCGCCAGCCGCGCAGAGGCGATGCCGTCCGCCGCCGCCTGGCGGATCGCCCGGCCCCATCCGTTCATTTCGACCGCGATGTCCTTCAGCTGCGACAGTGTCGAAACGGTTGCCAGGTCGCGTTCGAGGTCGGTCCGCGCCGTCTCCAGCTCGACCGATCCCGCACCGGCGCTGACGACCGCCATCGGGCGGAAATCCCCTGCCGAAGAATAGGGCAGTCCCTCGCGCTCGCGGCGGTCACGGTCGGCTTCCTCGGGATAACGCGACAGCAGCGCGCTCGCGATCTGGTCGGGATTGCGCGGATCGCTGACCCGCAGCGCCTTGCGCATGAAATTGTCGACCATGACGGCGTTTTGCGAACGGTTGGTCCGGGTAGCGAAATCGGTCGTGGAGGCGTCGGTCATGGTGTCGGCCCTCATGCTGCAATGGCGGTGACGGGAACGCGCTGCGTCTGGCGGGCGCGGTAGAGCTGGGCGAGGTGCCCGATGACCAGCGCCGAGATGGCGTCGGGATCGGCCCCCGATTCGAGCGCGAAGCGGCTGGCGGAGACCAGAAAGCGCGGCGGCAGCCCCTGCGGGATGCGTCCGGCGGCAATGGTCATGCCGCCGCGCCGGATATTGGCCTCGTCGGTGCGAAAAAACGGAATGGCGTCGGCGAGCGCGTGCTGGCCAAGGCCCCGCCGCGGCTGATATGCGATCTCGTCGATGACCGCGGGCACGGCGCGCGGCACGGCGGCGATCAGCGCGGGCGGCATCCGGTGCCCGCGCGCCGGATTATAGAGCCGCCGCCAGACTTTCTCGGCCTCCGCCGCGGCTTCGGCAAAACCCATGCGCCGCATCATTTCGGTCAGCATCAGCACCCGGATCCAGCCCGTGGGATGGGCACCGCCAGGGCGATAGGTCATGGCCCGCGCGCCCGGATGCGACAGAAATTCCATCATGCCCCAGGCGCTCGCCGTCCCGCCGAGCAGCAGCGCGGCGAGGTCGGCGAAAATCTCCTTGTGCCAGCGGCGAAAGATCGTGACGACCAGCGGATCGAACCGCATCCGCGCCAGCCGGCTGGCAACGGCAGTCTCGTTTTCCTGCCACACGCCCATGTCCGCCTGCAGATTGTGCGAAACCTCGTGCAGGAAGACCGACTGCCACGGGTTGTCGCGGTCCCAGGGAATACGGATGACCGGAAACGGGTTGCTGTCCCCCAGCAGCCGCGACAGCGCGACACCGCGCCGCTGCGTCGCCGGGGAATAGCCATGTTCCATGTAGGTCAGCGGCTTGATCAGCGGCCCGCGGAACACTTCGGGAAGGGTCGCACGCACGATGGCATAGCAATCGGTGGCAATGACGTCGTGCGCGGCGAGCGCGGGCGCAAAGGATGAGCCGCGCTGGCTGAGCATTTCGAAGAACATGCCGAAGGTGCGGCGCGCCCGGTCGACCTGCCGGTCGAGCATCGCCATCTGGCTCAATGCGCGTTCGGGCGTCGCCGGCGGCCAGGTCCGCTCGATCGTGCGGATGTCGTGAGCGATGCGCTGGCCGATCGTGGCCAGCCGCCGGTTCGCCGCATTAAAATGGGATCGCGACGGTGCGTAAGGCAAGTCCTCGGGCCGCAGCCCGATCATCCTGGGGGTAAGCCGGTGAAGCCGCACCGCCCGGGCCTTGAGAGCCCGGAACTTGGTGTCGAGAAACCGGCTGGTGGATGTTGCCGAACGCATCGTCGCGATCCTCTTGGTCCGCGCGCCGGGTCAGGACGGACGGATGGTGATGCGGACAGGACCCCGGATCGTGATCGAGCGACCCCGTCCATCATGTCCGCCATAGTGGCCGCCATAGTGCCCGCCATGATGCCCGCCGTAGTGACCGGGTCGGCGATGACCGCCGAGTCCGCCTGCCAGGCCGCCGATCATGCCACCGGGGCGGGGCAACTGCCCGCGCAGGATCGCACGACCCGGTGCCGCACCGGCCCGGGCCGCTGCTCGTGCCCGGTTGATCACCCGACGACCCTGGCCCAGCGGCCGGGTCAGTTGCTGACGCAGGCGCGGGTTGCGCTGCACCACGCGGCGCGCGGTCTGCGCCAGGACGCGGGGACGCGCGGCCACGGGGGTCCGCCTCGCGACACCGGTCCGCTGAACACTACGCGCGATCCGCGGCAGCGCCCGGATCGCGGTGGGGCCACCGCGATTGACCATCTGCGTCGCGGCATGACGAACCGTCCGGATGGCGGCGGCACGCGCCGCAACCGGCATCCGGGCAGCGGCCGGGCCCAGCACCCGGCGCGTCGCCAGCGCCGCGACGATGGGTACCGCCCGGCGGTTGCGCGTCGCCAGTTCGGCAAACGCATCCAGCGCCTCTTCCTCCGATGCCTCGTCGGCCATCAGCTGCCCGACGACGTTGGCGACCCCGCCGATGGCAGTGCCGACGCCGGGGATCAGGCTGGCGACCGGTCCGACCGCCCGCGCGATGCGACCGATGGTCGGCGCGGCCCGGCGAACCGCCCCCGCGACACTGCGCGCAGCCCGGGCGAGGCGACGAAAGAATTCGTCGGTGTCCTCTGCGCCGAGCGCATGGGCGAGCGCCTCGTCCCATTCCTCGTCGCTTTCGTCGGACTCGTCGCCTTCGTCCATCTCGTCATATTCGTCGGCTTCATCCATTTCATCATATTCGTCGCCGGCGTCCATCGACTCCATTTCGTCGTATTCGTCGCCTTCATCCATTTCGTCGGCCTCGTCTGCGCCGTCGAAATCGTCGTAGCTGTCCGCTGCGCCCTCCGCCTCGTCGAAGCCGAGTTCGTCGAACATTTCCTCTTCATATCGATCCATGTCGACATCTCCTCAATGAGCGATATGTCCAGCCGACCGGCCGAACGTGGCGGTCGAACGCCCGCATGAGAACTCCGCCGATCCGGGCTTTCACTCAAGTCGCACAGAGCGGGTGGACCATTTGTGCGTCCCCCGTTTTGGGGACTTGTCAGCGCCCGGACCCTAACGCTGTCGCTGTGCGTTGGGTGCTGATCTGTCAGTTACAGGATGCCCTTATGCGCCGCTCTTCGTCACAATCCTGGGTCTCACTCGGCCTTGATACCTGGCTGCTGGGCGTCGAAGCATCGACCGTGATCGGCCTGCGCACGATGAAGATGGCGATGGGGGGTGCGGACGCCGGCGCCGAGGCGCGGCTGATGGTCGATGAGAAAATCAGGGCGACCGCCGACATGCAAATCGCGCTCGCCACCGGTCAGCTGGGCGGCGACCCCGTCACCGCGGGCCGGTCAGTCGTTCGACACTTTACGCGCAAAGTGCGCGCAAACCGGCGTCGCCTCAGTAAAATCGCACGATAAGAGTGTCCGGCTGCCGGGCCGGCTGTCTATGCCACCAGCCCCAGCCGGTTGCGACCCCGATGCTTGGCGTCGTAAAGGCCGGCATCGGCGGCGGCAAGTACGGCATCGGGCGTGTCGCCCTGCCGGTAAGCAGCGATTCCGCCGCTGACCGTGACCAGGATCGCGATATCGCCGATATCGATACGTGCGTTGCCGACCGCAGCGCGCAGCCGTTCGCAGACCAGCCGCGCCTGTTCCGGCGATGCCCCGGGGAGCACGACCGCAAATTCCTCGCCGCCGAGCCGCGCGACGGTGTCGTCGTCGCGCACCGCGCCGCGCGCGATCTGGGCGAACCGCTGCAGGACCTGGTCGCCGATCGCGTGACCGTGGGCATCGTTCACCGCCTTGAAGAAGTCGATATCGAACATCGCGACGCAGCCCCCCGTCTCCCCGAGCGGCGAGGCTTCGATGCGTCGCGCCAGCTCGTCGAGGCAGGCCCGGCGATTGGCAAGACCGGTCAGCGGATCGGTCATCGCCTCACGGGCGAGCTCACGCTCGACCCCCTTGCGCAAGGTCACGTCGCGGACAACGCTGATCACACTGGTCGTCGCGTCGTCGTCGCCAGCGACGCCTTGAGTCTGGGTTTCGAACCAGCGCAATTCGCCGGTGCCGGTCCGCGCCTGATACTCAACGATCATCGTTGTGTCCGGCTGTTCGACCGCGCGCCGATGCGCGGCGGTGACCTCATCGACATAGGCGGGCTCGACCAGGTCGATGGCATTGCGTCCGACGAGCGCCGCCGCAACCAGACCGCCGATTTGCCGGACCGAGGGGGATACGTAGCGAATCTGGCCATCCGGTGCCAGATTGAAGACGATGTCGGTTGAGTGTTCGGTCAGCAACCGGTAGCGCGCCTCGCTCTCGCGTAGCGCGTTGAACAGGATGCGTCGGCGGTGCAGGTCGACAGCGATCGGCAACACGCAAAGCACCGTACAGGCCAGGTAGAATTGCAGGAACTGCATTTTCATGCCGATGGGCATCGCCAACAGGGTCACCGGACCCGTGCCGCGGAGCGTCGCCACCGAACCGACCACGGTCAGAATGACGATGGCCATCGCCGAGGCAAGGCGCCCGCTGCGAAAGGTCGTCAGGATGATCGGCAGCATCGGCAGAAACAGCAGCGGCATGGTTTGCTGTGAAAAAGACGCCGCGCTGACCAGCGCGACCAGCCCCAGCTCAACGGTCATGGCGGCCTTTTTGCGCGGGGTTGTGCTTGCCCCCCATTGGTGCACATCACCGCGCACGAACTGAAGCGCGATCGGCACGAAGGTCAGTCCGCCAAGCGAATGGCCGGTGAACCAATGCAGCCACAGGGGGAAAAATGTGTGGCCGGTCGTGGTCGAGACCGACAAGGCCGCGGCGATCCCGGTGACCCCCGGCGCTGCGATGCCGACCGCCAGGACAAAGGCGAAGAACCAGCGCAGCGAATCGAAGCTGTCACGATCGGCGGTGGCCTTGTGCAGGATCAGCGCGGCGATCGCGCTTTCGCTGACATTGACGATCGCCAGCGGCAGCGCCCCGGCCGGACCGACCCCGAAGAAAGTGGTGGCGACCATGCTGGCGATGCCGCACGTCACCAGCGGCGGTCCCCATTTGGCGGGCTCGTGGCACGCCAGCCAGGCCGTCAAAAATGCGCCCGAGATCCAGATGAGCGCAACCCCGCCGTCGAACCGCGTCAATCGGACCATCGCCGCCGCCGCGATGAAATAGGCGACGGTGAGGCCGGCGAGCTTGACGTTGGGGGACAGACAGAGACCTTGCATGGCCGCACAATAGCCGGCGATGGTAAAGACGAGTTTACCATAATCACCGTAGAAGCCACAGCATCGAGGTGCTGCTTTGCCACGTCCAGACGTTGCGGTTGGCGGAGACGGCGAGATTCGAACTCGCGGTAGCAGTTACCTGCTACGACGGTTTAGCAAACCGTTGGTTTCAGCCACTCACCCACGTCTCCGGCTGGCGGCAAGGGAGGGGCTATAGCCGGGGCACCGGGGGCAATCAACTGCGCGTCCTGCGTCGCTTGGACGCGAAATCGACTCGTGTCATCGCGCGATTCATTGCAGCGACAGGTGCGCGCGAGTCTAAGCAGGGCAACGGACGGCAAAAGGGGCACCCGATGAAGAAGTTTCTTGTTCCGTGGCTCGCACTGTGGACGGTCCTCGGCGCGCCGCCCGCCGCCGCGCAGGCGATCCAGAGCATCGATCCCAACACGGCCGCCGCGCAGCAGGACGTGACCCCGCCGCCGGGTGAACGCGGTACTGCGGTCACGCCTGCGCCCCAAACCTATCCCGGCGATCCGCAGCTGCCGCCGCCGCCCTCCGACACGGCCCGTGCTCCCGACGTCCCGGGTGCGCCGATGCCGCCGCCGCAGGACTCGACGCTCGCCACGCGCCCGCAGGCGACCTACCACAAGGACGACCTCATCGGGGCGGCCGAGGGCGTGTTCGGCAAGGGGGCGGCGGGGCTTGCAGGGATCATCGAAAAAATCCTGAAAGATCAGGGCGAGCCCAATGCCTATATCGCCGGGCGCGAGGCGGCGGGCGCCTTCGTCGTCGGCCTGCGCTATGGCTCCGGCACGCTGAAGCACAAGGTCGAGGGCGAACGCCCGGTGTACTGGACCGGCCCCTCGGTCGGCTTCGACGTTGGCGGCGATGCGACGAAGGTGTTCACTCTCGTCTACAATCTTTACGACACCCAGGACTTGTACAAGCGCTATCCCCAGGTCGAGGGGCGCGCCTATTTCGTCGGCGGGTTTTCCGCCACCTACCTGCGTCGGGGTGATGTCGTGCTGATCCCGGTGCGGCTGGGCGTCGGGGTCAGGCTCGGTGCCAACATCGGCTATATGAAGTTCAGCGAAAAGAGCCGGTGGGTGCCGTTCTAGGGGCTGCGGCGGGTGATTGGGCGCGGCCTTTGCCTTTGCGGCGGGCCTGGATCTCGCGTGCTGCGTCTTGCCGTGCGGCCATCGGGCCCTAGTTAGGGAAGATGTCCGGAACGACCCTGACCGACCGCGCCGTCATCCGTCTGTCGGGCGAGGGTGTCCGCGATTTCCTTCAGGGCCTCGTCACCAACGATGTGGCGGGTGAGCTGCCGGTCTACGCCGGGCTGCTGACGCCGCAAGGCAAGGCGCTGTTCGACTTCATCATCTGGGCGGAGGCGGGCGGCGACGATCTGCTGATCGATTGTGAAGCGGCGCAGGCCGATGCCCTGATCCGGCGCCTCAAGCTCTACCGCCTGCGACGACCGATCACGATCGAGGCTGATCCCTCTCTGGCCGTTCACTGGTCGCCGGAAGGCGAGGCCGGGGTGGCCGACCCGCGCGATGCTCGCCTTGGCCAGCGGTGGATTGCGTCGCCTGGAGCGCCGGCAACGGGCTGGACCGCGCACCGGCTCTCGCTGGGCATCGTCGAGGGTGCAACCGAACTTGGCCAGGATGCAACGCTGTGGCTGGAAACCAATGCCCGCGAACAGCACGGCGTCAGCTTTACCAAAGGCTGCTACATCGGCCAGGAAAATACCGCGCGCATGCATCACCGCGGCAAGGTCAACCGGCGCCTGGCCATCGTCCCCGCCACCTCCGATCCCGGGGACGCGGCGCGCCGCTGGTATCCGGAGCTGGGCTTTGCGGTGGTCCGCGAACGGATTGCGGATCAGGGAACGGAGCCGGCGTCTTAAGCTGGTGTGGGGAGCCGGACCGCAGCCATTCAATAGGGTCGCCTTTGGATCCGCCGTACCTCGAGCGGGTGCCTATCTCACGTCAAGGGCATGCCCTTCTTCTCGAGACTTTTGAGGGCGCGTCGGCGCGACCTGTCGCTGCTGCACGCAATCGCATCGGCAACGAGGTGCACGTTGAAACCTGCAGCAAGCGCAGCGCGCGCGGTTGCCGAGACGCAGGCTCTCGCGAAGAGCCCTGCAATGTGGATTGTCGTCACCTGATGCTCGCTGAGCCACTGAGCTAAGGCAGGATTTATAAACGCGCTGCTTGTCCACTTCTCGAAATAGATGGCGTCGGGAACAGGCAACCTGGCATCCCACTCGGCCCCGGCGCTCCCTTGGATGCTCGCGTTTCGCCGCAGCAGGTTCATCAGGCGATCTTGGGGACGGAAGGCGTTGCCAATCTTCACGATTGGCCAACCCGCAGCGCGCGCTCTCGCAACGGCCGCGTTGGCGGCTTCAAGTACCGGTTCGATTTGATGGTCTGCCACGGGCATTCTGCCGTTCAGATCGAGGAAATCGCGCTGGAAATCGACGAGCATGAGAGCATTGCCGCTGGTCGAGGTCGCTGGCACATTATGCTGAGGCAATTGCATTGGCCTTTTCCAATCCAAGGTTAAGTTCGGTCAGTTCGCGCATAATCGGACAGTCTTCATCCTGTGCACGAGCGCTGCACCGAAGCAGAAAAGCCGAGAGTTCCCGCTCTATCTCGACCAGCCGGACTTGTTCCATCCGAACCGCGCTAATCTTCTTCTCGACCGTAGTTCGCAACGCTGCGCAGAATCGTTTGCCCTCCTGTAAAGCTGG
The DNA here is from genome assembly GCA_038225385.1 of Sphingomonadales bacterium. GTDB lineage: Bacteria > Pseudomonadota > Alphaproteobacteria > Sphingomonadales > Sphingomonadaceae > Sphingomonas_O. The sequence continues at coordinate 45,345 of JBBRRC010000008.1, read as the reverse complement.
AATGAGCGCAGCGATTTCTTTCAGAGATAGGCCGAGTTGTTGCGCGATCTTGATATAGCGCAATCTCGCCACGACAAGTTCGTCGTAGTGCCGGGGTCCGTCAATTACTCGCGGCTGATCGATAAGGCCAATGCGCTCGTAGAAACGGATCGTCTCCACCGACACGCCCAGCTCTGCGGCCACTTTGCCGATCGTGTTACGTCTGCTCATAATCCGGCAATAACCTCCGTACCATGGTACGGAGTCAAGCGGAAAATTGACCCTTATCTGCGTCCACTTCGATGAACAGTCATGCGACGGGTGACGACCGCAAAGTCCGAGATCGCCGTCCCCAAGCGTTGCAGTCGCTGCTTTAACATTCGCCTCCGACAACCCGTTGCGAACTTTCGCCGGTTCCGCCAGACTGTGATCTCGGGCGTATCACCGTCCGGGGGCACCTTTGATCATGCGCACTATTTTCCTGCTTTCGGTTGCGGCTGTTGTCGTGCCGGCAACGGCCAGCGCCTCGGCGGTCGCCGATGCCACCCAATATGTTGCCCGGATTACGCGGATGAACCATGTCGGCCCGCGGTTGAACGCTGTTATCGCGATCAACCCGGACTGGCGCGCACAGGCGGCAAAACTCGATGCGCAACCACCGCTCGGCCCGATCCACGGCCGTGCCATCCTTATCAAGGATAATATCGAAACCGCCGATCGGATGGCAACGACAGCGGGATCGCTGGCGCTGGCGAATAATGTCACCCACCGCGATGCGCCGCTGGTCGCGCAGCTGCGATCAGGTGGCGCGCTGATCCTCGGCAAGACCAATTTGTCCGAATGGGCGAACATCCGTTCGGGCCGGTCGATCAGCGGGTGGAGTGCGGTCGGCGGGCTGGTGCGCAACCCGCATGCGCTCGACCGCACCGCCTGCGGATCGTCGAGCGGCAGCGGCGCGGCAGTGGCGGCGGGCCTCGCCTGGGCGGCGATCGGGACCGAAACCGATGGCTCGGTCGTCTGTCCGTCGGCGACCAATGGCATTGTCGGGCTGAAGCCGACCGTCGGGCTGGTGTCGCGTACCCATGTCGTCCCGATTAGCCACAGCCAGGATACGCCGGGGCCGATGGCGCGCAGCGTGCGTGATGCCGCTTTGCTGCTCGGCGCCATCGCCGGCTCCGACCCCGCCGATCCCGCAACCGTCGATGCCGATGCGCACAAGTCCGACTATGCGTCGGCGTTGACCGGCAGCATCCGGGGCCTTCGCCTCGGCGTGCTGCGCGCCGCTGTCGGCAACCAGCCGGCGACGCAGGCTGCTTTCGAGCAAGCCCTTGCCGTCCTGAAGCGCGCGGGTGCGGTCCTTGTCGAAATCGACAAGCTCGATGTTCCAAAGGATCTGGGCGATGCGGAATTCAAGGTGTTGCTGGTCGAGCTGAAGGCGGATTTGAACACCTACCTTGCGTCCACGCCGGCTGCGGTGAAGACGCGCACACTGGCCGATGTCATCGCCTTCAACACGGCCCATGCGGCTCGCGAGATGCCGTTCTTCGGGCAGGACACGTTCGTCGAAGCGGAGGCGACAAAGGGACTGGATGACCCTGACTATCTGAAGGCGCTGGCCACGTCCCGCGACGGCGGGCGCGCGACGCTCGACAAGCTTCTGGCGGACAACAAGGTCGCGATGCTGATCGCCCCGACATCGGGTGTGCCCTGGCTCAGCGATCCGGTGAACGGCGACCAGTCCGACGGGCCGAGCGCGAGCAACCTGCCGGCCGTGTCAGGCTATCCGCACCTGACCGTACCGATGGGACAGGTGCGCGGGCTGCCGCTGGGGCTGTCGTTCATCGGCCCCGCCTGGAGCGAGGCGACGCTGCTGAACGCGGGCGATGCGTTTGAGAAAGCCCGCGGTCCGCTGCCGGCGCCGAGCTATGCGGCAAGCGTTCCGGCCCCCCTCGATCCCGCCAGATAACGCCGCGAAAACCGCCACTGCCACAGGCCGAGCAGGGGCGTAACCCCCAGTTCCATGATCAGGCCGAACTGATTGCCCGGGTTCGGCGGGCCGACCTGTGCCCAGGAAAACAGGCGCGCCAGACCACCGAGCACGACGAACGCAACCAGCATGCGGAAGCGCGAACCGCGGATTTCGATGTGCGGAATGCAGCTGACGAAGGCGAGGCCGACCCCGGTAAAAATGCCCGACATATAACGGAAATGGCTGTCGAGGTCGGGCGATACCGGGCCATGCGCCATCCACGCCGCCCCGCGCAGGACGCCGCTCGGCCCGGCAAAGAGCGGGACCAGACATGCCGCCGCCACGACACCCTGCAACAGACGCTTTTCAAGGGCAGGGGTCAAAACCGGAACCTGCGCTTTCGCTCGCGTTCGAGCAGGTCTTCGCGCACCTGGATGCCGCCGACCGCGACGCGGGTTTCGATCAGGAAGAGCACGAGGCCGATCGCCAGCAGCCCCATCGCGACGACGAACAGCAGCATGATCGCGCGGCCGAAGTTGAAATGCGCGATCTCCGCGACGAAGAGCATCGTGACCAGCAGGCAAACCGTCACGCCACTGGCGACGCACAGGAAAATCGCGTTCGATGCGAGACTGATCCGCCGGTCGAGCAGACGCAGCTCCCAGACGTGCCGTTCGTGCTCCGGCCCGGTCGACTCCGGATGCAACCGTTCGATATGGCGCGAGCGGTCGACGACCCGGTTCAAGCGCCCGGCGATGACGTTCAGGAAGGCACCGATGCCCGCCAGCAGGAACACGGGCGCAATGGTCAGCTGGATCGTGCGGGCGATGTCGGAGACGGGGGCGAGGTCGTTCATCTTGCCGATGTAACCCGCCCCGCTCCGTCTGTCATTTCCGCGCGGGCGTTATTTCGGTTTGCGAAACCGGAACGCGAACCGGTCCGTCTTGCCACGCACGGTGGGGTCGAACACCAGCTTGGTGTGGTCGTCAGACGGCATCCGCAAAGCGTCGCTCGATGCCTCCAGCACGAAACCCGCACGGACGAAGTCGGCCTTGACCGTTTCCGGGTCGATGCGGTGCAGCTTGTCGACAATCGCGCGGGTGTCGCCCGCCGGGCCGACATGATCGATCACCGCGACGACCCCGCCCGGCTTAACCGCCTTGAAAAGGCCCGCGACCACGACAGCCGGATCGGTCCGAGGCACGTGATATTCGGTGCTCTCCCAATAAAAGTCGTGATAGTTCAGATGGATCATCACGAAATCGAGACTGTTGGGCACCAATGCCGAAGCCAGGTCGGTCGTGACCCGAACATTGGGCTGACGCGTCGTCAGCGCGGCAAGGGCGGCCGTGCTCTTGTCGCTCACCTCAAAGCCGGGCTGAAAGGCGATAACGCTCCCTTTCGCGCCGACCGCGCGCCCCATCAGCTCGGCGTAATAGCCGGTCCCGGTCACGACATCGAGCGCCTTCATGCCCGACTTGACGCCCATGAAGGCCAGCATCTCGGCCGGCTTGCGCCCTGCATCGAGTGCCACAGCCTCGGCCGGCCGGCCCGGCGCCGTGACTGCTGCGGCGTAGATATCGCGCTTGGCAGCCACCGGAGCAGTGGCGGCCGAGGTGGCAAGCAGCAGGGCGATCAGAATCTTGCGCATAGTTGTCTCCTGGAACATTGTGTTATGGCATCAGACTGCGCGCCTCGCGGCGGCCGGTCAATCGCTCGCTGGGATTATTCGCGTTCGGGTACCGGCACGTTGAACCCGTTCAATGTCATCGAAACCATGCAATAGAGCCCGACCAGGTAGATCAGCTCGTTGGTGCCGTGCTGGCCGAACGTTTCCACGGCGAGCGCATAGGCCGGTTCAGGCAACACGCCGCCATTCACCAGCGCAAAGGTCACGTCATAGGCGATGCTTTCAGCCTCGTTGAGGTCATCGGGCTTCTCGCCACAGACTAGAGTCGCCAGCCGCCGCTTCGACATCGACTCGCGTTCGGCAACGGCGATGTGCGCATAGATTTCATAGGCTGCGTCGAAATGCGCGCCGACGACGAGGATCGCGACCTGACGCACCGGATCGGGCAGCGACGCCTGCGCGGTCATGGCCTTGGTCAGCTCCCACACCGCCTTGCCGATCACCGGCTCGTGCAGCCACGGGTTCCATGGACCGATCAGCGCGCCGTCCTCACGCACTGTTTTGAACACGCTGAAGTTGGACGAAATGCCAGCCTTCATATCCTCATAGAGCGGCTTTTGTTCAGGTGAGAGATCGGCGGGAAGAATGACGGGCAGGCGCATGGCGATCTCCAGCTGGTGATTGCGTTAAGCGAATGTCGGGCTCGATTGTTGCGTGCCGATGGCAGCAACCGGCCATTATTGCAGTTTTGCCGCATGCGCCCGCGTCCGCGACCCGTTGCCCAGCCACAGCGACGTCAACCGTTCTTGTTGTTCGGCGAGGAGCGGCATCGGCAGGAAGTGGATGAGCGCGGGGAGGACGTCGGGTATCCGGACGGCCCCCGCATAGACCGACAGGGGCATATCGCTCGCCAGCAGGGTGAGCAGGTCTGCGAACGTCATACCCCAGACGACATCGCGACGGTCCCGTCAGGCGCTTTTCGCCCCGGCGTTGACGCCCATGCTCGACAGGTATTTGCGGATATTGCGTGCTGCCTGACGAATACGCTGGTCGTTTTCGACGAGTGCAATGCGCACGAACCCCTCGCCGTCCTCTCCATAGCCGACGCCCGGCGCAACCGCGACACCCGCATGAGTGAGCAGCTGTTTGGAAAATTCGAGGCTGCCCAGATGCGCGATCGCGGGCGGCAGCGGGGCCCAGCAGAACATCGACGCCCGCGGCGACGGAATGTCCCATCCGACCCGGCCAAAGCTCTCGACCATCACATCGCGGCGTTGCTTGTAGAGTTCGCGATTGGTCGCCACGATGTCCTGCGGCCCATTGATCGCCGCGACGGCAGCAGCCTGGATTGGCGTGAAGGCACCGTAGTCGAGATAGGATTTCACCCGCGTCAGCGCACCGATCAGCGTCTTGTTGCCGACCGCGAAGCCGATCCGCCACCCCGCCATCGAATAGGTTTTCGACATCGAGGTGAATTCGACCGCCACGTCCTTTGCCCCCGGTACCTGCAGGATCGAGGGCGTGGGGCAGCCATCGTAATAAAGTTCCGAATAGGCGAGATCGGACAGCACCCAGAGCTTGTGCTCTTTGGCAAAGGCGACGACACGTTCGTAGAACGCCAGGTCGACCACTTCGGCGGTGGGGTTTGACGGATAGCCCATCACGAGCACCGACGGCCGGGGCACGGTAAACTTCATCGCCCGTTCGAGGGCCTCCCAATAATGCTCGTCGGGCGTCGTCGGGACGCTGCGTATCGTTGCGCCTGCAATGATGAAGCCGAAAGTGTGGATCGGATAGGACGGGTTGGGCGCGAGCACGACATCGCCGGGCGCGGTGATCGCCTGCGCCAGATTGGCCAGCCCCTCCTTTGACCCGAGCGTGACGACGATTTCGCTGTCGGGATCGACGTCGACGCCGAAGCGCCGCTGATAATAGCCTGCCTGTGCCCGCCGCAGTCCGGGTATCCCCTTCGATGCCGAATAGCCGTGCGCATCGGGTTTGCGCGCGACTTCACACAGTTTTTCGATGACGTGCGGCGGCGGCGGCAGGTCCGGATTGCCCATGCCGAGGTCGATGATGTCGTCGCCCGCTGCACGCGCCGCCGCCCGCATCGCATTGACTTCGGCGATGACATAGGGCGGCAGGCGCTTCATCCGGTAGAATTCGTCAGACATTGCAGGCCTCGGCATTGATCAGGCGCGCTACCTACCACGAGACGATGAAATCCGTTAGACCATTGATGCATTTCCCAAGGGGCATCATGGCTGACACTGAAAGCCTACCAACGGTTTCCGCCGACCCGGCGTCGGGCATTCGCGCCCTGCTCGATGGCTGGGGACAGGTGCTGGCCCCGCTTGCCGCGCTCAACCAAGACAAGATCGATCCGAAGGACAAGCGCTTCGCCGCTCCGGAATGGGATCATCCGGTATTCGCGCTGATGCGCCAGGGCTATCAGGTGATGGCCGACACGATGATGGCGATGGTCGAAAACGCGCCGGTCGCCGCCGATCAGAAAACACGCCTGGCGTTTGCCATGCGCACGCTCGTCGAGGCGATGTCCCCCGCCAACTCACCGTTCACCAACCCCGTGGCCCTCAACAAGGCGCTTGATACGGGCGGGGCCAGCCTGGCCAGCGGTTTCCAGAATCTGTTGACCGATTTCCAGCGCGGGCAGCTTACCCACACCGCGCCTGACGCGTTCGAGCTTGGGCGCAATATCGCGACGACGCCCGGCAAGGTCGTCCACGAAACGCCGCTCTACCAGCTGATCCAATATGCGCCGACGACGCCGACCGTGACCAAGACGCCGCTGGTTATCTTCCCGCCGTGGATCAACCGTTTCTACATTCTCGACCTGTCGCCCGAGAAAAGCTTTATCCGGTGGGCGGTTGCCGAAGGGCTGACCGTGTTCATGGTCAGCTGGAAATCGGCGGACGCTTCGATGAAGGACGTGATCTGGGATGATTATATCGCCGCCCAGATCGATGCGATCGACACGATCCGCGACGCTCTGGACGTTAAATCGGTTCACACGATCGGGTATTGCGTCGCGGGAACGACCCTCGCCGCCACGCTCGCCGTGCTGACGGCGCAGGGCAAGGCGAAACGGGTCAAGAGCGCGACCTTTTTTACCGCGCAAGTCGACTTCAGCGAAGCCGGCGAGCTGCTGAATTTCGTCGACGAAGCCAATCTTGCGATGATCGATACGCTCGCGCAGGACGGCTACCTCGATGGCCGTTATCTCGCTGCCACGTTCAACCTTCTGCGTGGCCGCGATTTGATCTGGAATACCGTCGTCAGCAACTATCTGATGGGCAATAACTACCCGGCCTTCGACTTGCTCCACTGGAACGGCGACACGACTAACCTCCCCGCGAAATGGCACCGGTCATATCTGACCGACCTTTACCGCGACAACCGGCTGGCCGAACCCGGCGCGCTGTCGGCGCTGGGCGTGCCGATCGACCTGAACAAAATCGTGACACCCGCCTATATTCAGGCGGGCCGTGAGGATCATATCGCGCCGCCTGAAAGCGTTTGGAAGCTGACCGAGCAACTGAAGGGGCCGATCCGTTTCGTGCTCGCGGGATCGGGGCATATCGCAGGTGTGGTCAATCCCCCTTCTGCGCAGAAATATCAGCACTGGATCAGCGATGTGCCGCTGACGACACTCGACAACTTCATTGCGAACGCGACCGAGGTCAAGGGCAGCTGGTGGCCCGACTGGATGGCCTGGGTGCGGGGCTTTGGCGCCTCGGAAATCGCCGCCCAGGGTGCGCGTATCCCGGGACACGGTAAACTGCCCGCCCTTGAAGATGCGCCGGGGCGCTACGTCGCCGCGCGCTAGACAAGACTGTCGAGCGCACGCTGGCCATTATGTTGCGGTGCAACAAAATGCTTGAAATCCGAAATCGGCGCAGTATATGGTGCACTGCAACATAAACCGATGGAGGCCGCCTTGGCCGAATTTCCTACGTCCAAAAATCCCGCACCCAAGGTCGTCAAGCCGAAGGTGATGCCAACCGCAAAGTCCGCGGCGAAGCCAGCGGTCGACACCAAAAAGCCGACCACCCCGGCAACAAAGCCGGCGGCCGTCGTTACCCCCAGTTTGAGCAAGGCAAGCGTCGCTGCCAAGCCGCCGCTCGCGCCTCCGGCTCCGCCGGTCGCCGCGGCAACCCCCGTGATTACACCGCCGGTCGCGCCGAGCCCCGCGATCACAACCACCCGTGCCGCACCCATAGCTGCTGCGGTTCCGCAGAAGGAAACCAAGATGAACGATACAATCACCAAGGCCACCGAGACATTCACCGCCACCGCCCATAGCGCCACCGAGCGCGCCACCGCGATGTTCGGTGACGTGAACACCCGTGCCAAGGATGCGATGGCCAAGGGTACCAAGGCCATCGAAGAGCTGGTCGAATTTTCGAAGGGCAATATGGAGGCTGTTGTCGCCTCGGGCCGCGTCGCTGCCAAGGGCGCCGAAGAGATCGCCAAATATTCGGCCGAATATGGTCGTTCGACGATTGAAAAGGCCAATGCCACCGCCAAGCAGTTCGCGGCCGTCAAGTCGCCGACCGAGTTCTTTCAGTTGCAGGGCGATGTCGCGAAGCAGACGCTCGACGCCCTGGTTCACGAGGGTTCGAAGTTTACCGAGAACTATCTGAAGCTGCTCGGCGAAATTACCCAGCCGCTGTCGAACCGTTATGCGGTTGCCGCTGAAAAGGTGAAGTCGACGGTCGCTGCGTAACGCTGCTGTCGTGTATGAAGGGGCCGCGTCGGGATCACCCCCGCCGCGGCCTTCTTTTTATCTGTGCAGCAGGGTCGGGTCTTGCCGCGTGCCCCGACGATGCCATATCCTGATGCGACCTATGGTAGCGAACATGACTCCGAGATCAGCCGACGAGCGGCGCGATGACGACAGCGAGGACGCGCGTCGCACGGGCTTGGGCGTGGCCACCCGGACGCGCACCCGCACCAAACAGCCATCGCCGTACAAGGTATTGATGCTGAACGACGATTATACCCCGATGGAATTCGTCGTACTGTGCCTGCAGCGATTTTTCCGGATGAGCATCGAGGACGCGACGCGCGTGATGCTCCACGTTCATCAGAAGGGCGTCGGCGTCTGCGGCATCTTCAGCTACGAAATAGCCGAATCAAAAGTGACTCAGGTCATGGATTTCGCGCGCTCCAATCAGCACCCGTTGCAGTGTACGCTCGAAAAGGCCTGATCAGCGCGACGGATAGAGGTAGCCAGGATCGAATTCAGCGATCGCATGGAGTACCCCGAGATCAAGAACCTTTACCCTGCCGCCGCTGAACGTCACGATTCCGCTTTCGCGCAGTTCGCGGAGGACGCGGTTGGCATGAACCGGCGTGATCCCGCACACCGACGCAATATCGGTCTGATGAAGCGGTAGCTCGAACGTCCGGGCATCGCTCAGGCCGACCATCCGCAACCGGCAGCCGATTTCGGCAAAGAAATGGGCGACGCGACCGACGGCTGGCAGCCGCCCCAGGCGAAAGATCCATTCGCGGTGCATCGCGGCATCAAGCAAGGTGCTGAACCACAGCAGGCGGCCGAGATTGGGATAGCCGATCACCAGCCGCTCGATGACGTCGTGAGGAAAGACCGCAACGGTACAGGCCGTCAGCGTCGCGACGTCGTGATCGAGCATGCGCATGGGGTATCCGTGGAGATCGACGAAATCGCCGGGCACGTGAAGCGCCACCAGCTGTCGCTCACCGTCGAGGCCGTCCATGTACCGACAGACAAACCCCTCGATCAGATAGATGCTGCGATCGACCCGGTCGCCGTGATGAACGAGCTCGTGGCGCGCATCATATTGCACTATCGAACCGATCGACGATTCGAGCGCGGCGGCCTCTTCCACGCTCAATTCCTCGCGGTGCCGACCCATCAGGAATCGTTCCGTCGTCATGGTCTTGTCCCCCGGTACCATTGACCTAGGCGCGTCGGCCGCCCGGATCAACGCCTCCGCTTAACGCGGGTATCACGCCGACGGCTTGATTTATGTTGTTTGTCCGGAACGAAATTTGTCCAAAGAAGGGGCGATGATGAACCCGAAGGATCGCGCCTATTACGAACGGCGCCTGGACCAGGAGCGGCTGCGCGCCGGTCATGCCGCAAATGAGCATCTTGCCCGTATCCATGCCGAGCTGGCCAGACGTTACGCACGGCTGCTCGACGGCGAGCCTGCGGACGACACTCACGACGACGCGTAACGCGAACTTTGGCCCGGCTTGCGCGCGAGGGGCTGACAGCTAAAAGGCGGCGATGGACCGTATCATCATTCGCGGCGGCAATCGGCTGTCGGGACGTATTCATATTTCGGGGGCCAAGAACGCGGCACTCACCCTGATGCCGTGCGCCCTGCTGACCGATGAACCGCTGACACTGCGCAATCTGCCACGCCTCGCCGACGTCGATAGTTTCGGCCATCTCCTCAATCAGCTTGGGGTTTCGACCACCGTCGAGGGCGCAAATCCCAATGAATTCGGTCGCGTGATGACATTGCGCGCCAACCGCATCACGTCGACGACCGCGCCTTATGACATTGTGCGCAAGATGCGGGCCTCGATCCTGGTGCTCGGGCCATTGCTGGCGCGCCGCGGGGAAGCGACCGTCTCGCTCCCTGGCGGCTGCGCGATCGGGACACGTCCCATCGATCTCCACCTGAAGGCGCTTGAGGCCTTTGGCGCCGCGATCGAAATCACCCATGGCTATGTAAAGGTCACGGCGCCCGGAAAACGCCTGCCCGGTGGCCGTGTCCGCTTCCCTATCGTATCGGTCGGTGCGACGGAGAACGCGCTGATGGCGGGGGTCCTCGCACGCGGCACCTGCGTGATCGAAAATGCGGCGCGCGAGCCGGAGATCGTCGATCTCTGCCGCTGCCTTGTCGCCATGGGGGCCGTCATCGATGGCATCGGCACCGAGACACTGACGATCGAGGGACGCGAGCGACTGCACGGCGCGACCTACTCTGTCATGCCCGACCGCATCGAGGCGGGCAGCTATGCGTGCGCCGCCGCGATTACCGGGGGTTCGGTTGATCTGGTCGGGGCCGACGCGCTCGCGATGGCGGCAACGCTTGATGCGCTGGCCGAGGCGGGCGTCAAGATCGAGACGCGCGACGATGCGCTGCGCATCACTGCCAATGGTCCTCTCGACGCGCTGACGCTGTCGACCGCGCCATATCCCGGCTTTGCAACCGACATGCAGGCACAATTCATGGCGATGCTCTGCCTCGCCAGCGGCGCAAGCGTCCTCACTGAAACGATCTTCGAGAACCGCTATATGCACGTTCCCGAGCTGGCGCGGATGGGGGCCGATGTTCAGGTGACCGGCCGTTCGGCGGTCGTACGCGGCGTTCCGCTGCTCACGGGTGCCCCGGTCATGGCGACCGACCTGCGCGCGTCGATGTCGCTGGTCATCGCGGGCCTGGCCGCGGAGGGCGAAACGCAAGTCGCCCGCGTCTATCATCTCGATCGGGGCTATGAGCGGCTGGAAGAAAAACTGTCCGCCGTGGGCGCCGACATCGAGCGGGTTTCCGACGGCTAGGTGACCGAGGCCGAATTCCTGGCGCTCCTGCGTCCGCTGGCGACCGACCCGGCGGCGCGCGGGCTCCTCGACGACGCGGCGGTGATCGGCGACCTCGTCCTCACCCACGACATGCTGGTCGAGGGCGTGCATTTCCTGTCCGACGACCCGCCAGAAGACGTCGCATGGAAACTGCTTGCGGTGAACCTGTCCGATCTCGCGGCGAAGGGCGCGATACCGGTCGGTGTCCTGCTCGGTTATCCGTTGAGCGAAACGCCCTGGGACAGGTCGTTCGTCCGCGGCCTTGCCGACGCACTTGCGACATTCGACGTCCCCCTGCTGGGTGGGGACACGGTGAAGGGGCCACGCGTGTTGTCGATGACGGCGATCGGGCGTGCCGCCGTCGCACCGGCCAGAGCGGGCGCACAAGCGGGCGACGCGTTGTTCGTCACCGGCGTGATCGGATTGGCGGGACTGGGGCTCGCCGAATGTCGTCACCCCGGTGCCCTTGCCGGCAAGGGCCGAGACTTTGATCTAGTCAGTGCGGTAGAAAAATATCGCCGACCCATCCCGCGCCTGACCGAGGGACACGCTCTTGCCCCTCTCGTCACCGCGATGATGGATGTCTCCGATGGCCTCCTCATCGACGCGGGGCGGATGGCGGACGCATCGGGGCTTGCCCTCGACATCGACATCGACGCGGTTCCCGTGGCGGGTGACCTGATGACCGCGCTGACCGCCGGTGATGACTATGAATTGCTCTTCGCCGCGCCGCAAGACGTCACCCTTCCGGTTGCCGCGTCGCGCATCGGTCGGTTCGCCAGCGGACGTGGCATGGCACTGCATAATGCCGCCGGACCCGTTCCGCTCCCGCCGCGCCTTGGGTGGCAACATGGTCAATGAGGTTGCATCGCGCGATGCGCGCCGCCTATAGCCCGCACGAACCCGCGCGGTCGACGATCAGCGCGGGACGAATGATCGGGAAGGAATGGGGTCTTTCATGAATCTGGTGCTGATCGCGATTGCCTGTGGCTTCGTCGCCGTTCTCTACGGCCTGTTCACCTCGGGCCAGGTGCTCCGCGCTTCCCCCGGCAACGCAAAGATGCAGGAAATCGCCGCCGCCATTCAGGAGGGTGCCCAGGCCTATCTCAGTCGCCAGTACATCACCATCGCCATCGTCGGCGTCGTGGTCGCGATCCTCGTCGGCTATTTCCTGGGGGCCATCTCGGCCGTTGGCTTTGTTCTGGGTGCCGTGCTGTCGGGGGCGACGGGTTTCATCGGCATGAATATCTCGGTTCGCGCCAACGTCCGCACGGCGGAGGCCGCATCGAAGGGGTTGCAGGACGGCCTGACCATGGCCTTCCGCGCCGGCGCCATCACCGGCATGCTGGTGGCAGGCCTCGCACTCATCGCGATTGCCGGATTCTTTTATTATCTGACGAGCATCGCCGGCCATCCGGTCGGCGATCCCGGCGACCGCGCGGTCGTCAACGGCCTGGTGGCGCTCGCCTTTGGCGCGTCGCTGATTTCGATCTTCGCGCGGCTTGGCGGCGGCATCTTCACCAAGGCCGCCGATGTCGGTGCCGATCTGGTCGGCAAGGTGGAGGCGGGCATTCCCGAGGATGACCCCCGCAACCCCGCCGTCATCGCCGACAATGTCGGTGACAATGTCGGCGACTGTGCCGGTATGGCCGCCGATCTTTTCGAAACCTATGTCGTCACGATCGGCGCGACGATGGTGCTCATCGCGCTGACGCTCGGTCGCGTTCTGGATAATGCCGCACTGATGACGATGATGAGCCTGCCGCTTCTCATCGGCGGCGTCTGCATCGTGACGTCGATCATCGGGACCTACGCCGTTCGCCTGGGTGGCAAAGGACCCGGGGCAACCAACATCATGGGCGCGATGTACAAAGGGTTCGGCCTGACCGCCGTCCTTTCGGCCGTGGTGATCTGGTTCGCGACGCAATATGCGCTGGGCGACATGGAGGCGGTCATCGGTGCCAACCTCGATGGTACCGGCGGCTTTACCGGGCGGATGCTTTACTATTGCATGTTCACCGGCCTCGTCATCACCGGGCTTATCGTCGTCATCACCGAATATTACACCGGCACGGGATATCGCCCGGTGCGCAGCATCGCCAAGGCGTCGGAAACCGGCCACGGTACCAACGTCATCCAGGGTCTCGCGATCAGCCTTGAATCGACCGCGCTGCCGACGCTCGTCATCGTCGTCGGCATCGTCATCGCGTTCAAGCTGGCCGGTCTGCTCGGCATCGCCTTTGCCGCAACCGCAATGCTGGCGCTGGCGGGCATGGTTGTCGCGCTCGATGCTTATGGTCCGGTGACCGACAATGCGGGCGGGATCGCCGAAATGGCGGGCCTGGATGACAGCGTGCGCGTCAAGACCGACGCGCTCGACGCGGTCGGCAACACGACGAAGGCGGTGACCAAGGGCTATGCGATCGGCTCGGCAGCGCTCGCGGCACTCGTCCTGTTTGCCGCATACACCAACGATCTGGAGGCGTTCTTTGCCGACACCGTCGTCGATTTCAGCCTGAAGAACCCCTATGTCATCGTCGGCTTGCTGCTCGGTGCACTGCTTCCCTATCTGTTCGGCGCGATGGGCATGACCGCGGTCGGCCGCGCAGCGGGCGAGGTCGTCAAGGATGTCCGTGACCAGTTCGCCAAGAACCCCGGGATCATGACCTATGAGACCAAGCCCGATTATGCGCGTACGGTCGATCTGGTGACGAAAGCGGCGATCAAGGAAATGATCGTGCCGTCGCTCCTCCCTGTCCTGACCCCCATCATCGTGTATTTTGCGATCACTGCCGTGGCGGGCCAGGCCAATGGCTTCGCCGCGCTTGGTGCCCTCCTGCTCGGCGTGATCGTCTCCGGCCTGTTCGTCGCGATCTCGATGACCAGCGGCGGCGGCGCATGGGACAATGCCAAGAAATACATCGAGGACGGCCATCACGGCGGCAAGGGGAGCGATGCCCACAAGGCGGCGGTGACCGGCGATACCGTCGGCGACCCGTACAAGGATACGGCCGGTCCGGCGGTGAACCCGATGATCAAGATCACGAATATCGTGGCGCTGTTGCTGCTCGCGGCGCTGGCGGGCGGGCATTAGAGCCAGCCCGGCGCGCGCCTCTCCGGTCATCACCAACCCACGGAAAACATGGCGCCGGGGTGGAAATTTCGCCAAATTCCGGGCGGCTTCCCTTCGCGAGCGCGTTTCGCTAAGGGGACCGCCACTTTATTGACGTTCCATTAGAAAAGGGCTGCATGGCCAAGGAAGAACTTCTCGAAATGCGTGGCACGGTCGTCGAACTGCTGCCCAACGCCATGTTCCGCGTAAAGCTGGAAAATAATCATGAGGTGCTTGGCCACACTGCGGGCAAGATGCGCAAGAATCGCATCCGCGTGCTGACGGGCGACGACGTGCTGGTCGAAATGACCCCCTATGACCTGACCAAGGGTCGGATCACCTATCGCTTCAAGTGACGTGAAGGCCGTGCTCGTTCCCGAGCTGGTGCTGGCCTCCGCCTCCCCTCGCCGTCTGGACATGCTGGCCCGGATCGGCGTCGTGCCGGGATGCGTCGATCCCGCGGAGATCAACGAGGACGCCCGCCCCGGTGAGCTTCCCCAGATGAACGTCACCCGCCTCGCCCGCGAAAAGGCGGTGGCGGTGGCGGCACGACACGCAGGGCATGTCGTGCTGGCCGCCGATACTGTGGTTGCCGCGGGTCGCCGGATCCTGCCCAAGGCCGAAACCGCCGAAACGGGCCGGCACTGCCTGGCACTCCTATCGGGCCGCCGCCATCATGTTCTGACCGCGGTCGCGGTGATCGACGCGGCCGGCAAGGTCCGGGAGCGCCTGTCCGACACGATTGTCATGTTCAAGCCGCTGACCACGGCGGAAATCGAAGCCTATCTCGCTGGCGGCGAGTGGCAGGGGAAGGCGGGCGGCTATGCCATTCAGGGCCGTGCCGAGGCATTTGTCCGTGCGCTGTCGGGCAGCCATTCGGGAGTCGTCGGTCTGCCACTCTATGAAGCCCGCAATCTGCTGATCGCAAGCGGGATTGCCCTTGACTAAGTGGCTCTACGAAGCCGGGATCGGCGAAAGCCGCGCCGCGCTGGTCGAGGACGACCGCATTATTGAGGCGCGGATCAAGGTCGAGGGACGGGGCGTCGGCGCGGATACCGTGACCGATGCGCGACTGGTCGATATCCTCATTGCCGGGCGCCGCGGTGTAGCTCGGACGGCCAGCGGCGAAGACATATTGGTGGAGCCCTTGCTCGGCAACTGGTGCGAGGGAGGCACTGTCCGGATCGAGGTAACGCGTGAAGCGATTGCGGAGCCCGGCCATCCCAAGCGCGCGAAAGGGCGGCCGGCAGCCGAAGCGCCGCTGGCCACCGGCCCCGATCTTCGCGCGCGACTTGCTGCCACGAATCATCCGGTCGAAGTGCTGACGCCGAACGGGCCGGACGCCCTCGAGGAGGCCGGCTGGAGCGAGACGATGGAAATGGCACAAACCGGCATCTGGCCCTTCACGGGCGGCATGCTCCGCATCGAACCTACGGCGGCGGCGACCGTCATCGACGTGGACGGTCATCTCGCGCCCGCGTCGATCGCCCTCGCGGCCGCCGAAGCTGCCGCACGGGCGATCCGTTGTCTGGATATCGCGGGCTCGATCCTGATCGACTTTCCTTCGCTCGCCGACAAGCGCGAGCGGCAAGCGACCGCCGAAACATTCGACTCTGTCTTACCGCCGCCGTTCGAGCGGACGGCGATCAATGGCTTTGGCCTGATGCAAATCATCCGCCCCAGACGACGCGCATCGCTCATCGAGCTGATTCAACGCGACCGTGCCGGACATGCGGCCCGTGCCTTGCTCCGCCGCGCCGAGCGGTCGGGCCAAATCGGCGCCTCCCGCCTCGTCGCGCCGCCCCCCGTCGCCACCATCCTGGAGGCGCACCCGGAGTGGCTGGACCGTCTCGCTCGCGCTCTCGGCGGTGCAGTGACCTTGCACCGCGACCCCGCGCTCGCCATGTCCGCCTGTCATGTCGAAGCCGCCTAGCTCCTGCCCGATCTGCGCCGGTCCCGGCTCGTCGCCATACACGCCCTTTTGCTCGCAGGGGTGCCGCGACCGCGACTTGCTGCGGTGGCTCGGCGACGGCTATCGCATCCCCGGGCCCGCCGCTGATGAGACGCTCGAAAGCAATCCACTGGACAGGGGCGAAGACGCATAGCTATAGGCCCGTGCTTCGCGGCAAGCCGCTTGTTTCGGCGGCCCCGGGCCCAGGTAGCTCAGTTGGTAGAGCATGCGACTGAAAATCGCAGTGTCGGCGGTTCGATCCCGTCCCTGGGCACCATTCTTCCGCTGCACCCTGAGACGCCCTGAACGGTACCATGGCCGAGAAATAGCAGCATAAGCCGCGGCAGATTTAACTCCCCCGCTGGCGACCTGGAGCTCAGCTCTTGTAGAGCGCGTCCAGCCGGTCGCCATAGGCTTCCCGGATCTTGTGCCGCCTGATCTTCATCGACGGCGTGAGCATCTCGTTATCCACGGTGAACGCGTCCGGCGTCAGCGCTACCCGGCGGACCTTTTCGATCACCGACAGTTCCGTATTGACCCGGTCGACCGCCGCCATCACCGCGCGCTGAACGGCTGGATTGTCGCACATCCTGCTGCAATCGGGCTGTTCGCCATTGGCGACACACCATTCCATCAGCCATTCGGGGTCCGGTACGACCAGTCCGACGAGGTGCGGCCGGCGATCGCCAACGACCATCGCCTGGATGATTTCCGGCTGTAACGTCAACATCCCCTCGATCTTTTGCGGGGCGACATTGTCACCTTTGTCGTTGACGATCAGGTCCTTCTTGCGGTCGGTGATGACGATCCGTCCGTGATCGTCGAAATGACCGACATCGCCCGTGTGCAACCAGCCGTCGATCAGGACGCGCGCGGTTTCCGCCTCGTTCCGCCAATATCCCTGCATGACCAGTTCGCCGCGGACGAGGATTTCGCCATCCTCGGCAATGTGGACTTCCGTATCCTTGAGCGGCGGGCCGACGGTATCCATAGCGATACCGGCGCGCGGCCGGTTGCACGAGATGACCGGTCCCGACTCCGTCTGACCATAGCCCTGCAACAGGGTCAGGCCGAGCGCGTGAAAGAACAACCCGATGTCCGGGTTGAGGGGCGCCCCGCCCGACACCAGCGCCTTGATCCGCCCGCCGAAACGCGCCTGCACTTTCGGCTTCAGCGTATAGGAAATGAACAGGTCGACGGGCTTGTCCCAAAAGCGTGACTTACCCGCCAGCTCCTTTGCACCCAGCGATAGCGCCCGTTTCAAAAGCTTTGGTGCCAGGCCGCCCTGTTTCTCGATCGTCTTGACGATCCGCGCGCGCAGCACTTCGAACAATCGCGGCACGACGACCATCATCGTCGGGCGAACTTCCTCGATATTCGCCGCGAGCTTTTCGATGCCCTCGCTGTAGTAGATCTGGCCGCCGAGGCCGATCGGCAGGAACTGCCCGCCCGAATGTTCATAGGCATGGCTGAGCGGCAGGAACGACAGGAAAATCTCGTCATCCCAGCCGAAATCATTGACAAAGATGTCGATGCAGCCGGCGACGTTGTGCAGGATGGCACCGTGATGCTGTCGCACGCCGCGAGGGGCGCCGCCGGTACCGCTGGTGTAGATGATGCAGGCGAGGTCGTTACGCTGGAAATTACATTCAGCAGCCACCGCTTCGACATCGGCGTGTTCGGCGGCAATGAGACCCGTCCAGTCATGGAGGGCGATATTGCCGGACTGGCCAATCCTTATATCCTCGATGCCGATGACCGTTGTGCAATGGGTTGAACGCAGTGCGGCCGGCAAAAGCGTCCGCGCCAGCTTGGCGGTCGAGACGATCGCTGCCTTTGCCCCCGAATTCTCCAGGATATGGGCGTGGTCCCGCTCGGTATTGGTCACATAGGTTGGAACCGTGACGCATCCTGCGGCCATGATCGCCAGATCGGCGATACACCATTCGGGACGGTTCTCGCTCACCAGCATCACGCGGTCGCCCCGCTCAAGGCCGAGACGCTTGAGCGCCTTCGCCATAGCCGCCACCTGGCGCGCGGTTTCGGCCCAGCTGCGCGATTGCCATGTGCCGCCCGCCTTGTGCCACAGGAAGGGCACGTCGCCCTTGGCGCGCGCGCGGTCGAAGAACATCGTCACGAGATTGGGAAAGGTTTCGAAAGTCCGCATCGTCTCTCCTGATGCCGCGCCGGTGATCCGGCGTCGAGGTTATTCGCTCAGTGCATTACCTGGCGTTCGCGGATCGGCCGCCCCTCGCCAGCCTTTCGCCGTCCGCTCAACCGCATTAAGCTTTGACGGCAGATCGGACGACACCACGGTCTGCCCCAGACGGGCAAGTTCGGGCCGCATCGCATCGAGCTTCGTCCCCTGCTCGACCAGGATCGCGTCGCCGCCGAAATAGATGTTGGGGAGGGCCAGGGCATCCTGCGCCGGCAGGCCCCAGTCGAGTACACCGACCAGCGCCTTCATCACATGCATAATGATCCGTTTGCCGCCGGCGGAACCCACGGCGAGAACGACCTTGCCGTCCGGTCCATAAACAATTGTCGGCGACATCGAAGAGAGTGGTCGTTTGCCTGGCCCGACGGCATTGGCAACGGGCGCACCATCCTTTTCGGGAGCGAAGGTGAAATCGGTAAGCTCATTGTTGAGCATCATGCCATTGGCCACGAGCTGGCTGCCGAACAATCCCTCGATCGTCGAGGTCATCGATGCGACGTTGCCCGCGCCATCGACCGCCACAAAGTGGGTCGTACCGGCGACCTCACTTGAAATGGCGGCGGTACGCGGATGTGCCCCCGGCGGCGTACCCGCCTGATAAGCGGGCAGAGAAGTCTTTTCCGAGATCATCGCCGATCGTGATTTCAGATAAGCGCGGTCGAGCAGACCGGTCACCGGGACATCGATAAAGTCGCTGTCGGCCAGCCATTTTTCGCGGTCGGCATAGGCCAGCTGCATCGCTTCAGCGATCAGGTGCCAGGCGACGGGGCTGTCCTGGCCCAGCCCCTTCATGTCGAAGCGTTCGATCATGCCCAGCATCTGCAATATGGTTGTAGCGCCGGACGACGGCGGGCCCATGCCGCACACCCGGTACTGACGATAGGTCGCGCAGACGGCCGGGCGGTCCTTGGCGCGATAGATTGCCAGATCGCGGAGCGTCATGTCGCCAGGATTGCGGCGCGCACCGCCGATTTCCGCGACGATCGTCCGTGCATTTGCGCCCATGTAGAAGGCGTCGGGGCCTTTGGCGGCAATCATGCGTAGCAGCGCCGCCAGCTTGATGTTGCGGACGACGGCCCCCGCCGGCTTGGGTGCGCCACTTTCCCAGAATAATGCCCTCGCCTCGGGAAAGTCCTTCCACAAGGGTGCCACAAGCTTCAGTTGGCCCGCCGTCGTCGGACTGACGGTGTAGCTTTCTGCGAGCCTGATCGCGGGCGTGAACAGGCGCGCCCAGGGGAGTGTGCCCCATCGCTGATGGACGCGCGCCATCAGGCGGATGTTGCCGGGAACGCCGACCGAAAGACCGCCCGGAAATGCGGCAAGGAACGCAAGCGGCTTGCCGTCAGGGCCGAGGAAGCGACCAGGCCGGGCCGCGGCAGGCGCCGCTTCACGTCCGTCGATCGTGAAGATTCTGCCCGTCCGCCCCTGATGGTAAACGATCAGGCCGCCGCCGCCGATACCCGAGGATTGCGGCTCGACGACGGACAGAGCAAGCATCATCGCCATTTCGGCATCGGCCGCACTCCCGCCAGCGCGGAGTATTTCGAGCCCCGCGGCGGTGGCGCGCGGATCGGCCGACGTGACAACACCGCCCTTTGCCAGCAGCGGCGACGCGACGAACAGCGCAAGCAATACCAGGATAGGATTTCTCATCTGGTCGATCCTAGGCATGCTCATTCGGGCGGCAAGCCTAAAGCGCATCGATGCCGACTGCGTCGCCGATCGTTGCCAGCCCGTCGTTCCGCAACAGCGCGGCAAGGCCCCTGCCGATCCTGCTCGCGAGGCCGGGACCGTGAAAGACAAGCGCCGAATAAAGCTGGATGAGCGACGCGCCGGCGCGGATGCGCGCATAGGCTTCGGCTGCGCTGTCGATCCCGCCGGCGGCGATCAGCGGAATTGCCCCGCCGCCTGCACGACGAAATGCGCTTAGCTGTCGAGCGGCAAGCGATCGGAGAGGTGCCCCCGATAAACCGCCCGTCTCGTCGCGATATCGTGACCTGAGGGCGGGCCGCGACACGGTCGTGTTGCCGATAACGATCGCGTCGATGCCGAAATCACTTGTCGCGCGAATGATTCCTGCGACGCCCTCGGTGTCGAGGTCGGGCGCAACCTTCAGCCAGACCGGGGGGCCGCCGGCGGTGCGGGCATCGCGCACGGCAGCCAGCAGCTCGGTCAGCTCGCCGCCCGCTTGCAGCGTCCGCAGGCCGGGCGTGTTGGGAGAGCTGATGTTGATGCACAAATAATCGGCGACGTCGGCCATCGCCCGGACACCGTCGGCATAGTCGCGGATACGATCGCGGGAATCCTTGTTTGCGCCGATATTGACCCCGACGATACCGGTGTGAGCCCGTTTCAGTCGCCGGTGCGCCGCGACCTGGCCCCGGTTGTTGAATCCCATCCGGTTGATCACACCCGCGTCCTCCGCCAACCTGAACAGACGCGGTCTGGGATTGCCGGACTGGGGCAAGGGGGTCAGCGTTCCGACCTCGACGAATCCGAAGCCGAGGCCGAGCATCGCCCCCGGCACTTCGGCGTCCTTGTCGAACCCGGCGGCGAGCCCGACCAGCGACGGAAAGTCCAGCCCCGCGACGCGGATCGCGAGCGATGGATCATGCCGGACGCGGCGACCGGGCACCGATTTCAGGGCAAGGATCGTGAGGCGGTGAGCGCGCTCCGGATCGACCGCAAACAACGCAGGGCGAATGAGATCGAACAATGGCATGGTGGCGCGCTATCGCGCCGTTCCAGCCTCGTCAAAACAGGGCTCACCAAACGCACCGTGTCGTATGTCGATTCCATCCAATACGAATCGAATCCGTTACGGCTAATGCCCGCCTCGCGACCCGAAGGGCTTCCGGACTTGTCCGGGAAACCTTTAACTGGCGGTCCGGGTGGGAAACCGCTCGGGCCGCTTTCTTTTGTAATGTGATGGCGTTACCGTTCAGCAACGGTCAATAAACGGGCGCACCATGGCTGATTCGGCCGCAGCAGCAGCAATCACGCTCGACTATGCGACGCCACCCGCGGCGCTGCGGTCCTATCTGTCCGTTTTCTACGAATTCAATGCCAATATGGAAGTATTCCAGGATGTGGAGCGCGCCGACCTGGCGCAATTCCGGTTTCTGCTCTCCGGCGACGGCGAGTATCTGTTCGCTGACGGCCACGTTCAGCGCGCACCCGCTATTCAGATCCTTGGTCCGACGACGGGACCGACCGAAATCCGGATGAACGGGCCGGTCCATGTCTTCGGCGTCGGCCTGCTTGCTGCGGGGTGGAGCGCGTTGCTCGATTTCGAGGCATCGCTGCTCGTCAATCGGGTGATCGATGCGACCGAATTGTTCGGCGGTGGGCTGCGGCGCACGGCGGAGGCTCTGCGCGCGGTGCGGACCATCGACGAAAAGGTTGCCGTCGCCGCTGCGCTGGCAAACGAACTGATCGGACTCGGCAAATCCACCGCCTTCGACTTTACCCGTATCGTCGATGATTGGCTCGAATCCGCGCCCTCACCGCAAGTGGATTGCCTGATCGCCGCAACCGGGCTGTCGCGCCGCCAGGTCGAACGCCGGTGCAATGCCTATTACGGATCGCCACCGAAACTGCTCGCCCGCAAATATCGCGCGCTGAAGGCTGCGATCGCACTCGCGAAGGGCGAGAATTCCGACGACCTCCAGGCGCATGGCTTTTATGACCAGTCGCATTTCATCCGGGAGATCAAGGCATTTACCGGCGTTACGCCGTCGCGCATCGTCGACGACCTGCCGACGCTGGCCCAGCTGACGCTGAAACGCACGCAATTCACCGAACTGGCCCCGATCGTTACAAAAACCTGACGTGACTTTTCAATCGGACCGATTATATCCGATTAGATAATGCGCCTTTCCAGCCTCGCCGATTATGCCGTCGTCATGATGAGCGCCGCCGCCCGCCATGGTTGCGGGGCGCGCCTGTCCGCCGCTCTGCTCGCCGACGAAACGGGCGTTCCGCTGCCGACGGCGCAAAAACTCATGCAGAAACTGGCGGGTGCGGGGTTACTGGCCTCGACGCGCGGCACCGGCGGCGGTTTCAAACTGATGCGCCCGGCCGCGGCGATCAGCCTCGCCGATATTATCGAAGCCATCGAAGGCCCTATTGCCATGACCACCTGCGTCGACGACCACCGCGAGGACTGCGCGCTCGACGGTCATTGCCTGACCAAGCCGCATTGGGGTGCGATCAACGGTGCGGTGCGTGGCGCGCTGGCGGCGGTCCCGTTGAGCCAGCTCGCCGCCGGGATGCCGCGATGAGCAAGAACGCCGAAGCAATTGCCGCCGCCGACAGCGTCGCCGACTATGAGCACGGCTGGTCGAGCGATATCGAGACCGACTTTGCGCCCAAGGGCCTGACCGAGGACACCGTCCGCTTCATCAGCGCGAAAAAGAACGAGCCGCAGTGGATGCTCGACTGGCGGCTGAAGGCGTTCCGGATGTGGCTGACGATGGAGGCGCCGGATTGGGCGAAACTCAATGTCCCGCCGATCGATTATCAGGACGCCTATTATTACGCCGCGCCCAGGACGAAGCCAAAGCTCGGCAGCCTCGACGAGGTCGATCCCGAAATCCTGCGTGTCTACGAAAAGCTCGGCATTCCGATTGCCGAACAGGAAGTGCTTGCCGGCGTCGAGGGTGCACGCAAGGTGGCGGTCGATGCGGTGTTCGACAGCGTGTCGGTCGCGACGACCTTCCGCGCCGAACTCGAACGCGCGGGCGTCATTTTCCGTTCGATCTCCGAGGCGATCCGCGAATATCCCGACCTGGTGAAGAAATGGCTCGGCAAGGTCGTGCCGATGCATGACAATTACTTCGCCACGCTCAACTGCGCGGTGTTTTCCGACGGGACGTTCGTCTACATTCCCGAAGGGGTGCGCTGCCCGATGGAGCTGAGCACCTATTTCCGCATCAATGCGGAAAATACCGGCCAGTTCGAACGCACGCTGATCATCGCCGACAAGGGCAGCTATGTCAGCTACTTGGAAGGCTGCACCGCGCCGATGCGCGACGAGAACCAGCTTCACGCCGCGGTCGTCGAGCTGGTCGCACTGGACGATGCCGAGATCAAATACTCGACCGTCCAGAACTGGTATCCGGGCGACGCCGAAGGCAAGGGCGGCATCTACAACTTCGTGACCAAGCGCGCTTTGTGCCAGGGGCGCAACTCCAAGGTCAGCTGGACGCAGGTCGAAACCGGCAGCGCGGTGACGTGGAAATATCCGTCATGCGTCCTGTCGGGCGAAAACAGCGTCGGCGAATTCTATTCGGTCGCGGTCACCAACAACTACCAGCAGGCCGACACCGGCACCAAGATGATCCACCTCGGGAAAAACACGCGGTCGACCATCGTGTCGAAGGGGATCAGCGCCGGTCACAGCAACAACACCTATCGCGGGCTGGTGCGCGTCGGCCCGACGGCGGAAAACGTCCGCAACTTCACCCAGTGCGACAGCCTGTTGCTGGGGTCCTTAAGCGGCGCGCACACCGTGCCCTATATCGAAGTCCGCAACCCGACCGCGCAGATCGAGCATGAGGCAACGACCAGCAAGATCAGCGACGACCAGCTGTTCTACGCGATGCAGCGCGGACTTTCCGCCGAAGAGGGCGTGGCGCTGATCGTCAACGGCTTCGCCAAGGAAGTGCTGCAGCAACTCCCGATGGAATTCGCGGTCGAGGCGCAGAAGCTGCTGGGGATTTCGCTCGAGGGGAGCGTGGGGTGATTGACGAAAATGTCTTTTGCCATCGGATATTTGAGCATGACGGCGACTTTTTGCTGCTGAGAACCTGTGTCCAACGTCCCTCCGATGGGAAATTTGCAGCGGTCTATCTGGATAGAATCCCCGTGGCAGGTGTCGACGACAAGAAGATCGACGATTTGGGAACGCCTTGGAACGAGATGGCCTTCACTACCGAAGATCGAGATGGCTGGGAATGGTTTGATAGCCTCGATCTAGCCATCGCAGCGCATAAGCGTGTTTTTGCATCATACGAAAGCTGGACTGTTCGTGCTCCAAATCAATAACCTCCACGCCAGCGTCGGCGACACGCCGATCCTCAAGGGCCTCACCCTCGCGCTCAATGCGGGCGAGATTCACGCGATCATGGGGCCGAACGGTGCGGGCAAATCGACGCTGGGCTATGTGCTTGCCGGGCGGCCGGGGTATGAGGTGACGTCGGGTGAGGTGCGCTTCAACGACGTCGACCTCCTTGCCCTCGCCCCGCACGAACGCGCCGCGGCTGGTCTGTTCCTTGGCTTCCAGTACCCAGTGGAAATCCCCGGCGTCTCGAACGTCCAGTTCCTGCGCGAAGCCCTCAACGCGCAGCGCAAGGCGCGCGGCGAAGCGCCGCTGTCGGGCGGGGAATTCCTGAAGGTCGCGCGCGCGCAGGCCGCGGCGATGGGCATGGATTACGACATGCTGAAGCGCCCGGTGAACGTCGGTTTTTCGGGTGGCGAGAAAAAGCGCAACGAGATGGTGCAGATGGGCATCATCGACCCGGCGCTGGCGATCCTCGATGAAACCGATAGCGGCCTCGATATCGACGCGCTGCGCGTCATCGGCGACGGTATCAACCGCATCATGCGCAAACCTGACAAGGTGGTCCTGCTGATCACGCACTACCAGCGGCTGCTCGATTACGTCCGCCCCGATTTCGTCCATGTGCTGTCCGACGGCCGTATCACCCGCACCGGCGGGCCCGAACTCGCGCTCGAACTTGAGCGCGAGGGCTACCGGGAGCTGGCCGCATGAACGCATTGCCGACCCGCAAGGACGAGGCATGGCGCTATAGCGACCTCGACGCTGTCGCGCGCCTGTGGCCGGTGCCGGCACCGGTGGAGATCGTCGTTGCGGCGGGCGACACCGCGGCGCGGCATCTGATCGCTGACAGCGGCATCCATGATTACGCCATCACGCTCCTGCCCGCGGCACGGATGGACTTTCACCTGCTCAATACCAATATCGGCGCGGGCTATGGGCGTGTCGCCATCGACGTGACGCTCCATGACGGCGCGCATTTCGAACTCGGCGGGGTCCAGATCGGCGGGGGTTCGGCGACCCTGGAGGTCGTAACCACCGTCCGCCATGTCGCCGCGAACGCCACCAGTCGCCAGACGATACGCTCGGTCCTCGGCGGCTCCGCGACCGGCTCTTACCTCGGCAAGGTGGCGGTCGCCCGCGACGCGCAGAAGACCGACAGTGTGCAGTCGGTAAAAGCGATGCTGCTCAGCCGCAGCGCGACCGCCAATGCCAAGCCCGAGCTTGAGATTTATGCCGACGACGTGAAATGCGCGCACGGCGCGACGGTCGGCGAGCTCGATCGCGATGCGCTGTTCTATCTGGCGGCGCGTGGCCTGCCGCCTGCCGATGCGCAGACGCTGCTCTTGCAGGCGTTTGTCAGCGAGGTATTTGCCGGCGCCGCCGCCCAGGATGATCTCGAGGCGGCAGCGCTGGCGGCCCTGGGGAAATTGTCGTGAGCGTCGCCACCCTCGCTCGGCCGCTCGACCGGCGCGCCGACTTTCCCGGCATCGGTTCCTGGCACTATCTCGATACCGCAGCCACCGCGCAGAAACCGCAGGCCGTCATCGACGCCATCGCGCGCGCCTATGGTCCGGACTATGCGACCGTCCACCGCGGTGTGTACGCGCGCTCCGCAAACATGACGCTTGCCTATGAGGCCGCGCGCCGGCGGGTCGCCGAATTCATCGGGGCGTCATCCGAAAACGAGGTCGTCTTTGTGCGGGGCGCGACCGAGGGGATCAATCTGGTTGCCCAGACCCATCCGCGTGGCCGGGTGTTGCTCAGCCAGCTCGAACATCACAGCAATATCGTGCCCTGGCAGCTCGCCGGTTACGCGGTCGACGTCTGTCCGCTGACGGCTGACGGCCGCATCGATCTCGACGCGGCGGAGGCAATGCTGACGCCGCAGCACACGATGGTCGCGTTCGCGCATGTTTCGAACGTCCTTGGCTCCGTCCTCGAGGCAAAGCGTGCCGCTCGTCTCGCACATGCGGTAGGGGCACGGCTGCTGCTCGACGGGTGCCAGGCGGTGCCGCGCCTCGCCGTTGATGTCGGCGATCTCGACTGCGATTTCTACGTGTTTTCAGGCCACAAGCTCTACGGCCCGACGGGCATCGGCGTCTTGTGGGGCCGTGCCGAACTGCTCGACGCGATGCCGCCGGTGCAGGGCGGCGGCGCGATGATCGACCGCGTCACCTTCGCCCGCACGACCTACGCCCCGCCGCCGGGCCGGTTCGAGGCGGGAACGCCCCATATCGTCGGGGTCGTCGGCCTGGCTGCCGCAATCGACTATGTCGAGGCGATCGGCCTCGACGCGGTCCACGCCCATGAGACCGCCCTGGTTGCGGCGTGCCGCGCCGCGCTGGCGCAGGTCAATTCGGTACGGCTCTATGGTCCCGAAGAATCGGCGGGTATCGTCAGCTTCAACGTCGAGGGGGTGCACCCGCACGACGTCGGCACTATCTTGGATGAGGCAGGGGTCGCAATCCGTGCCGGCCATCATTGCGCCCAGCCCCTGATGGACTATCTTGGCGTCGATGCGACCGCGCGCGCCAGTTTCGGCATTTATAACGGGCCGGACGATATCGACGCCCTGGTGCGGGGACTTGAGCGGGTAAGGAAGCTGTTCGGATGAGAATAGAGGAAGTTGACCACGTCGAGACCCCGCCCCGGGCGCGCGTGCAGGACGTCACGGACGGGGAGAGGCGCCCCGATTACCTCGACGGTTTTTTGAAGGCCGGGTCTCCCAAAGCTGATCCGAACGGCCCCGACGGCGCGCTGTACGAGGGCGTGATCGCCGCGCTGAAGGATATCTACGACCCCGAAATCCCGGTGAACATCTATGATCTGGGTCTTATCTACGGCGTGGAGGTCGACGAGGGACATGTCGTTGTCAACATGACCCTGACAACGCCCAATTGCCCGGTCGCGGAGACGATGCCGACCGAAGTCGAGCTGCGCGTCGGCGGCGTGCCGGGCGTGGGCGTCGTCGACGTCAATCTCGTCTGGGACCCACCGTGGGATCCGGGCAAGATGACCGATGAGGCACGCCTCGAACTGGGAATGCTGTAATGGCGACCCCAACTCGGGTCCGGCCGGCCGCATTGCTCCTGACACCGGGTGCAGAGGCACGCATCGCCGCGTTGATGGCGCGCGCGCCCGCGGACGCAATCGGCGTCAAGCTGTCGACCCCGCGCCGCGGGTGTTCAGGGCTGGCGTATTCGGTCGATTATGTGACCGCCGCGAACCCGACGGACGAGCGGATCGAGACGGCGGGCGGCACGCTGTTCGTCGACGGGGCATCGGTGCTGTACCTGATCGGCAGCCGCATGGACTGGGTGGAGGATGACTTCACCGCCGGCTTCGTCTTCGAAAACCCCAATGCCAAGGGGTCGTGCGGCTGCGGCGAAAGCTTCACCGTATAGGAGAGTTCCGCCGACGCGGCACCATCCTCAAAAAGTCTTGCTGAGACCCAGGAAGAATCCACGGCGCTGGCCGAACTGCGGTGCGCCGACGCCGACGCCCGACCCGTCGCGGATTTCGTAGACATGGTCGAGGACATTGATGATGTCCGCACGGACCTCGATCCCCGGACCGGACAGCTTGTGGCTCGCGGTCAGGTTGACCGTCGCATAGGGCGGCAGTTTGCCGCCATTGGGCACGCCGCCACCGTCCCGACGCAGGCCGGAACCATAGATCATGCTTGCGCCGACCTGGGTCGCGTTCTGCGGATCGCTGCCGAACCGGTAGGAAATGCCGCCCGACCCGGTGTAGGTCTGGTCGTGATCGAGGTAGATGAAATTATCGCGGATATAGGCGACGTCGGCGGGATCGAAACTGAACTGGCTGGACACGATGTCGCGCCCCTGCGCCTTGGCGTAGGAGAAGTTCGCGTAGACGGCCAGCGGCCCGCGCGCATAGCCGATATTGCCCTCGATCCCGTCAATCCTGCCCCGATCGTAGTTGAACGGCGTCAGGATGATCGGCGCGCCGAACTGCCCCTCGTCGACCAGGTTCCGCGACCGGCGGTGATAGGCGTCGATCCCAAGCGTGATGGCCGTCCCGATTTTCTGTTCGAAACCGACGTCGAAATAATCCTGGCGCTCGGCAAAGGGAATCGTTGCGGCCGGCGGATCGACACCATTGTCACCGGGCGCCTGCGCGCTGGTCCCGCGGAATTTGAGCACGCTGGTCGTCGCCACATTGGCAAAGGGGGCGGGCGAAAAATAGCGCGCATAGCCGACGTGGATCGTCAGGCCGCGCGCAGGCGTCAGCACGGCGTTGATGCGCGGGCTGAACTGTTGTTCGGACCGGAACCCCTCATAACGGTCGAAGCGACCGCCGTAGTTGACCGTCAGGCCGTCGACGAGCTTCCATTCGTCCTGGAGATACGCACTGTAGGTCCACTCGGTCGCGTCACCATTGTCGATGACCGCAATTGGTTCGCCGTTTTGGCTACCATCGCCCGCGACCGGAAATACCTCGGTCGTCGTCCGGCTGTTGCCGCGGTCGCGCGAGACGACGACGCCCCCGCGCAGGGTATGATGATCGCCGATGCGATAGGCCGCTTCGACCTGACCGCCGAAGGTGAAATCCTGCTTGGTGGCGGTCTGGGCAATGCCGTTGAACAGAAGTTCGCCAATCACGTCGGGGGTGTATTCGAGGCGCGACACGCGGGCATATAGCGATGCCTGTAGCGTCAGCGGTCCGTCGTCGTGGAGAAAGCTGCCAATTGCGAACGCGGTCTTTTCGCGCTGCCGTTCGTCGAGATCGTCGCTCAGGAAATCGGTGCGCCCGCCGACGCTGTAGCCGCTGTCGGGATGCAGTCCGGATGGATTGGGAATCTGGAACTTCTGGTCCGAATAACCGCCGAGGAGCGAAATCCGGCTGTTCTCGTCGAGGACATGATCGATATAAGCGAACCCCTGAACCTGCTCGGTTTTGTCGTGGAGCTGCATGCGGGCGGCATCAACGGCCTCAATCCCCAGATTGCTGTGCCGGTAGCTGCCGGTGACGAAATAATTCGTGTTGCCCGACGATCCGCCATATTCGAAGCTCGGCTCGACCGTATCGTGGCTTCCGCCATAGATCGAGATCTCGCCACCGTTCCTGAACCCGCTCTTGGTCGTGATGTCGACGATACCCGCCGTCCGCAGTCCATATTGGGCAGGAAGCGCCCCGGTGCGCAGGTCGAACCGCTCAACCAGGCGCGGTGACAACGTCTGGCCAAACACGGCGACACCCTCCGGCAGGATCGTGCCGTTGATGCGATATTGCAGGTTATTGTGGTCGTCACGGACGTGGAACTGGCCAAAACCGTCCTGGACGACACCGGGCAGCTGCAACAGCACCTGATTGAGCTGCTGGTTGTCGCCGCCGGGAAGCGCCTGAAGCTGCTTGTCCGAAATCGAATAGGTCGTGGCGCCGAGACTGGGCTGGATCGAGGCACGCGCCTCATCGAGCCGTTTGCCGGTCACGATGATATCGCCAGCGGCAGCTGCCCCGCTCGGCGGGGCAGCCGGGGCGGCCGTGGTCTGGGCCGATGCAAGAGCGAGCGGGGCGGCCGCAACCAGAATCGAAACGCTCGCACGAAAATAGGCACGCAACATGATACCCGGCTCCAGAGATTGCGGCCGGCTCAGCGGCGTGACGGATGATACAACATATCATAAGTGTCGACTGAACGGCTGATGAACATAAGTGGCGGATTTGCACCGGCGCGGTAAAGGCAAGGTGCTTTAGGGAGAATAGGGCATGTCGTCGACGACCCGCTGGTCGCTCGTCATCCACGGCGGAGCAGGCATCATTGAGCGTTCGTCGATGACGCCGACCCAGGAAGCGGCGGTTCGAGCCGCGCTTGCGCATGCCCTCGATGCCGCGGGCGGGGCGCTCGCCGCCGGGGGCGGGGCCGTCGCGGCCGTCGAAGCTGCGGTGCGCGTGCTTGAAGACGATCCGGCGTTCAACGCGGGCCGGGGCGCGGTCTTCACCTATGATGGCGTCAACGAGCTCGACGCGGCGATCATGGATGGGCGAACGCGTGCCGCCGGGGCGGTGACGGGTGTCACGCGCACGCGAAATCCCGTCACCCTGGCGCGCGCGATCATGGATTACAGCCCGCACGTCATGCTGGCCCGCGACGGGGCCGACCGTTTTGCAGCGGAGCACGGCATCGAGCAGGTCGACCCGGCATGGTTCGCGACCGCAGAACGCCGCCAGCAACTCGACATGATGAAGGACCGGGGCAGCGACTGGTTCGACATGGATTTGAAATACGGGACGGTTGGTGCCGTCGCCGTCGACGACGGGGGGCACGTCGCCGCAGCGACCTCGACCGGCGGCCTGACGGGCAAGCGCTGGGGACGGATCGGCGATTCGCCCATCATCGGCGCAGGTACCTACGCCGACGACCGTGCCGGCGCGGTTTCGGCCACTGGTGCCGGCGAGTTTTTCATCCGCGAGGGGGTGGCGCACGAAATCTGCGCACGCGTCCGCTTCACCGGCGAGGATATCGTGACGGCGGCGCGCAAGGTGATGGCAGAGGTCACGGCTTTGGGCGGCAGCGGCGGGGTCATCGTGGCCGGACCCGGTGGTGACTGCGGCTGGGCGTTTACGACGCCGGGCATGTACCGGGCGCGAGTTTCGGGCGGACGAGCCGCCGAAATCGCGCTGTACGGCGACGAAGGCTGACCCCTATTCCGCGCCGAACCGATAGGTCCTGAGTTCGCAGACATTGACCTTGTCACGCACCTTGGTCGTGCCGTCGTCAAAACTGCCCTTGAGCGTATAGAGGCAGGCATCGCCGCCACCGCCGATGACCAGCTGGACCGACTGGCCCGGCTTGACGATCGTATCGCCCAGCATGTCCTCGTCGATCTGGCGGCCGACACTCGGCGACGCGAAGAGGCGCATCAGCGTATTCGGGGTCGCGTTGACGACGGTGATGCGGCGGTCGGCGGCGTGGGCAGTGCCCGCTACCGCGACAAGCACGGCGATCATCGCGGTCCTGGAAAAGTTGTTCATGCACATGCTCCGACCGTTGCGTCGCACAAAGTCGCGACCGGCTGCTACAGGGATTAGGCCCGACGCGATGTATCGCGTCTTAATCACCCTGTCGCGCCGGCCGTCGCCCGGGACGGCTGCACGCAATGCTTTTCCTGCGGCCATATCAGGCGCTAAGCGTAGGGTATGACTGACCTTGCCCCCCGTGCCGCCGAACACCAACGCTCGCTGAGCGATCCCGACAGCTACTGGCGTGAGGCGATCGGGCGGTTGAACTGGATCACGACGCCGACAAGGATGGATGAGTCGAGCTTTGCCGAAGCGGACTTTGGCGTCCGCTGGTTCGCCGACGGCGTGCTCAACGTCACCATCAATTGCATCGACCGGCATCTGGAACAGCATGCCGACGACATCGCGATCATTTGGGAACCCGACGCCCCCGACGAAGCGCCGCGCCGGTTCACCTATCGCCAGCTTCATGCAGAGGTCTGCCGGTTCGCCAACGTCCTTAAAGGCGCGGGGGGGAAAAAGGGCGACCGGATCACGCTTTACCTGCCGATGATTCCCGAGGCGGCCTTTGCAATGCTCGCCTGCGCGCGGATCGGTGCGATCCACTCGATCGTTTTCGGGGGCTTTTCGCCCGACGCGCTCGCCGGGCGGATTACCGATTGCGATTCGACCATCGTCGTGACCGCCGACGCGGGCCGGCGTGGCGGCAAGCAGGTCCCACTGAAGGCCAATGTCGACCGGGCGGCCGAACTCGTGACGTGCCTCGACAAGGTCATCGTCGTTCGCGCCACTGGCCATGACGTGGAGATGAAGGCGGGGCGCGATATCTGGTACGACGAAGTCGACGTTACCGCTGACTGCGCGCCCGAACCGATGAATGCCGAGGACCCGCTGTTCATCCTTTACACCTCGGGCTCGACGGGCAAGCCCAAGGGGGTGGTCCACACGACGGGCGGCTATCTGTTGTGGGCCGCGATGACCCATGCAATGTGTTTCGACTATCGTCGGGGCGAAGTTTTCTGGTGCGCCGCCGACGTCGGCTGGGTCACCGGCCACAGCTATATCGTCTACGGGCCGCTTGCCAATGGCGCGACGACGCTGATGTACGAGGGGGTACCCAATTGGCCGACGCCGAGCCGCATCTGGCAGATCGTCGACCGCCACCGGGTAGCGACCTTGTTCACCGCACCGACGGCGCTGCGCGCGCTGATGCGCGATGGCGACGGTTTCGTAACATCGACCGACCGGTCGAGCCTGCGCCTGCTGGGGTCCGTCGGGGAGCCGATCAACCCCGAGGCGTGGCGCTGGTATCACGAAGTCGTCGGCGGCGGTCGTTGCCCGATCATCGACATGTGGTGGCAGACCGAAACGGGGGCGGGCATGATATCGCCGCTGCCCTCGACGCCGCTCAAGCCCGGCTCGGCGACCCTGCCGCTGCCCGGCGTCGAGCCGCAGATCGTCGATAACGAGGGCGTCGTACAGGACGGACCCTGTGAAGGGCCGCTGGTCATTGCCCGGTCATGGCCGGGGCAGATGCGCACCGTCTGGGGCGATCATGCACGCTTTTTCAGCACTTATTTCCAGACGTTTCCGGGCAAATATTTCACCGGTGACGGCGCGCGGCGTGACGCCGACGGCTATTACTGGATCACCGGCCGGATTGACGACGTCATCAATGTTTCGGGGCACCGTATGGGCACCGCCGAAGTCGAAAGCGCGCTGGTCCTGCACGGCCATGTCGCCGAAGCCGCGGTCGTCGGGATGCCCCACCCGATCAAGGGTCAGGGCATTTATGCCTATGTTACCCTCAACGCGGGCGTGACGCCGACCGAGGCGCTGCGCGCCGAACTGGCGCGCTGGGTCCGGACCGAGATCGGTCCGATCGCAACACCCGATGCCATCCAGTTCGCGCCGTCGCTCCCCAAGACGCGCTCGGGCAAGATCATGCGCCGCATCCTGCGCAAGATCGCCGAGGGCGATGTATCGACGCTCGGCGACACCTCGACGCTCGCCGACCCCTCCGTGGTCGACGATCTGGTCGCGAATCGGATGACCGCTGGCTAATCGGCATGACCTCGCCCCAGCCACCCATTTGCGTCGCCGCGCTCTACAAATTCACGCGCTTCGAAAATTGCGAAGCGATCAGGGTCCCGCTGGCCAGGCTCTGCCGTGACCAGAAGATCAGCGGCACGCTGCTGCTCGCGCACGAGGGGATCAACGGCACGATCGCGGGACCCGATAGCGCCGTCGAGCGCGTGTTGTCGCACATCCGCACGCTGCCGGGATGTGCCGGGCTCGACGTCAAATTCTCGCGCGCCGAGGCGATGCCGTTTCACCGAATGAAGGTGAAGATACGGCGCGAGATCGTGACGATGGGAGAGCCGGACATCGACCCGCTGGCGAGCGCCGGTCATTATGTGGCTCCTGAAGACTGGAATGCGCTGATCTCGGACCCGGACACGATCCTGATCGATACGCGTAACGATTATGAAGTCGCGCTCGGCACTTTCGTCGGCGCGGTCGACCCCGGCACCCGGACATTCCGCGATTTTCCGGCCTGGTTCCGGGCGCAACGCGACGTTCTGCTGGGCCGCGGGACACCTCCGAAGGTCGCGATGTTCTGCACCGGGGGCATCCGCTGCGAGAAATCGACGGCGTTCCTGAAGGCCAGCGGGGTCGACCAGGTCTATCATCTGCAGGGCGGAATCCTGAAATATCTCGAGACGGTCCCGGCCGACGAAAGCCTGTGGCAGGGCGAATGTTTCGTGTTCGACCAGCGCGCGACGGTGGGGCACGCGCTAGTCCCGGGTACCCAGCTGCTGTGCCACGCCTGTCGAAGGCCGGTGAGCGAGCGCGATGTGGCGTCGCCACGCTACGAAGAGGGTGTGGCTTGCCCCGCCTGTCACGACGAGCGGACGGAGGCGCAGCGCGCCGGCTATCGCGAGCGGCACCGCCAGGAAGCGCTGGCCGCCGCAAGGGGAGAGCGGCACATCGGTGCGACGCGGGCCGCAGCAGCACCAAAGCCATCGGCCGTGATGCCGTCGAATTGCTCCTTTTCATCTCGTGTCGAAACGACCAGTCTGACTAATGCCGGCACGGAGGGTTAAGTTGACTGACGTAGACAAGGACCTGCCGGCCGGTGCGGAACATGCCTCGCTCAGCCGCTCGCTGAAGTCCCGGCACGTTTCGATGATCACGTTCGGCGGGATTATCGGTGCAGGACTGTTCGTCGGGTCATCGACGGCGATCAGCACCATCGGCCCGGCGGCCGTCGTCAGCTATGCGCTCGGCGGGCTGCTGGTCCTGCTCGTTATGCGCATGATATCCGAAATGGCCATGGCCATGCCCGGAGGGCGGACGTTTCCGGATTTTGCGCGTGAAGGTGTCGGCAATTGGGCCGGATTCCTGGTCGGCTGGCTCTACTGGTATTTCTGGGTGGTCGTCGTCGCGGTCGAGGCGATCGCGGGGGCCAAAATCATTTGCGGCTGGTTGCCCCAGTTCGAAATCTGGCAGGTCGGCATCACCCTGATGGCGATCATGACCGCCATCAACCTGATGTCGGCCAAATCCTATGGTGAGTTTGAATTCTGGTTCGCCTCTACGAAGGTTGCGGCCATCATCGTCTTCATCGTCCTGGGCACGGCCTACGCCACTGGCCTGACATCACCGCACGGGCCGACGTTTGCCAACCTGACCGCACATGGCGGGTTTGCCCCCGCGGGCGTTGCCGCGATCTTAACCGGCGTCGCGACGACGATCTTTGCGCTGTGCGGCGCGGAAATCGCGACGCTCGCTGCGGCCGAATCGAACGAGGGCGCAAAAACGATCGCCCGCATGACGGTTTCGGTTTCCGTTCGCATCCTGATCTTTTTCGTCTTGTCGATCCTGGTCATCGTGTCGGTCGTGCCGTGGAACGAGATCAGGGTCGGCGTGTCGCCTTTTGCCCACGCCCTGCGCGTCATGGGCTATCCCGCCGCCGACCTCGTCATGAACGTGATCGTGCTGGTTGCCGTGCTGTCCTGCCTCAACTCGGGGATCTACATCACCTCGCGCGCGATGTTCGGGCTCGCGCAGAACGGCGATGCGCCGCAATATTGTGTGAAGCTGACCCGGTCGCGCGTCCCCGGTCGTGCCATCCTGATTGCCAGCCTGTTCAGCTATGGTGCGCTGGCGGTTTCGGTCCTGTCGCCGGACGGGGTGTTCAACTTCCTGGTCAATTCGTCGGGCGCGATCATGTTGTTCATCTATCTGCTGATTGCGATCGCCCAGCTGAAACTGCGGAACCGGTTGGAGGCATCCGCGCCGGAGCGGCTGCAGATCAGGATGTGGTTCCATCCCTATGGCACATGGGTGTCGATCGGAGGCATCGTCGGCGTCCTCATTCTCATGGCTCTCAATGCCGGTCACCGCGTCGAACTATGGGCGAGCATGCTGGTGACGGCCGCTTTCCTGGCGGCCTATTTCGTCAGGGCCTCAAGGGGTCAGCTGATGCCCACAGCAGTCATTCCATCGCGATAAGCCACCGGCGAGATCGTAAGCAGTTCAGGGAATGAGGACAATCTTTCCCACATGACGTTTGGTCAGGAATTCCTCCTGAGCAGTGACGATTTCGTCGAGGCGATAGGTGGCGGCCACCAGCGGCACGATCTCCCCGCGTTCGATATAGCCGACAAGATCGGCGAACACGCCCGGTCCGAGCGCGGTACAGCCGAACAATCCGAGGTCCTTCAGGTACAGCGTGCGCAGGTCGAGGCCGACGACCGGTCCCGAGATCGCCCCGGCGACGACATAGCGCCCACCCGGCTTCAGACAATCGAGCAGGCTGCCGAACTGCGCGCCGCCGACGACATCGACGACGGCGTCGAAATGATCGCGCCCGAACGCCGCGATCAGATCGGCATCGCGCTCGACGACCTCAGCCACGCCAAGAGCGCGAACCGCGTCTGCCTTTGCCGCGCCGGCAATCGCCGTTATCGTCGCGCCGCGTCGCCGGGCGAGCTGCACCGCTGCCGACCCGACACCGCCCGACGCCCCGGTGATCAATACCCGCTCGCCCGACGCAAGCCCGATCCGCGCGAGCATGTTTTCCGCGGCCGAATAGGCACAAGGGAAGGAGGCGAGCTCGATGTCGGTCAGCTCGGTTTCGACCGCATAGGCGTGGACCGCCGGTACACAGGCATATTCGGCAAACGCGCCGTCGACCTCCGAACCGAAATAGCGGGCGTCCATGCCCGCGGTGGCCCGAAACATGGGTTCGACAAGCACACGCTGACCGACCCGGTCGCCATCGACGGCCTGGCCGACGGCGACGATACGGCCGCAGGCATCGGCCCCCTGAATGCGCGGAAAGCGGAAAATGCCGCCCGACCAGCTCTCGTCGCCGGCCCCCATTATGCCGGTCGCCGCGCCAGCATCCGTCGATTCGGCCACGGCTTTCGAATACCAGCCGATCCGGGTATTGATGTCGGTGTTGTTGACGCCCGCCGCACCGATGCGGATCAGGACATCATCTGGTCCCGGCACGGGCACCCCGACATCGTCGCGCACCTCGAGCATGTCGAAACCGCCGTTACCCGTCAGCAGCACAGCGCGCATGACGGCGGGGATCGTCAACCGGCACGCTCCAGCCCGAACTGGTTCAGATACCATTTCTGGAAATTGATGACGCTCCCTTCCTGGTCGGAATACCGGCCAGGACGATATCGGCTCGACATGATGCCGGCCTGATTGTCCTCGGTGATCTTTTTGTCCTGAGTAGTCGTCGCGTGATAGCCCCAGATCATCTTCTCGATGTCGACCTCGTCTGCCGTTGCGCGACCATCGACCAGCCAGATCATCTCGACATCGGTTTGCAGCGCGGCACGCGGCGTGAACAGGAAGAGGATCGCGAAATGGTCGTCGGCAACGATCTGCGTGAACGGGCTGAAGCTCAGGTGCATCCGGCCCCCGTCGGCCATGCTGCGTCTGCCCATCAGCGGCGCCGGCGGGGTACCGTCGCGGGTTTCGGACGCAAAGCCCGGTTTGTTCATGCGTTGCATCAGGAGCCGCAGATGGCTGCTTGTCGGCGGCTCATCAATATTGCCGATCGGACGACCGGTGGCCGCGGCACGCTCCTCCCATGCCTTCAGCCTGGGCGCAAAGCTCGCGATCGCATCGGCCGGTCCCGACCGTGGCCCCGCCCCCACCGCCACGATCGATTCGGCGGCATGCATCGAGCAGAATTCGGGATGCGCCGGAGCGCAGTGGTAGCATTCGAAGAAATTCTCCACGACCAGCTTCCAGTTGGCGCAGGTCGGATAGCTGCCGGCGTAGGCAATCCGGGCACCTGCGATCCCCTGATAATCGAGGATCGCATCCATGTCGCCAAAGGTCGCGTCGAAATCGTCCGGCTCGCCGTCGGTCAGGTTGATGAAGACGAGGCCGTGGAACACCCGGACATGGCAGGCGAACAGCCCGTTCTCCGCCCTGTCGAAATCATCCGGCATCAGCCGCGCGGCGAGCAGCCGCCCATCGAGACCATAGGTCCAGGCATGATAGGGGCAGACCAGCCGCGGGGCATTACCGTTGTCGGCTGAGCAGATCAGCGAGCCGCGGTGACGGCAGACATTGAAGAAGGCGCGAACGCTCGTCTCGTTTTCGCGGACGACGATGATCTGCTCGGCACCGATCCTGAACAGGAAATAGTCGCCCCTGGCGGGAATACGCGAAACAGGGCCCGCAACGATCCATTTCCGGCCGATAACCCGCTGCATATCCGCTCCAAACACCGCATCGCTGGTGTAGAACTCCTGTTCGAAACTGTACCCGATGCGCGTTTTCGCGGCGAGGCGGCGCATCATCGCCGACGGGGTCTCCGACATGGTCTCGGGCATCAGCATTTGATCCGGGCGTTCGTGGGATCGTACATCGGCTTCAACGAAGCTGTCGCCGGATAACGGACACCAGCAATCTCGATCTCATAATCGTCCGCGGCGATCGCGCCCACCGGGCCGCCATCTGCCGCCGTTACATAGCCGAGCCCGCATGCCCCGCCCAAAGTGTGCGCATACATGCCCGAGCGGATATAACCGGCGATGCGGTCGCCCTGCCAGATGGGCTCATTATGATAAAGCATCGGGTCAGGTGACCGGAGCAGAAACTGAACGAGTTTTTGCCGGACGCCCTCGTCCTTTTGTCTGGCCAGCGCCTCGCGCCCGATAAATCCCCCCGGCTTGTCCATCTTCACCGCAAAGCCCAAGCCCGCCTCCAGTGGCGTATCCTCATCGGTGATGTCGTGACCCCAGTGGCGATAG
The DNA here is from genome assembly GCA_038225385.1 of Sphingomonadales bacterium. Classification (GTDB taxonomy): domain Bacteria; phylum Pseudomonadota; class Alphaproteobacteria; order Sphingomonadales; family Sphingomonadaceae; genus Sphingomonas_O. The sequence continues at coordinate 6,540 of JBBRRC010000008.1, read as the reverse complement.
CCCTTTTCCATGCGCAGGGCATTGAGCGCGTGATACCCGGCATGTTTGAGGCCGAAGTCCTCTCCGGCGGCGACGATCATGTCATAGACGCCCATCATGAACTCGGTCGGAATATAAAGCTCCCACCCCAGCTCACCGACATAGGTGATGCGCGACGCGCGCACGATGGCGTAGCCAAGCTCGATCTCCCGGCTCGTGCCGAAGGGAAAGCCTTCGTTGGAAAGGGTGTCGGGCGTGAGGGACTGGAGGAGCGCCCGCGCGTTCGGCCCCATCACCGACAGCACACCGATCGCCGATGACACATCGACAAGGACGGCATGGGCATCGCCGGGAATATGGCGGCGCAACCAATCGAAGTCCCTGACCTGCGTTTCGGCGCCGGTGACGATAAGGAAGGCCGTCGGCGACAGCCGCGTCACCGTCAGATCGGCCTCGATGCCGCCCCGGTCATTCAACCACTGGGTATAGACCAGCCTGCCCTCGGCCACGTCGATGTCATTGGCGCAGACCCGGTTCAGCACACGCACCGCATCGCGTCCTTCCAGCCGGAATTTGGCGAACGACGACTGATCGAACAGGCCCACGGCCTCGCGCACCGCCCTACATTCGGCGGCATTGGCGGCGAACCAGTTCTGGCGACCATAGCTGTATTCATAGGTCGGCGTGCCGCCCGCAGCGCCGTACCAGTTCGGTCGTTCCCACCCGAACGCCTCGCCGAAACATGCCCCTACCGCCGCCAGCCGGTCGTGGATCGCCGTTTTCCGCACCCCCCGTGCCGTCGCATATTGCTTGAAGGGATAGTGCGTCGCGTAGAGCAGTCCCAGGCTCTCGCTCACGCGCTCACGCAGGTATTTGCGGTTCCTCTGGAACGGCATGTTACGCCGGACGTCGACTGTCCACAGGTCCGCCGGGGGGGCGCCGTCGCGGATCCACTCGGCCATCACCTTGCCCACCCCGCCCGCCGACTGGAGGCCGATCGAATTCAGTCCCGCCGCGACGAAACAGCCTTTGAGTTCAGGACACTCGCCCAGATGATAGCGAACATCGGGGGTGAAGCTCTCGGGCCCGCAGAAGAATTTCTGGATGCCCGCATTCTGCAGCGCCGGCACCCGGCGCAGTGCGTCCTCCAGCACGGGTGCAAAATGGTCGAAGTCGCCGGCAATCTCGTCGAAGCAGAAATCCTCCGGAATCCCGTCCATGCCCCAGGGTCTGGCGTGGGGCTCGAACGCACCGACCAGCAGCTTGCCCGCATCATATTTGTAATAGCCGCAGTGATCATAATCGCGCAGCACCGGCAGGTCGGCATTCAGCCCGGCAATTCCCTCGAACAGCACGTAATAATGCTCGCAGGCGTGCAGTGGCACCGCGACGCCGATGCTGGCCGCCAGGTCGCGCGTCCACATGCCGCCACACAGCACGACATGATCGGCGTGGATCCAGCCATCGCCGGTTTCCACGCCCGTCACCAGTTCGCCGTCGTGCCGGATGCGCGTCACCTTGGTGTTTTCGAAGATCTGCGCGCCGCCCGTCCGCGCGCCTTTGGCCAGCGCCTGAGTGATATCGACCGCGTTGGCGTAGCCGTCACTCGGGATGTGGATGCCCCCGACGACGTCGTCGACGTTCAGGATGCCCGCCATCGCCTTGATTTCGGCTGGCGTGACGACATGCACCGGCAGGTCGAACACCTTTGCCATCGAGGCGCTGCGTTTCAGTTCCTCGAACCGTTCGGCATTGGTCGCCATCGACACCGACCCGCACTGGCGATAACCCGTCGCCTGCCCCGTCTCGGCTTCGAGGCCGCGATAAAGCTCGCCCGTATATTTGGCGAGCCGGGTCATGTTGATCGACGGGCGGAGCTGCCCGACCAGTCCTGCCGCGTGCCAGGTCGTGCCGCTGGTCAGCTGCTTGCGTTCGAGCAGGACGACATCGGTCCAGCCGATTTTGGTCAGGTGATAGGCGATCGAGCAGCCGATCACGCCGCCCCCAACGATGACGACGCGCGCGCGCTTCGGCAGGTCCCCCACCGCGCTCAGGCCCTCATCTTGAGGTTGTCGGGATCATAAGCCGGGCAGGCGAGCACGGTCGCCCCCCGCCGGTCGCCCTGCAACAGGATATCGAACCGGCTGCCGGGCGCGGCGTGATCGGGGGGAACGGCGGCGAAGAACAGGCTTTTGCCGGTCCGGTACCCATAGCCACCCGAGGTGGCCAGCCCGATGCAGGTTTCACCGATCAGGCACGGCTCATTGCCCCGCACATCGACGTCCTTGGCGTCCACTTCGCCGTAGACGATGCGCATCCGGTCGGGCGCGTCGAGCGTCGCCTGCCGCCCGACGAAATCACCCTTTGACCAGCTGACGAAGCGGTCCATTCCGGCCTCGACCATCGTGAGCTCGCTGGTCAGTTCATTGCCCCAGGCCTTGTAGCCTTTTTCGAGGCGCATCGTGTTGACGGCGTAAAGACCATAGTTGGCGATGCCTAGTGGCTGTCCGGCCTGCCACACAGCGTCGTACAGTGCGGCCAGGTCGCTCATCGATGGATGGAGTTCCCAGCCGAGCTCGCCGACATAAGAGACGCGCAGCGCGCGGACGCGGATGCCCGCGACGGTAATCTCACGCCCGCTGAGCCAGCGAAAGCCTGCGTTGCTCAGGTCGGCATCGGTCAGGCTTTCCAGCAGCGCCCGCGACTGCGGTCCGCTGACGACCAGCACCCCATGGTCCATGGTGACGTTGCGGACCTGCACGTCCTCTCCGTCGCGCCGGCTCTGCAGCAAAAGGTCCAGATCACGCTGCTCGGCCGCGGCAGCTGACAGGCAATAATAGTGATCTTCCGCCAGGCGGGTCACCGTCATTTCCCCATAGATCCGTCCCTGTTGCGATAGCGGATGGACCAGGGCGATACCCTCCGGTTTGCGCGGCATGTGGTTGGCACAGATGCGGTTGAGGAACGCCGCAGCATCCGGCCCCTTGACGTCATATTTGGCGAACCCCGACAGGTCGAGGACGCCCACGCGCTCGGCGACCGCCTTCACCTCGTTGCCCACGACGTCGAAAATATTGGTGCGGTGGTAGCCCGGCTCCTCTTCGCGCCCGTCGAGCGAAAACCATTTGGGCCGTTCCCAGCCATAGGTTTCGCCGTAAGCCGCGCCCGCGCCCGTCAGCCTTTCGTAAAGCGGGCTGGTCTTGCGGGGGCGCCCGTCGGGCTCCTCCTCCCCGGGCAGGCGCGTCGTGAAGGTCAGGCGATAATCGAGGAACACCTTGGCGCGGCTGTATTCCTCGTCGGCGAAGGGTCCGTAGCGGCGCGGGTCGAATTCGATCATGTTGATATCGGCGTCGCCGAACACCATCCACTGCGCGAGATATTTGCCCGAACCCCCGCCCTGCGCGATACCGAACGACGTGCCGCAACAGTGCCAGAAATTGCGCAGGCCCGCCGCAGGCCCCAGCAGCGGCCCGCCGTCGGGCGTATGCGGGATCGCGCCGTTGACGATGCGCCGGATGCCGACCTCTCCAAAGACCGGCATCCGCGCGATCGCACGTTCGAGCCAGTGCGAAATGCGGTCGATATCGTCGACGAACAATTCGCTCGTCGAGGACCACTCGGGCTGCCCTTTGGGTGCCCATGCCTCCGCGAGCCCGGCGTTCTCATAGACGCCGATCAGGCCACTCTTCTGTTCCTGGCGGAAATAGCCCGAAACCCAGGGGCAGCGCATGACCGGAATCTCGCCTTCGCGTTCGATGAACGCCGGGATCGGATCGGTGACGACATAATGATGTTCCATGTTGGTCACGGGAATGTCGATGCCCGCCATCTGCGCGACCTGACGCGCATAGCAGCCCGCGGCGTTCACGACGATTTCGGCTCGGATCGTCCCCTGCTCGGTCGCGACATCCCACTCACCGCCGGGCAGCGGCGTCAGTCCGGTCACCCGGTTCTTGCGCACGATCGTCGCGCCGAGATTGCGCGCGCCGATCGCCAGCGCGTTGCAAAGCCCCGACGGGTCGGCATGACCGTCACCGGTCGTATATGCGCCCGCGATCACCCCCTCGGTCGTCAGGAACGGATTGATCCGCCGGATCTCTTGCGGGCTGATGATCGCCATGTCGAAGCCGATGCTTTTCGAATAGCCCAGGATCGTCTGCATCCAGGCGAGTTCGCGGGCGTTCGTGGCGAGGCGGATCCCGCCCGACTTGTGCCAGCTGACATATTGCCCGGTCAGCGCCTCGAGCCGCGGATAGAGCTCGTTGCTATAGGCATGGATCTTCGCCAGATTGTAGCTGCCGGTGATGCTGGGGCACTGGCCCGCCGCGTGCCAGGTCGATCCCGAAGTCAGCTCATCCTTTTCGACCAACAGGCAATCGGTCCAGCCGAGTTCGGCGAGATGGTAGAGCAGGCTTGCCCCCATGATGCCGCCGCCGATGATCACCACGCGTGCACTGGTCTTCATGAACTGCGGCATCCCCCGCGCGACCCGGTGGCCGACGATCTACCGAGCCTAGCGGTCAACCCTCGTCAGGCGATATGCAAAAAAATTTGGCGACGAGCTGAATTTTTTCATTTGTGACGCATGATCGGCAGGTGGGATTTGCGCAGCGGTAGGATTGTTCGGACGCGCTCATGAAAATCGGATTCATCGGCCTCGGCAACGTCGGCGGCAAGCTCGCGGGCAGCCTTATGCGCAACGGTCATGACGTGACCGTCCGCGACCTCGACGACGCCCTTGTCGCCGCCTTTGTCGCGCGCGGTGCGACGGCGGCATCGTCCCCCCGCGCCCTTGCCGAAACCGTCGACCTCGTCGTCACCTGCCTGCCCTCCCCCGCCGCCAGCTCGGCGGTCGCAGAAGGGACGGACGGTTTCCTCGAGGTGTTGCGACCGGGGCAGATCTGGCTCGAGATGAGCACGACCGATTATTCGGAAATCATCCGCCTGGGCGCGCTGGTCGAAGCGCGCGGCGCGCTGTTCATGGAATGCCCGGTCTCGGGCGGATGTCACCGCGCCGACACCGGCAACATCGCGATCTTCGCCGGCGGCCCGCGCGCCGCGTTCGAGGCGGTGCTGCCGGTGCTGACGACGATGGGGCGGCGCATCCTGCACACGGGCGCGCTTGGCACGGCGTCGCAGCTGAAGGTGATGACCAACTATTTGTGCACGGTGCATCTGGTCGCGCTCGCGGAGGCGCTGACCGTGTGCCAGGCGGCGGGCCTCGACATGAACACCGCCTATGAAGCGATCCGCATTTCGTCGGGCAACAGCTTCGTCCACGAAACCGAAAGCCAGGTGATCCTGAACGGCAGCCGCGACATCAATTTCACGATGGACCTGGTGAGCAAGGACGTCGGCCTGTTCGACGCGATCGCGCAGCGGCATCGGGTGCCGGTCGAGCTGTCGCCGCTGATCGTCGACATCTTCAAGGACGCCGAGCAACGCTACGGCCCGCGCGAGCATTCCCCCAACATCATCCGGCGGTACGAAGAGCCGCTGGGCATCAAGGTGCTGGGCACCGGATTTCCGGCGGCAATGGTCGACGACGAGGAGGAAGCGCCGGGATATGAGGTGGTGGTACGGCGGTAGGGGCGTTGCGTCCGATTGTGGGTGGGAAGCGGTCCGACGGCTTTTGGCAATTAAACCCGCAAACCAGCCGTTTTACCATTGGGTGGCTTCCTCTGCCAGCGTTCGGTATCGTCGCTTTCGCAGCGGAGTATTTGGAAGTGACAACTGAAAACCCTCCACCGGAAAAGCGGTCGGCACGGAAGCGAGCGGACGCGATACGGGACTTCCGCTGCAAGAACCTGATCATCGTAATCGAAGACCCGGAAAACCCACGGAACATTGGGACGGTCATTCGAAATGTGAACGCTCTAGGCGCTGAAAAGGTGTATGTTATCGATCCTCGCCACGTTCTGTCGGATGACTGGAACGAGTTGCGCACGGACCCCAAGCTGTCAAAACTGTCCGTCTCTGCCGTAAAATGGACCTTCGTGAAGCGGTTTGACAGCACCGAAGCGTGTCTCGACCATCTTGAGAAGAACCATTTCGTTTCGATCGTTACCTCTCCTCATCGAAAGGGCAGGACAAACACGTTGCTTCACGAGGGCGACTTCACGGAACACGCAAAGCTGGCCGTCTGGTTTGGAAGTGAGACGAAGGGCATCAGCGAGCTTGCGGTTGAACGAAGCGAGCGGTGCGTCTCAATTCCGATGTTTGGCATGATCGAGAGCCTTAATCTCGGCACAAGTTCGGGCATCGTTCTCTACGAAGTTGCGAAACAGCGGCGGGAGTATCAAAGCCGTTATCGGCTTCGTGCCCACAGAGGCGAACGCGAAACTCCACTGCCAACCGTGTTGCCGCAATACTGATACAGGTCAGCTTTCGAGGAAACGAAAAAAAGGGCTGGACGTCTGCCTCTGTGAAGGATATCGGATGCCGGCAGGCGTACGATATCCTCCAAAGCAGGAAGCCGCGGTCCACGAGTGCTGAGCTATGGGCTTTTCGGATTTCGCCGCGTTGTGGCGCGGGCGCACCGGTTGGTGGGACGCGCATCGG